>NZ_JBZWDB010000001.1:0-1048561 GCF_058681775.1 Nocardioides sp. FY1077 | reverse complement strand
AAAGGCCCATGCGAGGAAAAAGAGATGCCTGACAAGAACAAAACCCCGACAATATATTGCCAGAATCATTGCCTTACCAAAACCATCAACCCACAACCCCACCACCCAAAAACAGCGGCAGAGAAAGAGAGTCAACGGGGCAAACAAACTAATTCGTCGACTATGACACACTGTTGAGTTCTCAAGAATCAGACGCATCTCGTCCCGCGGCATTTCAGCGCTGCGGCGGCGAGGCATTCCGAACATTAGCCGAGGTGATCGGCCCGTGCAATTCGGGCCTTTCTCCTCCGCTCCCCGGTGACTGCTCGGCGCCACCTCTCGGCTGGCGCGAGGCCGGACGATCGGTGTGCGACCTGGCGGTCACGGGGTGGTCTCCTCGGGGCCGGCAACCCGATCCTGACCGGATCTTGTTGCCCGCCGCTCCCTGGCGACTCAGAGAACATTAGGCGACGACGCGGCACATGCCAAATCCGTTCGACGTGACGCCGGGCACCCCCCGGCGGGGGAGGCGCCTGCGCTCGTGACGGGTCGTCAGAGCGAGGCGCGCGCGCCGGCGTCGACGGGTGCGACCGACACCGTGTCCGCGCTCGCGTAGCTGTGCTGCGACGTGGTGGAGAAGAAGTTGATGCCGATGAAGTTGAACCACAGGGTCGCCGTGCCGAGCAGCGCCAGGTAGGCGGCGTTGCGGCCCTTCCAGCCCGCGGTGGACCGGGCGTGCAGGTAGGCGGCGTAGACCACCCAGGTGATGAACGCCCACACCTCCTTGGGGTCCCAGTTCCAGTACGTCGACCAGGCCTGGTGCGCCCAGATGGGCCCGGTGATCAGGACCGCGAAGGTCCACACCGGGAACCCGAAGGCGTGCAGCCGGTAGGAGACCCGGTCGAGGGTGGCGAGACCGGGGACTCGCGAGAGGTAGCCGGTGTCGCTCTGGGTGCCCCGGGTGATCGCCCGGTCCTTCAGCAGGTAGAGCACCGAGCAGATGCCGCCGAGGCTGAACGCGCCGGTGGCGATCACCGCCGACACGACGTGGATCACCAGCCACGGCGAGTTGAGCGCCTCGGTCAGGGGCGAGACGGGGGCGTAGAGCCAGACCACGTCGACCATCAGCAGCACCAGGACGAAGGCGACCACCAGCGGCGCCATCCACGCCAGGCCGAGACGGCGCCGCATGACGACGTACAGCAGCGTGACCACGAACGTGCCGGCCAGGGTGAACTCGTACATGTTGCCCCAGGGCACCCGGTTCGGGTCGGCGGCGAGCCCCCGCGCGACCAGGGACACCGCGTGGAGCAGGCCCGCCGCCACGGTCAGCCCGAAGCCGACGCGCCCGAACAGGTCGATGCGCCGGGCGTGGTCGGGACCGGCGTCGGCCGCACCACCGTCCACGGGGCCGGGCACCCGGTCGGCGCCGGCCATCGCGGGCTCGGGCACGGACCCGGTGACCGGCACCTTGCGCAGCGCGCTCCACTCGACCAGGTGGGCCAGCAGGGCGAGGAAGTAGACCAGGCCGGCGGCGGCCACCGCCCGGTTGCTCAGGACTTCCCAGGCACTGTCGGTCACGACGTCTCCTCCTCCTCGCCCGGCGCGGTGCCGGGCTGGTGCTGCGGGTGCGGCGGGCCGGTGTCACCGGTGTCGCCGCGCAGCTCGGCGACGAGGTCGCGGAGCACGGCGTCGATGTCACCACCGCCGGAGCGGTCCAGCGCGGCCGCCTCCACCAGTGTGCCTCCCCCGTCGTGACGTGCCCGCACCCAGACGCGGCGGGGACGGATGAACAGCGAGCCGAGCAGACCCACCAGCGCGAGGCTCACCCCGGTCAGCGCGACGAGCTTGCCGGGGGTCTGGCTGATCTGGATGCGGTTCCACCGCTCCAGGCGCTCGAAGGTGACCGTCCCGAGACCGCCGGGCAGCCGGGCGGTCTCCCCCTCCTGCAGGTCGAGGCGGTACGGCGACCCGTCGGCCCTGGTGACCAGCTCGGCGTCCGACTTGTCGAGCACGTACACCGACTGCGACTGGCCCTCGTCGAGGCCGAGGTCGCCGGTGTAGGCCTGCATCGACAGCGTCGGGTTGTTGGCCTCGCCCATCACGTTGACCGGGTCGCCCTCGATGTTGATGAACGTCGGGTAGAACAACCCCTCGAGACCGATCTGCCCCGGCTCGGCGTCGGCGGCCTTCACCACGCCGAAGGACAGGAAGTTGGCGTCCTGCGGCAGGAACACCCGCGGCCCACCGGCCACCTCGTTGCCCTCGCCGTCACGCACCGTGATCACCGGCGCGTAGCCGTGGCCGATGAGGAAGACGTCGGTGTCGCCGATGGTGAGCGGGTGGTTGACCCGCAGGTCGTACTCCTGCGGCTCGCCGTCGAGGCCCTCCTGGTAGGTCAGGTTGCTCTGGAAGCCGCGGGCCTGGCCCTGTGCGGGCCCGCTGTCGAGCCACTCGACGTCGAAGGAGTCGATGTCAAAGGCGAAGTCGTCGAGCTGCTCGGCCCGGAACAGCGTGCCCGGCACGAAGTCGTCGTACTGGGTGAGGCGGTTGGCGAAGCCCGCGTCGTCACCGACGAGCAGGATCACCCCGCCCTTGTAGCCCAGCAGGCTGCCGACCGCGAAGCCGACCAGCACGACGACCACCGAGAGGTGGAACAGCAGGTTGCCGGCCTCGCGCAGGTAGCCGCGCTCGCCGCTGACGGCGTCCTCGCCGTCACGCTCGGGCCGCAGCCGGTAGCCCCGGCGCGCCAGCACGGTGCGCACCCGCTGCTGCACCTCCTCGACGCTCTCGTCGGTGGTGTACGACGTCGACTCGGGCAGCCGGGTGAGGTGGCGCGGGGCCGGCGGCGGCACCGCGCGCATCCCGCGCCAGTAGTGGAAGGTGCGCGGGATGATGCAGCCCACCAGCGAGACCATCAGCAGCAGGTAGATCGCGGCGAACCACGGCGAGCCGTAGACGTCGAAGAGGCCGAGCCGCTCGTAGACCGGCGTCAGCCGCGGGTGGGCGTCCTGCCAGTTCGCGGTCTTCAGGGCGTCGACGCCCTCCTGCGGGATGATCGAGCCCGGCACGGCCGCCACCGCCAGCACGAGCAGCAGGATCAGCGCGGTGCGCATCGAGGTGAGCTGGCGCCACCCGAAGCGGAACAGCTCGCGGGCGGTGAGCTCGCCCGAGCGGCGCTCCGGCGGCGGCGAGGCGCTGGTGCGGGACTCGGTGGCGGTGCTCACACGCTCACCTCGTAGTCGGAGACCAGGTGGTACTGCACCCAGGACACCATCTCGCCCCACACGCCGCTCACCAGCAGCACACCCACCAGCACGAGCATCGCCCCGCCGGTGCGGGTGATCAGCAGCTGGTGGCGGCGCACGAACCCCAGCGCTCCCAGCGCCCGGCGCCACATCAGCCCGGCCAGGATGAACGGGACCCCGAGGCCGAGGGAGTAGAACGCCAGGAGCACGCCGCCGCGTGCGGCCGTGCCCTCGTTGTAGGCCAGCGCGAAGATGACCCCGAGCGTCGGGCCGATGCAGGGCGCCCAGCCCACGCCGAACAGGAAGCCGAGCAGCGGGGCGGCCCCGAGGCCCACGGCGGGCACCTTGTGCACCCGCACGTCGCGCTGCAGGAACGGCACCAGGCCCAGGAACGCCAGACCGAGCACGATCGTGACGACGCCCAGGACCACGTCGAGCAGACGCCGGTTGACCACCAGCCAGCTCGCCACGCTCCCGGTGGCGACCCCGAGGAGGACGAAGACGACGGTGAACCCCAGGACGAACAGCACCGAGCCGGCCAGCATCCGCCCCCGACGCACCTCGCCGCTGGCGATGTCGGCGCCCGACAGGCCCGTGGCGTAGGAGAGGTAGCCCGGCAGCAGCGGCAGCACGCAGGGCGAGAAGAACGACACCAGCCCCGCCACCACCGCCACCGGCACCGCCAGCAGCAGCGACCCCGACAGCGCGGTCTGCCCGAACCAGTCGCCCACCTCAGCCCTCCTCGAGGACCTTCTCGACGATGCTGACGAGGGTCTGCTCGGTCGGGACCTCACCGCTGATCAACGCGGCGACGCGGCCCTCCTCGTCCAGCACGGCGGTGGACGGCATGGCCTGGGGGGCGACGTCGCCGGAGAACGCCAGCAGCGCGCGGCCGTCGGGGGCGTAGATCGAGGGGTAGTCGACCCCGCGCGCCCGCTCGAAGCTCGCGGCGTCGGCCTCGCTGCTGTCGCGGATGTTGATGCCCACGAAGTCGACCTCGTCGCCGAGCTCCTCGGAGGCCTGCGTCAGCAGCGGCATCTCGACGCGGCACGGGCCGCAGCCGCTCCACCAGACGTTGACCACGGTGACCGTGCCCGGCGTGATGCTCACCGTGCCGCCGGTGGTGGTCGGCTGGTCCTCAAGCACCACGGGCTCGCCCCGCTCGTCCGGGGGGTACTCCGAGACCGTCCCGCCCTCGATGTAGGTGACGCCGTCACTGGTGCCCTGCAGCGAGGAGCAGCCGGTGAGGGCCAGGGCGCCGGCCAGTGCGGCCACCGCCGCGGTGCCGCGGCGCCCGGGGGCGGGTGCCGTCACGGTCGCTTCTCCTGCGGCGCCCCGCCGGCGGAGAACGGTGCGGACTTGTCGGTGACCGGGATCAGGTCGCCGGCCGGCTCGGAGTAGGAGACCCGGACGAGCCGGTCACCGTCGAAGTGCAGCGACGTGAGCGAGCACAGCGTGCAGGTGCGGCTCTTCGGGTGGTGCAGGAACGAGCGCCCCTCGGCGGCGAGCCGCGTGGTCCAGATCGGCAGCTGGTGGGAGACGACGACCGCCTCGTGGCCGGTGGCGGCGACGCGGGCGTCGTGCACCGCCGACATCATCCGGGTGACGATGTCGTCGTACGGCTCGCCCCACGACGGTCGCCACGGGTTCCACAGGTGGCGCCAGGTCGCGGGGTTGCGCAGCGCGTTGGCGCCGGCGCCGAACTGCAGCCCCTCGAACTTGTTCGACGACTCGACGACGCGGCCGTCGGTGACCACCTCGAGGCCGCGGGCCTCGGCGAGCGGGCGGGCCGTCTCCTGCGCACGCTCCAGCGGCGAGACCCGCAGGTGGACGATGTCGCGGTCCTTGACGGCGTCGGCGACCTTCTCGGCCATCTGCACGCCGAGGCGGGAGAGGTGGAAGCCGTCGCGGCGCCCGTAGAGCACCCCGTCGGGGTTGTGCACCTCGCCGTGGCGCATCAGGTGGACGATCGTGCCGGGCCTGCCGCTGGGGCCGGGGCCGGTGGGGTCGGTGTCGGGGCTGGCACCGGTGCTCATGCGACGCTCCTCGCGGCGGCCGCCGCGCGGGCGGCGTGGGGCAACGCGTCGAGCACGGTCTGCACGGCGCGGTCGTCGTGGGCCGACGACAGGAACCACGCCTCGTAGGCCGACGGCGGGAGGTAGACCCCCCGGTCGAGCATGGCGTGGAAGAAGGCGGCGTAGGCGCCGGTGTCGGTGCGCGAGGCGTCCTCGAAGTCGCGCACCGGGCCCTCGGTGAGGAACACCGAGAACATGGTGCCGCTCGACTGCACGGCGTGCGGCACGCCCGCAGCGGCGAGCGCGTCGGCGGCGGCCGAGCCGATGGTCGACGCCGCAGCGCCGATGTGGTCGTAGACGTCGTCGGTGGCCAGGCGCAGGGTGGCCAGGCCGGCGGTGGTGGCGATCGGGTTCCCCGACAGCGTGCCGGCCTGGTAGACCGGCCCACCGGGCGAGAGGTGGGCCATCACGTCGGCCCGGCCGCCGAAGGCCGCGGCCGGGAAGCCGCCGCCCATCACCTTGCCGAAGGTGACCAGGTCCGGGCGCCAGCCCTCGTGCGCCCCGTCGAGGCCCCACTGGCCGCGCCGGGTGACGCGGAACCCCGTCATCACCTCGTCGCTGACGAAGAGGGCGCCGTGGCGGGTGCAGGTCTCGGCCAGGAACGCGTTGAACCCCGGCTCGGGCGGCACCACCCCCATGTTGCCCGGGGAGGCCTCCGTGACCAGGCAGGCGATGCGCTCGCCGTGCTCGGCGAAGACCGCCTCGACCGCCGCCCGGTCGTTGTAGGGCAGCACCAGCGTGAGCCCGGTCGAGGACGCCGGCACGCCCGGCGTGCCCGGCACGGTGGCGAAGGCCTGCCCCGACGGGGTGTCGCGCAGCGTGGCCAGCCCCGACCCGGCCGAGGCCAGCAGCGCGTCGACGTGGCCGTGGTAGCACCCGGCGAACTTCACGACGACGTCGCGCCCGGTGAACCCGCGGGCCAGGCGGATGGCCGACATGGTCGCCTCGGTGCCCGACGACACGAAGCGCACCTGGTCGACGGGGGTGCGCGCCACGATCTCCTCGGCCAGCAGCACCTCCGGCTCGGTGGGCGTGCCGTACGACGTGCCGCGCGCGACCGCGGCCTGCACCTGCGCCTGCACCTCGGGGTGGGCGTGGCCCAGCAGCATCGGGCCCCAGGAGCAGATCAGGTCGACGTACTCGTTGCCGTCGAGGTCGGTGAGCCAGGCGCCCTGCGCCGAGCGGATGAACCGCGGGGTGCCGCCGACGGCGTTGAACGCCCGCACCGGGGAGTTCACCCCGCCCGGCGTGACGGCCTGTGCCCGGGCGAACATCGCCGCCGAGGCCGCCGTCGACCCCGGGTCGGGGGCCGCCGCGGGGGTGGTCGGTGCGGGGTCGGTGGGTGCGTGACTCACCCTGCCATCATCCCCTCCGCCCCCAACGACGCGAACTCGCCGACCGATCCGGGAGGGCGAGGGTGACGAACACCTCACGACACGCCGGGGCCGACGTTTGCCCCGAGGTGGCCGTGGGGAGGCTCCCGCAGTCGGCCGGCAGGCCGTCGGACGGGTGTCACGGATCGGTCGGTTCCTACCGATGCGTAACCCCGACGTGACATCCTGCGTTGTGTCCGTCACAGGTGCTTGAGGGAGCACGACGAGATCCGCCTTGGGAGAGAGTGCAATGACCGACAAGCGAACCGCCCGCGTGAAGAGCGTCACGGCCCTGGTGCCCCTGGCGCTGGTGTCGGCTGCGTGGACGGCCTCGCTGGCCGGTGTCGGCGTCGGTGGCGCCGCCACCCTGCCCGTCGCGGCCGAGCTCGCCGGTCCCACGTCCCTGCCCGACGGCTCGTCGGTGCCGGCCCAGGCCATCGAGGCGCCCGCCTCGGTCTCGGGCTCCGACTCCATCACCGGCCTCACCGACGGCCTCGACGGCCGCGAGGCGCGTCAGGTGGTCGACACCGCGTCGACCTCCGGCATCCCCTCCGCCGCGCTGGCGGCCTACCAGCGCGCCGAGACCGTGATCAACGCCGCCGACAAGTCCTGCGACCTGTCCTGGCAGCTCGTCGCTGCGATCGGCCGGGTGGAGTCCAACCACGGCCAGTACGCCGGCAACACCCTCGACGCCGACGGCGTGGCGACCCCGGGCATCTACGGCATCCCGCTGAACGGCAGCAACGACACCCAGTCGATCTCCGACACCGACGCCGGGCAGTACGACAACGACAAGCGCTACGACCGCGCGGTCGGCCCGATGCAGTTCATCCCGTCGACGTGGTCGGTCGTCGGGGTCGACGCCGACGGCGACGGCACCCGCGACCCGCAGGACATCGACGACGCCGCGCTGGCCACCGCGGTCTACCTCTGCTCCGGCGACGACGACCTGTCGACGACCGCGGGCCAGGAGGCCTCTGTCTTCCGCTACAACCACTCCGACGAGTACGTGCAGCTCGTGCTCTCGATCATGGACGCCTACATGTCGGGCGACTACACCTCGGTGCCGTCGTCGACGACCGCCGCCGGCGTGATCCTGCCCGACCGCGACGCCCCGGCTCCGGCCCCCGTGCGCCCGACCCGGCAGCCGCAGCCCCAGCCCCAGCAGCCCGCTCCTGCTCCGGGCCCGGCGCCCGCGCCCGCGCAGCCCTCCGAGGCGGCGGCCGACCCCGCACCCGCCCCTGCCCCGGCCCCCGGACCGTCGTCGCCGCCGAAGCCCGACCAGCCTGCCGGCCCGAAGCCGCCGACCGGTGGCGGCCTCCCCACGCCTCAGCTGCCCGACGTGCCCGACACCGGCGTCGACCCCGTCGACGACGTGCTGTCCTACGCCCAGGCCGTCGTGCAGTGCGGCCTCGACGGCTTCATCGACAACCCGCTGAAGAAGGACGACCCCTTCGACAAGTGCGTCGCCGGGTACACCAGCTGACGCACCCCGCTCCGACACCGCGAACGGCCCGTCCCCTCGTGGGGGCGGGCCGTTCGTCGTCCGGACTGGGCCGGGCTGGGCTGGGCTGGGTCAGCGGCGCTGCAGCAGCCGGGCGGCCTCGCTGGCCCAGTAGGTGAGCACCACGTCGGCGCCGGCGCGCCGGATCGAGGTGAGCGTCTCCAGGATCGCGGCCTCGCGGTCGATCCAGCCGTGCGCCGCGGCGGCCTCGACCATCGCGTACTCCCCCGAGATGTTGTAGGCCGCCACCGGCACCGGCACGGCGTCGCGCACCTGGCGCAGCACGTCGAGGTAGGCCAGCGCCGGCTTCACCATCACCAGGTCGGCGCCCTCGGCGACGTCGAGCAACGCCTCGCGCACGCCCTCGCGGGCGTTGGCGCCGTCCTGCTGGTAGGTGCGCCGATCGCCCTGCAGGGCGGAGCCGACCGCCTCGCGGAAGGGCCCGAAGAACGCCGAGGCGTACTTCGCGGAGTAGGCCAGGATCGAGACGTCGGTGTGGTCGGCGGCGTCGAGCGCGGCCCGCACCACCGCCACCTGCCCGTCCATCATGCCGCTGGGGCCGACCATGTCGACACCGGCGTCGGCGTGCACGCGCGCCATCTCGGCGTAGAGCGCGAGGGTGCGGTCGTTGTCGACGGCGCCGTCGGGGGTGAGCACCCCGCAGTGGCCGTGGTCGGTGAACTCGTCGAGGCACAGGTCGCTCATCACGGTGAGCGCGTCACCCACCTCGCCCACCACGTCGGTGACGGCCCGGGTGAGCACCCCGGCGGGATCGATCGCGCCGGAGCCGAGGGCGTCCTTGTGCTCGGGCACGCCGAAGAGCATCACCCCGCCCACGCCGAGCTCGGCGGCCTCGGCCACCGCGGCCAGCAGGCTCGAGCGGGTGTGCTGGACGACCCCGGGCATCGACGAGATCGCCACCGGCTCCGTGATCCCCTTACGCACGAACAGCGGCAGCACCAGCTGGCGCGCCTCGAGCGAGGTCTCCGCCACCATGCGTCGCAGCGCCGGGGTGGTGCGCAGGCGGCGCGGTCGCACGGTCGGGCCGGTCACGTCCGGCACGTCACGGGGGTCCATCGAGGCTCCTTCTCTGGTGCCGGGCGGCCGGGCGGCCGGGTGGCCGGCGCTACGGGGCTCCGTACGCTTCTCGGCTGCGGTGGTCTCGACACGCTCGCTCGCGCTCGCTGCTCGACCTCCTCGCGTCGTTCAGAGCCGGCTTCGCCGGCCCTTCACTCCGCTCGGACCTTCCGCGCGCGGGCCGAGGGCTTGCGGTCGGAGGGGCGGGTGACGTCCTGGCCCTGCTCGAGCAGCGAGACCCGCCGCGCCGCACCGAAGTCGGCGAGGGCGTCGACGAGGGCGTCCACGTCGGGCACGGGCGAGAGCACGTCGACGCGCAGGCCGTGCTCCTCGGCGGTCTTGGCCGTGGCGGGCCCGATGACGCCGATCACGGTGGAGGGGTGGGGCTTGCCGGCGATGCCGACCAGGTTGCGCACCGTGGAGGAGGAGGTGAAGACCACCGCGTCGAACTTGCCGGTCTTGATGGCGTCGCGGGTGGGCGCCGGCGGCGGCGTGGCGCGCACGGTGCGGTAGGCGGTGACGTCGTCGCACTCCCAGCCGAGGTCGACCAGGCCGGCCACCAGGTTCTCGGTGGCGATGTCGGCGCGCGGCAGGAAGACGCGGTTGATCGGGTCGAGCACCTCGTCGTACTCGGGCCAGTCGGCCAGCAGCCCGGCCGCCGACTGCTCGCCGGAGGGCACCAGGTCGGCGCGCAGGCCCCAGGCGGCGATCGCGGCGGCGGTCTTGTCACCGACCGCGGCGATCTTGAGGCCGGAGAACGCGCGGGCGTCGAGGCCGTACTCCTCGAACTTCTCGCGCACCGCCTTGACGGCGTTGACCGAGGTGAAGGCGATCCACTCGTAGCGGCCCTCGACGAGGCCGCGCACGGCCTTGTCCATCTGCAGCGGGTTGCGCGGCGGCTCGACCGAGATGGTCGGCACCTCCTCGGGCACCGCGCCGTAGCCGCGCAGGCGCGCCGACAGGGCGCCGGCCTGGTCCTTGGTGCGGGGCACCAGCACGCGCCAGCCGAACAGCGGCTTGGTCTCGAACCACGACAGCGTGCTGCGCAGGTCGACGACCTTGCCGACCACGGTGACCGCAGGCGGGCTCATCCGCGCCGCGCGGGCGTCGGCGGCGATGTGCTCGAGGGTGGAGGTGACGGTGGACTGGGCGGTGGTGGTGCCGACCCGGGTCATCGCCACGGGCGTCTGCGGCGAGCGGCCGGCGGCGACGAGCGCCCGGCTGATCTCGCCGATCATGCCGACCCCGGAGAGCAGCACCAGGGTGCGGTCGTCGGCGTACTGCGACCAGTCGACGCTGCTGTCGCAGGTCACCACGGCGACCTCGCGGTGGTCCTTGGTGGTCAGCGGGATGCCGGCGTACGCCGGGACCGCGGTGGCCGAGGAGACCCCCGGCACGACCTCGAAGCCGATGCCGGCCTTGGCGCAGGCCTGGGCCTCCTCGGGTCCGGAGGCGTAGAGGAACGGGTCGCCGGTCATCAGCCGCACGACGCGGCGGCCGCGCTTGGCCTGCTTGACCACGACCTTGGCGCGGGCGGCGTGGGTGAGCGGCTGGCCGTCCTCGCCGAAGCCGCCGTCGACCAGCTCGGGACCTGCGGGGGCCGCCGCCGGCACGGCCGGCTCGCCGGCCTCGGCGGGCTCGGCGACCGGCTCGGGCAGGCCGAGCAGGGTGCGCACCAGCGAGGCGTGCTCGGGCGACTCGGTGACGACGACCTCGGCCTGGCGCACCAGGTCGAGTGCGCGCACGGTCAGCAGGTCGGGGTCGCCGGGCCCGCTCCCCACGAACGACACCCAGCCCCGGGTGGTGCCGGTGGTGGTCGCTGCGGTGGTCTCGGTGGACTTGGCTCGCGTCATGCGGGTGACACCTTGTCTGTTCCGGTGGTGATGGCTGGGCCTGGCTGGTCCAGCTGTCCTGCCCCGTCGGCGAGCATCTCCTGCGCCAACCGGGTGCCGACGCCGGCGGCGTCGGTGGGGCTCCCGGTGGCGGACATCCGCACCGAGAGGCTCCCGTCGAGCGAGAGCGCCACGGCCCTCACGTACATCTCGTCGCTGCCGTCGACGGCCTCGGCGATCACGGCGTAGGCGCCGATGGGTGCGGAGCAGCCGCCCTCGAGGGTGGCCAGCACCGCGCGCTCGGCCTCGACGACGGCGCGGCTGGGCGCGTCGTCGAGCACGCGGAGGCGCGCGGCGAGCGGGTCGTCGGTGCGACACTCCACGGCCAGCGCACCCTGCCCGGGGGCGGGCAGCACCTGCATCGGGTCGAGCACCTCGCTGACCTCCTCGAGCCGGTGGATGCGGGCCAGGCCGGCGCGCGCCAGGACGACGGCGTCGAGCTCGCCCGCGCGCACCTTGCCGACCCGGGAGTCGACGTTCCCACGGACCCCGACCACGTCCAAACCGAGACCGAGGGCGTGCAGCTGCGCGGCGCGGCGCGGCGAGCCCGTGCCGACGCGGCTGCCGACGGGCAGCTCGCCCAGCGTGAGGCCGTCGCGGGCCACCACGACGTCGCGCGCGTCCTCGCGCGGCGGCACCGCCACCAGGCTGATCCCGGCTGCGGGGTAGGTGGGCAGGTCCTTCAGCGAGTGCACCGCGACGTCCACGTCGCCGCGCAGCAGCGCGTCGCGCAGCGCCCCCACGAACACCCCGGTGGAGGAGCCACCGGCCAGCGGGGTGCCGGCGGCCTGGCTGCGGTCGCCCTCGGTGGTGACCTCGACCAGCTCGACCTCGACGCCGAGGCGCTCGCGCACCAGCTCGGCCACCGTGCCGGCCTGGGTGGTGGCCAGCAGGCTGCGCCGGGTGCCGACCCGCACCGGCGCGCTCATGCGGTGCCCCGGCGCAGGGGCGGTGCCACGACCTCGCCGGGCACGGCGCGCAGCTCGGGACGCGCCGGTCGCTGCGCTCCCTCCTCCTGCACCGCAGGACGGGTCACCGCGGTGACCGCCCCGGGATCGAGGGCGAACAGCTCGGCCAGCGCGGCGGCGTACGACACCGCGCCGGTCTCGTTGGCGAGCTCGCGCACGCGCACCGTGGGCTCGTGCAGCAGCTTGTCGGCGACCCGGCGCACGGTGTGGAGCACCTCGGCACGCGCAGCGTCGTCGAGGTCGGGCAGCCGGCTGGCCAGCCGCACCATCTCCGCGTCGACGACCGAGGTGGCCATCGAGCGCAGCGCCACGACGGTCGGGGTGACGCTGGCCTGGCGGCGCGCGGTGAGGAACGCCGCCACCTCCTGGGTCACGATGTCGCGCACGGCGGCCACCTCGGCGGCGGCCTCGGAGTCCTGCAGCTGGCTGGAGAGCTCGGCCAGGCCGACCAGGGTGACGCCGGGCAGGCCGGCCACCTCGGGGTCGACGTCGTGGGGCAGCGCGAGGTCGAGCAGCACCAGCGGGCGCGCGTCGGGGCGCGCGGCCACCACCATGTCGCGGGTCACCAGCACCCCCGTGGCCCCGGTGCAGGAGACCACGACGTCGGCCTCGGCGAGCTCGGCGGCCAGGTCGCCCAGGGGCGCCGGCCGGGCGGCGTACTCACGGGCGAGGCGGGCGGCCCGCTCGGGGGTGCGGTTCAGCACGACGACCTCGCCGGCCTCGAGGCGCGTGACGGTGGCGACCGAGAGCCCCGCCATCGCACCGGCGCCGAGCACCAGCACCCGCTTGCCGGCGACGTCGCCGACGACGTCGTGGGCCCGGGCCAGCGCCGCGGTCACCAGCGAGGGGGCGGCCAGGTCGATGTCGGTCTCGGCGCGCGCCCGCTTGCCGACGCGCAGGGCCTGCTGGAACAGCACGTTGAGGGCGGTGCCGACGGTGCCGAGCTCCTGGCCCAGCCGCAGGGCCTCGCGGGTCTGGCCGAGGATCTGGCCCTCGCCGACGGCCATCGAGTCGAGCCCGGCCGCCACCTGGAACAGGTGGGAGACCGCACCGTCGTCGTAGTGCACGTAGAGGTGCGGCAGCACGTCCTCGGCCGAGCTGCCCGAGCGCTCGACCAGGAGCCGGGAGAGCTCCTCGACCGAGCCGTGGAAGCGGTCGACGTCGGCGTACACCTCGAGGCGGTTGCAGGTGGAGATCACGGTGGCCTCGGCGACGTGCGCGCAGGCCGCGACGTCGTGGACCAGCTCGTGCACGCCGTCGCGGTCGAGCGCCACCCGCTCCAGCAGGGCCACCGGGGCGGAGTGGTGGGAGATCCCCACGACCAGGACGCTCATGCCGTCTCCTCTCGGACGAGCTCGCCGGGAGCGAGGTCGTCGTGGCCCGTCGTCGCGGGCGTCGCCTCGCCCTGGGCCTTGCGCTGCTCGTGGTAGGCGAGGATCTGCAGCTCGATGGACAGGTCGACCTTGCGCACGTCGACGCCCGCGGGCACCGCGAGCACCGCGGGCGCGAAGTTCAGGATGCTGCTGATGCCGCTGGCGACCATGTGGTCGGCGACGTCCTGGGCGGCCACCGCGGGGGTGGCGATGACGCCGATGGCCACGCCGTGCTCGTGGACGATCGCGGACAGGTCGGCGAAGGGCCGCACGTCGATGCCGGCCACCACCTCCTCGTGGCGCCGCGGGTCGGCGTCGAGCAGCGCGACCACGCGGAACCCGCGGCTGCGGAAGCCCGAGAAGTTGGCCAGCGCGTGCCCCAGGTTGCCGATGCCGACGATGACGACCGGCCAGTCCTGGGTCACGCCGATCTCGCGGGCGATCTGGTAGCGCAGGTAGCTGACGTCGTAGCCGACGCCGCGGGTGCCGTAGGACCCGAGGTGGGAGAGGTCCTTGCGCAGCTTGGCGCTGTTGACCCCGGCGGCACCGGCGAGCTCCTCGCTCGAGCACGTCGTCGTGCCGGCCTCGGCCAGCGAGGTCAGGGCACGCAGGTACACCGGGAGTCGCGCCACGGTGGCCTCGGGGATGTCCCGGGACGACTCGGGTGGGGTCCGTGCGGTCACTGCTTGTCTCCATGCCCAGCCGCGCCGGCGGGGACCGAACGGCCCGGGATCGCATCGCGGCGACTTCACTGTAGGAGTTTGTGAACGCGAGAACAAACCACGGCGACCCCCGGGCTACCACATGTGAGAAGAGCCACCCGCGACGGGGTCACCGGTGGCGCCGTCGCTCGCTGCGGTGCAGGTCAGGGGCAGGTCAGGGGCGGGTCAGGGGCGGGTCGGCTCGGGTCAGCCGCGGGTGAGGGCGGTGCGCAGCCGGGTGGCGTCGACGCGCCAGAAGTCGTGCTGGCGCCCGTCGACGAAGGTCACCGGCACCTCCTCGCCGAAGCGGTCGACCAGGGCGGGGTCGTCGTCGATCATCACCTCGTCGAAGGACTCCCCCAGCTCGGCGCACACCGCCTCCACCACCTCGCGGGCCTGGGCGCACAGGTGGCAGCCGGGGCGCGAGTACAGCCGTACGCGCGGCGCCGGGCTCACCGCTCGGCCCGCCCGGCCCGCTCGCGCTCGGCCGCGCGCAGCGCGCCCTTGCGCACCTTGCCGGTCACCGTGCGCGGCAGCGCGTCGACCACCTCGACGCGGGTGGGTCGCTTGAAGCGGGCCAGCCGGCGCTCGCAGCGGAACCGCACCGCGGCCACCACCTCCTCGACGTCCTGGCCCGGGGCGCGCACGTAGGCCACGACGGTCTCGCCGGTGGCGTCGTCGGGGGCGCCCACGACGGCGACCTCGCTGACGCCGACGACCTCGCGCACCACCTCCTCCACCTCGGCGGGGTAGACGTTGAACCCCGAGACGACGATCAGCTCGGTGACCCGGTCGACGAGGAACAGGTCGCCGGAGGCGTCGAGGAACCCGACGTCACCGGTGGCCCACCAGCCCTCGGCGTCGGGGCCGCCGGCGCCGTCGGGCCAGTAGCCGCTGAACAGGTTGGCGCCCCGCACGTGGATCTGGCCCGGGTCGCCGGAGGAGGGGGCGCGTCCGGCCTCGTCGACCAGGCGCAGCTCGATGCCCGGCAGCGCGGCACCCACCGAGCCGGGCTGCAGCCGCGCGCTGCACAGCGTG
This sequence comes from Nocardioides sp. FY1077, assembly GCF_058681775.1. Classification (NCBI taxonomy): domain Bacteria; kingdom Bacillati; phylum Actinomycetota; class Actinomycetes; order Propionibacteriales; family Nocardioidaceae; genus Nocardioides; species Nocardioides sp. FY1077. The sequence continues at coordinate 1,033,333 of NZ_JBZWDB010000001.1, read as the reverse complement.
CTGGTGACGATCGGGGCGGCCTCGGTGAGCCCGTAGCCCTGGTGCACCGCCACCCGGGTGCGCCCGAAGACCTCCTCGACCACCTCGGGGGCCAGCGGCGCCGCCCCGGACAGCAGCAGCCGGACGGGGCCGAGGCGCTCCTCGAGGTGCTCGTCGCGGCGCCAGTGGGTGAACACCGCCGGTGCCACCGGCACCACGCTGCACGCCTCGTCCTCGATCAGGTCGAGCACGTCGTGGGGGTCGAACCGGTCGACCAGCACCAGCTTGGCGCGGTGGCGCAGCGCGCCGCCGAGGACGGCGTTCAGGCCGTAGACGTGGAACAACGGCAGCGCGCCGAGCACGACGTCGTCGCCGTGGATCATCGGCGGCTGCACGGCCGCCACCTGCTCGAGGTTGGCCAGGAGGGCGCGGTGGCTGAGCATCGCCGCCCGCGGGTGGCCGGTGGTGCCGCTGGTGTAGAGCAGCACGGCCAGCGCCTCGGGGTCGCGCAGGGGCGGCACGGCGCGGGCCGGCGTGGCGCGCAGCCGGTCGTAGGAGCGCTCACCGGGGCGCGGCGCCACGGCGACCACCACGACGCGCGGCGGCGGCGCCCCGTCGGGCGCGAGCCCGTCGACGGCGGCGCGCACGGCGTCGACCGACGTGCCGTCGGTGACCACGAGCCGGGGCCGGCAGTCGGCGAGCACCGCCAGCAGCTCCTCGGGGGTGCCCCGCGGGTTGACCGGCACCGCCACGGCCTGCACCCGCAGCACGGCGAGGTAGGACACCACGAACTCGAGGCGGTTGCCCAGGGCCACCACGATGCGGTGGCCGGCCACGACACCGGCTGCGCCCAGGCCGGTGGCCACCCGTCCCACCTCGTCGTCGAGGCCGGCGAAGGTCAGGCTGCGGCCGTCGGTCTCGACCAGGGCCAGCTTGTCTGGGTTGCGCGCCGCCGCCTCGGTGGCGAGGGCGGCGACGCCGGCCGGTGCGGGAGGCACGGGCGGCGACGGCATGCGGGGAATGCTCCCACACCGCCCCCGCGCCCGGAGGCGGTACGACACAGGCCGTGGGGCCTGCGGCGGCGGGCGCGATCTCCTACGCTGACCGACGTGACACCCCCCGGCGAACGGCGCACGCTCCCCAACCTGCAGCAGCGCTCGACGCTGGCCGGGGAGGCCGCCGCAGCGGCCGCGGAGGTCGAGACCGCGCTGCACACGCCGGCCGACGCCCGGCACGCGGCGTTCTTCGACGTCGACAACACGATCATGCAGGGCGCGAGCATCTTCCACCTCGCGCGCGGGCTGCACCGGCGCGACTTCTTCACCACCCGCGAGATCGCCGCGGCGGCGTGGAAGCAGGCCTACTTCCGCGTCGTGGGCGTCGAGGACCCCGCACACGTCGCCGAGGCCCGCACCTCGGCGCTCGGCTTCATCGCCGGCCACACCGTGGCCGAGCTGGAGGACCTCAGCGAGGAGATCTTCGACGAGGCGATGGCCCACCGCATCTGGCCGGGCACCCGCGCGCTGGCCCAGATGCACCTCGACCGCGGCCAGCGGGTGTGGCTGGTGACCGCCGCCCCCGTCGAGATCGCCCGCATCATCGCCCGTCGGCTCGGCCTCACCGGCGCCATGGGCACCGTCGCCGAGACCGAGGACGGCGTCTACACCGGCCGGCTGGTGGGCGACATGCTGCACGGGCCCGCCAAGGCCGAGGCGGTGCGGGCGCTGGCGGTGCTGGAGGACCTCGACCTCGCCGGTTGCTCGGCCTACTCCGACTCCTTCAACGACCTGCCGATGCTCTCCCTGGTCGGCGACCCCTGCGCGATCAACCCCGACGCACGCCTGCGCCACCACGCCCGCGAGCAGGGCTGGCGGGTGCGCGACTACCGCACCGGTCGCAAGGCCGCGCGGGCCGGGCTGGTGCTCGGCGCCGCCGCCGGGGCCCTCGGCGGCACCGTGGCCGCCGGCGTGGCCGTGCGCGCGCGCCGCGACTGAACCGGCGCCGCGCCGCGCCGTCGCTGCGCCGTCGCCGAGCCACCCGGCGCGCCTCCCCCAAATCCTGCGAGGCGGTTCCCAGGACACGGTGTGCGGCCTACCATCGGAGGGCTCTGTGGGGGAGCACGGGAGGAAGACATCGTCATGCCGCGGCACGCCGAGGACGCTGCGCGGGGGCTCGACGCCCTGCGCACCGCCGTGGCGCGCCTGCTGGACGGCCTCGACCCGCTGCCCTCGCCGTCGGCCGTGGTGGCCGGGCCCGCCGCCACCGGCCCCCACGGGCGCTGGGCCGACCGCCTCCTCGCGACCGTCGCCGACAGCGACCACCCCGGGCCCGGCACGGGCGGCCCGTCGTACGACGACGCCGGCCTGGCCGCGTCGTCGGAGGAGTCGGAGGGCGAGCGCACCCGCCTGATCGCGCTGGTCGAGCTGGCCCGCCAGGGCGATGCCGACGCCTTCGGCCTGCTCTACGACCACTACCAGGGCGCGGTCTACCGCTTCCTCTTCTACCGCACCCGGTCCTCGCCGCTGGCCGAGGACCTCACCTCGGAGACGTTCTTCCGGGCGCTGCGGAGCATGCAGGGCTTCCGTTGGCAGGGCAAGGACTTCGGCGCCTGGCTGATGACCATCGCGCGCAACCTGGCCACCGACCACTTCAAGGCCGGCCGCACCCGCCTCGAGCTGACCACCGAGGACATGGGCCTGCACGACGACGCCACGGAGAGCCCGGAGGCCACCGTGATGGCCGGGCTCACCAACGAGATGCTGCTCACCGCGATGGGCCGGCTGCCCCTCGAGCAGCGCGACTGCCTCGCGATGCGCTTCCTCCAGGGACTGAGCATCGCGGAGACCGCCGAGGCCCTCGGACGCAGCGAGGGCGCGGTCAAGCAGCTGCAGCTGCGGGGCGTGCGCAACCTGGCCAAGCTGATGCCCGACGGGATCCGCGACCGATGAGGGCGCCCGTCCGTGCAGCCCGGCCCACCCGCCGCACCGGTGCCGTAACCAACCGCCGCGACCGGTCGTTGCCAGGGGTGTCGACGTGCTCCCCGGCCGTCGAGACCCCGTCCACCCCGCCGGTGGCGACGACAGGAGGGCCGCGATGAGTCCCGTGCACCCGGTGCGTCGCCGCGCCGAGGAGTTCGCCTCCCTCGTCGAGGACGCCTCGACGGGTCGCGCCGACGCCACGCGCCACGCCGAGCTGCTCGCGCTGGTGGGGGCCCTGCGGGCGGTGCCGGCCCCCGAGCCGCGACCGGCCTTCGTCGTCGAGCTGCGCGAGCGGCTGATGGACGCCGCCGCCACCGAGCTGGCGCCGGCGCGCACGCCCGCGGCCGTCGCCGACCGGCTGACGCTCACCCCGCGCACCACCCGCACCCCCCACCGGGAGCGACGCCTCGCCGCGGCCCTCGGCGGGCTCGCCGTCGTGGGCGCCACCTCGTCGATGGCCGTCGCCGCGCAGAGCGCCCTGCCCGGCGACGTGCTGTACCCCCTGAAGCGCGCCATCGAGAACGCCCACACCGGCGTCAGCGTCGGTGAGGACGACAAGGGCCAGACCCTGCTCGCCAACGCCTCGGGGCGCCTCGACGAGGTCGGGGAGCTGACCCGCAGCGGCAGCGACGACACCGCGGTGCTCAGCGCCACCCTCGACGACTTCACCGCCCAGGCCGAGGAGGCGTCGCGGCTGCTGGTCGACGACTACACCCGCACCGGGCGGGAGGAGTCGATGACCGAGCTCCACGACTTCACCGCCCGCAGCCTCGCCGACCTGGACGCCCTCGCCGGGGTGCTCCCGCCGGACGCCGAGGACTCGCTGCTGCGTGCGGGCGCCGTGCTCACCGACATCGACGCCGCCGTCGACCAGCTGTGCCCGACGTGCGCCGGCGACGGCATCACCTCCGTCCCGCCGTGGCTGCTGCAGGCCGCGGGCGTGGCCACCGACGACGTGCTGCGCCCGACCGCGGCGCTCGAGCGCGAGAGCGCCGTCCGGCCCGACCCGGCGCCCGCCGACCCCGGCGGGCCCCGGCGCGGCAACCAGGACGTCGAGCGCACCCCCGACCCCGACGGCGCTCCCGGCAGCGTGACCGTGGTGCCGCCCTCCGGCGGCGCGCAGCCCGGTGACGGCTCGGCGCCGCTGCAGCCGTCGGCGCCCGCGACCGGCCCGACCCGGGGCGACGACGCCGGCGACGGCCCCGCCGGCGGCGTGCTCGGCGGACCGAGCACGGCCGGCAACGGCACCGGCGACCTCGAGGACACCCTGGGCCACGTCGGCGACGGCGTCGGCGAGGTGGTCGAGGACCTCGTGGACGGCGTCGACGACGCGACCGGGCCGCTGCTCGGCCGCACGCCCGCTCAGGACTGAGCCCTAGCGGAAGACCGAGTCGCGCTGCATCAGCAGCGTGTAGAGCGTCTGCTGGATCGTCTCGCGCACCTGGTCGGTGACGTCGAAGACCAGCATCGGGTCGTCGGCCGCGCCGGCCTCGTAGTCGTCGGTGCGGATCGGCTCGCCGAACTCCAGCAGCCACTTCGACGGCAGCGGCACCAGCCCGAGGGGCCCCAGCAGCGGGAACAGCGGCGTGATCGGCAGGTAGGGCACGCCGAGCAGGCGGGCCAGGGACGGGATGTTGCCGACCAGGGGGTAGATCTCCTCCGCGCCCACCACCGACAGCGGCACGATCGGCACGCCGGTGCGCAGGGCGGCCGAGACGAAGCCGCCACGGCCGAACCGCTGCAGCTTGTAGCGCTGGGAGTAGGGCTTGCCGATGCCCTTGAACCCCTCGGGCCACACCCCGACCAGCTCGCCGCCGCGCAGCATCCGCTCGGCGTCCTCGCTGCAGGCGAGGGTGGCGCCGCTGCGCCGGGCCAACGAGCTGACCACCGGCGTCTTGAACACCAGGTCGGCGCCGAGCGGGCGCAGGAAGCGGCCGGTGCGGTCGTGGATGGCGACCATGCTCATCAACCCGTCGACCGGGATCGTGCCGGAGTGGTTCGACACCACGAGCGCGCCGCCCTCGGCGGGGATGTTGTCGATGCCGCGGACCTCGATGCGGAACCACTTCTCCGCGATCGGGCGCAGCGCGGCGAGGAAGAACCGCTGGGTGACCTCGGGGTCGAAGCCGTACTCGTCGATGGCGTAGTCGCCGGTCACCCGGCGGCGCAGGAACGCCAGGAAGTGGGCCAGGCGCACCTCCCACTGCTCACCGAACAGCTCACGACTCGCCCCCTGGAACGCCGCGAGCCAGTCGGCCGTCGGCACCCCGGCGAGCGGGTGGCGCTCGGCGGTGGTGGCGGGCGCGGCGGGCTCCGGAGCGGCGGGCTCGGCCGCCTCGACGACGTCCGGCTCGACGGGCGCAGCCGCCTCGGCCACCTCGGCCGCCTCGACGGGCTCCGTCGTACCGGCCTCGTCGCGGGCTGCGTCGGCCTTGCGGCGCGCGGGTCGGGACGTGCCGCCGGCGAGCCCGCGGGCCGCGGACGACGGCGCGGTGCCGGTGCCGCGGCCGGGGCGGCCGCGGGTGCCGATCGGGATGATCTCGGCGTCACCCACGGTCGGCCTCCCGACCGTCGGGGCCGGCAGCGGGGCCGGCGGTGACCACGCGGGGGCCGGCGGGCACCGCGGGCTCGGGGAAGACCCGGCCGAGGCCGGAGAGCACCCGCTGGGTGGGTGCGGCGCCGGCAGGCACCAGCGCGGCGAAGTCGGCGAACGCCTCGGCGGTGCTGAACTCGGGCACGAAGCCCAGCTCCTCGCGCATGCGGGTGGTGTCGACGCCGCGGCCGTAGGTCAGCAGGCCCAGCAGCTCGGGTGAGAAGTCGGTGATGCCGGCCGAGCGCAGCGTCGAGCGCAGGCGCGACACCGCGAAGCCGGGCACCGGCAGCGACGGGCGCTGCAGGCGCCGCACGGCCTGCGACAGCATCATCACGCCGTCTCCGGCGACGTTGAAGGTGCCCGCGACGTCGCGGGTCACGGCGTGGCTGAGCGCGGAGAACAGGTCGCGCTCGTGGAGCAGCTGCAGACGCGCGTCGTGGCCGAGCACGGTGGGGATCACCGGCGCGCGGAAGTACGACGTCATCGGGCTGCTCACGTGGGGGCCGACGACGTTGGCGCAGCGCAGCATGGTCACCCGCACGTCGGGACGCCGACGCGCGAAGCCGCGGACGTAGCCCTCGACCTCCGCGACGTCCTTGGCGTAGCCCGCACGCGGGGCACGCCGCGGCTCCATGTCCTCGGTGAACATCGCCGGGTCGCGGCTGCTCGCGCCGTACACGGTGGTCGTCGACTTCACCACCAGGTGCCGCACGGTGGTGGAGCGCTGGCAGGCCGCGAGCAGCTGCATCGTCCCGATGACGTTGAGCTCCTTCATCGTGTTCCGACCCCCCGCGGTGGTGGGGGTGGAGATGACGCTCATGTGGACGACGGTGTCGACGTCCTCCTTGGCGATGATCTTCGCGATCACCGGGTTGCGGATGTCGGCCCGCACGAAGGACACGTCGCCGAAGTCACCGCGCGGCGGGGTGACGTCGACGCCGATGACCCGGCTGACGGTCGGGTCGAGGGCGACGGAGCGCGCGAAGCGACGCCCGAGGTCCCGAGAGACCCCGGTGACGAGGACGACGCGGCTCACGACACCTGCTCGGCCGACCGGCTCGGGCTACTTGCCGAGCTTGCGACGCTGCACGCGCGTCTTCTTGAGCAGCTTGCGGTGCTTCTTCTTCGCCATACGCTTGCGCCGCTTCTTGATGACAGAACCCACGGTGAACCTCTCGAGACTGGAAGTCCCGCGTGGTGACGCAGGACCGGGACAGCCTATCCGGCGCCGCGCGAGCCGAAGAATCGCCTCCCCCGGCCGGACGTCGGGGCCGTGGGACGCGGCGGGTCAGCCGGCGTCGTAGAAGCTGCGCCGGATGTACTCGTTCGCGTCCTCCTCGCGGACCCGGAACGAGCGGCCCACGCGGACCGCGGCCAGGTCGCCGTTGTGGACGAGGCGGTAGACCGTCATCTTCGACACACGCATCATGGCCGCCACCTCGGCAACGGTCAGGAAGTTCGCCTCCGAGATGTCCCCGGACGAGCTGTTCACCATCGAGCACCGACTTTCTGTGCAGCACGCCACTGGCTTCCCCGCCAGTGCCCACGGCCGCGTAGGCGTGAGACTAGGGCCACGAGTGACTCGTGGGGAAGAGGGGACAGCGGGGAATCTGCGATCCCTCGGCGTGTCGTGTTGCGGACGGCGTCGCGGCCGCACTCGCCCAGCCCCACGGACGGCTCCCGGAGGCGCGGAGGCGCGCCGGACGAGCCCGGTGGCCGGCACGGGCCGCCTCAGGGCATCGGGTCGAGCCCGTGCAGCGGGAAGACCGCCATCCGGGTCTGGTGCACCGCGCGGTCGAGCCAGGTGTCGGGGTCGTACCCCTCGCCCCACTCGCGCCACGACGGGACCTGCCCGTCGGTCATCCGCAGCGGGGCGCTCACGCCCACGTGGTGCTCGACGTGCTCGCGCCACCCGCCCGGGGTGGGCGTCGCGGGGTCGAGCGGGACGCCGCCGACGACCGCGAGCAGGTGCGTCCAGGCACGCGGCACGACCTGCACCAGCTCGTAGCCCCCGCCGCCGAGCGCCACCCAGCGCCCGCCGGCCACCTCGTGGGCGAGCTCGTGCAGGGCCAGGTACGCCGCGCGCTGCCCGTCCACCGACAGCACCAGGTGGGCCAGGGGGTCGTCGGCGTGGGAGTCGCAGCCCTGCTGGGTGACCAGCACCTGGGGCGCGAAGTCGCGCAGCAGCGGGGGCACCACGGCGTGGAAGGCGCGCAGCCACCCGGCGTCGCCCGTGCCGGGCGGCAGCGCGACGTTGACGGCCGACCCCTCGGCGCCCTCGCCGCCCACGTCGGTGGCCGCGCCGGTGCCGGGGAACAGCAGCTGGCCGGTCTCGTGCAGCGACACCGTCAGCACGCGGGGGTCGTCCCAGAACGCGCGTTCCACGCCGTCACCGTGGTGCGCGTCGACGTCGACGTAGGCGACCCGCTCGACGCCCTGGTCGAGCAGCCAGCGGATGCCCACGGCGACGTCGTTGTAGATGCAGAAGCCACTGGCCCGCTCGCGCATGGCGTGGTGCAGCCCGCCGGAGACGTTGGCGCTGTGCAGCGACTCCCCCGACCACACCTGGCGGAAGGCCTCCACGCTCGCGCCGACGATGTGGGCGGAGGCCTCGTGCATCCCGCGGAAGACCGGGTCGTCCTCGGTGCCGAGGCCGAAGCCCGGTGCCGGCTCGCCCGAGGCACCTGCCCGCTGCACCGCCTCGATGAAGGCCGCGTCGTGCACGGTGGCGAGCAGCTCCTCGTCGGCGCTCGGGGCCGGCACCACCCGCAGGCCGGCGCCGCCCACCACCCCGAGCTCCTCGGCCAGGCGCAGGGTGAGGTCGACGCGCAGCGGCGACATCGGGTGGCCGGGGCCGAAGTCGTAGTCGGTCAGGCTGGGGTCGAAGACCACCGACGAGGGACCGGCACAGGCGAGCACGTCGGCGACGCTACCCCGCGGGTGCGGGGTTTCTCCCGTCGCGCCGGGGGTAGACGCCGGTGGTCCTTCCCGCGAGCACGAGGTCCGTCATGAGCTTCGAGGTCCTGGTCAGCGAGCTGCGCGCCGCTGCCAACGAGTACGACGGCGTCGCCGACACGCTCGGCACGACACCGGTCACCATCGACGGGGCCGACCCCGAGACGATCGGCCACGTCGAGCTGGCCGCCTGGCTGGTGGCCGTCTCCGAGCAGTGCACCAACGCCCACGAGGCCCTGCACGCCGGGGCGGGGCAGCTCGCCGCCGACCTGCGCACCTCGGCCCAGGTCTACGAGACCACCGACCAGCGCAACGCCGAGGGGTTCCGCTCGCCGTTCCTGAACGGCCCCGACGGCCCGTTCAGCAGCCCGTTCGCCGACCCGGGATTCCCGCTCCTGCCGGGGACGGCGCCCAGCGCCCCGTTCGCCGAGCGCCCCGTCTACGGCCCGCCGCTGCCGGGTGGTGAGTGATGACGCTCCCCGACGGCGCCGAGCTCGGCGCGACGAGCGACCCCAAGGCGTTGATCAAGGGCGAGCCGTCCAAGGTCAGTGCCACCGCCACGGCGCTCTCGGACGAGTCCAGCCGTGTCGGCGGTCTCGCCGACACCTTCGACGGCGTCACCGTCGAGGGGTGGCAGGGCGGCGTGGGATCCCCTGCCTACACCTCGAAGCGCTCCGCGGAGAGCGACAAGTGGGCCGTCTACGCCGACCTGCTCGGCAAGGCCGGCAGCGCGCTGTCGACGTACTCCGCCGCGCTGACCACCGCCCAGTCGCGCGCGGCCGACGCCATCGCGAAGTGGCAGGAGGGCGAGGAGGCCACCGCCACCGCGGTGAGGCAGCACAACGACGCCGTCGAGGCCTACAACGCCTACGTCTCCCGCCCCGTGCAGGTGCCCACCTACGGCGGCAGCGCGCCACCCAGCATCGGCCCCTCGCGGCCCGGCCCGTTCGTCGACCCCGGGGCGCCGCTGCGCGAGGAGGCCCAGCGCATCCTCGACGACGCCCGCGAGGCCCTGGACGCGGCCGGGGCCACCGCGGTCAAGGCCCTCGGCGGGCTCGAGGGCGCCAAGACCGAGGGCTCCAGCAGCGGCCCCAGCGCCAGCGGCAGCGCGGAGGGACCCAGCTTCAGCTGGGACGGCTTCGAGAGCACCTTCGGCAAGGACCCCACCAAGGGGCCCGACGGCAAGGACCCCGAGGGCGAGGGTGACAAGGACAGCCCCTTCAAGATCGACTTCGGCTCCGTCGAGGGCAAGGCCCACGTCTGGGGTGCCGAGGGGTCGTGGGAGGACTACTACGGCGACGTCAAGGTGGACGCCGACGGCTCGGTCACCCTGCTCGGTGCCGAGGCCAGCGCCGGCGGGTCGATCAGCAAGGACGGCCTGAGCGCGTCGGCCGACGCCAAGGCGGTCCTCGCGGGCGCCGAGGGCTCGGTCGGTGCGGAGTACGGCCCTGCGGCCGTCGGCGCGTCGGGCGACGCGTTCGTCGGCGCCAGCGCGGAGGGCGAGGCGAAGATCGGCAAGGAGGGCGTGCACGCCGGCGGCGAGGTCTTCGCCGGCGCCAAGGCCGGCGTCAGCGCCGAGGGCGACGTCGGCGGCGTCGGCGGCGAGGTCGGTGCCGAGGGCTGGGCCGGTATCGGCGCGAGCGGCGACGTCACGGTCGGCATGGACGACGGCAAGCTCACCGTCGGGGGGTCGGGCGGACTCGCGTTCGGCCTCGGTGGCAAGGTCAGCGGCAGCGTCACCCTCGACTTCGACAAGATGGCCGACACCGGCGGCGACATCATCGAGGGCATCGGAGGACTCCTGTCATGAGCACGACCCTGCCCGTCCCGATCCGCTTCGAGCTGCCCCACACCTCGTGGGAGGCGGTGGAGCCGGCCAGCCTGGGCGTCACCAACGCCGCGTTCCTCGCGGTGCGCCGCGGCCTGCCGGGCGGCTACAGCCCGACGATCACCATCAGCGGCGACTGGCGCACCGACGGCGCCACGCTGACCCGCATCGCCGACGAGTCGCTGGTCAAGCTGCGCGCCCAGGCCGACGAGGTCGAGCTGGTCAAGCGCACGCAGATCCCCTCCGACCTGGCCCCCGCCATCACCCAGTCCCTCGGGGCGGTGGCCACCATCGACGGCACGCTGTTCGACCTGCGCCAGGCCCAGGTGCTGACCGAGCTCGTCGCGGTCGACGACCCGCGCCGGCGTGCGGTCGTCATCTACACCCTGACCTGCACCTTCGCCCAGTTCGAGCAGGTCGGGCGGGAGTTCCAGACGTTCATGGCCACGGTGCAGGTCGTCGAGGGCGACGGCGTCGTCGCGGCCGGCGAGCGGTAGCCCCGCAGGCCGCGGGGCAGCCGCTCAGAACTTGCCGAGCAGCGCCAGCACGACCAGCACGACCACGACGACGAGCGCACCGACGCCGCCGATGATCCCGAAGACGATCCCGGTCTTCTCCGCGGCGCCGCGCCGCGACTGCCACCCCAGCTGCTCGGCGACCCCGGTGATCAGGTCGCGACCCTCCTCGGAGTTGAAGCGGTAGTCGGCCTGCACGCCGAACCGGCCGTGCTCGTCGAACGCCCAGACCTTCTGCACGCCGAACTCGCGCACCCGACCGTGGACCCGCTCCGCGCTGGCAGCGGTGCGCGGCACCCCGGCCACCCACTCGACGGTGCGTGCGTCGTCGGTGATCGTGTAGAAGCCGCGCTCCGGCACGGCCACGTGGTGCACGTACACCTTGCTCAGGCCGGCCTTGTTCAGCACGCCGTACCACTGGGCGTCAACGACGTCGAGGGTGACGTCGAAGCCCTCGTCGGTCTCGGTGACGACGTACGGCGTGCCCTCGGTGGCGGCCTGCACCCCGCGCAGGAGCTCGTGGGCGGCGGGTGATCCCATCACTGCACCTCGTCGTCGACCTGGATGTCGAACAGCGCCCGGTCGTCCTCGACACTGGTGACCGTGACCGTCAGGCCCACCGTGTCGGGGCCGGCGCTCAACGTGCACTCCATGGTCTCCCCCACGACGGCGGCGAGGTCGCCGGGGCAGTCGACGGAGTCGGGGGCCTGCCCGACCTCCTCCGCGAGCTGCGTCGACACCTGGTCCTCGACCTCGGCCTGGTCCAGGGCCGGCGCGTCGGAGGCCGGGTCGGAGGCGGACGGCGCCTCCTCGTCCGCCCCGAGGTCGACGTCCGCCGACCCGGAGCAGCCCACGAGGAGGACGGCGCCGGCCACGGCGGCGGCGGTCCTGCCTGCGGTCCGGGAGAGCAGGGAAGGGAACGGGGCGCGGGGCTTCATGGGTCCTCCGAGACGGTGGTGCGGGTCCGGTCAGCACGGTCGGCACCATCACCCTAGTGGGCGCCGACCCGCCTACCGCTTCTGCCTGCGACTCCCGGCGTGCCAGTCCTCGGCGACGCCGACGTCGCCCTCCTCCACGCCGAACGCCCGCAGCTGCGGGGCCTCGCGCAGGCTGCGCTTGAGCTCGGCGAAGCCGGGGAACGTCGCCAGCCCGACGACGTGGTCCCAGAGCCGGGCGGCGTCGTCGTCGCTGGGCAGCCGGCTGATGACCGGCCCGAAGAACGCCGCGCCGTCGGGCGGGGCGATGTGCAGGATCGGGGTGCCGACGTCCTTGCCGGTCAGCGCCAGCGCCTCGTCGGTCTCGTCCTGCAGCTGCGCGTCGCGACCGGTGTCGTCGAGCGCGGCGGCCAGCGACGCCGGGAGCCCCGCCTCGGCCAGCGCCGCGGCGACCAGGGCGTCGAGGTCGGTGGGGTCGTAGTCCTCGGGCGCCACGTCGAGGACGCGGGTCGACAGGGCGGGGTAGAGCCGGGACACCGCCTCGGGGCCGTGGTCGTCACGCGCCTGCGCGCACACCCGCAGCATCCGCAGGCCGGCGGTGTGGCCGGCCTCGTAGCCGCCCGGGAAGTGGGAGTCGTAGTCCACGTGGGCGTTGAGCAGGCGCAGCGAGATGAACCGCCACTCCACCGTCAGCCCGCGCTGCTGCTGCACCGTGCGCACCCAGCGGCTGGTCAGCCAGGCGAACGGGCAGACGGGATCGAACCAGAACCGGACGTCGGCGTCGCTCATGCGCCCAGCCTGGCACGCCGCGTCCGGTGGCGGGCTCAGCTGCCCTCGGCCAGCGCCCGCGAGCGGTCGCGGGCGGCCTCCATCGCGCCGAGGAACGCCGCCCGCACACCGTGCGCCTCGAGCTCGCGCAGCGCGGAGGCGGTGGTGCCGCCCGGTGAGGTCACCTGCTCGCGCAGCACGGTGGGGTGGGTCCCGGTCTCGCGCAGCATCTTCCCCGAGCCCACCACGGTCTGGATGACCAGGTCGGTGGCGGTGGCGCGCGGCAGGCCGAGGTGCACCCCGGCCTCGATCATCGACTCCACGACGAAGAAGAGGTACGCCGGGCCCGACCCGGAGATCGCGGTGACGGCGTCCTGCTGGCGCTCCGGGATGCGCAGCACCCGGCCCACCGAGGCCATCAGCGACTCGGCCTCGGCCAGGTCGGCCTCGCTGCAGTGCGAGCCCGGCGAGACCGCCGCCATGCCCTCGTCGACCAGCGCCGGGGTGTTCGGCATGACCCGCACCACCGCGACACCCTCGGGCACGCGCGCCTCGATGTACGACGTGGTCGTGCCGGCCGCCAGCGAGACCACCAGCTGCCCCGCGCGCAGCACCGGCGAGATCTCGGCCAGCACCTCGGCCATGTCCTGCGGCTTGACCACCAGCACGACGGTGTCGGAGCCCGACGCCGCCTCGAGGTTGCCGACCACGGCCACGCCGTAGCGCTCCTCGAGCTCGCGGGCCCGCTCGGGGCGCTTCTCCCCCACCAGCAGCCGGTCGACGCGGCGTCCGGCACGCACCAGGCCCGAGAGCAGCGCCTCGCCCATCACGCCGGCGCCGATGACGGCGGTGCGGCGGCGGGGGGTGCCGCCGGAGGTGTCGGCCGAGGTGTCGGCGGGCTGGTCCGGGCTGGGCTGCGCCATCAGGAGCCTCTCGTGCGGCGGCGTCGGGTCAGGACTTCGAGACGAGCGACCGGAGGAAGAATGTCAGGTTCTGCGGGCGCTCGGCGAGGCGTCGCATCAGGTAGCCGTACCACTCGGTGCCGTAGGGCAGGTAGACCCGCACGGTCTCGCCGGCCGCGGCCAGGCGCCGCTGCTCGTCGGGCCGGATGCCGTAGAGCATCTGGAACTCGTAGCTGCCCGGCTGGCGCCCGTAGCGGCTGGCCAGCGACGAGGCGATCTCGACCATCCGCGGGTCGTGGGTGGCCACCATCGGGTAGCCCTGGCCGGCCATCAGCACCTTGAGGCAGCGCACGTAGGAGCGGTCGACCTCGAGACGGTCCTGGAACGCGACGTCCTCGGGCTCGGCGTAGGCGCCCTTGCACAGCCGCACCCGCGAGCCCTCGTAGGCCAGCTGGCGGCAGTCGGACTCGGTGCGGTGGAGGTAGGCCTGCAGCACCGCGCCGGTCTCCGGGAAGTCCTTGCGCAGGTCGCGCAGGATCGCCAGCGTCGAGTCGGTGGTGGTGTGGTCCTCCATGTCGAGGGTCACCGACGTGCCGGCGTTGCGCGCGGCCCGGCAGATCGTGCGGGCGTGCTCCAGCGCCACCTTGTGACCACCGCCCGGGGCGACGTCGACGGGCAGGAACTGCCCGATCGCGCTGAGCTTGACCGACACCTCGGCACCGCGGGTCAGCCCGCGCGCGGAGAGGGCCTGCAGCACCTCGACGTACGCCGCGACCGTGGCCTCGGCCTGGGCCAGGTCGCTGGTGTCCTCGCCGAGGAAGTCGAGGGTGACCTTCAGCCCGTCCTCGGCCAGCGCGGCGGTGGCGGTGACCGCCGACTCGGTGGTCTCCCCCGGCACGTGGCTGCGCACGACGCCGGCCGAGACCGGCATGGTGCTGACGAGCTTCTTGACCTGGGGGCTGCGGGCGAGCAGGAGCAGCGGCTGGCGGAGCAGGGGCATGGCGCCAATCTACGACGCCGCCCGCGGCGGTGACCGGGCCGGTCAGGGCCGGAAGTGCTCGCGGGCGAAGGCGAGGGAGTCGCGCAGGTCGGCGTCGCGCTCCTCGGGCCCCGACGCGCGCCGGGTGTTGATCTCCAGCACGATGTCGCCCCCGAACCCGGAGCCCGCGAGGTGGCGCAGGAACCGGTCGGCGCCCATCACGCCCCGCCCCGGCACGAGGTGCTCGTCCTTGGCCGAGCCGCTGCCGTCGGTGAGGTGCACGTGGCGCAGCGCCGGGCCCATCCGCTCGGCCATCTCGACCACGTCGGAGCCCGCGATCGCGGCGTGGGAGAGGTCGATGGTGGTGTTGGCGTACGGCTCGGTGGAGGGGTCCCAGCCCGGCACGTACATCTCGACCCCGCGCGTCGACGTCGCCCGCCACGGGTACATGTTCTCGACCGCGAACCGGATGCCGGTGGACTCCTCGAGGGCCGCGATGCCGTCGACGAACCCGCGGGCGTAGTCCTTCTGCCAGCGGAACGGCGGGTGCACCACGACCACCTCGGCGCCGACCTCGTGGGCCATGTCGGCGGAGCGCTGCAGCTTCTCCCACGGCTCGGTGCCCCACACCCGTTGGGTGAACAGCAGGCACGGCGCGTGCACGGAGCAGACCGGCATCTCGTGGTGCTCGGAGAGCTGGCGCACGGCGGTGGGCTGCTGGCTCACCCGGTCGAGGGCCACCATCACCTCCACCGCGTCGTAGCCCAGCCGCACGGCGTCGGCGAACGCGTGGGCGACCGAGTCGGGGTAGACCGAGGAGGTGGACAGGCCGATGCGGGTCATGGGGGTCCTGGATCGCCGGTGGGGCACGCCGGCCGGTCGGCCGGCGGGGGTCAGCCGAGCACGCTGAGGGCGTCGAGCCGCTCGAGGATGACGCCCTCGCGCAGCGCCCAGGGGCAGATCTCGAGCGCGGACAGGTCGAAGAGGTCCATGCACGCCTCGGCCACCAGCGCCCCGGCCACGATCTGGTGGGCGCGGCTGGGCGAGACGCCGGGCAGGGCCGAGAGCTCCTCGTGGCTCATCGCCACCAGCTTCGGGATCCAGGCGCACAGCTCGTCGAGCGGGAGCAGCCGCGGCACCAGCGGGCCCTCCCCCGACGCCGCGGCGCCGCAGATGCGGGCCAGCGAGCGGAAGGTCTTGGACGTCGCGGCGGCGCGGTCGGGCGTCCCGGCGCGCAGGAGCGTGCCGGCGTCGCGGGCCACCTCGGCGCGCACCTGCTTGCGCAGCGCCTTCACTGCGTCGTCGTCGGGGGCTCCGCCGCCGAACCACTCCCGCGCCAGCCGGGCCGCGCCGAGCGGCAGCGACCACGCCACGTCGGGGGCCTCGTCGGCGCCGCCGGCGATCTCGAGCGAGCCGCCGCCGATGTCGAAGACGGTGAGCCGCCCGGCCGACCAGCCGAACCAGCGCCGCACGGCGAGGAAGGTCAGCCGCGCCTCGTCCTCGCCGGAGAGCACCTCGATGCGCACACCGGTGCGCTCGGCGACGTGGTCGAGCACGGCGTCGGCGTTGGTGGCGTCGCGCACCGCGGAGGTGGCGAACCCCACCATCTCCTCGCAGCCCTTGTCCTCGGCCACCACCAGGGCCTGCGCGGTGAACGCCGTGAGCGCCTCGACGCCGGCGGGCGAGACCGCGCCGTCGTCGTCCAGCACCTCGGCGAGGCGCAACGGCTCCTTGTAGGAGTACGCCGGGAGCGGCGCGGCGCCGCCGTGGGCGTCGACGACGAGGAGGTGGCCCGTGTTCGAGCCGATGTCGAGGACGCCCAGACGCATGGGACCAAGGTACTCCGCGCGGGGCCCGCCCCCCGTCGCCCCGCCCGCGCCTCGGGCGCCGGCCCGTAGGCTGCGCGGGTGCCCGAGGTCGACCTGGTGTTCCCGCGTGCGTGGGTGGAGTTCGCCAACCCCGACGACGCCGACGAGGTGATGCGCTGCGACCTCACCTGGCTCACCTCGAGCTGGACCTGCATCTTCGGCAGCGGCTGCGCCGGCATCTACGCCGACGCCCCCGACGTCGGCTGCTGCACCCTCGGGGCGCACTTCTCCGACGAGGCCGACGAGGCCCGGGTGGCCGCCGAGGTCGCCCGGCTCGACGACCGGCTGTGGCAGCAGCGCTCCGCCGTCCTCGGGGAGGACGCCGAGGTCACCGCCGCGCACTGGGTGGAGACCGACGACGAGGGCGCGCGCAAGACCCGGGTCACCGAGGTCGACGGGCAGTCGGCCTGCGTGTTCCAGAACCGCCCCGGCTTCACCCCGCTCGCCGACCCGGGCACCCCGGGCAGCCCGGCCGCGGCGGGCGGCGCCGGCTGCGCGCTGCACGCGCTGGCGCTGCAGGAGGGTCGCGACCCTCTCGAGACCAAGCCCGACGTGTGCTGGCAGCTGCCGCTGCGCCGCACGTTCCGCGACGTCGAGCAGGCCGACGGCACGACGTACACCGAGGTGTCGATCGGCGAGTACGACCGGCGCGGGTGGGGTCCCGGCGGGCACGACCTGGACTGGTACTGCTCGGGCAACACCGAGGCCCACGTGGCCCCCGAGCCGCTCTACGTGACCAACCGCCCCGAGCTCGTCGCGCTGATGGGCGAGGGCGCCTACGCCGAGCTCGTGCGGCACTGCGAGGCGCACGTGCGCTCGCGCAGCCTGCTGGCCCTGCACCCCGCCGACCCCCGTCCGGGCGGGTAAAGCCTCTCGACATCGAGAGACCGGGACCCCGGTGTCAAGCACCGGTGGCGGGGTGTCCACAATTCCTGACATGCGCCTGGACCACCTCTCCTACGCCGCCGGACCCGACGGCCTCGCCAGCACCGCCCAGCGCATCGGGGGCCTGCTGGGTCGCGAGTTCGTCGACGGCGGGGTGCACCCCCGCTTCGGCACCCGCAACATGACGCTCGCGATGTCGGGGGGCACCTACCTCGAGATCGTCGAGGTCCTCGACCACCCCGCCTCCGACAAGGCCCCGTTCGGCCAGGCCGTGCGCGCCCGCTCCGCCCTGGGCGGCGGCTGGCTGGGCTGGGCGGTCGCCGTCGACGACATCGCCGTCGCCGAGCAGCGCCTGGGCCGCACCGCCGCGAAGGGCAGCCGGCACCGCCCCGACGGCACCGAGCTGCGCTGGAAGCAGATCGGCATCAACGGGCTCATCGCCGACCCCCAGCTCCCGTTCTTCCTGCAGTGGGAGGTGCCGGCCGACCTGCACCCCAGCCACGACGCCGACGGCGCGTTCTCCCTGGCCTGCCTCGAGATCGCCGGTGACCCGCAGCGGGTGAGCGAGTGGCTCGGCGAGACCGTCGAGGCCCCGCTGGAGGACATCAAGGTGGAGTGGGTCGCC
The DNA here is from genome assembly GCF_058681775.1 of Nocardioides sp. FY1077. Lineage (NCBI taxonomy): Bacteria > Bacillati > Actinomycetota > Actinomycetes > Propionibacteriales > Nocardioidaceae > Nocardioides > Nocardioides sp. FY1077. The sequence continues at coordinate 1,015,523 of NZ_JBZWDB010000001.1, read as the reverse complement.
CCCCACGGCGCGCCGGGCATCATCGCGGTGCAGCTGCAGACGCCCGCCGGGCTCGTCCGCCTCTGAGCGCCCACCTCCCCGGCACGGTCGCCAGCCCCAACATCTGGCACCACACCGAGACCTACGAGGTCGAGAACCGCGCCGTCGATCCCGGGGGTCGCATCGAGGCCGCGATGGCCGAGGTGCACGACTGGGCCGGCCTGCGGGTGCTCGACCTCGGCTGCGGCACCGGCTACCACCTGCCGCGCTGGGCCCGCACCGCGCGCACCGTGGTGGGCGTCGAGCCCCACCCCGACCTGCTGGCCCTGGCCGCGCGCCGCACCCGGCGGCTCGCGCACGTCGACGTCCGCCGCGGCACCGCCCAGGCCGTGCCGCTGCCCGACGGCGGCGTGGACGTCGTGCACGCGCGCTGGGCCTACTTCTTCGGTCCCGGCTGCGAGCCCGGCCTGGCCGAGCTCGACCGGGTCGTGGCCCGCGGCGGCACGGCGTTCGTCGTCGACAACGACCCCACCCGCTCGACGTTCGGCGGGTGGTTCCGCCGCGGCTACCCGCACCTCGACCCGCCCGAGGTCGTGGAGCGCTTCTGGTCGACCCGCGGGTGGACGCGGGTGCCGCTCGACGTCGGCTGGTCGTTCGGCTCGCGCGCCGACCTCGAGGCGGTGGTGCGCGTGGAGCTGCCCGCACCCGTCGCCGAGGAGGCGCTGGCGACCCACGAGGGCCTCCAGGTCGACTACGCCGTCAACCTGTGGTGGAAGCGGTTCTGACCGCGCCGGGTCAGCTGGAGCCGCGGACGGCCAGCGTCGGGGTCAGCAGCACGCCCTCCCCGGGACGCGACGGCTGGCCCACCAGCCCCTCGAGGGCGGCGACCACCTCGCTGGCCACCTGCTCCAGCGGCTGGCGCACGGAGGTGAGCCCGGGCGGCACCACCTGCGCGACCTGGGAGTCGTCGAAGCCCACCACCGCGACGTCGCGCCCGGGCTGCAGGCCGCGGTCGGCCAGGGTGTGCAGCACGCCCATCGCGAGGGTGTCGGAGGCGCAGACGAACGCCGTCGGCGCCGCCTCGTCGAGCAGCACCGCGCCGGCCTCGCGGCCGCTGGCCACGGTGTCCTCCACCCGCGAGGCCAGGCCGGCTGTCGGCAGGCCGTGCTCGCGCAGCGCGCGGTGCCACCCGGCACGGCGGTCCTCGCCGATCCAGGAGTCCTTGCGCCAGCCGATCCAGGCGATGCGCTCGTGGCCGCGGTCGAGGAGGTGCCGGGTGGCCAGCTCGCAGCCGGCGGCGCCGTCGACGTCGACCCAGGGGTGGGTGGAGGTGGGGTGGTCCCAGGGGCGCCCGAAGGCCACGAACGGTGCCCGGCGCGCCCCGAGCCACCCGGCCTGCGGGTTGCCGAGGTAGGTGTCGGTGACCACGAACGCGTCGACCGCGGTGGAGCGCAGCAGGTCGTCGTAGCCCGACAGCGGGTCGTCGGGCTCCCCGGCGAACAGCAGCACGTGGTAGCCGGCGGCGTGGGAGGTCTCCACCAGGGAGTGCACGAACCGGTCCATCGTGGCGTTGGCCGTGCCCTCCTGGGCCGCGGTGATCCGCAGGCCGATGAGGTGGGAGGCGCGCGTGCGCAGGTTGCGGGCGGCGCGGTTGGGCAGGTAGCCGAGCTCGTCGATCGCCTCCTGCACGCGCAGCAGGGTGTCGGCGCGCAGCAGGTCGGGGTTGTTCACGGCGTTCGACACCGTCTGGCGCGACACCCCGGCCCGCTCGGCGACGTCGGCCAGGGTGGGCGGGCTGGCCGGCACCCGGATGGTGCCCCGAGGCACGCCCCTGACCCCCACGTCGTCTCCGCTCGCCACCCGTCGGTGCCCGACGGTCTTGATCGATCCAAACGACAGCATAAGCACGGTGGCGACGGCCGTCCCCCCTTCCCCCGGGTGAGGTCGCGCGGTGCCGGTGGGCGTCGGTGGCCGTCGGTGGCCGTCGGTGGCTTGGCCTAGCGTGGCGCCATGGCGAAGACGACCCCCCGCGCGGCCCGACCCGGCTACCGCTGCACCGAGTGCGGCTGGGAGACCGGCAAGTGGGTGGGCCGCTGCGGCGAGTGCCAGGCGTGGGGCTCGGTGGCCGAGACCTCCGCTCCCGTGCACCGCGCGGCCGCCGCGCCGGTGACCACGCCGGCAGTGCCCATCGGCGAGGTGTCGGTGGCGGAGTCGTCGTTCCGCACCAGCGGCGTGCCCGAGCTCGACCGGGTGCTGGGCGGCGGGCTGGTGCCCGGCGCCGCCATCCTCCTGGCCGGCGAGCCCGGTGTCGGCAAGAGCACCCTGCTGCTCGAGGTGGCCGCGCAGACCGCCCGCCTGCGCCACCGCACCCTCTACGTCACCGGCGAGGAGTCGGCCTCGCAGGTGCGCCTGCGCGCCGACCGCACCGGTGGGGTGCAGCCCGAGCTCTACCTCGCCGCGGAGACCGACCTGGGCGCCGTGCTCACCCACATCGAGCAGACCCGGCCCACGCTGCTGGTGGTCGACTCCGTGCAGACGATCGGCGCCTCCGGCATCGACGGCGTGCCCGGTGGGGTCACCCAGGTCAAGGAGGTCGCCGCCGCGCTGATCCGGGTGGCGAAGACCCGCAACATCACCACCGTGCTCGTCGGCCACGTCACCAAGGACGGCTCGATCGCCGGGCCTCGTGTGCTCGAGCACCTCGTCGACGTCGTGCTCCACTTCGAGGGCGACCGCAACTCGCGCTTCCGCATGGTGCGCGCGATGAAGAACCGGTTCGGCCCCGTCGACGAGGTCGGCTGCTTCGACCTGTCGGCCGAGGGCATCACCGCGGTCACCGACCCCACCGGGCTGTTCGTCGAGCAGCACCACGGCCAGGTCGCCGGCACGTGCGTGGCGGTCACCATGGAGGGCCGGCGACCGCTGCTGGCCGAGGTGCAGGCGCTGGTGACGCCCTCGGCCCTGGAGCGCCCGCGGCGCACCACCTCGGGCCTCGACTCCTCCCGGGTGGCGATGGTGCTCGCGGTGCTGCAGCAGCACTGCGGGGTGCGCCTGCACGCCCACGACGTCTTCGCCTCCACCGTCGGCGGCGCCCGCCTGCACGAGCCCGCCAGCGACCTCGCCCTGGCCGTGGCGCTGGTCTCGGCCAGCCACGGCGTCGCCCCGCCCACCGGCGTCGTGGCGATGGGCGAGATCGGCCTGGCCGGCGAGCTGCGCCGGGTGCGCGACCTGCCCCAGCGCATCGCGGAGGCCGCCCGCCTCGGCTTCCGGGTGGCGGTGGTGCCCTCCGAGCCGGGCCGCACGGCCCGCGCCCCCGAGTCGTGGGTGGTCGACGGCATGAAGGTGCTCGACGTGCCCGACGTCGCCTCCGCGCTACGGCTGCTGCGGCTCGTGGGTCGCGACGGTGCCGGCGCGCCCCGGCTGCGTCCGGCCGCGGAGTCCTGAGCCGGTCGCGGCCGCCACGGGGGCCGGCCCGGTCGCGTCAGGGTAAAGAACGGTCCGGCAATCTGCGGGCGGGGCGGGGCTGCGCCGCCTAGACTCCGCAGAGCGGCCTGCCGGAGCGCCGCACCCCGCATCCTGGAGGAACCCCGTGCCCGCCGTCGACAGCTCGGACGAGACGCTGCGTCTGCGCGCCACCCTCGCCTCGATCGCCCCCGGCACGTCGCTGCGCGACGGCCTCGAGCGCATCCTGCGCGGGCGCACCGGTGCGCTGATCGTGCTGGGCCACGACCGCACCGTGGAGTCCATCGCCACCGGCGGCTTCACCCTCGACGTCCCGTTCACCGCCACGGGCCTGCGCGAGCTGGCCAAGATGGACGGCGCGATCATCGTCGACAAGGACATCACCCGCATCCACCGTGCGGCGGTGCACCTGATGCCCGACCACACGATCCCGTCGGAGGAGACCGGCACCCGCCACCGCACCGCCGACCGCGTCGCCAAGCAGACCGGCTTCCCGGTGATCTCGGTGTCGCAGTCGATGCAGATCATCGCGGCCTACGTCGGCGCCACCCGCCACGTGCTCGAGGACTCCGGCAAGATCCTGTCGCGCGCCAACCAGGCCCTGGCCACCCTGGAGCGCTACAAGCTGCGCCTCGACGAGGTGTCGAGCACGCTCTCGGCCCTCGAGGTCGAGGACCTGGTCACGGTGCGCGACGTCGCGGTGGTGGCCCAGCGCCTCGAGATGGTCATCCGCATCGCCCGCGAGATCGAGGACTACGTGCTCGAGCTCGGCACCGACGGCCGGCTGCTGTCGCTGCAGCTCGAGGAGCTCGTCACCGGCGTCGACGCCGAGCGCCAGCTGGTCGTGCGCGACTACCTGCCCTCGGGGCGGCGCACCAAGAGCCCCGAGGAGCTGCTCAGCCGCCTCGAGGCGCTCAGCCCCACCGAGCTGGTCGACCCCGCCGCCACCGCGCGGGTGCTGGGCCTGGGCAACGGCGAGCACCTCGACGGCGCCGTGGCGCCCCGCGGCTACCGGCTGCTGGCGAAGGTGCCGCGGCTGCCCAGCTCGGTGGTCGACCGGCTCGTCGAGCACTTCGGCACGCTGCAGAAGCTGCTGTCGGCCGGCATCGACGACCTGCAGGCCGTCGAGGGCGTCGGTGAGCTGCGCGCCCGCAGCGTCCGCGAGGGGCTCTCCCGACTGGCGGAGTCGACGATCCTCGAGCGCTACGTCTGAGCCTCGAGCCCGGCGTGCGGGCCCCGGGCCTCAGCCGTCGGCGCGCTCGCTCGGCGTCGTGCCGGCCTCGGCGTCGGCCTGCTCGTCGGCCTGCTCGTCGGCCTTCTCGTCGCGCTCCCGCGACCGGTCGCGCTCGTCGGCGGCGGCCGGCTCCTCGACGCTCGGTGCGGTGAGCAGGAAGCTCTCGTCGGCGGGCTCGCCACCCAGCGCGGCGGCGGCGACGTGGTAGGTGCCGGGCAGCGCCCAGGCCGCGGCGGCGGAGCACCCGTCGTCGGAGCGGCGACCGCCCCACTCGACCTCGACCACGCTGGCCTCGGCGCTGCGCACCACGACCTCCTGGGTCGGCACGGCGCGCGGGCACTGACGGGTGGACCAGATGTCGTCGGAGCCCGAGGTGATCTTGAGCGTGAGCTGGCGCGGCGTGATCGACCAGGTGCAGGCCGCGGAGTCGAGGGAGCGCAGTTGCAGGCGCACCACGACGTCGCCGTCGGGGCCCGCGACGGCCTCGTCGACGACCGGGGTCACCGCCACCTCGCCGTCGGAGCACGGACCGTCGGGCAGCGCCGGCACGGCCTCGACCTCCCCGACCTCGGGGGTCGGCTCGCTCGCGCCGGCGCCGGGGGCCACCGGCGCCGTGGGGCCCTGGGTGGGCTCGTCGGGCGCCGGGGTGGGGTCGGTCTCGGTGGTGGCGCTGGCGTCGGCGGTGGCACCGGCAGCGGCGTCGGCGGCGGTCGTGTCGGTGGCCACCTGCGCGGCGGTCGGCTCGTCACCGCCGCCGAAGGCACCGAGCAGCCGGGCGATGCCCAGCACCAGCACCAGCGCGAGCAGGAGGACGATGCCGCGTCGCAGCCAGTACACGCGGGCCGGCAGGGGTCCCCGGGTCAGCGTCGCCATGCGGGTCACCGTAGCCACCGGCGGGGCGCAGGTGGGGGTGCCACTCCGCAGGCGAGGCGACCGGGGAGAGGATGGCGGTGATGAGCCAGCTGCACGCCCCGGTCCTGGACTGGTACGACGTCCACGCCCGCGACCTGCCGTGGCGTGGGCCGCAGGCCTCCGCGTGGTCGGTGATGGTCTCGGAGTTCATGCTGCAGCAGACGCCGGTGGCGCGGGTGCTGCCCGTGCACGCGCAGTGGCTGGAGCGCTGGCCCACCCCCGCCGACCTCGCCGCCGAGCCGACCGGTGAGGCCGTGCGGGCCTGGGGGCGCCTGGGCTACCCCCGGCGCGCGCTGCGGCTGCACGCCGCCGCCACCGAGGTGGTCGAGCGACACGGCGGGCAGGTGCCCGACCGCTACGCCGACCTGCTGGCCCTGCCCGGCGTCGGCGACTACACCGCGGCGGCCATCGCGTCGTTCGCCCACGGCCGGCGCCACGTCGTGCTCGACACCAACGTGCGCCGGGTGCTGGCCCGCGCCGTCGGCGGCGTCGAGCTGCCCACCCCGGCCCCCACCCGCGCCGAGCGCGACCTGGCCACGGCCCTGCTGCCCGACGACGACGCCACCGCCGCCACCTGGGCGGTGGCCACCATGGAGCTCGGCGCCCTGGTCTGCACCGCGCGGGCGCCGCGCTGCGCGGACTGCCCGGTCGCCGACCTGTGCGCCTGGCGGCTGGCCGGGTCGCCGGCGTACGACGGGCCGCCGCGGCGGGCGCAGGCCTGGGCCGGCACCGACCGGCAGTGCCGCGGTCGGCTGCTCGCGGTGCTGCGCGACAGCGACGGGCCGGTGCACCGCACCACCCTGGAGGCCGCGTGGTCGGAGCCGGGCCAGCGGGAACGGGCCCTGGCCGGGCTGGTGGCCGACGCCCTGGTCGCCCAGGTCGGCCCGGACACCTACGCCCTCCCCTGACCCACGCCCTGCTCGCCGCGTCGACGCGGGTGCAGGCACAGCAGCGGACGCAACGACGCAGCGACGCCCCGGACCAGCAGGTCCGGGGCGTCGCTGTCGTGCGGTCGGGCGGTCAGGCCCGGTCGGTCAGGGCGTCTCGCCCTCGGACGCGCGCGGCACGTCCTTGGGGCCGGGCTCGTCGTCGTTCAGGCCCTCGGTGAGCGCCTCGCCGAGCTCGACACCGGCCGGCTCGAAGGGCGGCACGTCGGGCAGCTGCGCGACCTTCTGGCCCTCGAAGGTGAACTGGGCCGTGGGGCCCTCACCCTCCACGTCGACCAGCACGATCTGGCCCGGGCCGATCTCGCCGAACAGCATCTTCTCGGCCAGCACGTCCTCGACCTCGCGCTGCACGGTGCGCCGCAGCGGGCGCGCACCCAGCACGGGGTCGAAGCCCCGCTCGGCCAGCAGGTTCTTCGCCGCCTGGGTGAGCTCGAGCTGCATGTCGCGGTCGCGCATGCGCAGCTCGACCGAGGCGATCATGTTGTCGACCATCGTGACGATCTGCTCGCGGTTCAGCGGCGGGAAGACGACGATCTCGTCGACGCGGTTGAGGAACTCCGGACGGAAGTGCTGCTTCAGCTCGTCCTGCACCTTCGCCTTCATCCGCTCGTAGGAGCCGGCGGCGTCCCCGCTCTGGTTGAAGCCGAGGTGGATCGACTTGTTGATGTCGCGGGTACCGAGGTTGGTCGTCATGATGATGACGGTGTTCTTGAAGTCCACGACCCGGCCCTGCGAGTCGGTCAGGCGACCTTCCTCGAGGATCTGCAGCAGGCTGTTGAAGATGTCGGGGTGGGCCTTCTCGACCTCGTCGAACAGCACCACCGAGAACGGCTTGCGCCGCACCTTCTCGGTGAGCTGGCCGCCCTCCTCGTAGCCGACGTAGCCGGGAGGCGAGCCGAAGAGCCGCGAGACGGTGTGCTTCTCGCTGAACTCCGACATGTCGAGCTGGATGAGGGAGTCCTCGTCGCCGAACAGGAAGTCGGCCAGCGTCTTCGACAGCCACGTCTTGCCGACGCCCGAGGGCCCGGCGAAGATGAACGACCCACCGGGGCGCTTGGGGTCCTTCAGACCCGCACGCGTGCGGCGGATGGCCCGCGAGATCGCCTTGACGGCCTCGTCCTGGCCGATGACCCGCTTGTGGAGCTCGTCCTCCATGTTGAGCAGCCGCGTGGACTCCTCCTCCGACAGCTTCACGATCGGGATGCCGGTCGCCACGGCGAGCACCTCGGCGATGAGCTCCTCGTCGACCTCGGCGACCTCGTCCATGTCGCCGGCACGCCACGCCTTCTCACGCTCGGACTTCTTGAGCATGAGCTGCTTCTCCTCGTCGCGCAGGCGCGCGGCGGCCTCGAAGTCCTGGCCGTCGATCGCGGCCTCCTTGCGCTGGCGGACCTCGCCGATCTTGTCGTCGTACTCGCGCAGGTCGGCCGGCGCCGTCATCCGACGGATGCGCAGGCGCGAGCCCGCCTCGTCGATGAGGTCGATGGCCTTGTCGGGCAGGAAGCGGTCGGAGATGTAGCGGTCGGCCAGGGTGGCGGCCGAGACCAGCGCCTCGTCGGTGATCGTGACGCGGTGGTGGGCCTCGTAGCGGTCGCGCAGCCCCTTGAGCATCTCGATCGTGTGGGCGATCGACGGCTCGGCGACCTGGATCGGCTGGAAACGACGCTCCAGGGCGGCGTCCTTCTCGAGGTGCTTGCGGTACTCGTCGAGCGTGGTCGCACCGATGGTCTGCAGCTCACCGCGGGCCAGCATCGGCTTGAGGATGCTGGCGGCGTCGATCGCGCCCTCGGCCGCACCGGCCCCGACGAGGGTGTGGATCTCGTCGATGAACAGCACGATGTCGCCGCGGGTGCGGATCTCCTTGAGCACCTTCTTCAGGCGCTCCTCGAAGTCACCGCGGTAGCGCGAGCCGGCGACCAGGGCCCCCAGGTCGAGGGTGTAGATCTGCTTGTCCTTCAGCGTCTCCGGCACGTTGCCCTTGACGATGTCCTGGGCCAGGCCCTCGACGACGGTGGTCTTGCCGACGCCGGGCTCGCCGATCAGCACGGGGTTGTTCTTCGTGCGCCGCGAGAGGATCTGCATGACCCGCTCGATCTCCTGCTCGCGCCCGATGACGGGGTCGAGCTTGCCGTCGCGGGCGTCCTGGGTGAGGTTGCGCCCGAACTGGTCGAGGACCAGCGAGGACGACGGCGCCTCGCCGCCGGCGCCGGTGGCGGCGGCCGCGGACTGCGACGACTCCTTGCCCTGGAAGCCCGACAGCAGCTGGATGACCTGCTGGCGCACGCGGTTGAGGTCGGCGCCGAGCTTCTGCAGCACCTGGGCAGCGACGCCCTCGCCCTCGCGGATCAGCCCGAGCAGGATGTGCTCGGTGCCGATGTAGGAGTGGCCGAGCTGCAGCGCCTCGCGCAGGGACAGCTCGAGCACCTTCTTGGCGCGCGGGGTGAACGGGATGTGGCCGCTGGGGGCCTGCTGGCCCTGGCCGATGATCTCCTCGACCTGGGCGCGCACGGCCTCCAGGGAGATGTCGAGGCTCTCCAGCGCCTTCGCCGCGACGCCCTCTCCCTCGTGGATGAGCCCGAGCAGGATGTGCTCGGTCCCGATGTAGTTGTGGGAGAGCATGCGGGCCTCTTCCTGGGCCAGCACGACCACCCGGCGGGCTCGGTCTGTGAACCGCTCGAACATGCGCTTCTCCTCGTGCAGGTGGGGGGCCGTCCGCTCCTGGGTGGAGGGAGGGTACGGAATGTCCAACCCCGCTGACAGCCTACGCGTTCCCCCCCAGCACCACGGGTGCGTCCGCTGACAGCGAACACGCCCGCCGCGGCACCGCGTGGGGCGGGCCGGGACGGGCGTGCGGACGACCGGCGTGCCGGTCGTGCTGCTGCTCAGTGAGCGGAGTCGTAGGCCTCGCGCACCTCGGCGGAGACGCGACCGCGGTCGGGCACCTCGTAGCCGTTGCTGCGGGCCCAGTCGCGGATCTCCTTGGCGCTGGCGCCGTCGGTGGCGGTCGACGCCCCTGTGCCGCTCGAGCCACCGGAGGCCTTGCGGCCGCGCCGGGGGGCGTTGCCGACCTTGCGACCGTGGCCGACGTAGGTCGACAGCGCGTCGCGCAGCGCCGCGGCGTGCTCGTCGTTCAGGTCGATCTCGTAGGAGGTGCCGTCGAGGCCGAACGACACCGTCTCGGTGGCCTCGGTGCCGTCGAGGTCGTCCTCGAGGACGATGTGGATCTTCTGCGCCATGGTTCACCTTTCAGCGAGTGACCGACACCTCTGGGTGCCGGCGGCACGGATTCGAGTGCTTTCCCGATCATCGCACGGTTAATCGGTTGCGCGCATTCTCGGCGGAGCGCGTGGTGCAATTCGCGAGTTAATTCTTTTCGACCGGCCGGCCGCCCCGGCGGAAATCCCCGTAATGGTGGTCGCAGGGCGGGCCGGAATACCTCCCGCGCCGCGACGGCGCGACCCGCCGATAATCGCTGCGTCAATTCGTCGCGAGCGGTGGTGCTATCGCGGGGAATTGCGCGCGAACACCAGCGCGAGCCCGCGCAGCGCGAGGTGCGGGTCGTGGTGGGTGAAGCAGCCGCACTCGTCGAGCACCAGCGGCGCGAGGTGGCCGGTGGCCACCACGCTCACCTCGTCGGCGTCGGCGCCGGTCTCGGCCACGATGCGCGCGACCATCCCCTCGACCAGGGACGCGACGCCGAGCACCATGCCCGACTGCAGCGCCTCCACGGTGTTGCGGGCCACCACCTGGCGCGGACGCGCCAGCTCGACCTGCCGCAGCTGCGCCCCGCGGCGCCCGAGGGCCTCCAGCGACAGCTCGAGGCCGGGAGCGATCGCGCCGCCGACGTACTGCCCCGCGGCGTTGAGGACGTCGAAGGTGGTGGCGGTGCCGCCGACGTCGACCACCACCGCCGGCCCGCCGTACGCCGTGGCAGCGGCGAGCGCGTTGACGATGCGGTCGGCGCCGACCTCGCGGGGGTTGTCGGTGAGCACCGGCACGCCGGTGCGCACGCCCGGCTCGACCACCACGTGGGGCACGCCGGGCAGGTGGCGCGCCAGCATCGTGCGCCAGGTCAGCAGCACGACCGGCACGGTGGCGCACACCGCGACCCCGTCGACGTCGTCGAGCGCCGCACCGAGCAGCCCGCGCAGCAGCACCGCCCACTCGTCGCCGGTGCGCCGCTCGTCCGTGGCCACCCGCCAGTCGGCCACCACCTCGTCGTCGGCGTCGAGCAGCCCCAGCGTGGTCTGGCTGTTGCGGATGTCGACGGCCAGCAGGACCATCAGGCCTCCCGCAGGTCCAGGCCCAGGTCGAAGACCCGCACGGAGTGGGTGAGCGCCCCGACCGAGATGAAGTCGACGCCGGTGGCGGCCACCGCCCGGGCGCGCTCGAGGGTCAGCCCGCCCGAGGCCTCAAGGGTGGCCCGGCCTGCGGTGGTGCGCACCGCCTCGGCCATCTGCGCGTCGTCCATGTTGTCGAGCAGCACCTCGGTGCAGCCGGCGTCGAGCAGCTCGCGCAGCTGGTCGAGGTCGGTGACCTCCACCTCCACGCGCAGGTCGGGGTGGGCCGCGCGCACGGCGCGGTAGGCCGGCACGACGCCGCCGGCGGCGACGACGTGGTTGTCCTTCACCATCGCCATGTCGCTCAGCGAGAACCGGTGGTTGACCCCGCCACCGCAGCGCACGGCGTACTTCTGCAGCGCGCGGTAGCCCGGCAGCGTCTTGCGGGTGTCGAGCACGCGGGCGCGGGTGCCGGCGAGGGCGTCGACCCAGGCGGCGGTGGCGGTGGCGACCGCGGAGAGGTGGCTGGCGTAGTTCAGCGCCACCCGCTCGGCGGTGAGCAGGCCGCGGGTGGGGCCGGCGACGCGCATGACGACGTCGCCGGGGACCACCCGGGCGCCGTCGGGCAGCCGGTCGCTCACCGTCACGTCGTCGCCCAGCACCAGGTGGAACACCAGGGCCGCGAGGCCGAGGCCGGCCACCACGCCCGCGTCGCGCGAGGCGAAGTCACCGGCGCCGTGGGCCGTGGCGTCGATGGTGGCCACCGAGGTCACGTCACCGGTCGCGACCCCGCCGGGCAGGTCCTCGGCCAGGGCGGCGACCACGTCGTCGTGCACCGCGACGGGGTCGAGCCCCGCCGCGGCCAGCTCGTCGAGCAGGGCCGCGGGCAGCGCGGCGTACGGCGTGAGGCCCGGCAGGGTGCGCGGCGCGCTCACCGGGTCGCTCCGGGGGCCGTCGGCGCGGGGCCGGTGGCGGTGCCGGGCACGTGCGCCACCGCGAGGATCCCGTCGGCGCTGGTGACGTCGAGGTGGCCGGCCCAGCGCTCGTCGTCGCGCTGCGGGTGGTCCTCGCGCCAGTGGGAGCCGCGGGTCTCCTCGCGCAGCGTGGCGGCCGCGGCGAGGGCGGTGCTGATCAGCACCAGGTTGGTCGTCTCCCAGGCGTCGACGTCGACGACCTCGGCGGGCTGCGCGGCCAGGTCCGCGAGCACGGCGGCCGCGTCGTCGAGGCCCTCGGCGCTGCGCAGCACCCCGGCGCGGGCGGTCATCGTCTCCTGCAGGTCGCGGCGCACCCGGCCCGGCACGAGGCCCGGGGTGCGCCCGTCGACGGCGGCGTCGGCCCAGGGCCGCAGCTCGTCGGGCAGCACCGTGGCGATGCGCCGGGAGAACACGAGCCCCTCGAGCAGCGAGTTCGAGGCCAGCCGGTTGGCGCCGTGCACCCCGGAGCAGGCCACCTCGCCGGTGGCGTAGAGGCCGGGCACGTCGGTGCGGCCCCACAGGTCGGTGCGCACGCCGCCGGAGGCGTAGTGGCAGGCCGGGGCGACCGGCAGCAGCTCGGTGACGGGGTCGACGCCGTGACGCCGGGCGGTGGCCAGGATCGTGGGGAAGCGGCGCTCCCAGAACTCCGCGCCGAGGTGGCGGGCGTCGAGCCACATGTGGGCGCGCCCGGTCTCGTGCATGCGCCGGGTGATCGCCTTCGCGACGACGTCGCGGGGCGCGAGGTCGGCCAGCTCGTGGACGCCGGTCATGAACCGCTCGCCGCCGTCCTCGGGCGGGCCGTCGACGAGGAACGCGCCCTCGCCGCGCACGGCCTCGGAGATCAGCGGCTGCTGGCCGCGGGAGTCGGGCCCGAGGTACATCACCGTGGGGTGGAACTGCACGAACTCCAGGTCGCGCAGCGTCGCCCCCGCACGCAGCGCCAGCGCCAGGCCGTCGCCGGTGGACACCGCGGGGTTGGTGGTCTGGGAGAACACCTGGCCCAGCCCGCCGCTGGCCAGCACCACCGCCCGGCAGCGCACGGCGCCGACGCCGTCGCGCTGCCCCTCCCCCATCACGTGCAGGGTCACCCCGGCGACGCCGCCGGTGCCCGGGGGCCCGTCGAGCAGCAGGTCGACGGCCAGGGCGTGCTCCACCACCTCGATCTCGGGGGCGCGGGCCACCGCGGCGATCAGGGCGCGCTGGATCTCGGCGCCGGTGGCGTCGCCGCCGGCGTGGGCGATGCGGTCGCGGTGGTGGCCGCCCTCGCGGGTCAGCGACAGCTCACCGTCGGGGTCGTGGTCGAACTGCGCGCCCAGCGCGATGAGCTCGCGCACGGCCTCGGGGCCCTCGGTGACCAGCACCCGCACCGCGGCGGCGTCACAGGCCCCGGCGCCGGCGACCAGGGTGTCGAGCTCGTGCTCGGCCGGGGTGTCCCCGGGCCCGAGCGCCGCGGCGATGCCGCCCTGCGCCCACTGCGTGGAGCCCGCGGCCAGCACGTCCTTGGTGACCACCAGCACGCGGTCGATGCCGTTGTCGGCGTCCTTCAGCCGCAGCGCGGCGGTCAGCCCGGCGATGCCCGAGCCGATCACCACGACGTCGGCGGAGGTGGTCCAGCCGGGCTCGGGGGCGGCCAGCCGCCCGGGGAGCCGGCTCGGCAGCCGACCGGGCAGGCGACCGGGCTCGCCGGAGGGCTCGTCGGCGCGCGCCGCGGTGGTGGTGCGGGGGGCCGGGGAGCCGACCGGGGGCGTGGGCATCGTCGAAGGCTAGCGCCCGGCCAGCACGTCGCCGCGGAGCAGCCCGGAGCCGGCCACCGCCTCGGCGGGGTCGGTCCCGGTGGTGACCACCCGGTTGTCGGCGTCCACGAACACGACGTGCGGCTGATGGGTGCGCGCCTCAGCGGTGGTCATCTGGCCGTAGGCGATGAGGATGACGAGGTCGCCGGGGTGCACGAGGTGGGCCGCGGCGCCGTTGATGCCGAGCACGCCCGACCCGCGCTCGCCGGCGATCGTGTAGGTCTCCAGGCGCGCGCCGTTGGTGACGTCGACGATGTGCACGAGCTCACCGGGCAGCAGGTCGGCGGCGTCGAGGAGGTCCTGGTCGACGGTCACCGAGCCGACGTAGTGCAGGTCGGCCTGGGTCACCGTGGCGCGGTGGATCTTGCTGGTCATCATCGTGCGCAGCATCAGTGGTCTTCCTCGGGGGCGGCCGCGGCCGTGGTGGCCAGGGGCAGGTTGTCGATGAGGCGGGTGGTGCCGACCCGGGCCGCGACGAGCACGCGGGCCGGCAGGCCGGGCACGCCGGCCGGCGCGGGCCGCCCCGGGGCGGGTGCCGGGTGCGCCGCGAGCACGCCCAGCGCGGCGTCGGTGACGACGAGGTAGTCGAGGTCGACGGCGCCCTCGCGCAGCGCGGGGTCGAGCACGGCGCGGGCGGCGTCAAGCGGCGCGTCGGGACCCACACCCCGGCCGGCGGTCCGGGCCGCGTCCTGGGCGGCAGTCAGGGCGGCGTCCTGGGCGGCCCGCAGCGCCCGGCTCAGCACGACGGCGCGGGCGCGCTGGTCGGCGTCGAGGTAGCGGTTGCGGCTGGACAGCGCGAGGCCGTCGGGCTCGCGCACCGTCTCGGCGCCCACGACCTCGACCCCGAGGCACAGGTCGGCGACCATCCGCCGCACGAGCACCAGCTGCTGGTAGTCCTTCTCCCCCAGCACGACCGTGTCGGGCCGCACGAGACCGAGCAGCTTGGCGACGACGGTGAGCACCCCGCGGAAGTGGCCGGGGCGGGTGCGGCCCTCGAGCACCGAGCCCAGCGGGCCGGGCTCGACGCTGACCTGTGGCTCGCGCACGGCGGGCCAGCCCGGGTACACCTCCTCGACGGCCGGGGCGAGCACCACGTCGACGCCCTCGCGGGCGCACACCTCGAGGTCGGCCTCGAGGGTGCGCGGGTAGCGGTCGAGGTCCTCCCCCGGGGCGAACTGCAGCGGGTTGACGAACACCGACGCCACGACCGGGCCGTCCCCGGCGTGGTGGCGCGCCGTGCGCAGCAGCGAGGCGTGGCCCTCGTGCAGCGCGCCCATCGTCGGCACGAACGCCACCCGGGCGCCGGCACCGCGCGCGGGCGCCAGGGCCGCGGCGAGCTCGGTGCGGTCGCGGGCGAGGAGGGGGCCGGTGGTCACGGGCGTGCCGGCGCGGGCCGGGCCGGGCCCGTCGTGCCGGTCGGGTCCGCTGCGTCGAGGACCGCGGTGACGGCCTGCGCGCGCAGCAGCGGCAGTCGGCCGTCGGCCACGGCGCGGTCGCGGGTGGCGCGGGCCATCGCGACGTACGACGCGAGCGTGTGGGGCGCGTTCGCGGCCAGGTCGGCCAGGTGGGCCTCCACCGTGCCGACGTCGCCGCGCACGATCGGGCCGGTGAGGGCGGCGTCGCCGGCGGCGAGCGCGTTGTCGAGGGCGGCGGTGAGCAGCGGGCGCAGCGTGCCGGCGGGGTCGTCGGCGCCGGCGGCCACCAGCACCTCCATCGCCTCGGCCACCAGCGTGACCAGGTGGTTGGCGCCGTGGGCGAGACCTGCGTGGTACAGCGTGCGCATCTCCTCGGCCACCGGCATCAGCCGGCCCCCGAGGCCCGCGGCGAGCACGTCGGCGAGCCGGCGGTCGGCCGGGCGCGCGGTGACCCCGAGCACGCAGCCGTCGAGGCGCTCGAGGTCGACGGCGGTGCCGGTGAAGGTCATCGCGGGGTGCAGGGCGAGCGTGCGGGCGCCCACCCGCTCGGCCGGCGCGAGCACGGCGAGGCCGTGGCGCCCGGAGGTGTGCACCACCGTCTGGCCCTCGTGCAGCGCGCCGCTCGCGGCCAGCACGCCCACGACGTTCGCGAGCATGTCGTCGGGCACGGTGAGCAGCAGCACGTCGCAGGCCCGGGCGACGGCGCTCGGCTTGGCGTTCGGCACCCCCGGCAGCAGGGTCGCGATGCGCTCCAGCGAGGCGGCGGAGTCGCCGGCGGCGGCCACCACCTCGTGGCCGGCCGCGCGCAGGCGGGCCGCCAGCACGGCGCCCACGCGACCGGCCCCCACGACGCCGAGGCGCAGCACGGGGGCGGGGCCGTCAGGGGCGGAGCCGATGAGGGCAGGGGTGGGCAGGGCGTCGACCATGACCGGGACCTTTCGTTTCAGTCCCTCCGACCACCTCCTGGTCGGCGCGGGTGCGCCGGGAGGCCGGGGTGGGTACCGAACGGTGTGTCGTCAGATGCACCGGTGAATCTACGCCGGTGGTGGGCGGGCCGACAGCGCGCGGGCCTGTGACCTGGCCGACAGCCGCCGACAGCCGCGTGGGGGCGGGTCGGGCCGGGTCAGCCGACCTGCAGCGGGCGCGGGGCGCGCGGCAGCCAGGTGCGGGTGACGTGGTCGACGACGTGCACGCCCTCGGGGGCGGTGATCTCGTGGACGCCGTCGGGCACCACGCCCTCGCGCAGCGCGTGGAACACCGCCCACTCGCGGCGCTTGCGCTTGTTGCGGTAGCTGGTCGCGAACGACGCGGGGTCGGTCCAGTGGGCGAACTCGTCGCCGTCGAGGAACTTCAGCTCGACGCACAGCCCGTGGGGCAGCCCGATCGAGCGGCAGCCCTCGGGCGTCGAGCGGATCTCCCACTCGAAGGCCTTGGTGAACACGAAGTCGGGACCCACGGGGTAGCCCCACTCCTCGGCGTTGCGCAGCCCGAGGTCGAGGTAGGCGTGGGAGTCGCTGTCGAGGTAGAGCCCGTGGCGCGGCACCCGCACGATCGACTGCACGTCGCCGACCTGCCAGGTGAGGTCGCCCAGCGACACCTCGCCCTCGGTGGTCAGCACCATGTCGCCGTCCCACTTCCAGGAGTAGCGGGTGCCGACCTGGGCGAAGCACCAGTTGTAGAAGTACGACAGCGAGTGCACCGACAGCTCGTGCTGGGCGAGGTGCTCGGCGCCGGCACGGGCGACCGAGAACGGGTACGTCGCCTGGCTGAGCCTGTGCCCGAGGCCGGCCTGCTCCGCCGTACGGCGCACCACCTCGGGCGAGCCGTCGGTCGAGCCGTTGTCGACGACCAGCACGTGGTCGCAGGCGCGCAGCAGCGGCGGCAGCACGAACGGCAGCGCACGGGCCTCGTCCTTGACCCGGAGCACCGCGGTGCTGCCCGGGCGCAGCCCGCCGGGGCGGGTCCAGGGCCAGGTGATGTCGAAGTCGGTGTGGCCCTCGAGGTTGCGCAGGCCGTCGGGGTTGCGGATGGCGTTCACGACCCGCCCCTCAGCGCTCGCGCCCGGCGACCTTGCGCAGGCCACGACGCACCGACGGCGGCACCATCGCGCGCAGGCCGTGGGGCAGCCGGTCGGCGGCGTGCGACGGGCCCGCGGCGGCCGGCTCCGCTGCCACGGGGGCCCCCGGGCCGCGGCCTGCCGCGGCGCCGGGGCCGCCCTGAGGCCGGGGGCCGCCGCCGGGACGGCGCAGCCGGTGCTCGGTGGCGACCACCGAGGAGCGGCTGATCGCCTCGGCCTCGGCGTACAGGTCGGAGTAGGCCTCGCGCAGCTGGTCGAGGGCCTCGTGCACCGCGGGGGTGTCGCCGCCGGCGTCGGCGAGCTTGTTGAGCTCCGACCAGGTCTCGGCGGTCAGCTCGTGCAGCCGCGGGGGCAGCGCGAGGTCGTCGAGGCTCTGGGTGACCCGGCGCAGGCCGGGGTCGACGAACCGGTGGCCGTCACGGATCTGCTCGCTGCGGGCGTGCAGCACGTGCTGCAGCTGCAGCTGCTCGCCGACCCGCATGGTCTCGCGGGTCCAGTCGTCGAGCAGGTCGGAGTAGCGCACGAACACGCGCCCGCCGTCGGCGACCGACTCGCGGGTGGCCCGCTCGGTGTGCAGCAGCATGTTCAGCCACGAGGCGGTGAGGTGGGCCGAGCCGAGACGGTTGGCGTAGTACTTCTGCTTGCTGCCCACCACCTCCGCCGGCGGGCGCAGCATGGTGGCGAAGACGGGGGTGGCGCCGCTGCGCAGCGCGGCGACGCGCCACAGCGACAGGAACCAGCTGAGCCGGGGGTCCTTGACGACCAGCTCGGGGGCGACCTCGAAGTGCGACTCCAGCCAGGCCGCGGTGGTGATCCGCTCGGGCTCGCGGGTGGAGATGCGCCCGGTCTCGAACCACGCGTCGGGCCGGGAGTCGCTGACCTGCACCACGGCCTCGCGCAGCAGGCGGGTGTGGTGCTCGACGGCCCAGGCCGGCTCGGCGAAGCCCTTGGGGTTGGACTCGTCGGGCACGACCTCCGGGCGCGGCACGTGCAGCCCGAGGATCTGCATCAGCCCGGCCATCGTGCTGGTGCCGCTGCGGCCGGCCCCGGCCACGAACAGCACCTTGCGCGGGTAGGCGGCGGGGTCCGGGTCGGCGGGCACGGTGGCGTCAGGCAGGGCGGTCACGGGACCCGACCCTACTGCCGGCGGGGCCGCGCTGCCGGACCCGCATACGGTGTGCCCATGCCGCTGCGCCGCCGAGGTCCCCTGGTCAGCGTGGTGGTGCCGGCCTACGACGTCGCCGACTACCTGCCCGCCTGCCTCGACAGCGTGCTGGCCCAGAGCCACCGCCACCTCGAGGTGGTGGTGGTCGACGACGGCGCCACCGACGCCACCGGCGACGTGGCCGACTCCTACGCCGCGCGGGACCCGCGGGTGCGGGTGCTGCACACCGCCAACCACGGCCTCGGCGCGGCCCGCAACACCGGCGTCGCGGCGGCGTCCGGCGACCTGCTGGCCTTCGCCGACTCCGACGACGTGGTGCCGCCGGGCGCGTACGCCACCATGGTCGACGCGCTGCGCCGCACCCGCTCCGACCTGGTCACCGGCTCGGTCGTGCGGTGGGAGGGCGGCGACCGGCTCGTCGAGCCGCCCTGGATGCGGCGCCTGCACCGCGAGCGCCGCACGCTGGTGGTCGAGGACCTGCCCGAGATCCTCGGCGACGTGTTCGCGTGGAACAAGCTGTTCGCCCGCGGGTTCTACGACACCGCGGACCTCTCCTGGCCCGAGGGCGTGCGGTACGAGGACCAGCCCACCACCACCGAGGCCTACCTGCGGGCCGGCCGGTTCACCGTGCTGCCCGAGGTCGTCTACCACTGGCGCATCCGCGGCGACGGCTCGTCGATCACCCAGCAGCGCTCGTCACCGGCCGACCTCGTCGACCGCTGGGCCACCAAGAGGATGGCGCTGGCCAGCGTGCAGGCCCACGGGTCGCCCGAGGTCACCCGGGTCTTCCGCACCCAGGTCCTGCCCGGCGACCTGCACCGCTACTTCACCGAGGTGCCCGGCTGCTCCGACGCGTGGTGGGACCTGCTGCGCACCGGGGTGCTCGAGCTCGGCGGCGACACGTCACTGACCGGGTCGGGGCTGCCCCCGGTGCACCGGCTCACCGGCTGGCTGGTCGAGCAGGGGCGCCGCGACGACGCCGCCGCGGTGATGACCTGGGTCGCCGAGCACCCCGGCCCCGCCCCCCGCGAGCGCACCCCCGACGGCGGCGTACGCCTCGCGCTGCCGTTCCTCGACCCCGCCACCGTCGACCCCGCTGCGCTCGCCGTGCGGGCGCACGAGGTCTGAGGGTTTCACCAGCCGGCTGGCGCAACCCGCACCTGTCGGCCGTCGCGTGGGCCGACAGGTGCGGGTGTCACCGGTCAGCCGGTGGAACCCGCGGCTACAGCAGGCCCTCGGAGGTGAGGAAGTCGGCGGCGACGTCCTCGGTCTTCTCGCGGTCGACGGAGATCCGGCCGTTGAGCTCGGTGAGCTTCTCGGTGGTCAGGGCGGCCATCAGCGGGTTGAGCACCTCGGCGATTCCGGGGTCGGCCTCGAGCAGCTCGGTCGACACGGCCGGCACGAGGTTCTGCGCGGGCTGGATCGCCTGGTCGTCCTCGAGGACGACGAGGCCGAGCGACTCCAGGGTGCCGTCGGTGGTGCTGGTCTCGCCGAGCTCCGACTCGCCGTCGAGCACCGACTGGTAGGTCTGGTCGCTGGCGTAGCCCAGCGGCAGGACCTCGGTGACGTCGATGCCGTACTCCTCGCTCAGCCCGCCCTCGCAGTCGAGGCGTCCCTCGCAGTCGGGGGCGGCGGCGAGGGTGACCGACTCGCCCTCGAGGTCGGAGAGCTCGTCGACGTCGTTCTGCTCGGCGTACTCCTGGGTCACGAAGAACGCGTTGGTGTCGGTGGCCGGGGAGACGTCGAGCAGCGTGATGCCTGCGGCGTCGAGCAGCTCCTGGCCGTCCTCGGCGAGCTGCTCGCCGTCGCCGGCCTCGAACGGGTCGGCGTCGTCGCCGTTCTCGCGGGCGTTGAGCGCGTTGACGATGCCGCCGACGTACTCCGGCACGATGTCGACCTGGCCGGGGAACGTGCCGAGGTAGGCGTCGCGGGCGTCGACGAGGTTGACCTCGGGCTGGTAGCCGGCCTCGGTGAGCAGCTGCTCGTACATCGAGGCCACCAGGGCGGCCTCGGGGAAGTTCTGGCTGGCGATCGTGACGGGCCCGCCCACCGGCGCCTCGCCCGTGGCCTCGCCGGAGGCGGAGCCCGAGGCCGACCCGGACTCCGGAGCCGGCGAGGCGACCTCGGTCTCGGAGGTGGCGGCCTCGTCGCTGTTCAGCTCGTCGCCGGCGCAGGCACCGGTGGCGAGGAGGGTGCCGGCGGTGAGGACCGCGGCAAGGGAGCGTCGCAACGTCATGAGGTGCACCTTCTGTGTCCCGCGAGCGGTGTCGCGCGTGTCCGGTCTGCGGGGCTGGCCCGCGTCGGGCGGCCGACGGCGTCGGCTACGAGGAGACTGTAGGCACGTCCACCACGGCCCCGCCTCCCCCGGTACGGCGGTCCTTCGCGGCGCGGCGCGGCGCCGCGGCCCGGGTGGGGTCGACCAGGCGCTGCCCGAGCGCGGCGACGAGCTCCAGCAGGAGGGCCACCACGGCCACCACCGCTGCTCCGGCGAGGCCCTGGCCGTACTGGTTGCGCACGAAGCCGTCGGTGATCACCCGGCCCAGGCCGGGTCCCGCCACCAGCGCCGCGATGGTGGCGGTGGCCCACACCTGCACCAGCGCCAGGCGCAGCCCTGAGCACACCAGCGGCACCGCCAGCGGCAGCTCGACGCGGGTGAACTTCTGCCACCCGGTCATCCCCATGCCGTCGGCGGCCTGCCGCACGTCGGCCGGCACCTCGCGCACCGCGACGTAGGCGTTGGTGATGATCGGCGGTAGCGCGAACAGGGTGAGCGCGACCAGCGTGGCCAGGCCGGCGCGGCCGTACGGCCCGGCCTCGCGCACCCCGGGGAACCAGCCCCCGGTCCAGCCCCACGGGTCGGCGGTGACGAACAGCGCGAGCAGCGCGAACGTCGGCACCGCGCGACCGATGTTGGACACGTTGATCGCGAGGAACCCGCCGCGGCCCAGGTGGCCCAGCCACAGCGCCAGCGGCAGCCCGACCAGCACCGCCAGGCCCAGCGCGCTCACCGTCAGCAGCAGCTGCTGCACCAGCAGCTCGAGCATGCCGCCGTCACCGGTCCAGCTGCCGGCGGCCGTCAGGTAGGCCCACGCGTCGCGCAGCACCGTCATGCCGCTGCCCCCCGGGTGCCGCGCGGCCCCTGGGCCCACGGCGTCAGCACGCGCTGCAGCAGCACCAGCACGACGTCGAGCACCAGCGCGAGGAGCACGCAGAGCACCGCGGCGGTGAGCAGCTCGGCCCGGAAGTTCGTGAGAACCCCGTCCTTGATCAGGTCACCGAGCCCGCCGTACGACACCAGCGAGCCGACCGTGGTCAGCGCGACCGTGGACACCGTGGCCACTCGAAGGCCCGCCACCACCACCGGCAGCGCCAGGGGCAGCTCGACGCGCAGCAGCA
The DNA here is from genome assembly GCF_058681775.1 of Nocardioides sp. FY1077. Taxonomy (NCBI): domain Bacteria; kingdom Bacillati; phylum Actinomycetota; class Actinomycetes; order Propionibacteriales; family Nocardioidaceae; genus Nocardioides; species Nocardioides sp. FY1077. The sequence continues at coordinate 993,889 of NZ_JBZWDB010000001.1, read as the reverse complement.
GCCGCCCACGGCCGTAGCCCAGGCCGACGGCCGACTCGCGCACGTCGTCGGGCACCGAGCGCAGCCCCTCGAGGAAGGCCCGCACCAGGATGGTCAGCGCGTAGAGCGCCAGCCCGATCACCACCGTCGTCGGCGACAGCCCGGTGAACGGCACCAGCAGGGGCAGCAGGGCCAGCGACGGCACGGTGTAGACACCGGTGGCCGCGGCCAGGATCGCCGACTCCAGGCGGGGCAGCCGCCGGGCCAGCACGGCGAGCGGGAACGAGATCGCGAGCCCGAGCAGCACCGCCGCCACGGTGATGGCGAGGTGCTCGACGCCGGCGTCGACGATCTCGCTGCGGCGGTCGGCGACGTACTGCCAGCAGAACCACTCGTTGGTCAGCCGGCTGTAGCAGCTGGGCCCGTCGGCGAGCGCGCCCGGCGCTGCCGCCGCCACCAGTAGGGTCACCGCATGGAACCTACCGGCTCCCCCGAGGGCCGACCGATGATCCGGCTGCGGGGTGTCGGGAAGACCTACGACGACGGCACGGTGGCCGTGCAGGAGCTCGACCTCGACGTCGCCCGCGGCGAGCTGCTGTGCCTCGTGGGGCCCTCGGGCTGCGGCAAGTCCACGACGCTGAAGATGGTCAACCGGCTGATCGAGCCCACCACCGGGCGCATCGAGATCGACGGCGCCGACGTCACCGACGTCGACCCGGTCGAGCTGCGCCGCGGCATCGGCTACGTCATCCAGCAGGTCGGGCTGTTCCCCCACCAGAAGATCGTCACCAACGTGATGACCGTGCCGCTGCTGTACGGCGAGTCGAAGGCCACCGCCCGCCGCCGCGCCGAGGAGTTGATGGAGCTCGTCGGCCTCGACCCCGCGACGTACGGCGGGCGCTACCCCCACCAGCTCTCCGGCGGGCAGCGCCAGCGCGTCGGCGTGGCCCGGGCGCTGGCCGCCGACCCGCCGGTGCTGCTGATGGACGAGCCGTTCGGTGCGGTCGACCCCGTGGTGCGGGTGCGGCTGCAGGACGAGTTCCTGCGACTGCAGCGCGACCTGGGCAAGACCGTCGTGCTGGTCACCCACGACATCGACGAGGCGGTGCGGATGGGCGACCGGGTGGCGGTCTTCGCCGCCGGCGGACGCCTCGCGCAGCACGCCACGCCGCTGGAGCTCCTCGGGCGGCCCGCCGACGACGACGTGGCCGACTTCGTGGGCTCCACCCGCGGGCTGCGACGCCTCAGCGTCACCCCGATCGACCCCGCTCACCTCGAGCCGCTCGACGGCGTCAGCGCCGGTCAGCTCGGCGCGACCGTCGACGTCACCGCCACCCTCGAGGAGGCCCTCGCCGTGCTGCTGCGCGACGACCGCGGCATGGTCGGGGTGAAGGACGGCGTGCGGTTCGTCGGCGTGCTCACCCCCAACGGCGTCCACCGCGCCCTGCGGGCGTCGCTGGCCTGACGCGGCCCCCGGCGCGGGCCCCAGCGCGGGCTCGTCGGTCGCCCCCGGCTCCCAGCGCGGGCTGCGGTGGTCTCGATGCGCCGGTCCCGGGCTCGCAGGCTCGCCCGGGCGGCTCACTCGACCTGGCCCGTACACCGTGCGGGCTCGTCGGTCGCCCCCGGCTCCCAGCGCGGGCTGCGGTGGTCTCGATGCGCCGGTCCCGGGCTCGCAGGCTCGCCCGGGCGGCTTACTCGACCTGGCCCGTCGACCCCGCGGGCTCGTCCCTCGCCCCCGGGGTGACGGGCACATCCCGGTGCCACGACTCGGTGACGTAGGAGGTCTGCCACCCCAGCGAGGTGTACAGGCCGTCGGCGCCGGTGGAGGAGTCGGCGTCGACCTCGAGGCCGACGCGGTCGCGCCCCCGGCCGGCGGCGTCGGCGATGATCGTGCGCAGCAGGCCCTTGGCGACACCGCGCCCGCGGGCGGCCTCGCGCACGCCGATGTAGGACACGTACGAGCCGTCGGGCCCGTCGCCGGACTCCGAGACCGTGCCGACCAGCGCGCCCACCGCCTGCGGCCCCTCGGCCCCGTCGGCGCCGTCGAGGAGCTCGGCGAGCCACCACTGGTCCCAGCGGTGGCCGGGGTCCTCGCGCAGCCGGTGGAGGAACTCGTCGAAGGTCTCCTCCCACGAGTTGAAGTGGTCGAGGAACGCCTCCTCGAGCACGTTGTGCACGTCGCGCAGGTCGTCCTCGTCGGGCATGCCGCCGTCGGTGCGGCGCACCTGCCGGAACCGCACGCCCTTGCGCTCCCACCGCATGGGGTCGGGCACCAGGTCGGTCTCGTCGGCACCCACCGGTCGGCTCATCTGCCACCACGTGCGGACCTTGTCGAAGCCGGCGTCGCCGAGCCACCGGGCCTGGCGGACGTCGCCCTGGTAGGCGCCGGTGTCGATCTGCTGCACCTCGAGACCACGGGCCTCGCCGACCGCGCGGGCCTGCCCCACGGCCCACTCCACGAGCACCTCGGAGCAAGCGTCGGCGGTGCGGTCGGGCAGGTCGCGGGCCACCACGTGCACGAAGAGCATCCGCCCGCCGGCGCGGTCGTGCACGCTGCCCCAGGCCCGCACGGCGCCGGCGCCGTCCCGCACCACGACGTTCTGCCGGGTGCGCAGACCCGGCTCGGAGACCTCCACCAGCACGTCGTCGACACCGGAGCCCGCCCAGCCGCGGCCGTGGCGCTCGTGGGCGCGCAGGAGTGCGGTCAGCTGCTCCACGTCGGCCGGGTCACCGGGGTCGGGCGAGTCGACCGTCCAGTCGGCGGGCAGGCCGGGGTCCTCGGGCACGAGCTCGACGGGGTCGTCTTCGAACCGGGACTCCTCGGGGATCACGAGGACCGATCATGCCGTACGCCGGGCACGTGGGCGCCGGTGCGGTCGCTCAGGCGCGGCGGCGGCGGGTGGTCTCCGCCTCGGCGGCGCGCCACGCGACGGTCACGGTGTCGAGCTCGGCGCGCAGCGCGTCGATCTCGGCCTCGAGCTCGGCGCAGCGCACGATCGCCTCGGCCGCGCGCTCCTCGGCGGCGTCGAGGCTGCGGGCCACGGAGCGGCCCTCGGTCTCCAGCTCCTGGGCGCGCCGGGTCTCGGCGAGCAGCCGGCGGGTGGTCTCGGCGCCCTGGCGCTGCAGCTTGGCCAGCTCGGCCTCGAGCTCGCCCAGCGCGGTCTCGCGCTCCTGCACCTGCGCCCCCAGCACGGCACGGACGCCGCCGACCTCGCGCTCGACGTGGGCGGCGTGCTCGCGGGAGCGCTCCTGCGCCATCCGCCGGTAGGCCTGGGCCTGCTCGGCGCGGTCGCGGGCGGCGTCGCGGCGCGACTGCAGCAGCTCGGCGTGGGTGATCCGGGTGGCGGCGGCGCCCAGCACCACCGCGACCACACCGGCCACCACGCCGGCGACCCACGAGCCCGACAGCGCGGCGCCCAGCACCACGACGGCGGCGAGCACCAGCAGCAGCGTGGCCACGGTCAGCCGGGTGCTGCGCTGGCGGCGGCGCGACTGCGACGACGCCTGGGACGACACCTGGGACGACGCCTGCGAGGACCCGTCGACGGGGGAACCCTGCGGCTGCTCCGACGCGGATGTGACGGGAGTGGCCGCTGGGGAAGTCATGGCGTCAGACTAGGACGCCGCGTCGTCGTCCCGGACGCGACACGCACGCTCCAGCACGAGCCCCGCGGCGAGCACCAGCAGGCCCGCGACGGCCGCCACCGCGCCGCGCACCGCCCGCTCGTCGGCCAGCTCGGCGGGCTGGCCCACCCAGCTGACGGCGTAGCCGCCGTAGAACCCGGCGACCAGCGCACCGACGTACGCCGAGGCACGGCCCATCGCGAGCCGGTTGACCGCGGCGTGGGGCGCCATCCGCTCCCCACGCACCTGCAGGGCGCGCCAGGTGTAGCCGGCGGTGGCGCCCAGCAGGGCGGCCACCAGCAGCAGGGTGACCGGCTGCGACCACGACACCACCGGCGGCACCGCCCCGGCCAGCTCGGCCAGCGGGCGCACCGCCCAGCCGACGACCAGCGCCACCACGGTGGCCACCGTCAGGCCGCGCGGCGAGGCGGGGACCAGGCGACGCCCGTCGTCGCCGGGGCCTCCCGGGCGGCCGGAGCCACCCGCGCCCCCCGGGTCACCGGGCCGGCGGTCACCGCGCCCGTCGGCCACGCGTCACTCGACCTCGAGGTGGAGGTCGTCGCGCAGCGCGACGCCGTCCATGCCGGCGGCGGCCAGCAGCTCGGCGATGGGGCCGTCGTCGGGCAGCGAGGCGTCGGGCTCGAGGTCGAACCACGGCTTCAGCACGAACGGGCGCTCCTTGGCCCGCGGGTGCGGCAGGCGCAGCGACGGCTCGTCGCTGCGGCGGTCGCCGACGACGATCAGGTCGACGTCGAGGGTGCGCGGGGAGTTCGGGACGTCGGTGCGCTCGCGGTCGAAGGCGTCCTCGATGGCCAGGGCACGGTCCATTAGCCGGGTGGCGGCCAGCGTGGTGTCGACGAGCACGACGGCGTTGAGGAACGGCTCGGAGCCCGGCGGGCAGCCGACCGGCTCGGTCTCGTAGACCGGGGACACGCCGGTGACCCACACCTCCGGGGTGTCGGCGATGGCGTTGACCGCGCCCTGCAGGGCAGCGAGGCGCTCACCGAGGTTGGACCCGATGGCCAGCACCGCGCGCCGGATCGGCCGCATCTCACCGGTCAGGGTGTCCGCGTCGATGATGTGCGGGTTGGGGGTCTCGGTCACGTGGCGTCCTCGCGGGTTCGGGTGATCGTCAGCGCGACGTCGGCGAACGTCGCCTCGATGGGGGCATCCGGCTTGTGGATCGTGACGCGAGCCCAGTCAACACGACGATCCGCAACGCACACGTCGGCGATCCGCTGGGCGAGCGTCTCGATCAGGTCGACGGGGTCGCGCTCCACCGCGGCCCTCACGTCGGCCACGAGACTTCCGTAGTCGACGGTGTCGTGCAAGTCGTCCGAGGCGGCCGCGGGGGCGGTGTCGAGGCCCAGCACGAGGTCGACGACGAACGTCTGGCCCTCGCGTCGCTCGTGGTCGAAGACCCCGTGGTGGCCCCAGCACTCGACGCCGAGCACCGCCAGCTCGTCAGCCATGGTCCACCCCTGCCTCGTCGGGTCCGCCGCCTGCCACGCCTGCCGCGCCGGGCGTCCGGAGCATCCCGGCCACCGCCAGCGCGTCGCGCGCCGACCGTACGTCGTGCACGCGGACCCCCCACACACCGGCCCCGGAGAGGTGGGTCAGCAGCGCGCTGTGGGCGTGCTCGCGACCGTCGACCGGTCGCGGCGCGCCGTCGGCGCCCGCCAGCAGGCTGCCGAGGAACGACTTGCGGCTCGCCCCGACCAGCACCCGGTGGCCCAGCGCCAGCACGGGGTCGAGGTCGCGCAGCAGCTCCCAGTTGTGCTCGCCGCGCTTGGCGAAGCCCAGGCCGGGGTCGAGCACGATGCGGTCGTCGGCGACGCCTGCGGCGCGGATGGCCTCCACCCGCTCCTCGAGCTCCTCGCAGACCGCGGCCACCACGCCCCCGGGCGCGTCGTAGCTGGCGAAGTCGGCCATCCGGTCGGCGTGGGCACGCCAGTGCATCGCGACGTACGTCGCGCCCGCGGCCGCCGTCACCGCCAGGATCTCGGGGTCGGCCAGCCCTCCGGAGACGTCGTTGACCACGACGGCCCCGGCCTCCAGCGCGGCGGCGGCGACCTCGGCGCGCATGGTGTCGACCGAGACCACCGCACCCTCGGCGGCCAGCTCGGCGATCACCGGCACGACGCGGGCGACCTCCTCGGCGACCAGCGGGCGGGTGGCGCCGGGGCGGGTGGACTCCCCGCCGATGTCGAGCAGGTCGGCGCCGTCGGCGAGCAGCGCCCGGCCGTGGGCCACCGCGGCGGCCGGCTCGACGTAGCGCCCGCCGTCGGAGAACGAGTCGGGGGTGACGTTGACGACCCCCATGACGCGCGGGCGGCCCAGCGGCACCAGGAGGGCCGCGGCGGCGCCGGGGTGCGAGGCGCCGGCCACGTCAGTGCGTGCCGCGGATCAGCGCCATGGCCTCGGCGCGGGTGGGCCCGTTGTGCATCATCCCGCGCACCGCGGAGGTGATGGTGCGCGCGCCGTGCTTCTTGACCCCGCGCATCGTCATGCACAGGTGCTCGGCCTCGATCACCACGATCACGCCGCGCGCCTCGAGGATCTCCATCAGCGCGTCGGCGACCTGCGTGGTCAGCCGCTCCTGCACCTGCGGGCGCTTGGCGTAGACGTCCACCAGGCGCGCCAGCTTCGACAGGCCGGTGATCTTGCCCGACGCGGCCGGGATGTAGCCGACGTGGGCCACGCCGGTGAACGGCACCAGGTGGTGCTCGCACATCGACCACAGCTCGATGTCGCGCACCAGCACCATCTCGTCGTGACCGAGGTCGAAGGTGGTGGCGAGCACCTCCTGCGGGGTCATCCGCAGCCCGGCGGTCAGCTCGGCGTACGCGCGGGCCACCCGGGCCGGGGTGTCGCGCAGGCCCTCGCGGTCGGGGTCCTCCCCGATCGCGGCGAGCAGCTCGCGCACCGCGGCCTCGGCGCGCGGGTGGTCGAACGGCGGGACGTCCTGCGGCGCGCGGTCGGGCGCGCGCACGGGCTGCACGGCATCGCTCACCGCTCAGCCCTGCTGGTTCGGCGTGCCGGGACCGGCGCCCGGGGCGGGCGGGGTGGCCGTGGGGGTGGACCCGTAGCCGGGGTCGCCGTGCACGTCACCGCCCGCGCCGGGCGGGGTGAGCACCACACCGGCGCCCTGGCCGGCGTACCCGTTGGAGCGCACGCGGTCGCGGATGGCCTGCGGGATCTCGACCGCGGGGATGTCGGAGGGCCGGCGGTGGGGCGAGCCGGTCCAGGCCGGACGCTCGGCACGGCGGCGCAGCGGCTCGAAGACCCGGGCCACCTGGGCCTTGTCGAGGGTCTCCTTGTCGAGCAGCTCGAGCACCAGCGCGTCGAGCACGTCGCGGTTCTCCTCCAGGATGTCGAAGGCCTCCTGGTGGGCGACGGCGAGGAAGTTCTTGGTCTCCTCGTCGACGATCGCGGCGACGTCCTCGGAGTAGTTGCGCGAGTGGCCCATGTCGCGGCCCAGGAACGGCTCGCCCTGGGTCTCGCCCAGCTTGATCGCACCCAGCCGGTCGGTCATGCCGTACTGGGTGACCATCGCGCGAGCCAGGTTGGTGGCCTTCTCGATGTCGTTGCCGGCGCCGGTGGTGGGGTCGTGGAAGATCATCTCCTCCGCGGCGCGGCCTCCGAGCATGTAGGCCAGCTTGTCGAGCATCTCCGAGCGGGTCTGGGAGTACTTGTCCTCGTCGGGCAGCACCATCGTGTAGCCCAGCGCCCGCCCGCGCGGCAGGATCGTGATCTTGTGCACCGGGTCGGTGCCGGGCAGCGCCGCGGCGACGAGGGCGTGGCCGCCCTCGTGGTAGGCCGTGATGAGCTTCTCCTTCTCGCTCATCAAGCGGGTGCGCCGCTGCGGGCCGGCGATGACGCGGTCGATCGCCTCGTCGAGCGCGGCGTCGGTGATCAGCTTGTCGCTGTTGCGCGCGGTGAGCAGCGCGGCCTCGTTGAGCACGTTGGCCAGGTCGGCGCCGGTGAAGCCCGGCGTGCGGCGCGCCACCGACAGCAGGTCGATGTCGGAGGCGATCGGCTTGCCGCGCGAGTGCACCTGCAGGATCTGGTGGCGCCCGGCGAGGTCGGGGGCGTCGACCTGGATCTGGCGGTCGAAGCGGCCCGGGCGCAGCAGCGCGGGGTCGAGCACGTCGGGGCGGTTGGTGGCGGCGATCAGGATGACGCCGCCGCGCACGTCGAAGCCGTCCATCTCGACCAGCAGCTGGTTGAGGGTCTGCTCGCGCTCGTCGTGCCCGCCGCCCATGCCGGCGCCGCGGTGACGACCCACGGCGTCGATCTCGTCGATGAAGACGATCGCCGGGGCGTTCTCCTTGGCCTGCTCGAACAGGTCGCGCACGCGGGAGGCGCCGACACCGACGAACATCTCGACGAAGTCGGAGCCGGAGATGGAGTAGAACGGCACGCCGGCCTCGCCGGCGACGGCGCGCGCGAGCAGGGTCTTGCCGGTGCCGGGAGGGCCGTAGAGCAGCACGCCCTTGGGGATCTTGGCACCGACGGCCTGGAACTTGGCGGGCTCCTGGAGGAACTCCTTGATCTCGCCGAGCTCCTCGATCGCCTCCTCGCAGCCGGCCACGTCGTTGAACGTCGACTTCGGCATGTCCTTGGAGATCAACTTGGCCTTGGACTTGGCGAACTGCATGACGCCGCGTCCGCCGCCGCCCTGCATGCTGTTGAGCAGCCACAGGAACACGATGAAGATGATGACGATCGGCAGCACGGAGAAGAGGAACGAGCTGAGGATGCCGGGACGCGAGATCTCGGTCTTGACGTCCTCGATCGTGCCCTCGCGGAACTGGGCTTGGGCGGCGTTGATGATGTCGCGCTGCGTGCCGTTGATCCAGTACGTCGTGACCTCGGACCCGGCGTCGCGCACGCCGTCGTCGAGGACGGCCTTGATCTGCTGGTCACCCCCGACGAAGGTGATCTCCTGGACCTCGCCGTTGCTGATGTAGTCGTTCATCGTCGAGGCGTCGACCTCGTCGCCGCCGGAGTTCGGCGCCAGGAACTGCAGGGCGAGCAGCACCCCCACCACCGCGACGACGATCCACACCCAGGGACCCTTGAAAAAGCGCTTCACGGACTTCTCTCGTCTTGTGCACGTCGGAACCCACGACGGTACAGGTCGCAGGCTCCCGCCAGTCTCTCAGGCGTGCGGTTGAGAGCACCCTGAGAACGCACGCCGCGGCGCGGGGGTGCGGGTCAGGAGTAGACGTGCGGCGCGAGGGTGCCGATGTCGCGCAGGTTGCGGTAGCGCTCGCGGTAGTCGAGGCCGTAGCCGACGACGAACTCGTTGGGGATGTCCCAGCCGACGTACTTCACGTCGACGGGCATCTGCAGGGCCTCGGGCTTGCGCAGCAGCGTGCAGATCTCGACGCTCGCCGGGCTGCGGCTGCTCAGGTTGGACGTCAGCCACGACAGCGTGAGGCCGGTGTCGATGATCTCGTCGACGATGATCACGTGGCGCCCCGAGATGTCGGTGTCGAGGTCCTTGAGGATCCGCACCACGCCGCTGGACTTGGTGCCCGAGCCGTACGACGTCACCGCCATCCAGTCCATCTCGAGGTGGCGGCTGAAGCTGCGGGCCATGTCGGCCATCACCATGACCGCGCCGCGCAGGATGCCGACGATCAGCAGGTCCTTGCCGGCGTAGTCGTCCTCGATCTGGGCGGCCAGCTCGCGCAGCCGCTCCTGGATCTGGGCCTCGGTGAACAGCACGTTGACGAGGTCGTTCTCCACGTGGGCAGAGTCCATGCGCAGAGCCTAGGACGACGCGGCGCCGGCACGCCCCCCGGGCCCGGTCACCCGCGACCGGCCTGGGTGACCACGACCGTGGACGAGCCCTGCGAGGCCTTCAGCACGGCGTTGCCGCGGTAGGCGACGGTGAGGGTGTGGCTGCCGCGGGCCAGCCGACCCACGCGCAGGGTCGCCCGCCCGCGGTCGCGCTCGTCGAGCACGGTGCGCCCCAGCACCCGGCGGCCCTCGGAGACCACGACCGCGCCGGTGGGACGGGCGGCGTCGCGGGTGCTGGTGACCCGCACGCCCACCACGACCGGCTCGGTGGTGCGCACCCGGCGCGGGGCCTCGACGGCGACCTTCGAGAGCACCGGCTGCTTGACGAGCTCGAGGCGACCGAGGCCGGCGCGCTCGCGGCGGGCGCGCTCCACGGTGGTGGCGGCGGTGGTGTAGCCGGGCTTGCTGAAGGTGACGACGTAGGTGCCGCGGGTGACGCGCAGCGCGAAGTAGCCGTGGGGGTTGTCGTTGTCCGGCGAGGCGTACGACAGGTCGCTGGCGACGACCTCCCCGTCGAGGGTCTCGGCGGTCACGGTGACGTCGTCGACGGCGCGGCCGAGCTGGTCGACGACCACGCCCTGCACGAGGGCGCCGCCGGTGCCCTCGACGAGGGGGGCGGTGCCCCACGCGCCGGACGTCGACGTCGCGGTGGCGGCCGGGCCCGGGGCGGTCAGGGCGGTGGCGACGAGGGCGGCGGCGGCGAGGGTCGTCGAGGTGAGCATGCGCATGGGGGGCTCCGAGGGGCGTGACGGGTGCCGCTGGGTGGGCGGCGGGACTGCTCCGATCGGCCGTCCCCGCCGGGGCCTGAGGAATTTCCGCGACCTCCGTCGAGAAATTTCCGCCGGCGCGCTCAGCGGGGGTCGGCGGGCGCCCGCACGACGCGCAGCAGCCCGTCGGCCCGCACCCCGCGCAGGTGGCCGGGCAGGTCGACCCAGCGCTGCCCGCGCCACGCGGTGACCAGCGCGTCGAGGGCCACCACGTGCTCGTGGGCCAGCTCGGAGGCCGGCGCGCCGGCGGCCAGCGCGGCCAGCCGCAGCACGCGCCGGCGTACGGCGTCGGGGCGGCGGGCGAGGTCGTCGACGGCCAGGGCGCCGTCGGGAGCCCGCAGGTCGGCGTGGTCGGCCTCGGCGAGGTCGTCGAGCAGGTCGACGTCGGCGCGCACCTGCTCGGCGGTGCGGGCCAGGGTCGCGGCCACCCCGGGCCCGAGGTGCTCCTCGAGCACCGGCAGCACGTCGCGGCGCACCCGCACCCGTGCGAAGCCGCGGTCGTGGTTGTGCGGGTCGTCCCACACCTCGAGGCCCTCCACCGCGCACGCGGTGACGGTGTCGTCGCGCGAGACGTCGAGGAGCGGACGGCGGTAGACGTCGAAGGCGCGCCGCATGCCGGCCAGGGAGCGCCCTCCCGAGCCGCGGGCGAGCCCGAGCAGCACGGTCTCGGCCTGGTCGTCGCGGGTGTGGCCGAGCAGCACGGCGGCAGCACCGAGGTGCTCGGCCACCTGGCCGAGCACGGCGTAGCGGGCCCGGCGGGCGGCGTCCTCGGGCCCGGTGCCGCCGGGCTCCACCTGCACCCGCGCGCCCAGGGTCTCGTCGACGCCGAGGTCGGCCATCTGCGCCACCACGCGGGCGGCGTGGGCGGCGGAGCCCTCCTGCAGGCCGTGGTCGACGGTGACACCCACGACGCGGCGCGCGCTGCGGCGCTCCTCGTGCACGGTGGCCGCGAGCAGCGCCAGCGAGTCGGCTCCCCCGGAGCAGGCCACCGCCACCACGGCGTCGGGGGGCAGGTCGGCCAGGCAGCGGCGCACGGCGACCCGCACCGCGGCGACCGAGGGGTGCAGGCTCACGGCGAGGCGCCTAGAGGACGCGCGCGACCCAGGCCGCGGGGTCGGCGATCTCCGCCTTCGACGGCAGGTTCTCCGGCCCGGCCCACACGGCGTTGAAGTCGTCCATGCCGACGCGGTCGACCACGCCGCGCACGAACGCCGCGCCGTCGCGGTACTGCGCCATCTTGGCGTCGAGGCCGAGCAGGCGGCGCAGCAGCCGGTCGATCGACCCGGCGCCCTTGCGGCGCTCGTCGAAGCGGGTGCGGATGGCGTCGACGCTGGGGATCACCGAGGGACCCACGCCGTCCATCACGACGTCGGCGTGACCCTCGAGCAGGCTCATCACGCCGGTGACCTGGTCGAGCAGGGCCTTCTGCTCCGGGGAGCCGACGAGCTCGACCAGCGAGCCGGAGCCGGAGCCGTCGGAGGAGCGGTGGCGCAGGCTCTCGCCCAGCCGCTTCAGGCCGTCGTCGAAGAGCCGGGAGGTGTCCATCGTGTCGGCGACCTGGCCGACCAGGGAGAAGAGGTGGTCGCGCATCCACGGCACCGCGGTGAACTGCACGCGGTGGGTCTCCTCGTGCAGGCAGACCCAGAGCCGGAAGTCGTGGGGGTCGGCGCCGAGCTCGCGCTCGACGTGCACGATGTTGGGCGCCACCAGCAGCAGCCGGCCGGCCGGGGCGAAGAACGGGTCGAACTGGCCGAGCACCTTGCCGCCGAGGAAGCCGAGCAGGCCGCCCACCTCGAGGCCGGTGATCCGCGAGCCGAGGGCCAGCGACAGCCCCGACGGCGGCTTCTTCTCCACCAGCTTGGCCACCACCGGCGCGAGCACGGTGCGGAACCCGTCGGCGCTGGCCTGCACCCAGCCGGCGCGGTCGACGACCAGCACCGGGGCGGTGTCGTCGGGGGCGTCGAGCCCGGTGAACCCGCGCACGAGACCGGTGGAGCGGGCGGCCCCGGCGCGCAGCTCCTCGACCACCTCGGTGGCCTCGCCGCGCCCGACGACGGGACCCTCGCCGGCCAGCCGCGAGCCCAGGGAGACCGCGAGGTCCCAGTCGATCATCTCGGGCGTGGGGGGCGTCATGCACCGAACCTATCCAGCGGCCCCACCCGGCGCGGGCCGCGGGAGGGTCCGCGCGGGCGTCGGGGCAGGCGTCAGGAGCAGGCGTCAGGAGCAGGCGCAGTCGGCGAGCGCGGCCGCGGCGCGGTCGAGGGCGGCGCGGGCGTCGAGGGTGTCGACCACCCGCACCCGGTCGGCCATCAGCGCGAAGACCATCGGGGTGCCGGTGCGGTCGACGGCCACGCCGGCCAGGCTGGTCACGCCGGTGAGCGTGCCGGTCTTGGCGCGCACGTCGCCGACGGCGGCGGGCGGGGAGTCGACGAACCGGTAGGCCAGCGACCCGGTGAACCCCGCCACCGGCAGGCCGGCGAGCAGGGCGCGCAGCGGCGAGTCGTCGGGCGAGGTCGCCACCGCCCGGAGCACGCCGACCAGCGTCTCGGGGCCGATCCGGTTCTCCCGCGACAGCCCGCTCCCGTCGTACAGGCGCGCCGGCCCGGGGACGCCGAGCCGCGCGAGCACCTCGCGCACGCCGCGGACGCCGCCCGCCGAGCTGCCGTCGTCGCCGGCGGCGAGGCCGACGTGGCGCAGCAGCACCTCGGTGGCCTCGTTGTCGCTGACCAGCAGCGCCTGCTCCACGACCTCGGCGACGGGGGCGCCCGACACCGCTGCGACCGGCTCGGCGCGGCGCGGGGCGGCCGCGGCCACCGGCACGGCCCGCACCGGCACCCCGGCCGTGCGCAGGGCGGCCACGAAGACGTCGGCGGCGTCGCGGGCGGGGTCGGCGACCCGGCCGACGCCACTGGCGGGACGGCCCTGGTCGACCCAGAGCGCGCCGATGGGCGACACCACGGCGTCGGGCACGTAGTCGGCCGGCCAGGTGGGGTTGACCGCGGGGCCGGAGAACAGGGTGTCGTCGTAGGCGACGCGCAGCGGGCCGTCGGCGCGCGTCCCACCGCCGCCGCGCAGCGCCGCGGCGGTGCGCCGGGCCAGCGTGGTGAGGTCGGCGCGGCGCGGGTAGCCCCCCTCGCCGGCCGCGGCCGGGGCGCGGGTGAGGAACGGGTCGCCGCCGCCGACCAGGGTCAGCGTCGATCCGCGGCGCACCACGCGGGTGTCGAAGGTCGTGGCGGGGTCGAGCAGGTCGAGCGCGGCGACCGCGGTGAGCAGCTTGGTGGTCGAGGCCGGCACCGCCGCACCGCTGCCCCGGCGGAACGCCACCGAGCCCGACGCGTCGTCGCCGGTGAGGCCGGCCACCGCGGCCACCACGTGCCGACCGAGGTCGCGGTCGTCGAGACGCGCCGCCAGCGCCCGTCGTACCGCGGCACGGTCGAGACCCGCCGCGGCGGCCTCGCGGGCCACCGGGGCCGGGCGACGCAGCGCCGGCAGGTCGAGGCCCGGGGGTGGCGCGACGCTCCCGGGGCGGGCGGGGTCGCCCTCCGGGGCGTCCGGACCGCCGAGGACCCCCAGCCGGTCGGCGAGGTCGTCGAGACCGCCGGTGCGCCAGGCCACGCCGCCGGCGCCCACCAGCGCCAGCACCACCAGCACGACCAGGCCGGTCCGCGCCCGCCCGCCGCGCCGCGCGGAGGGGTGGCGTACGTCACGTCCGGACACCGAATCCCCTCCCGCTGCAGTGTTTCGGCCCATTGTGCGCGAGAATCACGGCCGGGCCCGCGCCGGGCCCAACGACCGGATCCACACCTGACATCCCGGCCCGACACGCGGCCGACACCTGCGGAGGCTGACTGTGCTCGAGTTCGACGTTCTCGTGGAGATCCCCAAGGGTCAGCGCAACAAGTACGAGGTCGACCACGAGTCGGGCCGCATCCGGCTCGACCGGACCCTCTTCACCTCCACGCAGTATCCCGCCGACTACGGGTTCATCGAGAACACCCTCGGCATGGACGGCGACCCGCTCGACGCGCTGGTCATCCTCCAGGAGCCGACCTTCCCCGGCTGCCTCATCAAGTGCCGCGCGATCGGCATGTTCCGGATGACCGACGAGGCCGGCGGCGACGACAAGGTGCTGTGCGTGCCGGCCACCGACCCGCGCCAGGAGCACCTGCGCGACATCAGCCACGTCTCGAAGTTCGACCGCCTCGAGATCCAGCACTTCTTCGAGGTCTACAAGGACCTCGAGCCCGGCAAGTCCGTCGAGGGCGCCGAGTGGACCGGCCGCACCGAGGCCGAGGCCGAGGTGCACGCGTCCTACAAGCGGTTCAAGGACACCGGCGGGCACTGAGCCCCCCTCCACCCCGCCGCAGTGCTGCTGCGGCGGGGTGGTCTCGAGACCCCCACCGAGGCCCGGTTGTCGAGGAGCGAGCGCCAGCGAGCGTCTCGAGACCACCCCCGCCGCCCGTGGGCGTCAGCCCACGGGCTCCTGGGTGGAGGCGGCGGCCTCACCGCGGGCCGCCGCGGCCCGCACCGACGACTCCCGCGGGGTGCCGGGGGCACCGACCAGGGCGGGCGAGCGCAGCATCTCCTCGGGCACGCCGAGCGCGTCGGCGAGGTCGACGGCCAGCGGGCGCACCTTGCGGCACAGCGCGGAGACCTCGCGGCTGATGGCCTTCGAGCGCTGCACCGACAGCCGGCCGTGCTCCATGAACCACGCCCGGTCGGCCTCGATGACCGACAGCGCGTGCAGGTCGCACAGCAGGTTCAGCGCCACCTTGAGGTCACCGTCGGGCACGGTGCGGATCTTCTCCACGAACGCCTCGAGCACCAGGCGCTCCATGTGGGCGCGCGCCGCGCCGATCACGTGGTCCTGCACGCGGGAGAACACCGCGCCGGCGTTCATCCCGCCGTCGATGCCGCGCTTGAGCCGGCGGGCGACCCCGCTGATCATGTGCTCCTCGCGGAAGCGGAGCATCGCCAGCTGGTACTCCGGGTCGAGCAGCCCGGCCTCCTGGTCCCACTGGTCGCCGCCGGGCAGCACGTCGCGCAGGCGCTGGGCGATCTTGTGCACCGAGGTCTTCTCGACCACCGTCTCCACGGCCAGCCCGGTCACGAACTTGACCATGCCGAACTGGTCCATGTCCTCGAACTCGCTGGCGTAGCCGGTGAGCAGGCCCTTGGCCACCAGCTGCAGCAGCACGTGGTTGTCGCCCTCGAAGGTGGTGAAGACGTCGGTGTCGGCCTTCAGCGCGGCGAAGCGGTTCTCGGCGAGGTAGCCCGCGCCGCCGCAGGCCTCGCGGCACTCCTGGATCGTGCGGGTGGCGTGCCAGGTGCCGAGCGCCTTGGTCCCGGCGGCGCGCGACTCCAGCTCGCGCTTGGCCTGGTCGTCGTCACGGGCGCCCGAGGCGACCTCGTGCAGCTGCTCGGCGACGACCTCCTGGGCGAAGTGCAGCGCGTAGGTGCGGGCCAGCAGCGGCAGCAGGCGGCGCTGGTGCATGCCGTAGTCGAGCAGCAGCTCCTCCTGCTCGGGGTCGGAGGCCTCGAACTGGCGGCGGCGGTCGCCGTAGCGCACCGCGATCGCGAGGGCGACCTTCGCGGCGTTGATGCCGGCGCCGCCGACGCACACCCGGCCCTGCACGAGCGTGCCGAGCATCGTGAAGAAGCGGCGGTTGGGGCTCTCGATGGCGCTCTCGTAGACCCCCGCCGGCGTCACGTCGGCGAAGCGGTTGAGCAGCGCCGTGCGCGGCACCCGCACGTGGTCGAACCACAGCCGGCCGTTGTCCACACCGGGCAGGCCCATCTTCGGGCCGTCGTCCTCGATGCGGACGCCGGGCGCGGCCTCGCCGTCGACGCGGATCGGCACGACGAACGCGTGCACGCCCTGCGACTCCCCGCCGATCTCGAGCTGGGCGAAGACCACCGCGACCTCGCCGTGGGCGGCGGCGTTGCCGATGTAGTCCTTGCCGGCCTCCTCGGTGGTCGTGGTGATCTCGAACTCCTGGGTGGCCACGTCGAAGGTCGCCACGGTGCCGAGCGCCTGCACGTTGGACCCGTGCCCGGTCTCGGTCATCGCGAAGCAGCCGAGGAGGCGGCCGCTGATCAGGTCGGGCAGGTAGCGGTCGTGGTGCTCCTGGGTGCCGAGCTGCAGGATCGCGCCGCCGAACAGGCCGAACTGCACCCCGCTCTTCACCAGCACCGACAGGTCGCCGAAGGCGAGCGTCTCGAACGCCGCCACGGAGGCGCCGACGTCGCCGCCGCCGCCGTGCTCCTCGGGGAAGCCGAGACCGCTCTGCCCGGTGGCGGCGATCTCGACGACGACGTCGCGCACGCGGTCGCGGAAGTCGTCGGCGCTCATCGTCTCGGCGTCGCGCAGCACGTCGACGTGCTCGACGAGGCTCTCGCGCACCATGCGCCGCACCTCGACGTAGCGGCCGTCGAGCAGGCGGGTGAGCGCCTCGACGTCGACCTCGGGCTGCCGGTAGCCCTTGCCGGGGCGCTCCTCGTGCTCGACGCGGCGGTCAGCCGCCTCGCCGGGGTTCGGGCCGCTGCCCGGGGTGGGGTCGGGAACCTGCGCGGCGGTGGACGGGGTCACGGTGTCGCTGGCCATGACCCGATGTTACTCGCGCGTAGGTCGCGCGCCAGGGGTTCGCGGCCGGTCCCGCCCGCCGGGGTGGGAACGACGGCGACCCGGACGGCGGCTCAGTCGCGGGAGACCGGCACCTTGGACGTCGTCGTCGTGGGGTGGGAGCGCAGCGGGTAGCGGTCGAACTTCTGCCCGCTGGCCAGGCCGCCGACGTAGAAGGCCACCAGCGCGATCATCACGCCGGCGATGTCGTCGGCGATGTAGTGCCAGCCGAAGTACAGGGTGGCGACGACGGTGATGACGAAGTTGACCCAGAACACGATCTTCAGCACCCGGCTCTGCAGGGTGAACTGCACCATCAGCGCCACCAGCAGCGTGATCGCGGTGTGCAGGCTGGCGAAGCCCGCGACCGACTGCACCTGGCCCTCGAGGCCGGGGATCATGTAGCTCTGCCGGGTGTAGACCAGCGACTCCATCAGTGCGGTCGTGGGCGTGTTGGCCAGCGGCTCGTAGATCGCGACGTACTCGAGGCCGGGGCCGAGGGTGGGCAGCGCGTAGTACGACAGCGTGCCGAGGGTCCAGGCCACGCACTGCGAGGTGACGAACCAGTAGCCGTAGGACATGTTGCGCGACCACACCAGCCAGGCCGTCACCGCCAGCGGCACCAGCGGCAGGAACCACAGGTAGATGTAGCTGAGCAGGTGGGCCGCGACCGTGGTGCCGAGCATGTCGTGCAGGAACACCGCCGGGTCGTTGCCGAAGAACAGCGCCCGGTCGAGCAGGTGCAGCTCGCGGTCGAAGGTGTTGGTCGTGACCAACGGCAGGAACGACTTCACGTTGCGGTAGCAGACGTAGACGACGTAGAAGCAGATGATGCCGAGCGCGACCAGGGTGAGCCGCTCCCGGTTCCAGTGGGTGCGCAGCCGCTCGCGCACGATCGCCGGCATCCGGGCCGGGCGGCCCTGGGAGTACCACAGCGTGCGCGGCAGCATGTCCAGCAGCAGGGCCCCGAAGAGCAGCAGCGGCAGGCGCAGCCACGAGGGGCCGAGGAAGGCGCCCTCGGGGTCGACCAGACGCACGTCGAGCACCGCGGCGGTGATGACCGCCCAGAGGCCCATCCCCACCGCGGTGACCACGAGGAGGACGTAGGCGCGGCGGTACACGGAGGAGAGTGTAAGGACTGCGCCTACCCCCCGTCTCATCCGCGGGCCGCGTCGAGCACCGCGAGGCGTGTGGCGTCGACCACCAGCCGGACGTCGTCGCCGGGGGTCACCCGGTGGTCGAGGCCGGCCACCGCGTCGACCTCGCCCACCCCCTCGACGTCCACGACGAGGCGCAGCTGGTCGGGGGTGCCGCGCAGGGTGCGGACCGTGCCGCACAGCGGGCCCTGCGCCGACAGCCGCAGCGCGGAGCGGCGCACGGCCACCGCGTCACCCCCGCCCGCCGACCCCTGCGTCGACTCCTGGGCAGACTCCTGGGCCGGCCCGCCCGCCGCGGCCAGCACCCGGCGCCCGGCCGCGCCGGTGAGCACCCGCGCGTAGCCGAGGAACAGCGCCGTGGCGTCGTCGACGGGGTGGCGCCACACGTCGGTGATCGGGCCCTCCTGCACCAGCCGGCCCGCGCGCATCACCGCGAGCCGGTCGGCCACGGTGAACGCCTCCTCGTGGTCGTGGGTCACCATCAGCGCAGTGGTGCCCGCCCGCACCAGGATGTCGCGCAGCTCGACGGCCAGCCGCTCGCGCAGGCCGGCGTCGAGGGCCGACAGCGGCTCGTCGAGCAGCAGCAGCCGCGGCTCGACGGCCAGCGAGCGGGCCAGCGCCACCCGCTGGCGCTCCCCGCCCGACAAGGTGCCGGGCAGCCGGTCGCCGTACCCGGCGAGGCCGACCAGGTCGAGCAGCTCGGCCACCCGCTCGGCCTCGACGCGCCGCGACACCCGCCCCCGCCCCGGCAGCCGCAGGGCGTAGCCGACGTTGCGGGCGACGGTGAGGTGACCGAAGAGCTGGCCGTCCTGGAACATCAGCGCGAAGCCGCGCCGGTGGGTCGGCACGCCGGAGACGTCGTCGTCGTCCCAGGCCACCCGGCCGGTGGCCCGCTCCAGGCCCGCCACGGCGCGCAGCAGCGTGGACTTGCCGCACCCCGACGGGCCGAGCACGGCCAGCACCTCGCCGTCGGGCAGGTGCAGGTCGACGTCGCGCACCGCGGGCACGCCGTCGTAGGCCACCGAGACGTCGGTCAGGTGCAGCATCAGAGGGCTCCCAGGGACGGCACCCGCAGGCGCTCGACGGCCAGCATCACGCCGGCGGTGGCGGTGGCGAGCACGACGGAGGCGGCCAGCGCCATGCCGTAGTTCTGCTCGCCCGGACTGCCGATCAGGCGGAAGATCACCACCGGCAGCGTGGGGTGCTCGTCGCGGGCGAGGAACGACGTGGCGCCGAACTCCCCCAGCGACACCGCGAAGGCGAAGCCGGCCGCGGCCAGCAGCGGGCGCCACACCACCGGCAGGTCGACGGTCAGCACGGCGCGCAGCGGGCCCGCGCCCAGCGACGCCGCGGCCTGGCGCTGGCGGTCGTCGACACCGGCCAGCACCGGTGCGAGGGTGCGGACCACCAGCGGCAGCGCCACCAGCGCCTGCGCCACCGGCACCAGCAGCGGGGAGTCGCGCAGGTCGAGCGGCGGCTCGTCGAGGGTGATCAGGAACCCGAAGCCGAGCGTCACCGCCGAGACCCCCAGCGGCAGCATGAAGAAGCCGTCGAGCACCGAGCGCAGCCGCCGCTCGGTGCTCGAGCGCGAGGCCCGGGTGACCACGACGGCCACCAGCAGCCCCAGCAGCAGCGACATCCACGTGGCGTCGACGGCCGTGCGCAGCGACGTGGCGAGGGCCTCGGTCACCGGCACCAGCAGCGCCCCGCCGTCACCGGTGGTGGTGAGCGCGCGGTAGTTGCCCAGCCCCCAGGCGTCGTCGACCTGCAGGGAGCCGAGCACGAGCACGAGCACCGGCCCGGCCACCAGCACGAGCAGCAGGCCGGTGGCGAGCAGCTGCGGCGCGTCGGCCCGGCCGGGCCGGCGCGGGCGGGGCACCACCCGCGCGGTGGTCGGGTCGGGGACGGCGCGCAGCCGCGCCGCCACCGCGAGCAGCACCACCACCGCCACCAGCTGGAGCACCGAGAGCGCCGCGGCGGCCTGCAGGTCGAGCAGGTTGGTGGTCAGCAGGTAGATCTCGGTCTCCACCGAGGAGTAGCGCAGCCCGCCGAGCACCAGCACCACGCCGAAGGCCGTGGCGCAGAACAGGAACACCACGCTGGCCGACGACACGATCGCCGGGCGCAGGGCCGGCAGGGTCACCGTGCGCAGCACGTGCAGCGGGCCCGCGCCCAGCGCGGCCGCGGCCTGCGCGGGGCGGGGGTCGAGGGACTCCCACGCCGCCCCGACCCCGCGCACGACCACCGCGACGTTGAAGAACACCAGCCCGGCCACGATCGCCACCGGGCTGCCGTCGAGGCCCAGGAACGCCAGCGGGCCGGCCTCCCCCAGCAGCTCGCGGAACGCGATGCCGACGACCACGGTGGGCAGCACGAACGGCACCAGCAGCGCCGCACGCACCACCCGGCGCAGCGGGAAGTCGAGGCGGTGCAGGGCGTGCGCCGCCGGCAGTCCCAGCAGCACCGCCAGCACGGTGGCCACCGTCGACGACCACACCGTGAACCACAGCACCCGGTGCACCCGCTCGCGCGCCAGCACCGCCAGCACGGCCCCGGGGTCGGGCGCGCCCTCGGGGAAGAACCCCCGCGCCAGCATGCCGCTGACCGGCAGCACGAAGAACACCCCGAGCACCGCGACCGGCAGCGCCGCCAGGCCGAGCAGCCCCAGCGCGCGTCGCGAGCCCGCCGGCGCCGACCGGGTCACCGGGTGACGACGTCCGTCCACTCCTGGAGCCAGGCGGCCCGCTCCGTGGCGATCAGCGCCGGGTCGACCTCGTAGGGGTCGGTGGGCCGCTCGGCGTGGGTGGCCCAGTCGGCCGGCAGCTCGGTGCCGTCGACGACCGGGAACACGTACATCGACTCGGGCAGCGCCGCCTGCACCTCCGGGCCGGTCATGAACCGCACCAGCGCCTCCGCGCCGGCCACGTTGTCGGCGCCCTCCAGCACCCCGACGTACTCGGTCTGCTGGACGCAGGTGTCGAGCAGCGCCCGGGTGGTCGAGGAGCCGTCGTCGGCGAGCGTGAACGCCGGCGAGGAGTCGTACGACACCACCACCGGCCGGTCGCCGGAGCCGCCGCCCTGGGTGAAGTCGGTCTGGTAGGCCTCCGACCAGCCGTCGACGAGCGCGGCGCCGTTGTCCATCAGCGCGGCCCAGTAGTCGGGCCAGTCGCCGCCGTACTCCGCGATGGTCGCCAGCAGGAACGCCAGGCCCGGCGAGCTGGTGGTCGCACCCGGCACCACCAGCAGGTCGCGGTAGGCGGGGTCGAGGAGGTCGTCGAGGGTGGCCGGCGGCTCCAGGTCGCGCTCGGCGAACCAGGTGGTGTCGACGTTGACGCACACGTTGCCGTCGTCCACGGCGGTCAGCCGCTGCTCGTCGTCGCCGGGCAGCGCGTGCTCGACGACGCCGGGCGGGGCGTCGAAGGCGTACGGCGCGAACACGTCCTCCTCCAGCGCGCGGGAGGCGAAGGTGGTGTCGACGCCGAAGGCGGCGTCGCCGATGGGGTCGTCCTGGGTGAGCACCAGCCGGTTGGTGAGGCTGCCGGCGTCGCCGGAGGCGCGCACCACCAGGTCGTAGCCCGACTGCCGCTCGAAGGCCTTCTCGACCCGGCCCGGCAGGAAGAACGACTCGTGGGTGACCAGGACGACCTCGCTGCCGTCGCCCGGGGCGCCGGGGTCGCTGGACGCCGACGAGCCCGGCGAGCCGGCGCCGTCGGTCGCGCCGGCGGGGTCGTCGTCGCCGGAGCCGACCAGCGAGCAGGCCGGGGTGGTCGCGAGGACCACCGTGGTGAGCAGTGCGAGCGCGCGGGTACGCCTCATGTGGACTCCCTTCGCCGGTGCTAACCGGAGCAGGTTCGTAGGGTCTGCTGGTCCGACGCGTGTCGTCGTCCGCACTCTCAGCACGCCCCGGACGTCGCCGGCCGTGCTCCCCTGTCGTGTGCGGCCAGTCTAGGACGACGGTGCGCGGCCGGTGCGCCGGGCGGTGTCGGGGCGGTCTCCTGGGCTGGGTCGGGGCGGTGTCCGGGGCTGGGTCGGGGCGGTGTCCGGGGCCCGGTCCGCCCGGACGGCGTGCCCAGCGGTCTGAGAGGCTGCGGCGGTGCCGAGCCTCCGCCACCAGCTCCTCGCCGCCGCCGTGCCCCGCCTGCGCCGGGCCGGCGAGCTGCAGGACGTGGCGCACGAGCGCGCGCGGGTGCTGCAGCGCCAGGCCGGCCGCGACGACCTGCTGCCCACGGGTCTCGTGCCGCGGTTCTCCGGCCGCTTCGCGCTGCTCACCGACACCTCCGTCGGCTTCCCGGTGCACGTGATCACGCCGCGCGGGCCCGAGCCGGAGCGCACGCTGGTGTGGGTGCACGGCGGCGCCTACATCGCCGGGATCGACCCCTTCCACGTGCGCTGGCTGGCGCGGCTGGCGGCCCGCCTGCGGGTGCGGGTCGTGCTGCCCGACTACCCGCTGGCCCCCACCGCGACGTGGGCCGACTCCCACGAGGCGCTGGTCGAGGTGGTCACCCGCACCGCCGCCCACGGGCCGGTGCTGCTCGGTGGCGACTCGGCCGGCGGCGGCATCGCGCTGGCCGTGGCCGCCTCGCTGCGCGACCGCGGGGTCCCCGGCGTCGAGCGGCTGCTGCTGGTCTCGCCGTGGGTCGACCTGACCACCTCCACGCCCGCCACCGGGTGGTTCGCGGCGCGCGACCCCTGGCTGTTCGAGGGCAAGCTGCGGGCGTACGCCGCCTGGTGGGCCGGCTCGCCCGACGACCTCGCCCGCCCCGAGGTCTCCCCCGCCCTCGGCGACCTCACCGGCCTGCCCCCGGCCCTCGCGCTGTGCGGCACCCGCGACCTGCTGGTGCCGGGCTGCCGGCTGCTGGCGCGTCGTGCCGAGGAGGCCGGCTGGTCTCTCACCTACGTCGAGGAGCCCGGCCTGATCCACGTCTACCCGCTGCTGCCCGGCATCCCCGAGGCGCGCCGGGCGTGGCGCACGACCGTGGCGTTCCTCGCGTGAGCGGGGTGCCCGGCGACGGCGTCGAGGTGCGCACCCTGGCGTTCGCCGACCTCGACGTGCGCACCGCCCACGACGCGTGGCGCCTGCGCCAGGACGTGTTCGTGGTCGAGCAGGACTGCCCCTACCCCGACCTCGACGGCCGCGACGTCGAGCCCGGCACCCGCCACGTCCTGCTCACCACCCGCCCCGGCGGGCCGGTGGAGGGCTACCTGCGGGTGCTCGACGACACCGAGGTGTGGCGCATCGGGCGCGTCGTGCTGGCCCGCGCGGCCCGCGGTCGCGGGCTGGCCGACGTGCTGATGACCGCCGGCCTGGCGTGCTGCGCCGGGCGCGAGGTGGTGCTCGACGCCCAGTCGCCGCTGGCCGGGTGGTACGCCGGCCACGGGTTCGCCGTCGACGGACCGGAGTTCCTCGAGGACGGCATCCCGCACCTGCCGATGCGCCGTCCGCGCTAGGCCCTCGGCTCCCGCACGGGCGGCTGCCCGCCGGTGCCCGCCACGCGCCACGACGTGACCGGCTTGGGCCGCTCGTCGGCGCAGGAGCCCAGCTGCACCGACCCGACCCGCTCCAGCACGACGGCCTCGTCGACGCCGTCCGCGCCGTCTGCGCCGTCTGCGCCGTCGCCCGTGACCCTGGCGCGCAGGCCGGCCGTCGCGCCCTGCTCGTCGGCCTCCGCCAGCTCGACGGTCAGCACCGGTCGGCTGCCCAGCCCGAGCGCACGACGTACGTGCAGGTCGGCGGCCTGCGCGGCGGCCGGCAGCCCGGCACGCCCGCGCACCCGCTCGTCGGGCAGGTCACCGGCCGCGACCTGCGCGGCCACCGCCACGGCGTCGTCGGCGGTGACCCGGCCGAGCACGAGCCCGGTCGGCAGGGCCAGGGCGGTGGCGGCGAAGCGGTGGCCGCCGAGGTGGGTGGTCTCCCACGTGCCGTCGGGCCAGCGGGCGGCGAGCGCGGCCGCGACCGGCCGGCCCACCTCGGCGCAGCACACGTCGCGGGAGCCGTTGGTGCACACCAGCCACAGCGGGTCGTCCTGCGGCCCCAGCAGGGTCAGGCCGCTGGCCTCCGGGTCGTGCGGGTCGAGGTGGAGCAGGTCGTGGGCCGCGGGGGTGTCGCCGAGGTGGCTGGCGGCGTGGCTGTCGTCGGCGTGGCTGTCGGTGGCGTCGGGGTGGGGGCCGACGGCGTGGTTGTCGGTGGCGTCGGGGTGGGGGCCGACGGCGAGGTCGCCGACCCACGTGCGCGGCGGCTGCCCGGGCTCGAGGTGGGCCACCACCACCACCCGGCGCAGCAGCCCCGGCTCGTCGCGCGACCCCGGCCGGCGTACCAGCTGCACCCGCACGCCGCGCAGCCCCGCGAGGTGGGCGCGCAGCGCCTCGGGCAGCCGCGACTCCTTCAGCGCCTTGCGCCCCCACGGACCGGGCTGCTCCACGAACACCCAGCGGCGCTCGTCGGGGGCGGTGCCGTCGATTGGCTCGTGGCTGTCGAGGCTGGCGGCCGAGCAGCGGAGGGGCACCCCGTCATTCGACCACGCGCCCCCCGCTGGGTCCGGCGGGCGTCGGGGCTTGCGTCATACGAACCGTGGAGTCGCACCCACGATTCGTATGACGTCCCACCCCGCAGGCCCTGCCGTCGCCGGCCCCGGGGCTTGCGTCATACGAACCGTGCAGTCGCACCCACCATCCGTATGACGTCCCACCCCGCAGGCCCTGCCGTCGCCGGCCCCAGGCACCAGCGTCATACGAACCGTGGAGTCGCACCCACCATCCGTATGACGCACCACCCCTGCCCGAGACGGACGGGACGCATCAGACCACCGGCCGGCCGCCGAGCCACACGCCGGCGACCAGGGGCACGCCGGGGCGGTAGGCGAGGTGGAGGTGGCTGGGGGCGTCGAGCAGCACCAGGTCGGCGCGGGAGCCGGGGGCGAGCCGGCCGACGTCGTCGCGGTCGAGGGCGGCGGCCCCGCCGGCGGTGGCGGCGTGCACGGCCTCGGCCGGGGTCAGCCCCATCTCGCGCACGGCGAGGGCGATGCAGAACGGCAGGCTGCTGGTGTAGCTCGAGCCGGGGTTGCAGTCGCTGGCCAGCGCCACCGTGACGCCGGCGTCGAGGAGGCGGCGGGCGTCGGGGTAGGGCTGCCGGGTGGAGAACTCCACCCCGGGCAGCAGGGTCGCCACAGTGCCGGCGTCGCGCAGCGCGTCGACGTCGACGTCGGTGAGGTGGGTGCAGTGGTCGACCGCCACGAGCCCGAGCTCGGCGGCGAGCGACACCCCGGGTCCCGGACCCAGCTGGTTGGCGTGCAGCCGCCCGCGCAGCCCGGCCGCCGCACCAGCCAGCAGCACCGCCCGGGCCTGGTCGGCGTCGAAGGCGCCGACCTCGCAGAAGGCGTCGACCCACCGTGCGTGGGGCGCCGCGGCGGCCAGCATCGGACCGGTGACCAGGTCGACGTACGCCGCCGGGTCGTCGACGTGCTCGGGCGGCACGACGTGGGCGCCGAGGAACGTCGTCTCCTCGGTGAACTGCCGCGCCACGGCGAGGCTGCGCGCCTCGTCGTGCACCGTGAGGCCGTAGCCGCTCTTGACCTCCACCGTGGTGGTGCCCTGGCGGCGCATCTCGGCCACCAGGCGGGCGACGGTCGCGGTCAGCTGCTCGTCGGTGGCGGCGCGGGTGGCGGCCACGGTGGTGCGGATGCCGCCGGCGGCGTACCGCTC
Organism: Nocardioides sp. FY1077; assembly: GCF_058681775.1. Lineage (NCBI taxonomy): Bacteria > Bacillati > Actinomycetota > Actinomycetes > Propionibacteriales > Nocardioidaceae > Nocardioides > Nocardioides sp. FY1077. The sequence goes on along the minus strand of NZ_JBZWDB010000001.1, from coordinate 968,231 downwards.
GCCCGCCATCCGGGCGGCGAACTCCCCGGCGCGGTCACCGGCGTGCACGAGGTGGGAGTGCGCGTCGACGAAGCCGGGCAGCACCGCGCGCCCGCCGGCGTCGACGCGCGTGTCGGCGGCCGGGGCGTCCTGGGCCGCGCCCACCCACACCACCAGACCGTCCTCCACGACCAGCGCGGCCCGCTCGAGGGTGGCCAGCGCGCCGTGGCCGCGGGGGCCGGCCCCACCGTGTCCGGCCCGCCCGTCGTGCCCGTCGGGGTCGTTGGTCGCCAGCTCGCCGATGCCGTCGAGGAGGGTGCTGCTCACGACCCCACCCTTCCAGGACGCCGACCGCGGCCCGCACCGGGCGAGGAGCCGCCGCCCAGCGACGCAACCGGCTCGGCCACCTCGGCCACCTCGGTCACCTCGGTCACCTCGGTCACCTCGGCCACGGCAGCGGCGAGCTCGCGACCGATCGCGGCGTGGTCGGCGCGCCCCACGACCCAGCGCCCGTCGACCATCACCCGCAGCACGTCGGCGGCGGTGGCCGCGAACACCGCCGTCTGCTCGTCGGCGCCGGTGCCGGCGGTGCGCGGCGAAGACGTGTCGAGCACGACGAGGTCGGCACGGGCGCCCACCGCGATCGCCCCGGCGTCGGGCAGGCCGAGCCCGGCGTGGTCGGTGCCGGCGGCGAGCAGCTCGGCGGCGCTCCAGTGGCCCCGGGTGCGGCGCGCGAGCCGCTCGTCGAGCTCGAGGGCGCGCATCTCCTCCCAGGGGTCGACCACCGCGTGGCTGTCGCTGCCCAGCGTCATCACCGCGCCGGCCTCCACCAGCCGGCGTCCGGGGCCGACGCCGTCGCCGAGGTCGCGCTCGGTGGTGGGGCAGAAGCAGACGCGGGTGCCGGTGGCGCCGAGCAGGGCGACGTCGTCGTCGGTGAGGTGGGTGGCGTGCACTGCCGTGGTCGCCGACCCCAGGGCACCGGCGTCGTGGAGCAGCCGGGTGGGGGTGACGCCGTGGGCGGCGAGGCAGGCGTCGTTCTCGGCCGGCTGCTCCGAGAGGTGCACGTGCAGCGGTCCGCCGCCGGCCGCCTCCACCACCCGCGGCACGGCCTCGCGCGGCACCGCCCGCACCGAGTGCACCGCCACCCCCACCACGAGATCGCCGCGGTCGGCCAGCCGCTCGCGCAGCGCCGCCACCCGGCGCGCCCACGCCTCCACCGACCCGTCGTCGTAGCGGCGCTGCACCCCCTCGGTCGGGGCACCGAAGCCGCTGCTGAGGTAGCAGGTGTCGAGCAGCGACAGCCGCAGCCCGGCGTCGCGCGCGGCCTCCACCAGCGCCAGCTCCATCGCACCGGCCGGGGCGTGCGGCGGGGCGTACGGCGAGCCGTCGGGGCGGTGGTGGAGGTAGTGGAACTCCCCCACGGTGGTGGTGCCGCCGGCGACCATCTCGCGGAACACCGCCCGCGCGAGGCGGTGGTAGCGGTCGGGATCGAGGCGCGCGGCGACGGCGTACATCTGCTCGCGCCAGGTCCAGAACGTGCCGCGACCGCGCTGGGTGCGCCCCCGCAGCGCGCGGTGGAAGGCGTGGCTGTGGGCGTTGGCCAGGCCCGGCACGACCAGCCCGCCCACCCGCTCCACCCCGGGGCAGCGCTCCGGCGGGGTGCCTGCATCGACCCGGGTGAACCGGCCGCCGGCCACCTCCACCAGCACGTCGCGCGCCAGCCGGTCGCCCAGCCACGCCCGCTCCAGCAGCACGGCACCCACCGGGCTCACCGGGCTCACCGGGCTCACCGGGCTCGCCGGGCTCACCGGGCTCGCCGGGCTCACGGGACGGCCAGCCCCTCGAGCACGTCGGCCAGCGCCTCGACGCCGCGCAGGCAGTCGGCGGTCTCGGCGTGCTCGGCCGGCGAGTGGGAGACCCCGGTGGGGTTGCGCACGAACAGCATCGCCGTCGGCACGCCGGCCGCGGCCAGCACGCCGGCGTCGTGGCCGGCCTGCGTGGGCAGCACCGGCCACGACCGGGCCCCGCCGGTACCCGCCCCCACCAGCGCGGGGTCGAACGACACCGACCCCGACACCGACTCGGGAGCCACCTCCACGCGGGTGCCGTCGGCGACCGCCCGCTCCTCGACCCGGGCCACCACCGCCTCCACGAGCGCGTCGAGGTCGGCGTCGGTGGCGGCGCGGGCGTCGAGCCAGGCGGTGACCCGCGAGGCGATCGCGTTGGTGCCGCCGGGGGTCACCTCCACCCGCCCCACGGTCGCCCGCGCCCCGGCCGACCGGGCCTCCCCGGCCGCCGCCAGGACCAGCCCGGCGAAGGTCACCACCGGGTCGGCGCGGTCGTCCATCCGCGTCGTGCCGGCGTGGTCGGCGCGGCCGTGGAGGTCGACGCGCCAGCGCCCGTGGGGCCAGATGCCGGAGGCCACGCCCACCGCGGCGTCGAGGTCGACCAGCGCGCGGCCCTGCTCGACGTGCAGCTCGACGAACGCGCCGACGCCGTCGAGCACCCCGGTGCCCGCCCCCCGGTGCCCGGCCCCGTCGAGCCCGGGCAGCCCGGCGGCCTCCAGCGCGTCGGGCAGACGCACGCCGGCGGCGTCCACCAGCTCGCGGGCCTCGCGCCAGGCCAGGGCGCCGGTGGCCAGCCGGGAGCCGAGGCAGGCGCGCCCGAAGCGGGAGCCCTCCTCCTCGGCGAGCACGGCGACCCCCACCGGCCGGGTCGGCACGACCCCCCGCTCGCGGAGGCGGTCGAGGGCCGCCAGCGCGGAGACCACGCCCAGGGGGCCGTCGAAGGCCCCGCCCTCGTCCACCGAGTCGAGGTGGGAGCCGGTGACCACCCCGTCGACCACCCCGCGCCCGTCCACGACACCGTCGCCCGCCGGGTGCCACCACGCCACCACGTTGCCGACGCCGTCGGTGCGCAGGTCGAGACCCCGCGTGGCGCACGCCGCGAGGAACCACGCCCGCAGCTCCCGCTCGGCCGCCTCCCACGGGCGGCGTCGGTAGCCGCCGGTGCGCGCCGAGCGGCCGAGCGGCGCGAGGTCGGCCCACATGGCCTCGAAGTCGTCAGGCACAGTGACCTCCGTGGAGTTCCAGGACGTCGTGCGCCGCCGGAGGATGGTCCGCCGCTACGCCGAGCGGCCGGTCGACCCCGCCGTGGTCGACCGGGCCCTGGCCAACGCCGTGCGGGCGCCCAGCGCCGGCTTCACCCAGGGCTGGGGCTTCCTGGTGCTCGACCGGCCCGACGACGTACGACGCTGGTGGACGACGACGTCCGACTCGGTCGACGACCCCGACCCGTGGCTGACCGGCATGATGCGCGCGCCGGTGGTGATCGTGCCGTGCAGCAGCAAGGCCGCCTACCTCGAGCGCTACGCCCAGCCCGACAAGGGCTGGCGCGACCGCGCGGAGGCCCGCTGGTCGATGCCCTACTGGCACATGGACGCCGCCATGGCGAGCCTGTTGATCCTGCAGACCGCCGTCGACGAGGGCCTGGGCGCCTGCTTCTTCGGCGTCCCGCCGGGTCGGGAGGCCGCGGTGCGCGCGGAGTTCGCGCTGCCCGCCGACGTCGACCCCATCGGTGTCGTCACGATGGGCCACCGCGACCCCGACGACGCCGGCGCCGCGGGGTCGCCGTCGCGGCGCCCGCGCCGCGCCCTCGACGACGTGGTGCACCGCGGGCGCTGGGGCGGCTGAGCCGGGAGCGGACGGCTGCGTCGGGGGCGGGGGCACCCCGCCAGTCCAGCGAGGCGCCGAGGCCCGGTCAACGTCCCCCGCCCGGCCGCGGTCTCGGATCCGAGACCCGGCAGGCGTCGGTCCTCCAGACGGCCACCGCCCGGTCCGTAGGCTGGGCGGCGCGGAGGTGGGGTCGATGACCGACAGGACCGGGCGCGACGGCGGCGGCGCCGACGAGCGCGAGCGGCGCAAGCGCAGCGGACGCAGTGCCGCGGCCGCACGTATCGAGAACCAGGCCACCTGGGTCGACGAGCAGCTGCGCGTCGCGATGGCCCGCGGCGACTTCGACGACCTGCCCGGTGCCGGCAAGCCCATCGAGGGGCTCACCACCACCGACCACGACCCCGACTGGTGGGTCAAGCGCCTCGTCGAGCGCGAGCAGGTCACCGGGGTGCTCCCGCCCGCGCTGGCCCTGCGCAAGGACGACGCCGAGCTCGACGCCCGCCTCGACCGGCTGGTCGCCGAGAAGGAGGCGCGGGACGCGGTGGAGGACTTCAACGCGCGCGTGCTGCGGGCCCGCTACACGCCCACCGGCGGGCCACCCCTGATCACCATGCCGCGCGACGTCGAGCAGACCGTCGCGGCGTGGCGGGCCCGCCGGGAGGAGCGGCGCGAGGCGCAGCGACGGGCGCTCGCCGAGTCGACTGCGGCCACCCCGCCCGCGGCGGCCCGCCGCGGCTGGTGGCGCCGGCGCCGCGGCTGAGCGGAGACGGGCGAGAGATGGGTCATACCGGCCGGTAACCACCCGCTGCTACGTTCCGGCGCATGCGACCCGCCAAGGACTTCTTCCGCCCGCTCGCGGTGGGCGCCCCCGCGCCGCCGACCGAGATCCCGGCCCGGCCCAGCCGCGCGATCCATTTCTTCGATCCCAGCAACGCGAAGATGGCCGCGAAGGTGCCGCAGATGGTCGGCACCGTCGACGTCCTGCTCGGCAACCTCGAGGACGCCGTCAAGGCCGACAACAAGGTGGCCGCGCGCGAGGGCCTGGTGCGGATCAGCCAGGAGAACGAGGGCCTCGGCGGCCCCGACAGCCCCACCCAGCTGTGGACCCGGATCAACTCCCTCGACAGCCCGTGGGCCCTCGACGACCTCACCACGCTGGTGCCGGGCATCGGCGAGCGGCTCGACGTGGTGATGGTGCCGAAGGTGCAGGGCGCCGAGGACATCCACTACGTCGACCGGCTGCTCGCCCAGCTCGAGGCCAAGGCCGGGCTGACCCGGCCGATCCTGGTGCACGCCATCCTGGAGACGGCCCGCGGCGTGGCCAACATCGAGGAGATCTGCGGCGCCAGCCCGCGGATGCAGGGCCTCTCCCTCGGCCCCGCCGACCTCGCCGCCGACCGCCGCATGAAGACCACCCGGGTCGGCGGCGGCCACCCCGGCTACCTCGTGCGCCAGGACCCCCCGCGCAACGAGCTCGGGATCGCCGAGATCGACGCCGAGCGCACGACGTACCAGCAGGACCTGTGGCACTACACGATCGCCCGCATGGTCGACGCCTGCGCGATGCACGGCATCTACCCCTACTACGGCCCCTTCGGCGACATCGCCGACGTGGTGGCCTGCGAGGACCAGTTCCGCAACGCGTTCCTCCTGGGCTGCGTCGGCACCTGGAGCCTGCACCCGAAGCAGGTGCAGATCGCGCACCGCGTCTTCAGCCCCAGCGTCGAGGACGTCGCCCACGCCCGCCGCGTGGTCGCGGCCATGGGCGACGGCACCGGCGCGGTGATGCTCGACGGGAAGATGGAGGACGACGCCTCGCTCAAGCAGTGCCTGGTCATGGTCGAGCTCGCCGAGCGCCTCGCCGCCGTCGACCCCGAGCTGAAGCAGCAGTACGACGCGATCGCCACGGAGGCCTGAGCCGATGACCCCGCCGACGACCCAGCAGTCGACCCAGCACACGCCCCTGCGCTCGGTGCTCTACATGCCCGCCTCCAACCAGCGCGCGCTGGAGAAGGCACGGACGATCCCCTGCGACGGCCTCATCCTCGACCTCGAGGACGCCGTCGCCCCGGACGCCAAGCCCGCCGCCCGCGAGGCGGCGGTCGCCGCGGTGGCCTCGGGCGACTACGGACGCCGCACCGTGACGATCCGGGTCAACGGCATCGGCACCGAATGGCACGACGACGACCTGGCGGCCGCGGCGCAGGCGGGCCCCGCGGGCGTGGTGGTGCCGAAGGTGGGCAGCGCCGACGAGGTGCGCGCGCTGGTGGCCGCGTTGGAGAAGGCCGGCGCGCCGGACCACACCCGGCTGTGGGCGATGGTCGAGACGCCGCAGGCCGTGCTCGACGTGCGCGAGATCGCCGGCGCCTCCGAGCGCCTCGCCGTGCTGGTCATGGGCACCAACGACCTGGTCAAGGAGCTGTACGCCGAGCACGTGCCCGGACGCGCGCCGCTGCTGACCTCGCTGTCGCTCTCGCTGCTGGCGGCCCGCGCCGCCGGCGTCGCGATCCTCGACGGGGTCTACAACGACGTGCGCGACGAGGCCGGCTTCCTCGCGGAGTGCGAGCAGGGCCGACAGCTGGGCTTCGACGGCAAGACGCTGGTGCACCCCGGCCAGGTCGCTCCGGCCAACGAGCAGTTCGCCCCGTCGGCGCAGGCGGTGGAGGACGCGCGCGGCGTCCTGGAGGCGTGGGAGGCCGGCCGCGGCAGCGGCGTCGTCACCTACCAGGGGAAGATGGTCGAGCACCTCCACGTGGAGTCGGCGCGACGTGCCCTCGCCATCCACGACGCCGTGGTGGCCCTGCAGGGCTGAGCGGCCCCGGTCACCCCCAGAGGTGAGTGCGCCGCTCGCCCCGGCCCACTAGACCTGGGGGCTCCATCTCTGGAGGGAGTCTCACATGGTCCTGCTCGGACTGATCCTGCTGGTCATCGGCCTCGTCGTGTCGATGCAGGTGCTCATCTACCTGGGCATCGCGCTGATCGTCATCGGCGTGATCCTCAACCTGGTGCCGATCGGAGGCACCCGCCGCCGGGTCTATTGACCCCGCGACGGCGATTCGCTCACGACGACCCCCGGCCGACCGGCCGGGGGTCTCGTGCGTCCGGGGCCCCTCCACGGTCGCACCGGGAACTGGGAGGCGGAAACTGCCACTCGGTGGCTGAAATTTCGCCCACCCAGTTCCGGTTTCCCCGGCCGGCCGGGGAAACCGCCCACCCCGGCTCAGCCCCAGACCGCGCGGACCCGGTCGGCCCAGGCAGCGGCCTGGGCGTGGCCGGCCCGGGCGGAGCCGGGGCGGGCGGCGGGGTCGAGCACGTTGCGGCCGATCGCGGCGCGCGAGGCGGCGTCGGGGGCGACCACCAGGTGGGGCACGCCGAGGGCCTCGAGCTGCTGGCCGGCGCTGCGCACCGGGCCCACCGCCCGGTCGGCCGGGGCCAGGGCGACCACCCGGTCGCAGCCGGCGGCGAGGTCGGCGTTGGTGCCGGAGCGCACCCCGCCGTCGATGAGCACCCGCGTCCCCACCGGGATCGGCGGATAGACGCACGGCACGGCGCAGCTGGCGTTGACGGCGTCCTCGAGCCCGGTGTCGCCGCTGCGGTCGAGGGCCACCAGCGCACCCGTCGCGACGTCGACCGCGGTGACCACGAGGTCGCGCTCGGGCCAGGTCGTGCCGGTGAGGCGCAGCCGCACCTGGGCGTAGCGCTCCTCCACCGTCGGCGTGCCCCCGGCGGCCGCCACCCGCACCGCCCGGGCGCCCAGCAGCCGGCCGAAGCGCTCCACGTCGCCCCGGGAGCGCAGCAGCGCGAGGGCGAACGCCGCCACCACGCCCGCCCCGATCCGCGCCGGCGGGTCGGTGTCCTGGGGTGGCAGCAGCTGGCGGCGGTACAGCTCGTCGAGCGGCACGTCGCCGGTGACCTGCGCACCCACGATCGAGCCCGCCGACGTCCCGACCACCCGGTCGGCGGTGGTGAGGTCGATCCCCGCCTCGGCCAGCCCGGCGAGCAGCCCGGTCTCCCAGGCGATCCCGGTGATGCCGCCGCCACCCAGGACCAGTCCGCGTCTCGTCACGCGCCCATCCTGCCTGCGGGCGCGAGCAGGTCAGCCGCGCGGGCCCCCGCCCCCACGGCCGTCGGCGTCTCGTGCGTCCAGGGCGGCCACCCGCCGCGGGCCGGCGGTGGCGCGGTAGGAGGCGTCGACCAGCTCGGCGACCTCCGTCCACTGCTCGTCCCACGCCGGGGCGCCCGGCGCGACCAGGTCGACGCCGAGCCAGCCCGACGGTCCGAGGTAGGCCGGCACGAACACCCGAGGGTCGTCGAGCAGCGCGGTGCGCTCGGCGGGATCGGGCAGCACCACCACGCACGACTCGTGCTGCACCCACTCCCCGTCGACGCGCCGGGACGCGCCGTAGTAGGTGAACACCTTGCGGCGGGGGGCGACGTGGAACGCCGGCCGGCCGTGGGACACCTTCATCGCGGCGTCCGGCAGCGCCAGCGCCACCTCGCGCAGGCGCAGCAGGGCCGGGTCGTCGTCGCGGAACATCGGCGGGTGGGCCACCGGGTCAGCGTGGCTCCCAGCCGGCCAGGAAGTCCAGCACCACCTCGGCCGGCATCTCGCACGGACGCAGCCGCGGCGCGCCGTCGTCGGGCAGGTAGACGTTGGCGCTGACGATCCCGGGCCCGCCGAGCTCCTCGGCCCACACCTTCTGCGAGCGCCCGCCGACCTGCTCGCTGCGGGTCAGCCCCCAGGCGCGCCCGGCCCAGCGCACCGGCGACCACCCCAGCGGTACCCGCGCGAGCAGCGCCGCGACGTCGACGTCGACGTCCGGCCCGGGGTCGGCGGGGTCGGCGGGGTCGGGACCGGCGGGGTCGGGCACTCCCCCATCGTGCCCGCCGGGCCAGGATGGCGGCATGAGAGCAGTGGTGCAGCGGGTCCTGTCGGCGCACGTCGAGGTGGCCGGCGAGGTGGTGGGCGCCCTCGACGGGCCGGGGCTGCTGGTGCACCTCGGCGTCACCCACGACGACGGCCCCGCCGACGTCGCCTGGACCGCCCGCAAGATCTGGGAGCTGCGGCTGCTGCGCGAGGAGCGCTCGGCCTCCGAGGTCGACGCACCCGTGCTGGTGGTCAGCCAGTTCACGCTGTACGGCGACGCGCGCAAGGGCCGGCGCCCCACGTGGCAGTCCGCGGCGCCCGGGCCGGTGAGCGAGCCCCTCTACGTGGCGGTCTGCGCCGAGCTGGAGCGGCTGGGGGCGCGGGTCTCGCGCGGGGTGTTCGGGGCCGACATGCAGGTCACCTCGGTCGGCGACGGTCCGGTCACGCTGCTGCTCGACTCCCCGCGCCCGTCGTCCTGACCGGTCGACCAGCCCGGGAGCCCGGGCCCACCACCGCACGGGCGGCCCGGGGGTCCCGCAGAGGTCAGTCGCGCACAACCTGGTCCATCGGCACCCGCACGCCCTGCTCGGCGGCGACCTCGGCGGCCCGGGAGTAGCCGGCGTCGACGTGGCGCACCACGCCCGTCGCGGGGTCGTTGGTCAGCACCCGCTCCAGCTTCTCGGCGGCCAGCGCGGTGCCGTCGGCCACGCACACCTGCCCGGCGTGGATCGAGCGGCCCATCCCGACCCCGCCCCCGTGGTGGATCGACACCCAGCTCGCGCCCGAGGCGGTGGTGACCAGCGCGTTGAGCAGCGCCCAGTCGGCGATCGCGTCGGAGCCGTCGAGCATGGCCTCGGTCTCGCGGTAGGGCGAGGCCACCGAGCCGCAGTCGAGGTGGTCGCGACCGATGACCACCGGCGCGCTGAGCTCGCCGCTGGCCACCATCTCGTTGAACCGCAGGCCGGCCAGGTGGCGCTGGCCCTGGCCGAGCCAGCAGATGCGGGCGGGCAGGCCCTGGAACGCCACCCGCTCCCCGGCCATCCGGATCCACCGGTGCAGCCGCTCGTCGTCGGGGAACAGCTCGCACACCGCCCGGTCGGTGGCCTCGATGTCGGCGGGGTCGCCGGAGAGCGCGGCCCAGCGGAAGGGCCCGCGGCCCTCGCAGAACTGGGGGCGGATGTAGGCCGGCACGAAGCCCGGCACCTCGAAGGCGCGGTCGCAGCCGCCGGTGCGGGCCTCGTCGCGGATGGAGTTGCCGTAGTCGAACACCTCGGCGCCGCGGTCGCGGAAGCCGACCATGGCCGCCACGTGCGCGGCCATCGACGCCCGCGCCTGTGCGGTGAACCCCGCGGGGTCGCGGGCCGCGGCGGCGTGCCAGTCGTCGAACGCGACGCCCACCGGCAGGTAGGACAGCGGGTCGTGCGCGGAGGTCTGGTCGGTGACCACGTCGATCGGCGCCCCGGTCTCCAGCATCCACGGCACGACCTCGGCGGCGTTGCCGAGCAGGCCGATCGAGAGCGGACGGCGGGCGTCGCGGGCCTCGACGGCCAGCGCGACGGCGTGGGCGGCGGAGTCGGCGCGCACGTCGAGGTAGCGGTGCTCGATGCGCCGGGCGATGCGGGCGGGGTCGACGTCGACGCAGATCGCGACGCCGTCGTTCATGGTGACCGCCAGCGGCTGGGCCCCGCCCATGCCGCCGAGGCCGGCGGTGAGCGTGATGGTGCCGGCCAGGGTGCCGCCGCTGTGGGCGTGGCGACCGCCGGCCGCGAGGCTGTCGGCGACCGCGGCGAAGGTCTCGAAGGTGCCCTGGAGGATGCCCTGGGTGCCGATGTAGATCCAGGAGCCGGCCGTCATCTGGCCGTACATCGTCAGGCCGAGGTCCTCCAGGCGGCGGAACTCCTCCCAGCTCGCCCAGTCGCCCACCAGGTTGGCGTTGGCGATCAGCACCCGGGGCGCCCACGTGTGGGTGCGCATCACCCCGACCGGCTTGCCCGACTGCACGAGCAGGGTCTCGTCGTCACGCAGGTCGGTGAGGCAGGCGACGATCGCGTCGTAGGCCTCCCAGCTGCGCGCCGCCCTGCCGGTGCCGCCGTACACGACGAGGTCCTCGGGGCGCTCGGCGACGTCGGGGTCGAGGTTGTTCATCAGCATCCGCAGCGCGGCCTCGCTCTGCCACGACCGGGCGGTGAGGCCGGTGCCGCGCGCCGCGCGCACCGGCAGCCGGGGGTTCACCGCAGGCTCCCGACGACGCCCTCGGCGGCGGCGAGCACGGCGCCGGAGGCGACCAGGGCGACGGCGGCCTCGATCTCCGGGGCGAGGTGGCGGTCGGGCCCCGGACCCTCCACCCCGCCCGCGCGCAGCGCGGCGACCACCGCGGCGTGCGCCGGCGACGGCGTCAGTGGGCCCCGCAGCTCGAGCGCGCGGGCCGCCGTCATCACCTCGATCGCCACGACGCGGGTCAGCCCGTCGATGCTGCGGCGCAGCTTGCGCGCGCCCGACCAGCCCATCGACACGTGGTCCTCCTGCATCGCCGAGCTCGGGATCGAGTCCACCGACGCCGGCACCGCGAGCCGCTTCAGGTCGGAGACGATGGCGGCCTGGGTGTACTGCGCGATCATCAGCCCGCTGTCGACGCCCGGGTCGTGGGCCAGGAACGGCGGCAGGCCGTGGCTGCGGGACTGGTCGAGGAACCGGTCGGTGCGCCGCTCGCCGATCGAGGCGACGTCGGCGGCGACCACCGCGAGGAAGTCGAGCACGTAGGCCACCGGTGCCCCGTGGAAGTTGCCGTTCGACTCCACCCGGGAGGTGCCGTCGGGGTCGGTGACCACGACCGGGTTGTCGATCGCCGAGGCCAGCTCGCGCCCGGCCACGGTGGCGGCGTGCTCCACGGTGTCGCGGGCCGCGCCGTGCACCTGGGGCGCGCAGCGCAGCGAGTAGGCGTCCTGCACGCGGTGGCACTCCGGGCCGCGGTGGGAGTCCATGATCGCCGAGCCGGCCAGCAGGTCCACCAGGTTGGCCGCCGAGGCCGCCTGGCCGGGATGGGGTCGCAGGGCCTGCAGGTCGGCGGCGAAGACCCGGTCGGTCCCGAGCTGGCCCTCCACCGACATGGCCGCGGCGACGTCGGCGGTGCGCAGCAGCCGACGCAGGTCGTCGACGGCCAGCACCAGCATGCCGAGCATGCCGTCGGTGCCGTTGATCAGTGCCAGGCCCTCCTTCTCCGCCAGCTCCACCGGCGCGAGGCCCGCGGCCGCGAGCGCCTCGGCGGCCGGCACCAGCCGGCCCGCGGCGTCGCGCACGCTGCCCTCGCCCAGCAGCGCGAGCGCGCAGTGCGAGAGGGGGGCGAGGTCGCCCGAGCAGCCCAGCGACCCGTGCTCGTGCACCACCGGCGTGATGCGGTGGGTCAGCAGGTCGGCGAGCAGCCGGGCCGTGGCGAGCCGTACGCCGGTGCGCCCGGTCGCCAGGGTGGAGAGCCGCAGCAGCATCAGCGCCCGGGTGACCTCCTCCTCCACCTCCGGGCCCGACCCCGCGGCGTGCGAGCGCACCAGCGAGCGCTGCAGCCGCGCCCGCAGCTCCACCGGCACGTGCCGGGTCGCCAGCGCACCGAAGCCGGTCGAGACGCCGTACGCCGGCGTCGGCGCGGCGGCGAGCGCGTCGACCACCTCCCGGGAGCGCTCGATCGCGGCGCAGGCCTGGGCCGACAGCACCACCGGCGCGCCGTGGCGGGCCACCGCGACCACGTCGGCCGGGCTCAGCGGGCCGGTGCCGACCTCGACGGGGGTGACGCCGGTGGCCGGACCGGCAGCGGGAGTGGTGAGGGTGCTCATGGCTCCAGTGAAGGCCCGGCGCCTGCTCGCCGCGACTGCTCACGACGCCCCTCCGTCTCGGATCCGAGACGAGGCCACCCCGCTCGGGGTCGGTCGAACGGGCCCCGAGTGGGGGCCGGGACGGCCTGGCTCCACCCGCCGGGGTGTGGCTGCCGGCGGGCCTCGGCCGGGCGCGCAATTGATCGGGGTGCGAGCCGGACGAATTTGGCAGAACCGCCCACGAAAGCGCACCGGGCTGTACAGAATGCAGGTGCGACACGCTGTTACCCACAAGTCACATCGCTGTGTCGGCCCTGCTCGGAGGGCGTCCCCCACCCCTTGACCTGCACTCCTAGGAGTCTCAAATGTCTCGTCGACTGGTCCCAGTCGCCACGGCCCTGGCCGTCGCCGCGTCGACCGCGCTGCTCGCAGCGCCGTCGTCCGTCACGGCCGCACCCGGTGACACCGACGCCCGCGCCGCGGGCTCCAAGACCTCGTTCGCCTTCACCGCCACCGGCTACGGCTCGTTCGCCGACGGCGGGCAGATCCCGGTCGGCTCCGGCAAGACCGCCTTCAGCACGATCGCCTGCACCAACATCGCCGGCAAGACCCGGTCGAACTTCGTGGCCGAGGCCAACGTGCCCGGCCTCGGCCAGGTCTCCGGGGTCTCCACCGACGTGAAGACCCGTCAGACCCGCAACACGCTGACCTCGGTGGCCAAGCACGCCGTCGCCTCCGTCGACCTCGTGGAGACCCCCCTCGGGACCCTCCAGGTGACCGGCATCTCGTCCACGGCCAAGGTGACCTACACCAAGTCCGGCGAGAACAAGGGCTTCAAGACCTTCACCACCAGCAAGGTCGCGGGCATCACGCTCCAGGGCCCCGTCGGCGAGCCGCAGACGATCCCGATCCCCACCGAGGACGCGCCCACGATCGAGATCCCGGGCGTGGCCATCATCGACCTCGGCACGAGCGCGACCAGCAAGAACAAGGACAGCGCCAAGGCCTTCGCCAACGCGCTGCGCATCACCGTGCCGGCCACCGGCACCGTGGTGAAGCTGGCCCGCAGCGCCGCCAAGCTCGAGCGCGGCATCGTCTCCGGCATCTTCAACGGCAACTCCTACCCCGTGCGCGCCGACGTCCTCGGCGAGCTCGTGCGGGTGGGCAAGGCCATCAACTCGATCATGCCGTGCGCCGGCACCGGCGGCGACGTGCGCGAGAAGAACGCCGCCACCGTCGACCTCGGCGGCCAGCTCGTCGTGGACGGCGCCTACAGCCGCCAGCGGGGCGTGCAGAACGCCAAGCGCGCGCTCGGCTTCGAGGAGTCCGGCGTCGCGTCGGTCGACCTGGGTGACGGCGCCCTCGTCATCGAGGCGATCAACGGCCGCGTCAACGTCGTGCGTCGCGGCGGCAAGCTCGTCCGCAACGCCAACGGCACCTCCATCGGCTCGATCACCGTCGACGGTGAGCAGCAGGCCCTGCCGGACCCGGGCCAGCCCCTGGAGATCCCCGGCCTGGCCATCCTGGAGGCCAACAAGGTGCAGCGCATCGCCGGCGGCATCAAGGTGATCGCCCTGCAGCTCAAGCTGCTCCAGGGCACCGAGGTCGACTCGGTGGTCAACTTCGGTGCGGCCAAGCTGCGCATCCAGCCGGTCGACTGACCACCTGACACCCCTGCACCACCGCACCACCCGCCGGCCCGGTCCCTGCTCGCAGGGGCCGGGCCGGCGGTCGTACGTCGAGACGCGGCCCGGGACCACCCCGCGGCAGCGGTCTACTGGCGCCGTGACCGCTGCCGACGCCGCCGACACCCTCGACACGGGCGGGCCGCGCGAGGTCGGGCCGGCGCGGCGCTGGTCGATGCTCGCGGCGTCCACCCTCGCCCAGGCCGCGGCCGGCATCACCGTGCACGGCCCGGCGTTCCTGATCCCCTCCCTCGTCGACGACCGCGGCCTGTCGCTGGCCCAGGCCGGCCTGGTGGCCGCGGCACCCACGCTCGGCGTCACCCTCGCCCTGGTCGCCTGGGGCGCGCTCACCGACGTGCGCGGCGAGCGCGTCGTGCTGGTGGTGGGGCTCCTGCTCACCGCCGCCCTCGGCCTCCTGGCCAGCCTCCTCGACGGGGTGGTGCCCCTGGCCCTGGCGCTCGTCGCGGCCGGGGCCGCCGCGGCCAGCACCGCCTCGGCCAGCGGGCGGGTCGTGGTGGGGTGGTTCCCGCCCCACCGCCGCGGCCTGGCCATGGGGGTGCGCCAGATGGCGCAGCCGGTCGGGGTCGGCGTCGCCGCCGTCTCGATCGCCGTGGTCGCGGAGAGCCGCGGGGTGGGGGCCGCCCTGGTCGTGCCCGTCGTGGCCGCGGCCGTCGCGGCGCTGGTGGTGGTGACGGTGGTGGTCGACCCACCCCGTCCGCCCACGCCGCGCGGCGGCGCGGTCAACCCCTACCGCGGTGACCGCTACCTCGCCCGGGTGCACCTCGTGTCGGTCCTCCTGGTCGTGCCGCAGTTCCTCGTGTGGACCTTCGCCCTGGTGTGGCTGGTGCAGGAGCGCGGCTGGTCACCGGCCGCGGCCGGCGCCCTGGTGGCGGGCGCCCAGGTCGCGGGCGCCCTGGGCAGGGTCGGCGTCGGCCAGCTCAGCGACGTGGTGTCGAGCAGGCTGCGCCCGCTGCGCTGGGTCACCGTCGCCGCGGCCGCGGTGATGGCGCTGCTGGGCCTCGCCGCCGGGCTCGACCTCGCCGTGGCCGTCCCGCTGCTCGTGGTGGCCACCGTGGTCACCGTCGCCGACAACGGCCTGGCGTTCACCGCCGTCGCCGAGCGGGCCGGGCCGTCGTGGTCGGGCCGGGCCCTCGGCACGCAGAACACCGCGCAGTACCTCGCCGCCTCCGCCGTGCCGCCGGTCGCGGGCCTGCTCGTCGCCGACCTCGGGTACGCCGCGGCGTTCGCCCTGGCCGCGCTGGCCCCGCTGGCCGCCGTCGCGCTGGTGCCGGTGGCCGCCGAGCAGCCGCTGCACTGACCCGAGCGGGTGAGCCGCCCGGGCCCGGCACGGGAGGACAGTCTGTCGGCGACCCTAGGAGGCTCCTCATGACGACCACCACCATCGTGCTCATCGTCGCAGCCGTCGTGCTGCTCCTCGCCGTCGTGGCGGCCGTGCTCTTCGTCAGCGCACGCGCCAAGCGCCTCAAGGAGGCCCGCCTGGCCCAGGCCGGCAGCCTGCGCGAGACCGCCCGCGACCAGACCGGCACCGTCGTCGAGACCCGCCGCCACGCCGAGAGCGCCGAGGAGCGGGCCCGCCTGGCCCGCCTCAAGGCCGAGCGCGCCGAGGAGCAGGCCCGTGCGGCTCGCCAGGAGGCCACGGTCACCGAGGCCCACCGCGAGCACACGCTGCACCAGGCCGACGAGCTCGACCCCGACCGCCAGGCCGTCCCCGAGTCGCAGCCCACGACGCACCCGGCGCCGACCTCGCACCCCACGTCGCAGCCGACGACGCCGCTTCCCACCACGCCGCCGCCGGCGGCACCCCCGGCCACCGGCAGCACCCCGCCCGCCTCGGGCCGCCACCGCTCGGAGTGACCCGGTCGCGGCGGCCGGTCTGCCAGGCTCTGCCCCGTGGAGCAGCGACCGGTCCCGCCGCCGACCCAGGAGTCGACCCAGGAGTCGACCCTGGAGTCGACCGACCCGTCGAGGCCGGCGCCTGCGGCTGAGGCGCCCCGTCGTACGGCGGCGCGTCAGGTGCCGGCGGCGACCCGGGCCCTGCGGGTGCTGCGCTTCCTGGCCACCCAGCCCGACCCGGTGCCGCTGGAGCGCATCGCCCGGGCCTGCGACCTGCCCCGCAGCACCGCCTACCACCTGCTCGGCGCGATGATCGCCGAGGGCTTCGTGACCCACCTCGCCGACGAGCACCGCTACGGCCTCGGGGTCGCCGCGTTCGAGGTCGGCAGCGGCTACTCGCGCCAGGAGCCGCTGCAGCGGCTCTCGCGGCGCGCCCTCGCCGCGCTGGTCGACCGCGTGGGCCACACCGCCCACCTCGCGGTGCTGCACGGTCGCGACGTCCTCTACGTCGTGGAGGAGCGCGCCCCCGGCCGGCCGCCGCTGGTCACCGACGTCGGCGTGCGCCTGCCCGCGCACCTGACGGCCAGCGGACGGGCGGTGCTGGCCGGGCTGCCGGCCGCGCAGGTGCGCGCGCTCTACCCCTCGGCGCAGGAGTTCGTCGACCGCCACGGCGCGGGACCGCGCACGCCGTCCGACCTGCGCCGGGTGCTGCAGGAGACCCGTGCCCGGGGGTGGGCCACCGAGGACGGCGAGGTCACCCCCGGCACCGCCAGCATCGCGGCGGCGGTGCACGACCACAACGGCTTCCCGGTGGCCGGCCTGGCCGTCACCTACCCCGCGGACGCCGTGGTCGGTGACCGCCGGGTGGGGGCCGTGGCCCGGGAGGTCGGGCGCACCGCCGCGCTGCTGAGCCGCCGCCTCGGCGGTCGCGACCAGCCCCCGGAGAACCACCCCGACCACTCGTGCGCCGACCCCGGCGACGTGTGACCCGTCACCTCTGCGACACCCCAAGTTACCTACCGGTAGGATCGGGCTCACTCCCCGGAGGCCCTGCGGCTGCGTCCGCCCGGGCCTAGGCTCGCGGCACGTCGCGGCCGCCCCGGGACGTGCCTCCCCCGACGAAGGGCCACCGGTTCCATGCAGATCTTCGCCATCGTTGTCTCGTTGGCCTTCACCGCCGTCGCACTGGTGATGACCACCATCGCCGTGAGGTCGATGGTCGGCACCATGCGCATCGGGCAGCCGGTGCACGGCCGCACCGACCAGCCGCTGCGCCGGTCGCTGACGATGTTCAAGGAGACGTTCCTCCACACGCGGATGCTCCAGTGGACCGCGATCGGGATCATGCACTGGTTCGTCTACGCGGCCTTCATCTTCCTCAGCTCCGCGGTGCTGACCGGCTACTTCCAGCTCTTCGACCCCGAGTTCGCCCTCCCCGTCATCGGGCACTGGTACGTCTACGAGTGGACCGCCGAGCTGCTCGGCCTGCTCAGCACCATCGGCATCCTGTACCTGGTCCTCGTGCGCCAGCGGAACCACCCGCGCTCCCAGGGCCGCCGCAGCCGCTTCTTCGGCTCGACGATGTGGCAGGCCTACTTCGTGGAGGCGATGGCGCTCCTCGAGGGCGGCGCGATCCTCTTCATCCGCGGCGCGGAGTACAACCTGCTCGAGCTCGAGGGCAGCGACAAGGGCGGTCGGGCGCACTTCCCGATCAGCTCGTTCGTCGGCGACGCGCTCTACCCCAGCTCGATCGGGGCGCTGGAGAACATCATCTTCTTCATCGCGATGTTCAAGATCGTGCTCGCGATGATCTGGCTCATCGTCATCTCCCGCAACCTCACGATGGGCGTGGCGTGGCACCGCTTCACCGCCTGGCCCAACATCTGGTTCAAGCGCGAGGGCTCCGGGCGCACCGCGCTGGGCGCGGTGAAGCCGCTCACCAACGCCGGCCAGCGCGTCAGCCTCGACGACATCGAGGACCTCGACGACGACGCCACGCTGGGCGTCGGCAGCATCGAGGACTTCAGCTGGAAGGGCATCCTCGACTTCACGACCTGCACCGAGTGCGGTCGCTGCCAGAGCCAGTGCCCGGCCTGGAACACCGAGAAGCCGCTGTCGCCCAAGCTGCTGATCACCGCGCTGCGCGACCACACCTACGCGAAGGCGCCGTACCTGAAGGCCTCCGAGGACGAGCGCGCCGCGATGGTCGAGAACGACGGCGCCCTGGCCCTCGAGGTGGAGCGGCCGCTGGTGGGCGACACCGGCGACGACTGGTTCTACAACCCCGACTCCGGCGTCGCCGTGATCGACCCCGAGGTGCTGTGGAACTGCACGTCGTGCGGCGCGTGCGTGCAGCAGTGCCCCGTCGACATCGAGCACGTCGACCACATCATCGACATGCGCCGCTACCAGGTGCTGGTCGAGTCGAACTTCCCCGCCGAGCTCAACGGGCTCTTCAAGGGCCTGGAGAACAAGGGCAACCCCTGGAACATGTCGCCGAACGCGCGCATGGACTGGGCCAAGGGCCTCGACTTCGAGGTCAAGGTGGTCGGCGAGACCATCGAGTCGCTCGACGAGGTCGAGTGGCTGTTCTGGGTCGGCTGCGCCGGCGCCTACGAGGACCGTGCGAAGAAGACCACCCGTGCGGTGGCCGAGCTGCTCAACATCGCCGACGTGTCCTTCGGCGTCCTCGGCAACGGCGAGACCTGCACCGGTGACCCGGCCCGCCGTGCCGGCAACGAGTTCGTCTTCCAGGGCCTGGCCCAGCAGAACGCCGAGACGCTCAAGGAGCACAAGGTCAAGAAGGTCGTCTCGACCTGCGCCCACTGCTTCAACACCCTGAAGAACGAGTACTCCGAGTTCGGCGTCGAGCTCGAGGTCGTCCACCACACCCAGCTGCTCAACCGCCTCGTGCGCGAGGGCCGGCTGACCCCGGTCAAGGACGGCGCGGGCGCGCAGAAGCGCTCCATCACCTACCACGACCCCTGCTACATCGGTCGCCACAACGGCGTCTACACGCCCCCGCGCGAGCTGCTGCAGATCCTGCCCGGCGCCGAGGTCGTGGAGATGGAGCGCAACTCCGAGCGGTCGTTCTGCTGCGGCGCCGGCGGCGCGCGCATGTGGATGGAGGAGAACATCGGCGAGCGGATCAACATGAACCGCACCAACGAGGCCGTCGCCACCGGCGCCGACCAGATCGCCGTGGGCTGCCCCTTCTGCCGCGTCATGCTCTCCGACGGCCTCACCATGAAGCAGTCGAAGGGCGAGGCCCGCGAGGAGGTCGAGGTCCTCGACGTCGCGCAGATGCTGCTGGCGTCGGTGAAGGGCGAGCAGGCGACCAAGCTGGCCCCGGGCGCCGGTGCGGCGGCCGCTGCCGCTGCTGCCGGCTCCGCAGGTTCCGGTGGGGGCACCACCACGCTCGAGCGTCCGGTCGAGACCAAGGCCGAGCCCGAGGCCGGCGACCCGACCATCACCGAGAACACCATCACCGAGACCCAGGACGCCGGCCCCCTGGCCAAGGCCAGCGGGGGCACGTCGCTCTTCGACAGCCCCGAGGCCGCGGCCGGCGACGACAAGCCGGCGAGCGCGACCACCGGTGGCTCGCTGTTCGACACCCCCGCCACGGCCGACGGCGGCAAGTCGGTCGCTGCGGAGGCCAAGGCCGCGAAGCCCGCGTCGTCGGGCGGGTCGATGTTCGACCTCGGGGGCGACGACACGTCGTCCGCGACGGCGCCGGCGCCTGCAGCGCCCGCAGCGCCTGCCGCGCCTGCCGCGGGGGCCGGGTCGTCGCTGTTCGACCTGCAGGCTCCCGAGCCCACGCCGGCTGCACCGGCTGCGTCGGCTGCGTCGGCTGCGTCGGCTCCCGCTCCGGCGGCGCCGACGTCCGGTGGGTCGCTGTTCGACATCCAGGCCGAGCCGGCAGCGCCGGTCGAGACGTCGGACGTCGAGGACGTCGACACCGCGGAGCCCGCCGGCGACGCCGAGCCGCAGGAGGAGCCCGAGCCCGCGGCGGCACCCGCCGCCGACCTCGGCTCCGGTGGGTCGCTGTTCGACATCCAGGCGCCCGCACCGGCGGCCACCCCTGCGCCGGCGGCACCCGTCGCGGCAGCGGCACCCGTCGCCGAGCCGGCTGCGCAGCCGGACCCCGCGGCGGAGACGGCCCCGGAGCCCGAGCCGACCCCGCCCCCGGCTGCGGTCTCGGCAGAGGCCGAGCCGGAGGCCACGCCGTCCCCGGCGCCGGCCGCCCCGGTGGTGGCCCCGGTGGCCGCCCGTCCCTCGAGCCGCTCGCTGTTCGACATCGCCGCGCCCCCGGCGTCCGCCGGTGCGGCGGTCGCCGAGCAGCCGGCCCCGGCCGAGGCCCAGCCTGAGGCCCAGCCCGTGGCCCAGGCCGAGCCGGAGCCTGTGGCAGCGGCGCCGGTCGCGCCCCAGGCGCCGACTGCTCCCCCGGCAGCGCCGACCACCTCGGTGACGCCGCAGGCCGGCATCCCTGAGGGCGGGTCGCTGTTCGACATCCCCGCGCCGGAGCCGGTCGCGTCAGCGGCCGGCCCGGAACCGGTCGTGCCGGCCAGCACCCCGGAGCCGACCGCCACCCCCGCGACGACGGCCGCCGCGGGCGGTG
This sequence comes from Nocardioides sp. FY1077, assembly GCF_058681775.1. Classification (NCBI taxonomy): domain Bacteria; kingdom Bacillati; phylum Actinomycetota; class Actinomycetes; order Propionibacteriales; family Nocardioidaceae; genus Nocardioides; species Nocardioides sp. FY1077. The sequence continues at coordinate 947,751 of NZ_JBZWDB010000001.1, read as the reverse complement.
CCGCCCTCAGCGCGGCCGCCACCCAGGCGGCCACCGACGAGGACGACGCCCCGGCGCAGCCCGAGGCGACGGGCCTGGTGGAGGAGACGGTGCTGGACGGGGGAGACGCCGACCCCGCGCCGGCCGACGAGGCGGAGGCCGAGCTGGCCGAGGCCGAGGACGCCGCCGCGGTCGACGAGCCCGCCCAGGTCGCGTCGCCGCAGACCGAGCCCGAGCCGGTGGAGGCCGACCAGGCTGAGCCCGAGCAGGCGCCGTCCGGCAACGGCACCGGTCACACCCCGCGCACCGACGTCGAGATCACGGGCTCCGGCTCGCTGTTCGACCTCTGAGCGAGGGCGCCCACCCGGGCGCAGCACGGCCCGCGTCGACCTGGTCGACGCGGGCCGTCGTCGTCATGCCCTCGACACCGCGCTGCCGCCTGGGCCGCCTGGGCTGCCTGGGCTGCCTGGGCTGCGGTGGTGCGTCATACGAACCGTGGATGCGACTCCACCATCCGTATGACGTCAGGCCCCCGCCCCGCCCGACACGGCCCGGACGTCATACGAACCGTGGATGCGACCCCACCATCCGTATGACGCAAGCCCCCCGCCCCGGCAGCCTCGACACCCCGACCCCGCGGTCGCTGGGGACGTCATACGAACCGTGGATGCGACTCCACGGTTCGTATGACGCAAGCCTCGCCCGCAGCGCCGCGGCCCACCGCGGCGCAGCGCAGGCTCAGTGCGAGCTGCCGTCGACCGGCTCGACGTCGGAGGTGGGGGCGGGGACGACGACGGGGCGCACCCGGGCCCAGACCAGGAACGCCAGGCCGACGGCGAGCATGGCGAGGCCGGACCAGAGGTTGGCGTTCCAGCCGCCGGTCTTCTCGGTCTCGGGGTCGGCGAAGAGACCCATCAGGGTCAGGATGACGCCGTAGACGGCGAGCAGCGCTCCGATGATGTTGCGGATGTCGAAGGCACCCGCGGTGTGCTGGTTCTGGGCCATGGCTCAGGGTCCGATCGGTCGGGGTGGTCAGAAGACGGCGTTGAGGACGACGACGAGGCCGAGGGCGACGCCGGCCAGGGGCAGCGTGCGCTGGTACCAGGGGCGGCCCGCCTCGTCGGGGTCGACGAGGTCCTCGCGGGGGGTCTCGGAGTAGACGAGGCCCTTGAGCTCGGCGTACGGCTTGGGCTTCGTGAACATGGTGACCACGATGCTCAGCACGATGTCGACCACGAACGCCGCGCCGGCGGCGACGAACGACGCGCCCTGGCCGTCGAGCGGGATCACGCCGAGGCTGACGGAGCCGAAGGCGTCCTCGGAGAGGAACGCCACCGTGACCGCCGACAGCGTGCCGGCGACGAGGCCGACCCAGCCGGCAGTGGGCGTCATCCGCTTCCAGAACATGCCGAGGATGAAGGTCGCGAACAGCGGGGCGTTGAAGAACCCGAACAGGGTCTGCAGGTAGTCCATGATGTTCGAGAAGTTCGAGGCGAGCTGAGCGGTGAAGATGGCGATGGCGGTGGCGCCCACCGTGGCCAGGCGGCCGACCTTCAGGTAGTAGTCGTCGTCGCGGTCCTTCACGGCGTAGCGCTGCCACAGGTCGAAGCTGAAGACGGTGTTGAACGCCGAGATGTTGGCCGCCATGCCGGCCATGAACGCCGCGAGCAGGCCCGCGATGGCCACGCCGAGCAGGCCGTTGGGCAGCACGTCGCGCATCAGCAGGATCAGCGAGTCGTTGTAGCTGACCGTGCCGTCGGCACCACCTGCCACGGTCTCCCCGGCCTTGGTGCGGGCGATGTCGGAGACCAGGACGGCGGCGATCATGCCGGGCAGGATGGTGATGAACGGGATGAAGATCTTGGGGAAGGCGCCGATGATCGGCGTCTTGCGGGCCGCGGAGATCGAGTTGGTGGCCATCGCGCGCTGCACCTCGACGAAGTTCGTCGTCCAGTAGCCGAACGACAGCACGAAGCCGAGGCCGAACACGATGCCGATGACCGACAGCAGCTCGGAGTCGAAGCCGGTGAGGGCGGTGCCGGGCCAGGAGTTCAGCTGCTGCGACGCCGGCGCGATGGTGTCGGGGTTGTCGGCCGCGGCCTCGCCGATGCCCGACTTGAGCCCGTCCCAGCCGCCGACCCGGTTGAGGCCGATCAGCGTCAGGGGCAGCAGGGCCGCGACGATGACGAAGAACTGCAGCACCTCGTTGTAGATCGCCGCGCTCAGCCCGCCGAGGGTGATGTAGGACAGCACCACCACGGCGGCCACGACCAGCGCGATCCAGAGGTCCCAGCCGAGCAGCGCCTGGATGATGCTGCCGAGCAGGTAGAGGTTGATGCCCGCGATGAGCAGCTGGGCGATGGCGAACGAGATCGCGTTGACCAGGTGGGCCCCGGTGCCGAAGCGGCGGAACATGAACTCGGGGACCGAGCGCACCTTCGAGCCGTAGTAGAACGGCATCATCACCACGCCGAGGAACAGCATGGCCGGGATCGCGCCGACCCAGAAGTAGTGCACCGCCGGCAGTCCGAACTCCGCGCCGTTGGCCGACATGCCCATGATCTCGACCGCGCCGAGGTTGGCCGAGATGAACGCCAGGCCCGTCACCCAGGCCGGTAGCGAGCGGCCGGAGAGGAAGAAGTCCACCGAGTCCGAGACGTTGCGCCGGGCGATGACGCCGATGCCGAGGACGAAGGCGAAGTAGATGCCGATCAGCAGGTAGTCGACGAAGTGCGCCGAGATCAGCGTGTCACCGGCCATCGCCGTGGGGAGCGAGACGGACATAGGGGTCCTTTCCGAGGGCTGCGCGAAAACCTGCTGACCGTAGTCCTCCCCGGGGCCCGTTCCGCCACCGCCCCGGGGTCACGGCGTGGCGCGCCGCCAGGTTGACGTCACAGAACCCTTGTCATGACGTCAAGATGGTGTCACGATGGTGCACATGGACCTCACCCCGTACGTCGACGGCCTGCGCCGCGACCTGGCCGCGGCGGCCGACGCCTCGGGCGAGCAGGCCCGCGACCTCGCCGGGCGGCTCGGCCTGGCCCTCGACCCCGCCGCACGGCTGGCGCTGATGGAGGCGGTCTCCCACGCCGCGGCCGAGATCACCGCGGAGATGCCCGCCGGCGGCGTCGACGTCCGCCTCGACGGCCGCGACCTCGCGTTCGTCGTCGACACCAGCCCGGCCGCTCCCCCGCCGCCGCCCACCCCGCCCACTCCCCCGACACCGCCGGCGGCCCCGCCCGAGGCCGAGGACGACGGCGCGGTGTCGCGGGTGACCCTGCGGCTGCCGGAGCCGGTCAAGGCCCGCGCCGAGGAGCTCGCCGCCGAGGCCGGCCAGTCGCTCAACACCTGGCTCGTGCACGCCGTGCGCCGCGCCACCCAGGACCGGCCCGACGACGCGGGCCTCGACCTGTCGAGCCGGCAGGTCCCCAGTCCCCACTTCACCCGCAGCCCCGGCGCCCGCCGGATGACCGGCTGGGCCTGACCACCCGGCAGCCCCCCACCTGCAGACAGCAGCACCGCCCGTCCCACGGAGCCGGCCCCAGGCCGGCGCCGCGGTCCCGCACACCCTCGACCGGCCCGACCCTCACCCGCCAGGAGCCAGCATGAGCAGCACCCGCGAGCACCACCTCGACACCGACGGCCCCGCCGAGGTGTTCGTGCGCAACTCCCGCGGCACGGTCACCGTGACCGCCACCGACACCACGTGGGTCGACGTCACGGTCACCGGACGCGAGGCCCACGACGTCGTCGTGGAGCACGACGGCGCCCGCGTGGCCGTGCTGGCCCCCTCCGGCGGGGGCGCCGAGGCCTCCTACGCCATCGCCGTCACCGTGCCCGCGCAGACCTCCCTGCACGCCCGGCTCGGCTCCGCCGACCTCGCCACCACCGGCCTCCTCGCGGACGCCGTGGTCGAGGCGGGCTCGGGCGACGTGCACCTCGCCGCGCTGGAGGACGACTCCCGGGTGCAGACCGGCTCGGGCGACGTCGTCGTCGACGGTGCCGGCGCGCTGCGGGTGCAGTCGGGCTCCGGCGACGTCCGGCTCGGCGAGGTGACCGGCGCCGTGCAGGTCTCCACCGGTTCGGGCGACGTCGCGCTGCACCGCTGCGAGAGCGACCTCCAGGTCAAGACCGGCTCGGGCGACGTCGTGGTGCAGCACCTGGTGTCGTCGCTGACCTTCAGCACCGCCAGCGGCGACCTGCGCGTCGAGGTGGCCGAGCGCGGTGCGGTGTCGGCGCGCAGCGCCTCGGGCGACGTGCGGGTGGGGGTGGCGGCCGGCGTGCCGACCTTCACCGACGTCACCACCGTCAGCGGCGACCTCCGCTCGACCCTCGAGCCGCTCGGTGAGCCCGCGCCCGGCCAGGACCACCTCGTCGTGCGGGCGACCACCGTCAGCGGTGACATCCAGCTGCACCACCACTGACCACCACTGACCAGACCGAGCCAGACAGCCCACACCAGAGCCCCACCGGAGGAACCCATGAGCTACCCGCCCAGCATCAACCGCGACGACGCCCGCCAGGTCGTCGCCGACCGCATCGCCCGCGCCAGCGAGCGCCGGATGCCCGCCACGACCCGCCGCCGCGGCCTGTCCCGCCGCCGGCGCGACGTCACCGGCGGTCTCGACCTCTGACCCCGCCCTCCCGGGAGGGGTCAGGAGCGCATCGCGACGCCCTCGCGCCAGTAACCCATGAACGCGACCCGCCGGCGGTCCATGCCGAGGTCGCGCACCATCACCCGGCGCAGCCCGGTGACCACCTTCGACTCCCCCGCGATCCAGGCGTACACGTCGCCGCAGTCGGCCGCCTGACCCGTCGACTGACCTGCCGACTGACCTGCTGGCTGGGCCACCTCCTCGCCCGAGGAGGAGTACGTCGGGGTCTCCCACAGGTCGGGGTCGACCTCGTCGACCTCCACGACCCCCTCGGGCACGAACGGCGCCCGCAGGTGGGCCAGCACCTCGTGCTGGAGCTCGACCCCGCGGGGCCGGCCCTCGCGCGGCAGCCACACCACCTCGACGCCGGCAGGGCCGGCGAGCTCCTGCACGTCGGCGGCCGTCGGCACCTCCACGAAGGCGCAGCCCCGGGCATCGGCGTCGAGGCCGGCGAGGATGCCGGCGACGGCGGGCAGCGCGGTCTCGTCGCCGACCAGCAGCAGCCGGGCCCCGGGGGCGGGCGCGAACTCGATGCCGCCGTACGGCACGCTGCGACGCGGCCCGAGGACGACCACCTCGTCGCCCTCGCGGGCCCGCGCCGCCCAGGTCGACCCGGGCCCCGCGGCGTGCTCGCCGTCGTCGTCGTGCAGCACGATGTCGACCACCACCCGGGTGTCGGCGCCGTGCCCGACGACGTCGCGCACGGTGTAGGTGCGCATGTGGCCGCGCTCGGCGAGCGGGCGCTCGAGCCAGGTGGCGAACCACGACTCGTCGGCGCCCTCGATCGACGGCAGCGGGTGGTCGCCGTCGGGGAAGACCAGCTTGAAGCGCTGGTCGAGCAGCGGGCCGTCGACCCCGAAGTCGGCCAGCGCCGGCGACCCGAGCTCGAGGCGCACGAAGCTCGGGGAGAGCCGCTCGGCGCGCCGCACGGTCACCACCTCCAGCAGCATCGGCAGGGAGTGGGACGCGGTGGCGGTCATGGGTGACTCCGTCGGTCGATCAGGCCAGGTCGCTCAGGTCAGGTAAGGCATACCTTACCTGAACCGCGACCCGGTCAGATGACGGTGCGGTGGAACCCCTGGAACGAGCGCGACGGCGTCGGCCCCCGCTGGCCCTGGTAGCGGGAGCCGTACTTCTCCGAGCCGTAGGGGTGCTCGGAGGGCGAGGAGAGCCGGAAGAAGCAGAACTGGCCGATCTTCATGCCGGGGTAGAGCTTGATCGGCAGCGTCGCCACGTTGGCCAGCTCGAGGGTGACGTGCCCGGAGAAGCCCGGGTCGACGAACCCCGCGGTGGCGTGGGTGAGCAGGCCGAGGCGGCCCAGCGACGACTTGCCCTCCACGCGGGCGGCGATGTCGTCGGGCAGGCTCACCACCTCGTACGTCGAGCCGAGCACGAACTCCCCGGGGTGCAGGATGAACGGCTCGTCGGCGTCCGGCTCCACGATGCGGGTGAGGTCGGACTGGTCGGCCGCGGGGTCGATGTGCGGGTACTTGTGGTTCTCGAAGACCCGGAAGAACCGGTCGAGGCGCACGTCGACCGACGACGGCTGGAGCATCGCCGGCTCCCACGGCTCGAGGGCCACCCGGCCGGCGTCGATCTCGGCCCGGATGTCGCGGTCGCTGAGCAGCACGCGGTCAACCTACCGGCCCGGCGGCGCCGCACGGGGGCCGCGTCGGCAGAATGGGGCGGTGACCCCCCAGCGCTACGTCGCCCTCGGCGACTCCTTCACCGAGGGCGTCGGCGACCCCGACCCGGCCCGGCCCAACGGCCTGCGCGGGTGGGCCGACCGCGTCGCCGAGGTGCTCGCCGCGGCCTCGCCCGACTTCGGCTACGCCAACCTCGCCATCCGCGGGCGCAAGCTCGACGGCATCCTCGCCGAGCAGGTCGACCCGGCGCTGGCCCTGCGCCCCGACCTGGTCACGGTCTACGCCGGCGGCAACGACGTGCTGCGCCCCTCGGTCGACCTCGACGCCCTCGTCGGGCGCTACGACACCGCGCTGGGCCGGCTGGTCGCCGCCGGTGCCCGGGTGCTGGTGTTCACCGCCTTCGACCCCGGCGGCTCCGCGATCTACCGGCCGGTCCGCACCCGGTTCGCCCTCTACAACGAGCTGGTGCGCGAGGCCGCCGACCGCCACGGCGCCGACGTGGTCGACTTCTGGCGCATGCGCGACTACCGCGACTGGCGCTACTGGGACGACGACCGCATGCACCTCGGCCCCGCCGGCCACCAGCGGATGGCGATCGAGGTGCTCGACGTGCTCGGCGTCGAGCACGACCTGCGCCCGCCGGTGCTGCACGACGGGCCCAGCCCGACGCGCCGGGAGCAGCTCGTCCGCGACGCCACCTGGCTGCGCGAGTGCGCGGCGCCGTGGGTGCACCGCCGCCTCACCGGCCGCTCCTCGGGCGACGGCCTCGCGGTCAAGCACCCCGCGCTCACCCGCGACCTCACCGGCACCCGGGCTGCGCCGACGCCGTCCTGATCGTCTAGCATGGCGCCGTCGACCGGGCAGCCCCCGGCGATGCTGCGGACGTAGCTCAGTTGGTAGAGCGCGACCTTCCCAAGGTCGATGTCGCGAGTTCGAGTCTCGTCGTCCGCTCCACACTCCTCCCACCGGCCGCCCACCGGCCGCCCGCCTAGGCTCGGCGGGTGGAGTTCACCGGTTTCCCCGTCGCGGCCCTCGACTTCTACGACGACCTCGAGGTCGACAACACCAAGTCGTTCTGGGAGAAGCACCGCGGCGTCTACGACGAGTCGGTCAAGGCGCCGTTCGCCGCGCTGGCCGAGGTGCTGGCGCCCGAGTTCGGCGCGGTCAAGGTGTTCCGGCCCTACCGCGACGTCCGCTTCGCCAAGGACAAGACGCCGTACAAGACCCACCAGGGCGCCTTCGCCGCCGCCGGCCCCGCCACCGGGTGGTACGTCGAGCTGTCGCCGCGCGGGCTGCGCACGGGCGCCGGGTTCTACGACGCCGCCGGCCCGCGGCTCGCGGCGTACCGCGACGCCGTCGCCCACGACCTGTACGGCGCCGAGCTGGAGGAGCTGCTCGCCCACCTGGTGCGCGACGGCTTCGAGGTGGGCGGTGACCGGCTGAAGACCTCCCCGCGCGGCTGGTCGGCCGACCACCCCCGCATCGCGCTGCTGCGCCACCGCTCGCTCACCGTGGCGCGCGCCCACGGCTTCGACCCGGCCGTGCACACCCCCGCCGCGCTCGACCTGGTGCGCGACGACTGGCGGGCGCTGCGCCCGCTGGTGGAGTGGTGCCGCCGCCACGCGCAGGACTGAGGCGTCACGGGACGATCCGGGTCCGGCCGACCGCCGTTCACCGGGCGGCTGCCCGCCGGTGCCACCGTGCGCGACATGGCCAAGCGCAAGCTGTTCCTGCACGTCGGGCTCGCCCACGCCGGAGGCGCCGTGGTGGCACCCGCGCTGGTCCGCCACGCCGCGCACCTCGCCGAGGTCGGCGTCGTGTGCCCGGCCCGCTCCTCGGAGGAGACGTTCCGCGCCGCCGTCGAGGTGCGCCGCGACCACAAGGCGTGGGGCTACCGGCGTCGCGAGGTCGAGGGCGCCTGGGCCGCGCTGTGCCAGCGGGCGCGCACCACCGGCGGCAAGCGCGACACGGTCGTGCTGAGCGAGGAGCACCTCGCCGGCGCCGACGCCGACCAGGTCGCCCTGCTGCTCGACGGCGTGGCCGGCTTCGAGGTGCACGTGGTCGTGGTCGTCGCCGACCCCGCCTCCCAGCTGCTCGCGTCGTGGTCGGCGGCGGTGCGCGCCGGCAGCCCCACCACCCTGCGGCGCTGGTCGCGCCGCGTGCTGGAGCCCGAGCGCAGCCGCCCCGAGGCCCGCGCCTTCTGGGCCGACCAGGACGTGGACGCCGTGGTCGGGCGGTGGGCCGACGCGCTGCGCCGCCCCGACCGCGTGCACGTGGTCGTGGTGCCCCCCGGCGGCGACGCCGGCGCCCACACCTGGCGGCGCCTCGGCGAGCTGGCCGGCTTCGACGCCGCCGCCCTGCCGCTGGACGACGTCGTGGTGGCGGCGCTCGGCGCTCCCGGTCTCGACCCTGCCGCACCGGCCGACCTCGACGACCTCTCCGGCGGGGTCGACCCGGCCGACCTGGCCGTCCTCGACGACGTCGCCGAGGCCCTCGACGGCCGGGCCGCGGCGGCGCTGCTGCCCCGGGCCACCCCCGGCCTCGCCGAGCCGGCCGATGCCGCCGGCCACCGCTTCGCGACCGGCGCCGACACCGGTTCCGGCGCCGGCCCCACCGACGGGTCCGGCGCGCGGCCCGCCACCCTGCCGCCGGAGCTGCACGACGAGCTGCGCGAGCTGGCCGAGCACTGGGGCAAGGTGCTGGCCGGCGCGGGGTGGGACGTGCACGGCGACACCGCCGACCTGGTGCCGCGGCGCCCGTCGTACGCCGGCGACCCCGACGGCGTGACCCTCGAGCAGCGGCTCGCCTCGGCCACCGACGCCGTGGCCGACCTGCTGGTGGAGGTCGCGCGGCTACGCGAGGCCAACGAGTCGCTCGAGCGGCGCAACGCCAAGCTGGAGCGCAAGCGCACCAAGCTCAAGACCCGCCTCGCCGCGACGACCTCCCGCGCGGGCGGCACCACCCGCGACTGAGGCCGCTCGGGCCGCCGCGCCGGTGGTTTCGAGACGCTCGTCGCTGGCGCTCCTCGCTCCTCAACCACCGACCGTGGTCGGGAGGGAGCGCCAGCGACCGTCTCGACACCACCGACGTACGCCGGAGCGGCCGCGGTCAGTCGGTGGTTGCGGAGGGAGCGCCAGCGACCGTCTCGAAACCACCCATGTACGCCGACGCGGCCGCGGTCAGTGCGGCTGCCAGGCGTCCTCGTCGGAGGTGCGCTCGGTGACCGAGGTGGGAAGGTCGCGGTCGGCGAGCTGCTGGATCGAGACCTGCTCGAAGACGTCGCGCAGGGCGTGCCGCGCGGCGATCCACACCCGCTGCAGGTCGCCGGCCGACTCGTTGTAGCTGACCGCCTCCGGGCGCAGGCCGTAGACCGACACCAGGGGCCCGTCGACGGCGCGGATGACGTCGGCCACCGACACGTCGCTGGCCGGGCGCCCCATCCGCCAGCCGCCCGACTGGCCGCGCTGCGACATCACCACGCCGGCGCGGCGCAGGTCGGCGAGGATGGCCTGGAGGAAGCCGTGGGGGATGTCCTGCAGGCGTCCGAGCTCCTCCGCGCTCACCGCACGCCCGTCGGCCCGCGACGCCATCTCGATCAGGGCGCGCAGGGCGTAGTCGGACTTGGCAGAGACGCGCATGGCGCCAGTCTGGCAGACGCCCGCCCTCCCCCGGCGCGCCAGCGGAGACCGCCGTCACAGGGGTCGCCCCCCGCTCCGGGGGTTCGGTTGCGCGCCGGGGCGCCCCCTCCTACCATTGTTACCGATCAGTAGACCGACGGGTAACGAGGCGGCTCGACCAGCCGCCCGGCCGCGACCACCAGCAGAAGGTGTGCACCAGTGAGCCACTACAAGAGCAACCTGCGCGACATCGAGTTCAACCTCTTCGAGGTGCTCGGTCGCGACGCCGTCCTCGGCTCCGGCCCGTTCGCCGAGGTCGACGCCGAGACCGCGCGCGAGATCCTCGCCGAGGTCGACCGCCTGTCCCGCGAGGACCTGGCCGCCTCCTACGAGGACAGCGACCGCAACCCGCCGGTCTTCGACCCCACCACGCACACCGCGCCGGTCCCGGAGTCGTTCAAGAAGAGCTACCAGGCCTGGATGGACTCCGAGTACTGGCGCCTGCAGATCAGCGAGGAGCTCGGCGGCACCCCCGCCCCGTCGTCCCTGGTCTGGGCCCTCGGCGAGCTGGTGCTCGGCGCCAACGCCCCCGTGTGGATGTACGGCGCGGGCGCGCCGTTCGCCGCGATCGTGCACCGCAACGGCAACGACCGCGACAAGCGCATCGCCGAGATCATGGTGGAGCGGCAGTGGGGCGCCACGATGGTGCTCACCGAGCCCGACGCCGGCTCCGACGTCGGCGCCGGCCGCGCCAAGGCCACCCCGAACGACGACGGCTCCTGGAACATCGAGGGCGTCAAGCGGTTCATCACCTCCGCCGAGCACGACATGAGCGAGAACATCATGCACCTCGTGCTCGCCCGTCCCGTGGGCGTCGAGGGCGTCGGCGGGCCCGGCACCAAGGGCCTCTCGCTCTTCCTGCTGCCCAAGACCCACTTCGACCACCAGACCGGCGAGCTCACCGGCGAGCGCAACGGCGTCTACGTCACCAACGTCGAGCACAAGATGGGCATCAAGGTGTCCAACACCTGCGAGGTCACCTTCGGCGACGCCTCCGTCGGCGGCGGCGAGCCCGCGAAGGGCTGGCTCCTCGGCGAGGTGCACAACGGCATCGCCCAGATGTTCCAGGTCATCGAGAACGCCCGGATGATGGTCGGCACGAAGGCCATCGCCACCCTCTCCACCGGCTACCTCAACGCCCTCGACTACGCCAAGACCCGCCAGCAGGGCGCCGACCTCACCCGCTCCGGCGACAAGACCGCCCCGCGCGTCCCGATCACCCACCACCCCGACGTGCGCCGCTCGCTGATGGTGCAGAAGTCGTTCTCCGAGGCCATGCGCGCCCTGGTGCTCTACACCGCCACCTGGCAGGACCAGGTCATGCTCGCCGAGCACGGCGGCACGGCCGACTCCGAGGAGAACAAGCTCGCCGCGGCCGTCAACGACCTGCTCCTGCCGATCGTGAAGGGCTACGGCTCGGAGCGCTCCTGGGTGCTGCTCGGCACCGAGTCGCTGCAGACCTTCGGCGGCTCGGGCTTCCTGCAGGAGTACCCCGTCGAGCAGTACGTGCGCGACGCGAAGATCGACACCCTCTACGAGGGCACCACCGCGATCCAGGGCCAGGACTTCTTCTTCCGCAAGATCGTCAAGGACCAGGGCAAGGCACTGGGCCACCTCGCCGCCCAGATCCAGGGGTTCATCGACTCCGAGGCCGGCAACGGACGGCTGAAGAACGAACGCCAGCTGCTCGCCACCGCCCTCGACGACGCCAACGCCATCGTCGGCCACATGATCAACGACCTGATGAGCGCCCAGGACGAGATCCGCAACATCTACAAGGTCGGCCTCAACACCAGCCGCCTGCTGATGGCCCTCGGCGACGTCGTCTGCGGCTGGCTGCTGCTGCGCCAGGCCGAGGTCGCCCTGGAGAAGCTCGGCGGCGAGCCGAGCGCCAAGGACAAGGCGTTCTACGAGGGCAAGGTCGCTGCGGCGCAGTTCTTCGCCCAGTACAACCTGCCCAAGATCAGCGCCGAGCGCGCCATCGCCGAGGCCACCCAGCTCGACCTGATGGACCTCGACGAGGCGTCCTTCTGACCCCCGGCTGACCCCCCTGCCCCACCGGGCCGCCGCTCCCCTTGTCACGCGGTGTCCACGGTCCTGGTGCGGTGCTGCGGCACCGCACCGGATCCTGGACACCGCGTCACAAGGGCGGGGCGGGGCGCAGCACGGCCGCGGCCTCCCGGCGTACGACGTCGGTGAGCCGGGCCAGCAGCGGGGAGTCGAGGCGCCAGCGCTGCCAGGAGAGCGCGACGTCCACCCGGGCGCGCGCGGCCAGCAGCACCAGCCGCCCGGCCTCGAGGTCGGGGTCGAGCTGCGGCTCGGGCAGCAGGCCCCAACCGAGGCCGTGGCGCACGGCCTCGTGGAAGTCCGCGGACGTCGGCACGCGGTGCACGACCGGGGGGCGACCCAGGCCTCGCTCGGCGAGCAGGTCGTCCTGCAGGGCGTCCTTCTCGTTGAACACCACCACCGGCATCCGCGCCCAGTCGGCGCGCCCGCCGCGCACCCACCGCTGCACGAAGCCCGGGGAGGCCGCCGGGCGGTAGCGCAGCACCCCGAGCGGCTCGACGGTGCAGCCCTGCACGGCCACCGGGTCGCTGGTGATCGCCGCCAGCGCCTCGCCGCGGCGCAGCAGGTCGGTGGAGGTGGCCTGGTCCTCCACGTCGAGGCGCAGGGCCACGCCGTCCCACGCCCCGACGGCGCCGAGCACACCGCCGAACCAGGTCGCCAGCGAGTCGGCGTTGACCGCCACCCGCAGCTCGACCACCACCCCGCTGGCCGCCAGCTCCTCGCGGGCCTCGGCCCACAGCAGGCTGGTCTCGCGGCCCAGGCGCACCAGCCGCTCACCGGCCGGCGTCGGGGTGCACGGCGTCGTGCGCCGCAGCAGCACCTGCCCGGCCAGGGTCTCCAGCGCCCGAATGCGCTGGCTCACCGCGCTCGGCGTGACGTGCAGCGCGCGGGCGGCCGCCTCGAACGTGCCGTGGTCGGCGATCGCCACGAGCGCGGCGAGCTGGGCGGGCTGCAGGTCCATGAAGCGACGCTAACCGACCCCGAGTTTCTTTCGCTGGGCTTCACGCCGGTGAGCGCCTAGCGTCGACCGCGTGATCCTCGACCTCGGCGCCGGCCTGCTCACCGGGCTCTCCCTCATCGTGGCCATCGGCGCGCAGAACGCGTTCGTGCTGCGCCAGGGGCTGCTGCGCCGCCACGTCGCCACCGTCGTCGCGGTGTGCGCCGTGTCCGACCTGGCGCTGATCCTCGCCGGCGTCGCCGGCATCGGCACCCTGGTCGAGCAGGCGCCGCTCGCCCTCGACGTGGTGCGCTGGCTGGGCGCGGCGTTCCTGGCCGCGTACGGCGTGCGCTCGCTGCTCGCCGCGCGGGCCGGCGGCTCGGCCCTGCGTGCGGCGTCCGGCGCCGACGGCACGCTGAGGATGGCGGTGGCCACCGCGGTGGCGCTCACCTGGCTCAACCCGCACGTCTACCTCGACACCGTCCTGCTTCTCGGCTCGGTGGCGAGCACGCACGGCGACGAGGGCCGCTGGTGGTTCGCCGGCGGGGCGTGCGCGGCGTCGCTGCTGTGGTTCACCGCCCTCGGGTACGGCGCACGCCTCGCCTCGGGCCTGTTCGCCCGGCCCCGCGCCTGGCAGGTGCTCGACGTGGTGATCGGCGTGGTGATGCTCGCCATCGCGCTGCGGCTCGCGCTGGGCTGATCGTGCTCCCGCGGCGCTCAGACCGCGGGTCGCAGCGGGCCGCCACCGGGCTCGGCCGCCTCCAGCACCTCGACCTCGTCGCCGACGCGGAGGGTGACCGGCGCGGCGCCGGGCTCGACGTCCGGCACCAGGTTGACGCCGAACCAGGTGGCGCCGTCCCAGCGGCGCAGGCGCGCCAGCGACGCGATCGGCTCGCGCCCGCCCTCGGCGGTGTCGGGGTCGAGGGTGGTGATCACGCAGCGGGCGCAGCCCTTCACCGCGCGGAACACCGCGCCGCCGATGCGCAGCACGCGCCAGTCGTCCTCCACCCACGCAGCCGTGCCGGACACCACCACGTTGGGGCGGAAGCGGGTCATCGACAGCGGGTCGTGGGCGCCCTCGCTGCGCTCCACGACCACGTCGTTGAGCGCGGCCAGCGACTGCTCGCTGGCCACGAGGAGGGGGTAGCCGTCGGCCAGCGACACCCGGTCGTCGGCGCGGCTGAAGGCGGGGCTGGTGGCGCGGCGCATGGGATCGTCGAGGTGCACCAGCCGCACGCTGCGCTCGAGCACGTCGCTGAACCACGCGTCCGCCTCGACCCCGGCCGCCGCGGTGGTGAGCTCGGAGCTCCACAGCGACACCGGCACCTGCCGGGCCGGGTCGGGCACGGCCACCGCCAGCGGCTCGCGGCCGACGGCGCGCAGGAGCAGCCCGTCGGGGGTGAGCGCGGGGTCGACCAGCAGCAGCCCGTGGGCCTGGCGCGCCGTCACCGCCCGGCCCGTCTCGTCGACCACCATCCACCGCCGGTCACCGGCCAGCCCCCAGGGCTCCACCACCGCCTGGCCGACGTCCTCCCCCCGGCACGACTTCACCGGGAACCGGTGCATCGAGGCGAGGCGGGCGGACACCGCGCCATCGTAGGTGGGGTGGTCGGGTGGAGCGTCATACGTTCCGTGGGGTCGCACCCACCGTTCGTATGACGTCCTGCCCGCCGAGCCGCCGCGCACCCCGGGGCCGCCCGAGCGTCATACGTTCCGTGGAGTCGCACCCACCATTCGTATGACGTCCCGCCCGCCGAGCCCCGGGGCCGCCCGAGCGTCATACGTTCCGTGGAGTCGCACCCACCATCCGTATGACGTCCCGCCCACCGACCCGCCGCGCACCCCCCGCGGCCGCCCGAGCGTCATACGTTCCGTGGAGTCGCACCCACCATTCGCATGACGTCCCGCCCACCGAGCCGCCGACCACACCCACCCGCCAGGACGCCGGGCGCCGGGCCGGCGGGCGTCGTAGGGTCGCGGCGTGAGCCGGCTGATCCACCTCAACGGCCCCCCGGGCATCGGCAAGAGCACGGTGGCGGCCCGCTGGGCCGAGGAGCACCCCGGCACGCTCGCCTGCGACATCGACGTGCTGCGCACGATGATCGGCGGCTGGCGCGACGACTTCGGCGGGGCCGGCGAGCTGGTGCGGCCGGCGGCGCTGGCGATGATCACCGCCTACCTCGCCGAGGGCCACGACGTCGTGCTGCCGCAGCTGATCGCCCGCGCGGAGGAGCTCGCGCGGTTCCGGGGTGCGGCGACCGCGGGGGGCGCGGTGCACGTGCACGTCGTGCTGACGACCACGCGCGCGGACGCCGTCGCCCGCTTCCACCGCCGCCCTGCCGACGACCCCCACCACGACGCCGTGCGTCGCGTGGTCGCCGACGACGGCGGTGACGCCGCCCTGGGCGACGTGCACGACCGCCTCACGGCCCTGGTCGCCGCCACCCCCGGCACGCACGTGGTGACCGCCGCCGAGGGCGACCTCGACGGCACCTACCGCGACGTGACGGCGGCCGTGGCGGCGGCCTCGGCGGCGCAGGCGCAGGCGCAGGCGCAGGCGCCCTGACGGGCACCGGGGTCGCTGGTGGGGTGCCGGCCGAGGCCGGCGCAGGTCACCAGGTGCAGGTCGCGCGGTACTCCGAGAGCCGGCTGTCGACCGGCGCCGGGCACAGGAACTGCTGGTAGCGCAGGTCGTCGTCGACGAACCGCTTCAGCCAGGCGATGGAGAGGCGGCTGATCGAGGGGTTCGTGGTGTTGGGCGCGTAGTGGCTGGCGCCGGCGAGCTCGGCGTACGCCTTGGGCGTCGTGGCGTGCAGCCCGGCGTAGAAGGGCTCGGAGTGGCGCGACACCGAGGCCACGGTGTCGTCCTCGGCGCCGATGATCATCGTCGGCGTGGTGACCTCGGGCCAGGTCTTGTCGGTGTTGTACGCCGTGAGCGGCACGGCGGCCTGCAGCGAGGGCCGGTCCTTGGCGGCCTCGAGCGCCCCGCCGCCGCCCATCGAGTGGCCCATCACGGCCAGGCGGGAGGCGTCGACCCGCGTCCGCACGGTGCTGCGCTGGGTGAGGTGGTCGAGCGCGGCGAGCAGCTGGTCGCCGCGGGAGGAGGGCTGGTCGTAGCGCGAGTTCGTGTCGATGACGAAGACGACGAAGCCGTGAGAGGCCAGCCGCGGGCCGAGCCACGCGACCGACGACTGCGACGCGGTGTAGCCCGGCGAGACCGCGACGCCGCCGAAGGTGCCGTCGGCGGTGGTGGTCGGGTAGTAGATGGTGCCGCCGCCGAAGCCGCTGGCGGCGGTGCGCGACACGGTGGTGGAGGAGGTCGTGTAAGGCCCGGTGGCGGCGAGACCGGCCGCCGTGGGGTCGGGGCCGCGGTCGTAGGGGTTGGCGGTGTCGGCCGGCGCGGCACCGGCGGGCTGCGGGCCGGCCACCAGGACGGCGAGCAGCAGGGCGAGGACGGCGCCCGCGCGGGCGACGGCGCCGGCGGCCGGGGTGGTGACCGGGGTGGTGGTCGGGGTGACGCCCGGGCTGGGCAGGGCTGTGCTGGACGTGATCATGATCGCTCCCGAGATGAAGTGACGCTGACCCTGCCGAGGCTAGGCGCCCACCGGGGCCACGCCCAGCCCTGCACGGGCACCACCTCGGTGAACTCGGCGGAACCACCCGGTGACCCCGCCCGGCCCGGCCCCGCCCCGACGTGCGCCCGCCGCCGGCGGGCCGGGATTCGTCGCCTCACCGGGCGCGGGCGACCATGGCAGGACACCGGCGACGACGCCACCACGAAGGGTCCACCCATGAGCAGCCGAGCCCAGAGCGCCGGGCCCGTCGACCCCACGCCGTACGACGCCTACGCCCGGATGGTGCAGCGGCTGCTCGGCTGCCCGGTGGCGCTGGTGACCCTGGTCGAGCCCGACCGGCAGTGGTTCCCCGGCATGGTCGGCCTGGCCGAGCCGTGGGCCTCGGCCCGGGAGACCCCCCTCACCCACTCCTTCTGCCAGCACGTCGTGGCCGACGGCGCCCCGCTGGTGATCAGCGACGCCCGCGAGGACGACCGGCTGCGCGACAACCTGGCCATCCCCGACCTCGACGTCGTGGCGTACGCCGGGTGGCCGCTGGTCGACCACGACGGCCGCGTCGTCGGCTCCCTGTGCGCGATCGACAGCGAGCCGCACACCTGGGAGGACCAGGAGCTCGCCGTGCTCGCCGACCTCGCCGCCGCATGCTCGGCGGCCGTGGCGGAGAGCGCGCTGCGCGAGGTGGCGGCCGCCTCGGCGCAGCTGGCCAACGACCTGGCCCACCGCAGCCGGGTGCTGCTCGCGCTGAGCGAGGCGCTGTCGGCGACCCGCACCCTGGCCGACGTGGCAGGCGCCCTGCAGCGGGTGGCCGTGGAGCAGCTCGGCTGCGTGCGGGCGGGGGTGTGGGTGACCGACGCCCACGACCCGAGCCGCTCCGCCGACCTGCCCGCGGTGGCCCGCGGCGTGGGCGGGCTGCTGCGCTACGTCAGCCCGGAGGGCGACAGCTGGCGCTCGGCGCAGCTCAACCGCGAGCTCGCCGTCGACGCCGGCAACCCCGTGGGGCACTGTGTGGTCACGATGCGCCCGCTGGCCTTCGAGGACGTCGCCACCCAGCACGAGGAGTACCCCGACGTCGACTACCGCGACCAGGTGGGCCAGGGCCGGGCCTGCTGGCCGCTCGCCGACCGCGGCGAGGTGCTCGGCGCGATGGCGCTGGTGTGGGAGGAGCCCCGCCGCCTCAGCGACGACGACCACCTCACGCTCGGCGCGCTGGCGTCCTACACCGCGCAGGCGATCAAGCGGGCGCTGCTCACCCAGGCCCAGGTCGACGCGCTGGTCGTGCTGCAGAGCGCCCTGCTGCCGGCCCTGCCCGCCACCGACCTGCTCGACATGGCCGCGCGCTACCGGCCCGCCACCGAGCGCGACCAGGTGGGCGGCGACTGGTACGACGCCGTCGTCCTGCCCACCGGCTCGGTCAGCCTGATGGTGGGCGACGTGGTGGGCCACGACGTGGAGGCCGCCGCCACGATGGGCCAGCTGCGCACGATGCTGCGGGCCTTCGCCTGGTCGGTGGACGACGCGCCCTCGCAGAACGTCACCCGCCTCGACGCCGCGATGCGCGACCTCGACATCGACGCGATGGCCAGCCTGGTCTACGCCTGGGTCGAGCCCAGCGTCTACGGCGACGGGGACGACGGCGCCAGCCAGCACCTGCGCTGGACCAACGCCGGCCACGTGCCGCCGCTGCTGGTCGACCCCGACGGCGGCTGCCGCCTGCTGCACGGCGACCTCGCCGACCTGATGGTCGGTGTCGACCCCACGGCGCCCCGCAACGAGTACCGCACCCCCGTCGCCGACGGGTCGCTGCTGCTGCTCTACACCGACGGCCTCGTGGAGCGGCGCGACGAGCACCTCGACGTCGGGCTCGAGCGGCTGGTCGCCGCGGCGCGGCGCCACCACCGGCTGCCGGTCGGGCAGTTCGTCGACGCCGTGCTCGACGACACCGCGGCCAGCGCGCTCGACGACGACGTCGCCATGCTGGCGGTGCGCTTCGCCACCGCACCCCCGGTCGGGCCCGCCCTCTAGGCTCGGGGCATGACCGCCGACGACACCCTCCGACCGACCCGAGCGGCGTCGTGACCGCCCCCGTCGACACCTGGCGCCTCGCCGACGTGCCCGACCAGGCCGGGCGCACCGTCGTGGTCACCGGCACCAGCCTCGGCGGCCTGGGCCACCACACCGCCCTCGAGCTCGCCCGCCGCGGCGCCCGGGTCGTGCTGGCCGGGCGCACGGAGTCGAAGCTGGCCGAGACCGAGCGGGCGATCCGCGCGGAGGTCACCGCGCCCGCGCTCGAGCGGCTCGTGGTCGACGTCTCCGACCTCTCCTCGGTGCGCCGGGCGGCCGCCGAGGCCCAGGGGCTGGGGCCCGTGCACGTGCTGGTCAACAACGCCGGCGTGATGGCCCCGCCCCACACCCGCACCGCCGAGGGCCTCGAGCTGCAGATGGCCACCAACCACTTCGGCCCGTTCCTGCTCACCGGCCTGCTGCTGCCGCAGCTGGTCGCGTCCGGCGACGCCCGGGTCGTGGCGGTCTCCTCGCTCGGTCACCGGATGGCGCGCCGCGCCCCGCTCGGCGACCCCCGCACGCAGCAGGGCCGCTACAGCCGCTGGCGCGTGTACGGCGAGACCAAGCTGGCCAACCTGCTGTTCACCCACGAGCTCGACCGGCGCGCCCGTGAGGCGGAGGTGCCGGTGCGGGCGATGGCGGCCCACCCGGGGGTCGCCGGCACCCACCTGGTCGCCAACGGCACCGTGGGCCGCTCGAGCAACCTGGTGGCCTCCGTGCTCGGCGGCGCCACCCGCGCGGTGACCCAGAGCGCGGCCGCCGGCGCCTGGCCCACCCTGATGGCCGCCACCGCCGACCTGCCGGGCTCGACGTACTGCGGTCCCAGCGGCCTCGGCGAGGTCTCCGGCGCCCCCCAGGTGGTCACCAGCAACGCCCTCTCCCACGACCCCGACGCCCAGCGCCGGCTCTGGGAGCTCAGCCAGGACGTCACCGGGATCAGCTACCCCTAGGTCCAGCGGCACCGGAGGTCGAGCAGCGAGGGCCGGAGGCCCGAGCGTCATCGAGACCCCCGCGAGCCGCCTCCGGGTCGACGCCTCGCACGACGCACCAGCGTCGGCTGCGGAGGTCTCGACGACGCTCGTCGCTGGCGCTCCTCCCTGCTCGACCGACGGGCGGACACACCGGGGCTCGAGCCGGCCGCTCCTCCCTGCTCGACCGACGGGCGGACACACCGGGGCTCGAGCCGGCCGCTCCTCCCTGCTCGACCGACGGGCGGACACACCGGGGCTCGAGCCGGCGCTCCTCCCTGCTCGACCGACGGGACGCTCAGTCGCCGTCGCGCACGCGCACGACGCCGCCGCGGGTGCCGACGTACGCCGCGCCGGCGGGGTCGAGGGCGACCGGGGAGCCGGTGGGGTCGGCGGGGTCGGCCAGCGGGCCGAGCCCCAGACGCACGCCGAACGCGGTGCGGCCGGTGGCGGCGTCGAGGGCGGTGAGGTACCAGCCGTCGGCGCCCCAAGGGCTGCGCCGCTTGGTGGCGGCGTAGACCAGCCCGGTGACCGGCGAGACGGTGACCCCGCCCGACGGCGCGACCAGGTCGCTCGACCAGCGCTCCACGCACTCGCCGCCGTCGACGTCGACGCGCACCACCCCGCCGGCGGGGGCGCGGCCCAGCAGCGTGGGCGCCCACCCGGCCGAGCCCGCGGTGTTGGCGACGACCACGCCGCGGCCCACCGAGGCCAGCGGTCCGCGGGTGGCGCTGGCGCCGTCGGCGAAGAGCGCCGCGGTGCAGACCTCGCGCCCGCGCGCGGCGTCGAGCACGACGAGGTGGGCGCGCGGCTCGGCGTTGTCGGTGAGGGCGAGCAGCCCGCCGTCGAGCAGCACCGGCGGGGTGCCGCTGCCCTGGTCGGGCTGGCCCGACTTGGTCGCTTCGCCGCGGTCGTAGGCCGCGCGCCACTCCACCACGGGGCGGCCGCGGCGCAGCACCACGCGGTAGGCCGCGGCGGTCGAGACGACGTACACGTCGCGGCCGTCCACCAGCGGCGCCTGGCCGACGGTCTCGCCGAGGTCGAGGGTGCGCACGGCTCCGTCGACGGCGACGACGCCCACCCGTCCGTCGCGGGTCACGAACCACAGCCGCGCGCCCTGGGCGGCCGCGGCCACCAGGCAGTCGCCCTCGGGCACCTGTCCCGACACGTCCACCGCCCGCGTCACCTCCAGCGCGTCGCCGACCACCGCCACGTCGAGCACCCGCCGCCCGGGCGTCGGCACCACCGCGCGGTCGCCGCTCACGCCGTACGCCGACGCGCAGGCCCACCCGCCGTCGGCGACCGGCTCGCCGAGGTCGAGGGTGTTGCGGGAGCGCAGCGAGCCGGCGTCGAGCAGCCGCAGCGTGGTGCCGCAGCGCGCGAGCACCCCGTCGCCCGCGGCCTGCACGCCCCAGCAGCGCCCGAACCACGACGACTCGACCGACGGCGACTCCCCGCGCGGGCCCGGTCGGCCGGCGAGCCCGGGCAGCGGCTCGGCGCTGACGGGGCGCCCGACGTAGCCCGGGGTGACCAGCGCACCGGGGCCCGGCGGCACCGGCAGCCACCCGTCGGGCACCACCACGAGCACCCCGGCCAGGGCCAGGGCGCCCGCCGCCGTCACCACGACGCCCTGCCGGGTGGGTCGCCACCACGCCCGCACGCGCGGGTGGGCCAGCGAGGCCAGGGCCAGCAGCAGCACCCACGGGCCGAGCGCGAAGCAGGCCACGGCGAGCGCGAGGAGCGCGGCGGGGCGGGCGTGAGGCACGGGGTCAGCAGCCTGCGGGCGTGGGGCCCGTGTGACTGGAGTGACGCATGTCGTAATCGTAGGCCGGTCGCGGTACCGCCGCTGCGCTTTGCCCGCCATGATGTCGCCCATGAGCCACCCCCGTGCCGGACAGCCCGCCGAGCCCGCCGACCTCGTCGACGTCGCCCACCTCGTCACGGCGTACTACACCGGGGTGCCCGATCCCGACGACGTCGACCAGCAGGTCGCCTTCGGCACCAGCGGCCACCGCGGCTCGTCGCTGCGCACGTCGTTCAACGAGACCCACATCCTGGCCACCACCCAGGCCATCTGCGACCACCGCCGCGAGCAGGGCTACGACGGCCCGCTGTTCGTCGGCCGCGACACCCACGGCCTCTCCGAGCCGGCCTGGGCCACCGCGCTCGAGGTGCTCGCCGCCAACGACGTCACCGTGCTCGTCGACGACCGCGACGGCTACACCCCCACGCCCGCGGTGTCCCACGCGATCCTGCGGGCCAACGGCGGCCGCACGACCGGTCCCGGGCTGGCCGACGGCATCGTGGTGACCCCGTCGCACAACCCGCCGGCCGACGGCGGCTTCAAGTACAACCCGCCCCACGGCGGCCCGGCCGACTCCGACGCCACCAAGGCCATCGCCGCGCGGGCGAACGCGCTGATCGCCGGCGGCCTCGCGGAAGTGCGGCGGATCCCGTTCGCCCGCGCGCGGGCCGCGGCCGCGCCGTACGACTTCCTCGGCAGCTACGTCGACGACCTGCCCCAGGTGGTCGACCTCGACGCCGTGCGCGCGGCCGGGGTGCGCATCGGCGCCGACCCGCTCGGTGGCGCCGCGGTGCACTACTGGGGCGAGATCGCCGAGCGCCACGGCCTCGACCTCACGGTGGTCAACCCGCTGGTCGACCCGACGTGGCGCTTCATGACCCTCGACTGGGACGGCAAGATCCGGATGGACTGCTCCTCGCCGTCGGCGATGGCCTCCCTGGTCGCCCGGGCCGCGGAGTTCGACATCGCCACCGGCAACGACGCCGACGCCGACCGGCACGGCATCGTCACCCCCGACGCCGGGCTGATGAACCCCAACCACTTCCTCGCCGTCGCGATCGGCCACCTCTTCGACGGTGCCCGCCCGGACTGGCCCGCAGCGGCGCGCATCGGCAAGACGCTGGTGTCGTCGTCGATGATCGACCGGGTCGCCGCCTCGATCGGCGCCCCGCTGGTGGAGGTGCCGGTCGGGTTCAAGTGGTTCGTGCCGGGCCTGCTCGACGGGTCGTTCGGCTTCGGCGGCGAGGAGTCGGCCGGCGCGTCGTTCCTGCGTCGCGACGGCTCGCCCTGGACCACCGACAAGGACGGACTGCTGCTCTGCCTGCTCGGCGCGGAGATCCTGGCCGTCACCGGCGAGACCCCCTCGCAGCGCTACGCCGCGCTGGTCGCCGAGCACGGCGACCCGGCGTACGCCCGCGTGGACGCCCCGGCCACCCGCGAGGAGAAGGCCGCGCTGGCCGCGCTCACCCCCGACGCCGTCACCGCCACGACCCTGGCCGGCGAGCCGATCACCGCCCGGCTCACCGAGGCCCCGGGCAACGGCGCCGCGATCGGCGGGCTCAAGGTGACCACGGAGTCGGCGTGGTTCGCCGCCCGCCCGTCCGGCACCGAGGACGTCTACAAGATCTACGCCGAGTCGTTCCAGGGCCCCGACCACCTCGCGCAGGTGCAGGCCGAGGCCCGCGACGTGGTCGCCGCTGCGCTGGGCTGAGGGGGGCGGGCGGTTTCCCCGGCCGGCCGGGGAAACCGGCACATGGTGGCCGAAATTTCAGGCACCATGTGGCAGTTTTCGCCTCCCAGTACGACGCCGCCGCCGCCGCGACAGGTGCGACCCGCAGCGGGCTACTTGATCCCGCTTCTGGTCAGGCCCTCCACGAACGAGCGCTGCAGGAACAGGAACAGCACGACGAGCGGCAGGCTGGCCAGCAGCGCCATCGCCATCAGCCCGCCGTAGTTCTGGTCGAACTGGCCCTGCAGGAAGCGCAGGGCCACCGGCAGCGTGTAGAGGTCGGGGTTCTTCAGCGTGATCAGCGGCCACAGGAACTCGTTCCACTGGCCCATGAACGCCAGCAGCACCATCACCGCGATCAGCGGGCGCGAGAGCGGCAGCACGATGCTGGCGAAGATGCGCAGGTTGCCGGCGCCGTCGATGCGCGCGGCCTCGAGCAGCTCGTCGGGGATCGACAGCATGAACTGGCGGGCCAGGAAGATGCCGAGCGCGGTGGACGCCGAGGGCAGGATCACCGCCCAGAACGTGCCGTACAGGCCCAGGCCGGAGACCACCCGGAACTGCGGGATCATGATCGCCTGCGCCGGGATCATCAGCGTGCTGAGGACCAGCAGGAACAGCAGCGAGCGGCCGGCGAAGCGCACCTTGGCCAACGCGTAGCCGGTGAACAGGTTGACCGTCACCGACAGCACGGTGGTGATGCCCGCGACCGTGAGGGAGTTGGTGAACCACAGCCCGATCGGGAAACGGTCGAAGAGGTCGGTGAAGTTCACGACCGTCGGGTCCTGCGGCCACAGGTGGGTGCCGGAGGAGAAGAGCTCCGAGCGCGGCGTGAACGCCACGACCACCATGCAGTAGACGGGGAACACCATCACCAGCGCGACCAGGGTGCACACCAGCACCCGCACCGGCCGGCTCACGCCGGGCCCTGCACGTCGTCGCGGCGCAGCCTCAGCTGCAGCAGGGTGAGCAGCAGGGTCAGCACGAACAGCACGACGCCGAGGGTGGAGCCGTAGCCGTAGAGGTTGGCCGGGCCGAAGCCGCGGTCGTAGGCGTAGGTCACCAGCATCGAGGTGTCGTAGCCCGGGCCGCCGTTGGTCATCACGTAGACGACGTCGAAGATCTGGAACGACCAGATCACGTTGACCACCAGCAGGAAGAACGTCGTGGGCCGCACCGTCGGCACGGTGACCTGCGTGAAGCGCTGCCAGGGCCCGGCGCCGTCGAGGGCGGCGGCCTCGTGCAGCTCGCCCGGCACGTCCTGCAGGGCCGCGAGGTAGACGACCATCGCGAAGCCGACGCGGGTCCACAGCGTCATCAGCACCAGCGAGGCCATCGCCAGCGTCCCGTTGGTCTGCCACGGCAGGTCGCCGAGGCCGACCGAGCGCAGCACGCCGTTGGCGATGCCGACGCCCTCGCCGAACATCAGCAGGCCGATCAGCGAGGTCACCAGGCCGCTGATCACGATCGGCAGCACGATGATCGTGCGGAACAGCCCACGCCCCGGCAGCGCCTTGTCGAGCAGCACGGCCAGGCCCAGGCCGATCGCCACGCTGGTCGGCACGGTGACGGCGGTGAAGACCACGGTGTTGAGCAGCGTGCGCCAGAAGACCGGGTCGGCGACCAGCGTGCGGTAGTTGCCCAGGCCCACCCAGGTGGCCGGCCCGAACGAGCCGACCTCTTGGAACGACAGCACGAACGCCCAGCCCAGCGGCACGAACAGGAACAGGACCAGCAGCACCAGGTTGGGCGCGACGAACGCCCAGCCGGTGACCTGGTCGGCCCAGCGCCGCCGCGGGCGGCCGGGTGCGGCGGGCGTCGTACGCCCCGAGCCCGGGGCCGGGCCCGCTGCCGGACCCACCGGGTGAGCCGTGGCCATCAGTCCGAGGCCGCCGTGATGCCGTCCGCGATGTTCTGCAGGGTCTCCTCGGCGTCCTGGCGACCACGGAAGGCCAGCTCGAGCTGGTCCTGCAGCAGGGTGTTGACCTGGCCGAAGTACGGCACGGTCACCTGGGCGACGTCCTCGGCGGTCAGCGTCGTCGACTGGTCGACGTAGACCGGCATCAGGTCGGGGCGCACGGCGAAGTCGAGGGTCTCCTCGGCCAGCGACTGGCGCGTCGGCAGCTCGAGGGTCTCCTCGCAGAAGCTCTTCATGTTCTCGGGCTCCACCATGAACGCCAGGAACTCCGCGGCGAGGTCCTGGTTGGCGGAGTCGGCGGTCGCGACCAGCGCGTTGCCGCCGAGGTCGGAGGAGGCGCGCACGTCGCGCGGCTGGTAGGTCACCTCGTACTCGAACTTCCCGCCGATGCCCTCCTCGATGGCGGGCAGCAGGAAGTTGCCGGCGAAGGCCATCGCGACCTGCCCGGAGATGAACGCCGCGTCGGGGTAGGTGGCGGCCTTGACCGAGGTGTTCTGCGGCACCCAGCCCTTCTCGAAGAAGCTGGTGGTGAACTCCAGGGCCTTGAGGCCGGCGTCGCTGACCAGCGCCGGCGTGGTCAGGTCGTCCTCGAGCAGCCGGCCGCCGGCCTCGAAGAGCCAGGTCAGCCAGCGGAAGGCGCCGAGCTCCTGCCAGTCGTAGCAGAACGGCTTCACGTCGCCGGGCAGCGAGCCGAGCAGGCGGTCGTTGACGTCGCTGAACTGGTCCCACGTCCAGGCCGCGTCGAG
Source organism: Nocardioides sp. FY1077 (assembly GCF_058681775.1). Taxonomy (NCBI): domain Bacteria; kingdom Bacillati; phylum Actinomycetota; class Actinomycetes; order Propionibacteriales; family Nocardioidaceae; genus Nocardioides; species Nocardioides sp. FY1077. Next base: position 921,989 of record NZ_JBZWDB010000001.1, on the reverse strand, counting down.
CGAGGTCGGGATGCCGCTGACGCCGGCGGCGTCGAGCAGGTCGGGGCGGTAGAGCACCGCGGTGGTGTCGGTCTGCTGCGGGACGCCGAACACCTTGTCCTCGAAGCTCACGGCCTGCAGCAGCGCCGGGATGAGGTCGTCGGTGAGGGAGGAGTCGAGCGACGAGGTGAGGTCGGCCAGCACGCCGCGGCTGCTGTAGACGCCGAGGTTGCCGTAGTCGACGCGGAAGATGTCGGGCGCGGTGCCCGACTGCAGCTGGGCGTCGATGCCGGTGAACATCTCGCCGTACGGCACCACCTGCAGGTCCACCGACACGCCGCTGCGGCCGCTCTCGAAGGCCTTCGCGAGACGGGTGAACGCCGCGGCCTCCGCGTCGCTGCCCCACGTCATGAAGCGCAGCGTGCCGGCCTTGCTCTCGCCGCTCCCGGAGCCCGACCCGGTCAGCCCGGCGCAGCCGCCGAGGACCGCGGTGGCGGCGAGGCCGCCCGCACCGGACAGGAACGTACGTCGGTTCAGCGGCATGGTGGTCCTCCTGGGGCGCGGGCGGGGCCCCAGTATGTGGAGCCCCGCAGGCCGCTACCTCACCCCGCGGGGCCCGGCTCGACGCCCGGTGCGGGCCCTGCCGAGCCCCGGCGGGAGCAGTGCTGCGTGGGGTCAGCTCATCCCGGCGAGGATCGCGACGCCGAGCAGCAGGCCGACGACCGTGGCGACGATGCAGCCGATGCCGACGTACAACCCGAACGGCTTGTCGCCCTTCGAGTAGCCGACGAAGCCCAGCACGGCGCCGATCGGTCCGAGCACGATCGGCAGGACGATGAGCGCCAGCACACCGAGGACGGCGCCCACGATCGACAGGGTGCGACCCGGCTTCGTGCCGGAGGTGACGGGGGTGTGGCCGGCCATGGAGGAACCTCTCGCTTGGGCGCACGGGTGTGCACCGAGTGCAGCGACCGTGCCCGCCCCGACGCCGGTCTACGCCCACCCCTGGGGGTGAACGCGCGGCGGCGGGCCGACGGGGGTGCCGGGACGCTACGGTGTCGCCGTGGCCGTCATCGAGACCGCGGGGCTGACCAAGGCCTATCCGCGCGTCACCGCGCTCGACCGTCTCGACGTCCGCGTCGACGAGGGCGTCACCGGCCTCGTGGGCGCCAACGGCGCGGGCAAGTCGACGCTGATCAAGATCCTGCTGGGGCTGGTGCCGGCCACCAGCGGCGGCGCCCGCGTGCTGGGCCACGACGTCGCCACCGAGGGCGCCACTATCCGCGGCCTGGTGGGCTACATGCCCGAGCACGACTGCCTGCCCGCCGACGTGTCGGCCAGCGACCTGGTGGTGCACCTGGGCCAGATGTCGGGCCTGCCGTACGCCGCCGCGCGCGAGCGGGCCTCCGACGTGCTGCGCCACGTCGGACTCGCTGAGGAGCGCTACCGCCCCATCGGCGGCTACTCCACCGGCATGAAGCAGCGCGCCAAGCTCGCCCAGGCGCTGGTGCACGACCCGCGGCTGGTGCTGCTCGACGAGCCCACCAACGGCCTCGACCCCTCCGCGCGCGACGACATGCTGGCGCTGGTGCGCCGCATCGGCACCGAGTTCGGCATCGCGGTGCTGGTCACCTCCCACCTGCTCGGCGAGCTGGAGCGCGTGTGCGACCACGTCGTCGTGCTCGACGGCGGCCGGCTGCTGCAGTCGTCGGCGACCCAGGACTTCCTGCACGCCACCGGCAGCCTGCTGGTGGAGGTGCAGGGCCGCGCCGACGCCGACCGGCTGCTCGGCCAGGCGCTGCTCGACGGCGGCCACACCGCGCGTCCCGCGGGTCCCGGCCTGGTCGAGGTCGACGTGCGCGACGAGCACACCCGCGACGTCGTGCGTGACCTGGTCGTCGACCTCGGCCTCGGGCTGGTGCGGATGCAGGAGCGCCACCACCGCATCGAGGACGTCTTCCGCGAGGGAGGAGCCGGCCGTGTCCAGCCCGTCTGAGGCCCCGCGCGGGGTCATCCACGACCTCGGCTACCGCCCGTACGGCGGGCCGCGGCTCGGCGAGCGCGCCGTGGCGTGGGCGTTCTTCGTCACCGGCCTGCGCAACACCTACGGCCTGGGCCGCTCGGCGCGCTCGAAGGTGCTGCCGATGATCCTGCTGGGGCTGATGCTGCTGCCGGCGCTGATCCTGGTCGGGGTGCTGGTGCAGGCCCGCGGCCTGCTCGGCCTCGACAGCCAGATCGTGGCCTACTCCACCTACCCGCTGACCACCCAGCTGCTGGTCTCGGTGTTCGTGGCCGCCCAGGCGCCGGCGCTGATCTCGCGCGACCTGCGCTTCCGCACGCTCACGCTCTACCTGGCGCGGCCGATGCGGCGCTCGACGTACGTGCTGGTGCGGTTCGCCTCGCTGGCGGTCGCCACGTTCGTGCTGATCGGCTCCCCGCTCCTGCTGATGTACGTCGGCGGCCTGCTGGCCGACCTGCCGGTGGGCCGCGAGACCGGGCGGTTCCTCGGCGGACTCGCCGGCGCGGCGCTGCTGGCGGTGCTGCTGGCCGGGCTGGCCGCGGTGGTCGCCGCGCTGACCGTGCGCCGCGGGCTGGCGGTGGCGGCGGTCGTGGTGGTGCTGGTCGTCAGCTACACCGTGGTCACCACCGTGCAGGGCATCTCGTCTGAGACCGACAACGACCGCGTCGGCGAGGTGGCCGGGCTGTTCTCGCCCTACACGCTGGTCAACGGCGTGCAGGTGTTCCTCTTCGACTCCCCCGCCGCGACCCCCACCCCGCCCGAGGGCACCGCGATGGGGCTGCTCTACCTGGTCGCCGCGGTGCTGACCGCGCTCGGGGCGGTCGGCGCCCTGCTGCTGCGCTACCGGAAGGTCGGGGCATGAGCGAGATCCTGCTCGACCACGTGTCGCGGTGGTACCGCAACGTCGTGGCCGTCAACGACATCTCCATGACGATCGGCCCCGGCGTCACCGGTCTGCTCGGGCCCAACGGCGCCGGCAAGACGACGCTGATCGCGCTCATGTCGGGCTTCCTGGCGCCGTCGACCGGCACGGTGACCCTCGACGGCGCGCCGCTGTGGCGCAACCAGGAGGTCTACCGCCACCTCGGGCTGGTGCCGGAGCGCGAGGCGCTCTTCGACCAGCTCACCGGGCGGGCGTTCGTGGTGGCCAACGCCGAGCTGCACGGCCTGCCCGACCCCGGCGCCGCGGCGCAGCGGGCGGTGGCGCTGGTGGAGATGACCGACGCGCAGGACCGTGCGATCTCGACGTACTCGAAGGGCATGCGCCAGCGCATCAAGATGGCCTCCGCGCTCGTGCACGACCCGTCGGTGCTGCTGCTCGACGAGCCGTTCAACGGCATGGACCCGCGCCAGCGGATGCACCTGATGGAGCTGCTGCGCACGATGGGCGCCCAGGGGCGCACCGTGCTGTTCAGCTCCCACATCCTGGAGGAGGTGGAGCAGGTGGCCCGCCAGATCGAGGTGGTGGTGGCCGGTCGGCACGCCGCGTCCGGCGACTTCGGCGCCATCCGCCGGCTGATGACCGACCGTCCCAACCGCTTCGTGCTCCGCACCGGCGACGACCGGCTGCTCGCCTCGGCGCTGCTGGCGGACGCCTCGGTGCGGGGGGTGCGGCTGCGCGCCGAGGGCGGCATGGAGGTGGAGGCCGGCGACTTCGGCCGGTTCAGCGAGGTGCTCCCCCGCCTGGCCCGCACCCACGGGGTGCGCCTGCTCGAGGTCACCCCGACCGACGAGTCGCTCGAGAGCGTCTTCGCCTACCTGGTGTCGTCGTGATCTCCCCGACGATCGTGCGCCTGGCGCTGCGCAGCGTCTTCGGACGCTGGCGCGGGGTGCTGCTGTTCGTGCTGCCCGTGGTGGTGCTGGCCCTGGCCGTGCTGGTGCGGGTGCTGGTCGGCGAGGACGCCGACGCGGCGCAGGACACCCTCTACGGGCTGGGCCTGGCGGTGGTCGTCCCGCTGGTGGCGCTGCTGGCCACCTCCGGGGTGCTCGCGCCCGAGATCGACGACGGGTCGATCTCCTACCTGCTGGCCAAGCCCATCTCGCGCCACGTGATCGTGGTGAGCAAGCTGCTGGTCGCGGCGCTGTGCGTGGCGGTCTTCGCCGCGGTCCCGCTGCTGGTCGCCGGGTTCGTGCTGCTTCCGACGTCGCCGTCGCTGGCCGTCGGCTTCGCGGTGGCCGCGCTCACCGGCGGCCTCGCCTACTGCGCGCTGTTCGGCTACCTGTCGGTCGTCACCCGCCACGCGGTGGTCGTCGGGCTGATCTACCTGCTCATCTGGGAGGGCCTGCTCGGCGGCCTCCTCGACGGCATCCGCTGGGTCAGCATCACCCGCTGGTCGGCCGAGGTGGTCGACGCGATCGCCGACGTCGACCTCTCCGACGACCTGCCCCTGGCGTACGCCGCGATCGCCACGCTGGTCGTCGTCGGCGTCGGCGTGTGGGCCACCGGTCGCCGGCTGCGCGGCTTCAACCTCACCGGCGACGAGTAGCCGCTCGGGTCGCGAATGGTCCCGGTCTCCGTGGTCGAATCGGTTTCGGTGGTCGAGTGGCGCTCGCACGGTCATCGGTGGTCGAGTGCCGAGGAGCGCCAGCGACGAGGTGTATCGAGACCACGGGACGCCCGGATGCCGGATGACGCACGGTCATCGGTGGTCGAGTGCCGAGGAGCGCCAGCGACGAGGTGTATCGAGACCACGGGACGCGCGCGACGAGCCGCCCCCTCGCTACATCAACGCCGGAGCGTCGACGCCAGCTGCGCGATGTCCGCGGGTCCGACCCGGCAGCAACCGCCGATCAGGCGTGCCCCGGCGTCGACCCAGTCGGCGGCGAGCGCGAGGTCGAACGACCCCTCCCCCGCCCAGGTGTTCGACCGGGCGTCCCACGCCTCGCCGCGGTTGGGGTAGGCGACACCTGGCTTCCCCGTGACCGAGACCGCCGTCTCGACGGCGTGCAGGACGTCGGCGGGCGCGGAGCAGTTGACCCCGGCGGCGATCACCGCCGTGCTCTCGGCCAGGACCTGGTAGGCCGCGCGCAGCGGCTGGCCCGCCCGCGTCTCGCCGCCGCTGACGGAGTAGCAGAACCACGCCGGCACGCCGAGGGCGTCCAGCAGCGGCACCAGGACCTCGGCCTCGTCGAGGTCCGGGACGGTCTCGACCGCCAGGAGGTCCGGAGCCGCGGAGGCGAGGAGCTCGAGCCGTGGCGCGTGGAAGTCGCGGAGGGTGGCCGCGGAGACGCCGTACCTGCCGCGGTACTCGGAGCCGTCGGCCAACGCGGCGCCGTAGGGCCCGACCGACGCAGCGACCAGGAGCTCCCGCCCGGTCGACGCGGCGACGGCGTCCGCCGCCTCCCGGGCACGGTGGACGCTGCTCCGCACCAGTGCGGCTGCGGCCTCCTCGGAGAGTCCGGCCCGGACCAGGCCGGGGACGCTGGCCTGGTAGCTCGCCGTCGTCGCGACGTCGGCGCCCGCCTCGAAGTACGCACGGTGCACCGCGACGATCTCAGCGGGATCGTCGCGGAGCAGCCGTGCGGTCCACAGGTCGTCGGAGAGATCGCGACCTCGGTCCTCCAGGGCGTTCGACATCCCGCCGTCGAGGATGACGACCCTGTCCTCGAGGACCTCGTCGAGCACCGGCACGGGTCAAGTGTGCAGCACGTGGTCCGTGGACCGACTGGAGACCGCGCCCGAAGGCGGCGGACGGACGCAGGTCGGGCTCAGCGCTCGTCGAGGTGGGACGGCGTGCTGTCGGCGACCACCGCTCCGCGTCGGCCCAGCGGGCGCTCGGGACCGGTGGTGGAGTCGTACCCGGTCTGCCTCTCCGACTCACCGTTGACAGCCGCTCCGAGCACGATCAGCAGGACGGTGAGCCACAGCCAGAACATGCTGATCGCCACGCCGGCGAGCGAGCCGTAGGTGGTCCCGTAGGTGCCGAGGTTCTGCACGTAGGTGAACAGCGCCACGGAGGTGGCTGCCCACAGCACGGTGGCACCGACTGCTCCCCACGTCGTCCACCGCCACTGGGGATTCTTGCGGTCCGGGGCGAACCGGTAGAGGACAGCGAGCACCGTGCCCATCCCCACTGCCAGCATCGGCCAGGCCGCGATCGCGGCCGCCCCGCGCACGTAGCCGGGAGAGTCCTCGAGGGTCCGGGAGACCACGCCGGCGAGGGCGATGACCGCGCCCAGCAGGAGCGCCCCGCCGAGGACGAACAGCAGACCGAGGGAGGTCCGGCGCAGGAAGCTCCTCGTCTCGGTCTCGTGGTAGGCCACGGTCAACGCGTCGATGAGCGCCACCATCGCGGTCGTGGCGGTCCAGAGCGCCAGCGCGAGCCCGGCCAAGCCGCGCACCGTCAGCACCTCCGTCGAGGCAGTGGTGATGCTGGTCAGCTGGTCGGTGACGAGCAGCTCGACCTGCGGCGGCAGCACCTCCGCGCCCTGAGCGAGCTGGCTCATCGCCTGGGCAGGCGTGTTCAGGACGCCGTAGACCGAGAGGGCGGTCACCAGCACGGGCGCGACCGACAAGACTGCGAAGAAGGCGACCCCGGCGCTGAGGAAGGGCAGCCGAGCCTCCACCACGTGCCGCGCGGCTCGCCGCAGCAGCTGTCGCCAGCTCCGCACCGACAGCTGGGAGGGCGCGTAGGCATCCTCCGCCCCGCCGCCCGTGCGGTCGTCCACGCGTCGCGTCACCGGCTCATCATTGGCGCCAGTGGCGCGGGTGTCGATGCCAGCTACCACCGACACGAGCAAAGGCGGAGGCGCCGCACCACCGGCAACGCACTCGGCTCGCCTGGCCGGACGTCCTGAGGAGCGTCGGGTCGACGACGAGCGCAGCCGGGTGCGTACCGAGCTTTGAGGCGACGGGCCAGCCCTCAGGCGGGGACGTGCCCCGCGACGTGCTCGGCGGCGAGGAACGACAGCCCCAGCGCGGGCAGCAGCCCGTTGCCGGCGAGGTAGCCCGCGGCGCCGTGCCCGGAGATGCCCGCGGCCGCGCCGCCCGCGGCGTACAGCCCCACGATCGGCTGCTCGTCGCGCAGCACCCGCGCGTGCTCGTCGACCACGAGCCCGCCCTGGGTGTGGAAGAGCGCCGGGGTGACCGGCACCGCGCGGTAGGGCCCCGCGAGCGGCGCCTCCCAGTGGGTGCGGCCGAACGCGTCGGCGGCCTCGCCGACGGCCGCCTCGTGCGCCGCGGCCAGCGTGGCGGCCAGGGCCTCGGCGGGCAGGCCGGTCGCGGCGGCCAGGCCGGCGACGTCGTCGGCGGCGCGGTCGACGCCCGACTCGAGGGTGGCGCGGTAGTCGTCGAAGGCCAGGCACGCCAGGTGGATGCGCTCGTCGAGCACGATCCAGCCGCGCCCGCCCTCCTGCGCGCCGAGGCGGGCGGCGTACTCGGAGTAGCCGGTGGTCTCGTCGCCGAAGCGCTCACCGCGCAGGTCGACCACCACGCCGCCGTGCATCACGGTGGCCCAGCCGGCCAGCGTCGCGGCCGGGGTGAGCGCGGCGTGGCCCTGGTAGGAGTCGAGGTAGGCGGTGGCGGCGCCGAGGCGGGCGCCGATGCGCAACGCGTCACCGGTGGAGCCCTCGCTGCCGTGGTAGGTCGCGCCGGCGATCTCGGGGAGGTGCTCGCGCACCAGCGCGGTGTCGGCCCCGAAGCCGTTGGTGGCCAGCAGCACGGCCCGGGTCGGCACCCGCTCCTCGCCGTTGGGGGTCTCCACGACCACCGCGCAGACCGCGCCGGCGTCGTCGACGACCACGTCAAGCAGCCGTGCCGGCACCATCAGGTCGACGAGGTCGCTGCGACGCACCGCACGCAGCAGGTCGCCGAGCATGGCCTGCCCGGCGCGGCCCGGCACGGTGTGGCAGCGCAGCCGGGAGTGGCCGGGGTAGGAGAAGTCGGTGACCAGCGACAGCGGCAGCCCGGCCTCGTCGGCCAGCCACTCCACGAGGCGCGCGGAGACCCCGGCCAGCGCGCCGGCCAGGCGCCGGTCGGCCTCGCCGCCGGTCTTGGCCAGCACGTCGGCGACGAACGCCTCCGGGGAGTCGTCGACGCCGGCCTCGCGCTGCCAGCGGGTGCCGGCGCCGGGCACCATCGCCGTGGACATCGCGGTGTTGTTGCCGCGCGCGAAGTGCTCGTTGCGCTCCACGACCAGCACGCTCAGGCCCAGCGAGGCGGCCCGCAGCGCGGCCACCAGCCCCCCACCGGCGCCGGCGACCACCAGGTCGGGGCCGTCGGTCTCGTCGGAGTGGCCGCTCATCGGTCCTCCCCCGTCACCCGGGCGCGCACGGCGAGCAGCGCCAGCGCGGTGGCCGCGGGGTCGAGCAGGTACGGCGGGTCGGGCTGCGCGCCGACGTCGACGGCCGAGCAGGCGTTGAGCACGAAGTCGCAGTCGAGCTCGGCGACGGTGCGCTCGACCGCGGCCGCCCAGGCGGCGTCGTCGGCGATGTCGTCGACCGACAGGTCGAGCACGGCGGTGGGCGCCACCGTGGTGACGCCGTACTGCGCGAGGCGGCGGTCGAGCTCGGCGGCGATCGCGGGGTTGCGGGCGACCGCGCCGAGCCGGGCGCCCTGGCCGGCGGCGAACGCCGCGGTGAGCCGGCCCAGGCCGAGCACCGGCCGCGCCAGGCCCTCCTCGGAGCCGTGGCCGGCGTCGGCGAGCGGGTCGAGCACGCAGTCGGGCAGGTACGCGTCCCACCCGGCGGGGTCGACGGCGGCGTACCGCACCCGCAGCGCCTCCTCGCTGGCCCGCACGTCGTCGGGGGTGTCCAGGGCGCGCGGGAGGTCGGCGTCGTCACCGGGCCCGGCGTGCAGGTGCTCGAGGACGACGGTGACGCCGTCGGGCGCGAGGTCGGCGTAGCGCCGGCGACGGCGCTCGAGCTCGGCGTCGTCGACGACGATCGGGGTGATGGCGAGCAGCCTCACGGGCTCAGTCCTCCGGGTCGGGGCGCGGCGGCTCGATGCCGAGCGCGCGGGGGTCGTTGGGGTGCTCGGCCAGGGCGTGGACCTCGATGTCCATCCACGGCCACAGCGGGAGCGAGGAGAGCGCGGCGTGCAGCTCGGTGGCGTCGGCGACGTCGTACAGGCTCCAGTTGGCCCACCGGCCCGGCACCCGCCACAGCCGGCGCAGCTGGCCGGCCGCGGCCAGCTGCTGGCCGCGCTCGAGCTCGCGGGCGAAGATCTCCTCGCGCTGCTCGGGCGGCGCGTCGGGGGGCCAGACGATCTCGATGTGCACCAGGAACTCCACGGCGGTCCCCTCAGACCCCGAGGTACGCCTCGCGCACCCGCGGGTCGTCGGCGAGCTCGGCGCCGGTGCCCTCGAGCACGATCGAGCCGCTCTCGATGACGTAGGCGCGGTCGGAGATGGCGAGTGCCTGCGAGGCGTTCTGCTCCACGATCAGCACCGTCACCCCCGAGTCGCGGATGCGCCGGATGGCGGTCAGCACCTGCCCGACCAGGTTGGGCGCCAGGCCCACCGACGGCTCGTCGAGGGTGAGACAGGTGGGGCGCGCCATCATCGCCCGGCCGATGGCCAGCATCTGCTGCTGGCCGCCCGACATGGTCTCGGCGCGCTGGGTGCGGCGGGCCGCGAGGATCGGGAACAGGTCGAAGACCTCGTCGAGGGAGCCCTTCACCGTCGAGCGGGCCTTGGTGTAGGCGCCCATCTCGAGGTTCTCGATGACCTGCAGCTCGCCGAACAGCGCGCGGTCCTGGGCGACGTGCACCAGCCCGGCCCGCACGACCTGGTGGGGACGCATCTTGTGCACCGCCGCGCCGTCGAACAGGATCTCGCCGCCGGTCACCGACACCAGGCCGGCCACCGCGCGCAGCGTGGTGGTCTTGCCGGCGCCGTTGGCCCCGATCAGGGAGACGATCTCGCCGCGCCCGACGTGGAGGTCGAGGCCGTGCAGGATCTCCAGGCGGCGGTAGCCGGCGTGCAGGTCGCGCAGCCGCAGGAGCGCGTCGGCGCCCTTGTCGGGGCCCTTGTCGTGGCCCGCGTGCTTCTCGGCGCTCATGCGTAGTCCTCTCCGAGGTAGGCCTCGACGACGCGGGGGTCGGCGATGACCTCGTGGGGGTCGCCCAGGGCGAGCTCGGCGCCCTCGGCCATGACCAGCAGCCGCTCGGAGAGCGCCATCACCGCGGCCATGATGTGCTCGACGAACATCACCGTCATGCCGTCGGCGTGGATCTCGCGCAGCAGCTCGATCATCGGGGCGCGCTCGGCCGGCACCAGCCCGGCCAGCACCTCGTCGAGCAGCAGCAGCCGCGGCTCGAGCGCCAGGGTCCGGGCCAGCTCGAGGCGCTTGAGCCCGGCGGTGGGCAGGCTGCCCGACGGCGAGTGCACGTAGCGATCGAGCTGCACCCGGTCGATGACCTCCAGCGCCGCGCGGCGGGCGGCCTTGCGGGAGCGGTGCCGCCCGTGGGCGGCGATGGCGACGTTGTCGAGCACGCTCATCGACTCGAAGGGCCGCATCAGCTGGAAGGTGCGCACCAGCCCGGTGCTGGCCACCTGCGCCGGCGACCAGCCGGTGATGTCGGTGCCGTCGAAGACCACCCGTCCGCGCGTCGGCTGCAGCTGGCCCGCGAGCAGCGAGAACAGCGTGGTCTTGCCGGCGCCGTTGGGCCCGACGATGCCGAGGAACTCCCCGTCGCTGACGTCGACGTCGACGTCGCGCACGGCGGTGAGCCCGCCGAAGGTCTTGGTCAGCGACTCCACGTGCAGCAGCGTCATGAGCGGAACCGATCGCGCAGGGTGCCGTAGATGCCCTTGGGCATGAACAGCACGATGAGGACGAGCAGCGCGGCGTAGATCGCCACGTCGAGGCCGGTGACGCCCTGGAGGAACCCGAGGAACTCCGGCGGGTCGCGCAGGATCTGCGCGATCCACTCCGAGAGCGGGCCGACCACCAGGGCGCCGACCAGCGGGCCCCAGATGGTGCCGATGCCGCCGATGACGGCCGGCACGATGGCGTTGACCGAGACCGAGGAGCCGAAGGCCTGCTCGGGGCCGACGAAGAAGTAGTACTGGGTGTAGAAGGCGCCGGCCAGCGAGGTGAAGGCGCAGCTGAGCGCGACCGTGATGAGCCGGTAGCGCATCACCCGGATGCCGAGGGAGGCGGCCGCGACCTCGTCGTCGCGCACGGCCTGCACGTACTGCCCGGCGCGGGAGTTGACGAAGGCGACGGTGCCGAAGAGGCCGAGGGCCAGGATCGCCAGCGGGATCCAGTAGTAGTAGCGGCTGCCCTGCTCGAACTGCATCATCGCCCAGGAGTCCTCGGTCAGCAGCGGGACGTTGAAGCCCTCGGTGCGGCGCAGGAAGTCGAGGTTCTGCACGGCGAGCAGGAAGACCTGCGCGAAGGCGAACGTGGCCAGCGCGAAGTACGCCCCGGCGAGCCGGTAGCGCAGGCACAGGAACGCGATCAGCGTGCCGGCCGCGGCGGAGATGGCGGCCCCGACGAGCATCGAGATCCACGGCGAGACGCCGTGCTCGACCAGCAGGTAGGCGTCGGTGTAGGCCCCGATGCCGAAGAACGCGGCGTGGCCGAAGCTGAACATGCCGCCGTACCCGCTCATCAGGTTCCACCCGACGGCGAGGATCGCGAAGATCAGCGTGCGGATGGCCACCGACTGGGTCTGCTCGTCGAGCGCCAGCGGCAGCACGGCGAGCAGCGCCACCAGCACCGCGAGCGCGGCGTAGGTGCGCGAGGTGGAGGGGTCGCGCAGGCGCGGGTCGTCGGCCGACACGCTCGGGCGCTGGGGAGCCTGCTGCATCGCGGTGCTCATCGGGTGGCCCCGAAGATGCCCTGCGGGCGGAAGAACAGCACCAGCACGAACACCGCGAAGACCAGGATCAGCGAGCCGGTGCCGGGCAGGTAGAGCGCCCCGACCGTCTGCACGAGCCCGATCACCAGGCCGCCGACGACGGCGCCGGCGACGCTACCGAGCCCGCCGAGCACCACGATGACGAACGCCAGGATCGTGAACTGGTCGCCCACCGACGGCGTGAGGCTGAGGAACGGCGCCATCAGCCCGCCGGCCACGGCCACGCAGGCCGAGCCGATGCCGAAGGTGAGGGCGTAGACGCGGCGCACGTCGACGCCGACCAGCGAGGCGCCCTGGGTGTTGGCCGAGACCGCACGGATGGACAGCCCGAACGACGTGCCGCGCAGCAGGAGCGTGAGCGCTCCGGCCACCAGCAGCGCGCCCCCGAAGGCGATCAGCCGCTCGTAGGACACGATCGCGTCGAGCACCGTGACCGAGCCGGTCACCGAGCTCGGCACCCGCAGCGGACGGCCGCCGAAGATCATCAGCAGCACGTTGACGATGAGCAGCGAGAGGCCGAGCGTGATCAGCAGCGGTCCCTCCTCGTTGCCGGCCATCGTCAGCTTGTTGAGCAGGGTGGCCTGCACGAGCACGCCGAAGAGGAACATGACCGGCACCGCCAGCAGCGTGGCGACGTACACGGGGATGCCGCCGGAGGTCGACATCTCGTAGACCAGGAACATCGCCATGGTGAGCATCGCGCCCTGGGCGAAGTTGACGATGCCGAGCACGCCGAAGATCAGGGTGAGCCCGACCGAGACCAGCGCGTAGACGCCGCCGAGCAGCAGGCCGGTGGCCACCGACTGGGTGACCAGGCCCGACTCGCGGTTGCCCACGGTGTAGACGAGCACCAGCGCGAGCACGACGGTGCCGAGCACGACGAGGGGCACGGTGGGGAGCCGGTGGGTCCGGCGGCCCTGGCCGGGCACCGCGGTGGCGGCGCCCGGCCCGGGCTCGGTGGTGGTGTCGGTCATGGGCGTCCGTTCTCGACGGGGGCGGAGGCTCAGCGCTCGGTCGGGTAGACCGGGTCGCTGGTGGTGAAGTCGGCCGGGAAGACCTGCTCGACCTTGTCGTCCTGCACCTGCATGACGATCACGGTGGCGTTCTCGTTCTGCCCGGTCTCGTCGAAGGTGATGGGGCCGTCGAAGGCCAGCAGCGGGTCCTCGACCTCGATGTCGGCGATCGCGTCGCGCACGGCCTCCGGGTCGTCGGAGCCGGCCTCCTCGAGCGCCTGGGCGATCACCATGACGGCCTGGTACGACAGCATCGAGGCGGTCTCCATCGGCTTGCCGTACTCCTCCTCGAAGCGGGTGCGGATCTCGGCGACCCGGTCGTCGGTGGCGGCGTAGTGGTAGTTGGCGCTCAGCACCTGCGAGCCGGCCGGGCCGGCGTCACCGGGGAACGCGCCGTCGTCGAAGGCACCGTTGGCCACGCCGTAGACGGCGTCGACGTCGGGGCCCAGCGCCTCGATGGCCTGGGCGATAAGCAGGCTGTCGGGGTAGTAGCCGGTGACCACGATGACGTCGGGGTCGGCGGCGACCGCCTCGCGCACCTGCGTGGTGGCGTCGGTGAAGTTGGTGCCGGGGTAGGTGACCTCCTCGAGCACCTCCACGCCGTTGGCCTCGGCCTCGGCGGCGAACGCGTCGAACACGCTCTGGCCGAAGGCGCCCTCGATGTGGATGTAGGAGACCGACTCGACCGGCTCGCCGTTGGCCTCGGCCAGCTCGATGAGCGCCTGGGCGCCGTCGGTGCCCATGCTCGTGGCGTCGGGCTGGATGCGGAAGGTGTTCTGGTAGCCCTGCTGGAGGATCGTGTCGTCGACGGCCACGTCGATGACCAGCGGGACGCCGGCGCGCTCGGCGACGGCGGAGACGTTCGCGGTGACGTCGCTCTGGTAGGTGCCGACCAGGGCCACCGCGCCGTCGCTGATCAGGCGCTGGGCCTCGCTCTGGCCGCTGTCGGCGACGCCCTTGCTGTCGCCCTCGCCGAGGGTGAGCTCGGCGCCGTCGAGCGACTTGATGCCGCCGTCGGCGTTGACGTCGTCGATGGCCATCTGGGCGCCGTTGTTCATCAGAGAGCCGACACCGGCGAGGGCGCCGGTGACCGGGTGCACCGAGCCGATCATGATCTCGCCGTCGGCGCTGCCGGAGGATCCGCCGGACCCGCAGGCCGCCAGGGAGAGGGTGCCGACGGCGAGGGCCGCCACGAGGGAGTTCTTCATGGTGCTGGACCAACCTTTCGTGCCTGCGGCACAGTGTGCGTTCCCCTGGAGGGAACGATGGTCTGGACTAGCCGTTCCGCTGAGCGGAGTGGTGCGGGGCACCCGAACTGCCCTTTGCCGACGTGTCAGCGAGTATGCACCAGCGCTTGGGCGATATCTAGGGGTCGCCCGACGCGAAACGCAAGCGTTACAGTTCCGCTAAGCGAAACACCACGACAGAGGGATGTGCCCGTGAGCGCTGAACAGATCCGCGGCGACGTCGTCCGGGAGACACCGGGCGGAACGGAGGCGGCCGACCGCGTCGCCGACGTGCTGCTGCTCTTCGCCCGCTCCGAGGACCCCCTCGGCGTCTCGCGCATCGCGCGCTCGCTGTCGCTGAGCAAGGCCGTGGTGCACCGCATCCTGCAGTCGCTGTCGTCGCGCTCGCTGGTGCAGCCGGTGCCGGGCGGCTCGGCGTACGTGCTGGGCCCGGCGGCGGCCGGGCTGGCGGCGCGGGCGTGGAGCCAGCTCGACGTGCGCTCGGTGGCCTCGCCGGTGCTGCGGCGGCTGCGCGACACGACGCGGGAGACCACGACGCTGTCGGTGCTGGTGGGCGACCAGCGCATCTACCTCGACCAGTTCGAGAGCCCGCAGGAGGTGAAGATGGTCGTCGAGATCGGGCCCCGCTTCCCGCTGCACTCCGGAGCGTCGAGCCGCGCGATCCTGGCCCACCTGCCGCAGGCCTTGGTCGACGAGGCCGTGCGCCAGCTGCTGGCGATCAAGCCGGAGACCGACGCCGAGGCCTACCTCGCCGACCTCGCCCTCACCCGCGAGCGGGGCTACACGGTGTCGCTGAACGAGCGCAACACCGGCGCCGCCTCGATCGCCTCGCCGTTCTTCGACGTGGCCGGCAACGTGCTGGGCTCGGTGAGCTCGTCGGGGCCGGTCTTCCGCTACACCGGCGGCACCGAGGAGCACCAGACGCGCCCGGTGGTCGAGGCCGCGCACGAGATCACCGAGCGCCTGCGGCAGCGGAGCGCCTGATGCTCCCCCGCTCCTTCCTCTACGTGCCCGGCAACCGGCCCGACCTGTTCGCCAAGGCCGCCGCCGGCCCCGCCGACGCGGTGGTGCTCGACCTCGAGGACGCCGTGCCGCTGTCCGCCAAGGACGACGCCCGCGCCGCCGTGCGTCGCTGGCTCGACGACCTCGACCCCGACGCCCCCGGCCCGCAGGTGTGGGTGCGCGTCGACCCCCACGGCCTCACCGCCGACCTCGACGCCGTCCTCCATCCCCACCTCTCCGGCCTCTTCCTCGCCGGCTGCACCCCCGCCGCCCTCCACGCCCTGACCGCCCACCCCCGCTGGTCAAGCAACGAGCCCCAGCAACCCTTGGTGGTTGAGGAGCGAGCGCCAGCGAGCGTCTCGAAACCACCGGACGCCGCTCGTAGGTCGAGCAGCGAGGAGCAAGCGCCAGAGAGCAACCCTTCGGTGGTTGAGGAGCGAGCGCCAGCGAGCGCCCCCTCGGTGGTTGAGGAGCGAGCGCCAGCGAGCGGCCCCTCGGTGGTTGAGGAGCGAGCGCCAGCGAGCGTCTCGAAACCACTGGTGGTCGGCCTCGTCGAGAGCGCCGCAGGCCTGCTCGCCCTGGCGGAGATGGCCGCCCACCCGGCCCTCACCGCCTTCGGCGTCGGCGAGGTCGACCTGCTGGGCGACCTCCGCGTGGCCCGCACCCACCGCACGGAAGCCGTGGTGGCCGCCCTGCGCACGCAGATCGTGGTGCACAGCGCCGCCGCTGGTCTGGCGGCCCCGGTGGCCCCGACCTCGACCGACTTCCGCGACCTCGATGCGTTCGCCGAGAGCACCCGCCTCGCCCTCGACCTCGGCTTCCGCTCCCGCACCGCGATCCACCCCGGCCAGGTGCCGGTCATCCACGCCGTGCTGACCCCGTCGGACGACGACGTCGCCGCCGCCCGCGACATTGTTGAGCGCTACGAGGCGGCTGGGAGCGGTGTGGCTGTGGACGCCTTCGGACGGTTTATCGACGCCGCAGTCGTGCGCGGCGCCCGGGAGACGCTCGCCCGAGCTGCGGCATAGGCGGGGGAAAGACGCACGGACCCCGTCCACTCCATCGACTGCGCCTGCGCTCAAAGCGGGGTCCGTCTCAACTGAGCGGACTCAGTCTCAGCTCCATGCCACCAACTGTCGCGCTAAGGTCCGGGCCCGGCCACCCGCGCCGTCGGTGGTCGGTTTCGCTCCAGCACTGCTGCGTGACTTGGCCGACGTGCTCGCTAGCTGTGCGGCTGCCTCAAAGCGCGAGGCTGCAACCCGACGCGACGGCAGCGACAGGTGCCTAGCGATGGGTGGCCTTGGAGCATCAGATGACCGTGCCACCAGTGCCTTCGCCCGTTCTCTCAACCGGCCGCGCGACGACGCGACGACCCCGATCCCGACAACTCGGCGCTTGAGGTAAGCGACCTCACGAACACCGGTGCCTGACCAACTCTCCGGCCCCGGCTCGCGCCTACACGGGTGGACTGGACTTGACGGACACCGGGCAACCCGTAGCATTAGCAGTGGGAAACGAGGACCCAATCAAGTCTGACCAGAATCAGACTTGCGAGGGCCAAGGAGTTTCGTCCGAAGAGAGTACGGCAGTCACCTCGTCAGCAGGGGTCGCTGTCAAGCTCTTGGCGAGGGCCTCATGCGGACGAAGAAGGAGCTGATCTGTTTCTCGCGGTCCCGGCACGTGCCGGGACGACGACGCGAGAGGCTGCGGAATGTCCAACCCCACCACCAGCGCCGAGGGCATGATCGCCCCGGGCGCCAAGCAAGACTTGGGAACCGGAACTGTGGGGGATCCTGGATCCGCAGCTTCGAGCGGAGTCGACGCGCCCGTCGCCGCGCTGTCCTTATCGGAATCGTTCGACCTGCTCGTCGCCACCGTGACCGCGATGGAGCTCTCCGGAGCAACTACCTCCGCGGCCGGAGTTTCCGCGCGGATGAGACTGAGGAACGGGGCATTTGATCCCCGTGCGCTCGGGTTCACGACCTTCCGCCGGTTCCTGAGCGCTGCCGAGGTCGAAGGGCACGTCCTCGCACGTCGCGGCCCCGACGACCTGAGCATCCACACGCCGGACACGCTCGGCGTAACGGCGATAGCGCAGCCGGATGCGCAAGTTCAGACGCGGCTCGACCGCGGCGTGTGGGAGGCGTTCCAGGACCGCGGTCACCCCGGACCTCACCTCTGGAATCGCCGCACCGGCACCTTAAAGTCCTACGCCGACGATGGGACTGCGCTCTCGGACGCGACTGCCGACGCCGATGAGGTGCCGCTGCACGCGGTCGACGACGACACGCTCACCGGCTGGATGCGCGAGTTCACCGCTGGGCTTTCGCACAACGAGATGCAGTCGCGGCTGTCGACAGCCCTAGATGGTGCCAACCGAGTCGACGTCTTCCTTCAGATTGCTCGAGTGCATCAGACCACATTGCGACGTTGGCGTCGCTTCCTGCGCGAGCGGATCATGGAACACGCCAAGTCATGGGCCGAGGCCAACGACATCGATCTCGAAACGGTCTTTCGCACCGTGTCGCAAGACGTCACGATCGCAGGTGAGCCGACGCGGACGGCGTATCCGGCTGGTGTGGCGGGAGTGCAGCGGGCCAGGCACTTCGCCGCCATCGGACCGTCAGGCGAAGCCAGCACCTACGAGACCCGGGTGCGTGCGCAACTGGTGGACGTCATCAACCGTATGCCGCTGAGCGACCTCCTCAGGCTCAGCGTGCCGGCGGAGTATCTGCTGGGGCCGTGACCGCTTGTCCTCCTTCAGCCTGCGCGAGCTGCTGGAGCGTCCCCGTCCCCTGACCCAGACCGTGACCGTGGGCAGCGGAAGGACCGCCAGCCGCCTCGGACCCGGCATCGCCGACGACACTGCCTATCTGCTCCCCGACGGGCGCCTGCACCTTCCCGCGCACGGGCCGGCCCTGCACGCGCTCGCCGAGGCTCTCACCGCAGGTGTGCCCCCGCCTATCCCTGAGCACCTGCGCGACTCCGCCTGGGCGGCACTCCTAGGCGCCCCGGGCTTTCGCTTCCGGATGCTGCCACCGGCCTTGTCGGATCCCTGGGACGTCCAGCCGGCTTTGGCGGGCGGGCATGTCGACAGGGTCGGTCTCGTGGCCGTGGCAGCAGTCGAAGACGAGGCGTTTCAAGCAGGCGCCGTCGACGAGCGCTTGGCGGTCATGGGCGTGCTCACCGTCGAATCTGCAACGGGTGGCGGGCCGGTCGAGGCCTGGCTCACGACGCAGTGGGTCACCTCCACGCTCGCGCTCGTGGACGCCATGTGCAGCGCCCATCCCTTCGCCGCGCCCGACTACCTCCTCCCGTCCAAGGCCGTCACCGTCCTCCTTGCCCCGTCGGTGGGCGGCGCCTTCGGCCTCCTCGACCTCCCACGGCTGCGGTTGCGCGCAGCGCACCTCGGGCTCTCGCTCGACGTCGTGGATCGTGGGTCGCTGGACGCGCGGTCGGTTCGCACGCGCGTCAGCGGATCCTCAGGCGTTCACCTCGTCTGTGTAGGGCCGCGAGACCACGTCTCGGTCGAACTGGAGGCAGCCTTCGCTGCCGCAGGTCGAGGTAGGACCACGAGCTGGATCCTCCCGGGGGTTAGGCCCCTGGAGGACGACCTTGCCGATCGCCTGCTGAGCGCGGCCGGCCTCGATGCCGCACTGCACCCGCTGACCCCGCCCGCAGTGGCGAGGCCGGCATCGACCGCGAGGCCCGCCCTGCCCCTCTCCGATCCCCGCGAGTGCCGCCACCACCGCAAGACGCAGCGGGTCTACGTCCTTGACGGCGCGGACAACACGTGGTGGACACGTGACGCTGACGGTCACGGCGGGTCGGTCTTTAAGACCTACCGCGAGACCGACGGCTGGATGAACCACGTCGCCGAGCACGACGAACAGGGCGCGGTTATCAACAAGCACAAGGGCCCGTCCGGCGCGAGGATGGCCGTGACGGAGTTCCGCTCCTGCCCTCGCCCGCAGAAGCACCTGCCTTAGTTCGAACAGGCATGGCGACTCACGCAGCTGCGTTAGCTCGATGCGCTGTCCGCGCCAACCAGCCGAATGCCGCGGGCCGCGGGCCGCGGGCCGCGGGCCGAATGTTGTCTAAGGGACCGGGCAACGTGGAGCCCTAGCAAGGAGAAGTCGCGAAGGTCAACTGCCGCTGAACCTTCGCGGCGGATCGATCGCGGAGAGCGGCCCCCATGAAGCTCGAAATCGCGCTATGTCGCAACACTGTTCCGGTTCTCCTGGGAGGCGTCCTGTTCCGGCGCGTCATTCTGGGCGGCGTGCCACCGAAGCTATGCGCCAGCGACGTAGGCGGTGGGGAAGTGGACGCCGTGGCGGTCAGGGTTCCCTCGGGCACGGTCGTAGTGCCCGGTGGTGCGCGGGTCGGCGTGCCGGGCGAGGATCTGGGCGCCCCGCAGCGGGACGCCAGCGTCGAGCGCGTTGGTGATCGCGGCATGGCGCAGCGAGTGCGGGCTGATGTGTCGCGGGATCGCTGCGACCCGGGCGATGCGCTGGGCCATCCGATACACGTCACGTCGATCTACCGGCTTGCCGGTGAGCGGACGCAGGATGAGCGGTCCGGCGGTCCGCTCGCCTCGGCATGCCTCGAGCACTCGGAGTACCGAGACAGTGATTGGCATGGTGGCGGGTTTGTTGCCCTTGCCGACTAGGTGCAGGACGCGGTGGCCGCGCAGCGTCTCGGCGTAGTCCTCGATCCGGACCGCTGCCGCCTCTGAGGCTCGCAGAGCGTTGATGCCAAGCAGGTAGGCGAGTGCGCCGTGATGGACGGTGACCGTCTGAGCGACTTGCAGGAACCGGATGAGCTCGAGTCGGTCGAGCCCTTGGGTACGCGACTCATCACGATGCACCTCGGGTAGCCGGGCGTAGAGCGCTGGATCGGAGGACGTGAGTCCGTCGATATGGCAAACCGGAAGTACCCGCGCACCCCATGCATCATCGTGACCACCGACGAGGCCATCAGGCCGCCTCCGGTCAACGAGCGGATGTAGAGCTCGACGTGTGCGCGCTCTACGCCGATCAAGGCGTCGACCCCGTTGGTCTCACACCAGGCGAACCACCGGCGCAACTGGTAGGAGTACAGGTGGTGAGTAGGTCCGGAGTAGCGGGCGAGGAACGAGACGGCGGCAAGTTGCGCGGGCGTCATGTTGGCAGGCTGGAACGGCATCAGCTCCCGAGGAGCGTCTTGGCTGGTCATGGAGTTCTCCGCGGCGATGCCGGGGTGACCTGCCGTGCTCGCCGTCAACGCGACGAGGTCAGAGGATCGACGCTACGCGCAGCAAGGCAACCGACGGTGTCGATTGATCGGCTGACGCCACGCCACGCCGCGCACGCGGCGGAAAGACGTGCGGGTTCAGACGCGCCCCTCCCGCAGGCCCATTGCCCGAATTGCGTAGTCGTGTCTGCGTTCGTGACGCCTATGGAACGGACTTGGACTCATGACCTGCGACGTACTCGACGATGTACTGATTGATCTCGCACTGCTTCTCTGCGGGCGAGTCGTCGGGAAGCTCAGTCCACATGCGATCCGCCTTGTACAGGTTTCGGGCGGCTGCCTTCTCAACGCTGCACGCAACCGGCACGGGCTCGGGCGCAGGCGGATCATCGCTTGTGATAGCTGCCCCACCCACCGTGATCAATGCACCGAGAATCAGGCCCGCGGCGCCGATCGAGGCCGTGACAATCAGACCTCGTGTCTCGATGCGGGCTACCGTGACGGGAGCTTCTGTCGGAGGGGCCCCAGGGGATGACGGCACCGAGGCGGAAGGACGAAGGCTCGCCAGATCCGCGGGATCGAGGTTGAGCAGTGCCTCTACTAGGGCGTCCCGACTCGTGTCATCCGTCGGCATGCGCCTCTCGAGATCTCGAGTCCACCACGATTTCCAGCACCTTGCGCACCGCTTCGTCGTCAAGGGCTGGGTGCTTCTCCTGGAGCAGGCGAAGGTCACGCATCAGCCGAAGAAGGTCGTCGGTGTCGTCGGACGACACGTGAAGCGTGTACCGGTGGCCGTCAGTACCGATCTGCTCAATGGCGATGTTGACGTCCCGCCGCACTTGCGTCAGCTGCAACTGGCGTCTGTTCCAGTCGCTCGCACGACGAAGATTCTGGATGGCGAAGTAGGCGGCGGAGGCTGCAAGCGCAGCACCTAGGCTGCCGGACAACGTTGCGAGGAGGTCTACTACGGCTGACATGGGTACTAGTTGCACCATCCCGCCTCCTTCGACCATAACGACATCTATGGAAAGTACAGCAACTCCTCGTCTCTCAGGAGGTGGAGCAGGCTGGAGCTAGGCCTTCTACGACGACACGCTGCGAACCTGCTGCGACAGGCAGCCCGAGGCCTCTAGCGGCGGTTTGACGCGACTAGCGGAGGGCGCCTTGCCCTGGTTCGGGCGGAACGCTCGAGTTTGGCTGGGCGACCGTGCCGGGTCGACGTGGGCGTCTGTCCAGCGCTCGTACGGATCGAGTGACATCAGGTCAACCGACGACGCCGAGCGCGGCTGGAGAACATCACTGCCGCCGAGTTGATCGGCTTCGTCGTCGTCATTTGGGCGCTCTGCCTGGCCTACCAGGTGTTACGGCGTGGTGAAACAACCGATAGGCGACACCAGCAGATCAAGCCCGTCTCCGACATTGGAGGCAGGCTTCCTGACCGGCGGAGAGCAGATGCGTCGCCGTGACAGCGGGACGCGTCAACGAGACGACAAAGACGTGAGGTGTACCACCGCTTAGCGTTCAACCTTGGCCTGGGGCAGTAAAGATGCAGGTCAGAGGTGTGTTGCCCCGTCGCGGTCGCCGCTCATGGATGGACGTCAACCGCGTTCGCTCAATGCGCGTCTACACATCTGCTCACATCACCCATACCTCTTGGCTGATTAGACCCCATCTGACCTGGCAATACCTTGTAGGCACCGGGAAGCGACAAGACGCCTCCCTGGACGCGAAAGAGATGATGGTGATGTGACCCGTTGCGCGGTCTGCGTTCGGGAAGTACTCTTCGGTTCAACATCAAGCGACGAGGGGGGCATGTGGTCGACGCAAGCAAGGTCCTGAAGGAGGCATGGGAGGCGGTTCAAGGAGCCGATCTGCCGGAAGAAGTGCACGAGGTCGCGTTCCGCGAGGCGGTGCGGCTGCTGTCGGCGCCGACGGCTGTCGGCGGCCCGGCGGCTCCGATCGGTCACAACGGCGGCAACGGCCAGACGCCGAAGCCCGACTCAACCGGCGACGGCGGTGGAAGCGCGAAGGACGCGGGCGCCACCGGCGGTAGCGGCGGTGACATCACCATGAGTGAGAACGAGCTCCTGAGCAAGGTTGCCGCCGGCACTGGCACTTCCCAGGAGAAGTTGGAGAACCTGGTTCATCTGGACAACGGTGTGCTGAAAATCAGTCTGCCGGGCATCAAGCTGGGCAAGAACAACGCAGACAAGACGCGGGCGGTCGCGCAGGTGCTCAGCATCGTGCGCGCCTTCGGCCTGGATGAGGACGGCACGAGCGTCGAGTCAGTTCGCCTGGAAGCGCAGCGCCTCAAGTGCTACGACGGGCCGAACTTCACGAAGCAGTTGTCCCGGCTGACGCCTGGCTACGTCATCACTGGAGGTGGCGCGAACAAGCGGGTGCGCGCGAAGGCTGGTGGGATCGCGTCGTTCCCGGCGTTGGTTGACCAGTTGCTCGGCGACTCGTGACCTCAGGGCTCGACCCCTCGCAGACCCTGGGCGACCTGCCCCAGGGTCTGCGTGATGAGTTGCTGGAGGAGTACACCAAGATCACGAAGAACTTCGCACGAGGCGAGTGGGGATCGGCTGAGTTGTACGGCGGTCGCTTCTGCGAGGTCGTCTACTCGATCCTCAAGGGTCACGTGGACGGCCGGTTTCCGACCTCGGCGTCGAAGCCAGCGAACTTTCCGCAGAAGTGTCGCGATCTGGAACAGCAGGCCGACAAGGCCAAGTTCCCGCAGTCGGTTCGGATCGGGATTCCTCGCCTGCTGATCGGGTTGTACGAGTTCCGTAACAACCGTGACAGCGGGCATGTCGGTGGTGAGGTGGATGCGAATCACATGGACGCCACCTATGTCCTGCATGCAGCCCAGTGGGTCATGGCTGAACTGGTTCGGCTCTTCCATGCGACTGACGTGCCGACCGCCACCGCCACCGTGGACGCGTTGGTCGAGCGGACGCTGCCACTGATCTGGGAGGTCAACGGCCGGCGTCGCATCATGGACCCGACAATGCGCTTGGCCGACAAGACGTTGTTGCTGCTGTACGGCTCCACCAGCGGCATGACGGACGCTGACTTGGCTGCCGACCTTAAGCACGGTCGTCTCCGTGACTACAAGAAGACGTTGCGGGCCCTTGATGAGCAAGTGCTGGTGGAGTACGACGAGCAAAGCGGGCTTGGAGTCATCTCCCCGAAGGGCGAGGCGGACGTTGAGGCCCGTCTGTTGCCAGCATTACTCCTGGACTAGCCTCCGGGGCCGTGGCGACCGGCCGGACAGGTCGCGACCGGCCGGACGGGTAGTTGGCCCGCCGACCGGTCGCAACACGCCTCAGGGCATCTCAGCCCGCCCGCCTAGCCGTCGTGCAGCGCAGCGTCATGGACCTCGAGGTCGTAGACGTACGAGCTGCACGCGGGGCAGACCTGCGCCTCCTCGGGCACGCCAGCGGGCGGCGTCTTGCTCGCCGTCACCATGGCGGCCTCGGCACCGAGGACCGTCTCGATGACCTTGTCGCGGTAGCGCAGGTGGCGCTGGTGCTCCTCGACGTCGGCGGCGGGCGCGGGCATACCCAGCGAGCGCAGCAGGCGGCCGCAGCGGTTGAAGTTGGCGGGCGAGTAGTCCGCGCTCTTCGGGTTGGACGAGAGCACGAGGCGGAGGCCGGGCTTTTCGCCCTTGCTGTCCACCAGGCGCGGGTCCGTCAGGACCAAGTGAATGCGGTCGGACTGCGAGGGGGACCACCACAGGGTGATCTGGTGGCCGCCGCCGCTCGCCTTGTCCGCGAGGTCGATGTAGGTGTTGCTGGGCGTCGTCGACATGACGATCTCCGCTCTCCTGCCGACTGGGGCAGGCTTTGTTGGGTGCCCGACATGGGGCTGACGCACATGCGTCGAGTGAAGTATACCTCCCCGAGAGGCCCTGAAGTCGAGAACGCAGACACCCGCGGTCCCTGTACTAGCTCTCAAGACCATCAGGGACGACGGGCGAGTTCGCCCGCACGGGCGACCGCCTAGCTTAGGGCTGTGATGCACTTCTCCCACACTAGGGCGGCACGGGAAAAGCCGCCGTGTCGGTCCTGTTCTTCGCCAGCGAACGGGTGGTCCGGATCGAGCACGAACCTTTCGCCACCGCAGCCAGGGCACTCGGCGTCGTCGTCAGCCGTGACGCGCCACAGGCGATGCCTGTGATCTCGTTGCTGTTCTTTGTCATGCCACTTGGTGGGCCCGCCAGCTCGTATATATCCCTGATGCGACGAACGGGCCAGACCGAAACCTGCGTCATAGCGGGCGGAGTGACGTGACTCCGCCGCCGCGGCGACCGTGGTGGCCACACCGACGGCACCGTGACCGACGGGCCGCCCCCGTAGTGACGCGACACCCCGGCGGGTTCTGATCCTCGACGTCGCGTCCTGCAACGAGGCCTTTGAGTGGGCCGCGAAGCTCGCCGTGGCCTGCCGGGGCGCACAAGAGGTGAGTGAGGTGGTGCACGCCCCGGACGTCTGACCCCACGACGCGGCCCGCGACCGGCATGCTGGGGCCCGTGACCACCGACGACCCGCCCCAGCGGTCCGAGCCCGAGGCCTGGCTGCTGACCAAGTCAGAGCGGGCCAATCCCACCACCGTGCTCGACGACCAGCACCCCGGCGACCGCGCCTGGTCGGAGGGCAACCTGGTGCGCCCGCTGGTGCACGGCGCGACGTACTTCGCCGAGCTCCACGAGCGGCTGGAGGCCACGCAGGCCGGCGACCTCGTCTACTTCACCGACTGGCAGGGCGACGCCGACGAGCAGCTCACCGACGACCCCGCCAGCACCGTGGCCGACGTGCTGGCGCGCGCCGACGAGCGCGGCGTCGACGTACGCGGGCTGGTGTGGCGCTCCCACTGGGCCAAGCTCGGGTTCAGCGCGAGTGAGAACCGCCGGCTCGGCAAGACCCTGCAGCGACGCGGAGCGGAGGCCCTGCTCGACATGCGGGTGCGCACCGGCGGGTCGCACCACCAGAAGTTCGTGGTGATCCGCCACCGCGACGACGCCACGCGCGACATCGCCTACGTCGGCGGCATCGACCTGTGCCACTCCCGGCGCGACACCATCGACCACCACGGCGACGCCCAGGCGCTCGAGCTGACCGAGGAGTACGGGCCCACGCCGCCGTGGCACGACGTGATGGTCGCGATCCAGGGGCCGGCGGTGCACGACGTGGAGACGGTGTTCCGCGAGCGGTGGCTCGACCCGACGCCGCTGAGCCGCAACCCGGCGTACGTGCTGCGTGAGCGGATCCTGGGCATGGACATCTCGCCCGACCCGCTGCCCGCGCAGGCGCCCGCGCCGCCGCAGGTCGAGGGTGGCACCCACGCCGTGCAGCTGCTGCGCACCTACCCCAACCTGCGCCACGGCCGCGACTACCCCTTCGCCCGCGGCGGCGAGCGCAGCGTGGCCCGCGGCTACTCCAAGGCGCTGGACGGCGCGCGGACGCTGGTCTACGTGGAGGACCAGTACCTGTGGGGCCACCACGTCGGCGAGGTGTTCACCGAGGCGCTGCGCCGCAACCCCGGCCTGCACGTGGTGGCGGTCGTGCCGATGTACCCCGACCTCAGCGGGGTCTCCCGCCCGCCGCAGCTGCTCGGGCGGCGGCGCGCGATGACCGAGATGATGAAGGCCGGCCCCGGCCGGGTCGCGATCTACGGCATCGAGAACCACGCCGGCACCCCGGTCTACGTGCACGCCAAGATCTGCGTCGTCGACGACCTGTGGGCCGCCGTCGGCTCCGACAACTTCAACCGCCGCTCCTGGACCCACGACTCCGAGCTCACCGCGGCGGTCGTCGACCGCGCCGAGCACCACGACGACGACGGCCGCGTGCACGGCCGCTACCCGATGCGCCTGCGGCTGACGCTGGCCGCCGAGCACCTCGACCGGCCCGTCGACACCGAGGCCGACCCCGGCGACGACGCGGCGCTGCTGCGCGCGGCGTCCGACTGCGTCGACCCGCTCGGCATGTACGAGGCGTTCGCCGCCTCGGCGAGGGCCCTGGACGCCTGGCACGACGGCGGACGCCAGGGGCCGCGGCCGCCTGGACGTCTCCGCACGGTGCAGGCGCCCGACATGGGCCGGTTCGTCCAGGCGCTGGCGGTCCCGCAGTACCTCGCCCTCCACGACCCCGACGGCCGACCGAAGCCGCTGCGCCGTCGCGACGGGTTCTAGTACGCCGACCGCGCGCGGCGGGGGCGTCGGGTCCAGGCGACGACGGCCAGCGCGACCAGCACCGGCCACAGCGCGAGGCGCTCGAGGGCGCCCGAGGCAGGGCTCTCACCGGCGAGCACGAACGCCGCGGCGGCCACTCCGGTGATCGCTCCCGTGACCAAAAGCCCCCGGCCCAGCCGTGGCTCGCCGCGGCGCAGCCGCGCACCCAGCACGAGCAGCGCCAGGGGCTGCGCGACGAACAGCGGCGCGGCGGCCAGCGCGTGCAATGTGGCGTCGCGGTCGAGCGGCGCGAGGCCGGTGGCGACCGAGCTGAGCCCCGAGACCACGAGCAGCCCGGTGACCCAGGGCCCGAGCGACCGGGCGAGCAGCAGCGCCCCACCGGCCAGCAGGACCCCGAAGCCGACGAACGAGAGGTTCATCAGGTCGTGGCGCGGCGAGCAGTACGCCGTCGAGCAGCCGACCTCCCCGAGCCGGCTGACCGAGTCGGCGACGAAGCTGTAGCCGCCCGTGGTCGCCGCGGCGACGACCACCTCGGTCGCGATGTAGGCCGGTCGCACCAGCAGCGCCGCGACACCCCAGCGCGCAGCCGCTCCCCCGGCCGCGTCGCGTCGTACTGCGGCTGCCGGCACCCGCTCACCGTAGGCCGCGGGGGCGCGGCAGGGCACAGGACCCGCTCGGCCGCCGGCTCAGTCGCGCCAGAACAGGTGGTGGACCACGCCGCTCGGGCTCGGGACGACGTCGCGGTGGTAGCGGTCGAGGAGCTCGTCGGGCGAGCCCCACAGCCGCGACCCGGCGCCCAGCTCGACGGGGGCCACCGCGACGTGGAGGGTGTCGACGAGCCCGGCGTCCAGGAACTGCCGCACGGTGTCGGCGCCGCCGCCGAGGCGGACGTCCTTGCCGTCGGCGGCCTCCAGGGCCTGCTCCAGCACCGTCGCGGGGTCGCCGCCCACGAAGTGGAAGGTCGTGTCGCCCAGGGTGAACGAGGGCCGCTCGTGGTGGGTCATCACGAACACCGGGGTGTGGAACGGCGGCTCCGCGCCCCACCACCCCTGCCACTCCTCGTCGACCCACGGGCCGCGGTGGGGGCTGAACTTGTTGCGCCCCATGATCTCCGCGCCGATGTCGCGGTGGAACTCGCGCACCAGGTGGTCGTCGAGACCGCGGCTGCCGCCCGGGTCGGTGCGGCCGGGCCAGCTCGCCGTGGACGCCGCCCAGCTCATCAGCGCCATCGGGTCGGCGTGGCCGAAGGGCCGCTCCAGGCTCTGCCCCTCCCCGGCGGCGTACCCGTCGCTCGACACGCCGAAGTTGTGGACCCTGACCATCTGCGTCACTGCTGCTCCTCACCACGTGGGGTCGTCGCCACCTCAGACCGCCCGGCCGTGCCGAACTCATCGGGCCGGGGAGGCGGGTGAGGACCGGGGTGGTTGGCTGGCTCCATGCGCATCTTCTTCACGGGGGGCAGCGGCAAGGCCGGCAAGCACGTCGCGCCCTACCTCGCCGCTCAGGGCCACCACGTCACCAACGCCGACCTCAAGCCCCTGGGCCACCCGGACGTCGCCGACCTGCAGGTCGACCTCACCGACGCCGGGGAGACCTACTCGGCGATGGCGGGGCTCGCCACCATGGAGGAGCTCGAGCTCGACGCGCAGCCGACGTACGACGCGGTGGTGCACTACGCCGCCGTGCCGCGCATCCTGCTCACCTCGGACGCGAAGACCTACGCGACCAACATGCTGAGCACCTACAACGTGCTGGAGGCCGCCACCCGCCTCGGGATCCGCAAGGTCGTCTTCGCCTCCTCGGAGACGACGTACGGCATCTGCTTCGCCCAGGGCGAGCGCAAGCCGCTCTACGTGCCGGTCGACGAGGAGCACCCGGTCGTGCCGGAGGACGCCTACGCGATGTCGAAGGTGGCCGGCGAGGTGACCGCGCGGTCGTTCCAGGCCCGCACCGGCGCCGACGTCTACGGCCTGCGGATCAACAACGTCATCGAGCCCCACGAGTACGCCGAGATGTTCCCGCCGTTCCTCGACGACCCGTCGCTGCGCCGGCGCAACATCTTCGCCTACATCGACACCCGCGACCTGGCCCAGATGACGTTGCGCTGCCTGGAGACCGACGGGCTCGGCTACGAGGTCTTCAACGTGGCGAACGCCGACATGTCGGTCGCCGCGACCACCCAGGAGGTCATCGAGCGGTTCTACGAGGGCGTCGAGGTGCGGCGCGAGATGGGCCGCGACGAGACGTTCTACGCCATCGACAAGGCCCGCGACCTGCTCGGCTTCGACCCGCAGCACTCCTGGCGCGACGAGCTGGCTGACCCCCGCGCCACGGCCTGAGCCCGGGGTTCGCTAAGGCGTGTCGTCCGCGCGCCGGCGTCCGAGCCGGAAGCCGACCGCCGCGGCGACGAGCGCCAGCCCGGCGGCGGCGATCGCGTAGCCGACCAGCTGGGCCGGCGTCACGAGCACCACCGTCGGAGCGCTCACAGTGTCCTTCCAGCGGATGTTCCAGTCACCGCTGCCGCTGAGGGGGGTGTAGGCGTACCAGCCGAGGTCGGCCGGGGTCGCCCGGGTGGACAGCGCGATGATGACGCCGGCCGCCACGAGGATCAGGCCGAGGACCCACCAGACATGTCGGAGCACCCGCCGAGTATGGACCAGCCCGGCGGCGGCGGGATGTGGCCGGTCTAGGCCGGGGCGGCCAGCGCCAGGCGGTCGGCCGAGCGCACGAACGACGCCACCGCCAGCGACCGGGAGTGCGACGGCCACGCGAGCACCGTCGTCACCTCGGGGGCGTCGGTGACCGGCACCGCGACGTGCGCGGGCCACTGCCACGCCCGACTCGAGGCCGGGATGACCAGCAGCGTCCTGCCCAGCGCCACGAGCTGGGCGAGCTTCGACTGGGTGCGCGCCTCCGGCCCGGGCCCGTCGGGGTAGGTGCCGTCGAGCCGCGGCCAGCGGGCGATGGGGAGGTCGGGCACGTCGCTCACCTCCGCCAGCGTCAGCCGCTCCCGTGAGGCCAGCGGGTGGGTGCGGGGCACGATCGCGACCTGCCCCTCGACGAGCAGGTCGGCGGTGTCGAACCCGACCAGGTCGTCGTAGGGGCGGTGCATCAGGGCCACGTCGGCGCGCCCGCTGCGCAGCAGCCCCGCCTGCTCCCCCACCTCGCACAGCAGCACCTCCACCGGCGTCGCGCCCGGCTCGGCCGCGTGGGCGTCGAGCAGCCGCTGCAGCAGATCGTGGGACGCGCCCGCCTTGGTGGCCAGCACGAGACGCGGCGTCGTCTCGCCGGCCCGCTGGGTACGACGGGCCGCTGCCGCCACGGCGTCCAGGGCCGCCCTCGCCTCGACGAGCAGCACCGCACCGGCGTCGGTCAGCGCGGCCCCGCGGCGGTCGCGGTCGAGCAGCTGGACCCCGAGCCGGTGCTCGAGCTGGCGGATGGCGCGTGACAGCGGCGGCTGCGCGATGCCGAGGCGATCGGCGGCTCGACCGAAGTGCAGCTCCTCCGCGACGGCCACGAAGTACCGCAGCTCACGTGTCTCCAGGTCGGCCACCCGAAGACCCTAGCCCCTGGTACCCGGCGGGTATCACAGCCCAGCCGATCGGTCTTGGACGCCGTCGCGCCCACCCGCCGACGATGGGTGCATGGACGAGATGAGGACCGCGCTGGTCACCGGCGCGAACAAGGGCATCGGCTACGCCGTCGCCGAGGGGCTCGGCGCAGAGGGGTTCCGGGTCGCCGTCGGCGCCCGCGACGGCGCCCGCCGCGAGGAGGCCGTGGCGCGACTGCTCGCCGGCGGTGTCGAGGCGTTCGGGGTGGCCCTCGACGTCACTTCCGACGACAGCGTCGCCGCCGCGGCCGTGGCCGTCGAGGCCACGGCGGGACGCCTCGACGTGCTGGTCAACAACGCCGGCATCGGCGGCCGCACCGACGGGGGCGCCCAAGACCCGACCACGCTCGACCTCGACGTCGTGCGCACGGTCCTGGAGACCAACGTGCTCGGCGTGGTGCGGGTGACCAACGCGCTGCTGCCGCTGCTGCGTCGCTCGGCCTCACCGCGCATCGTCAACGTGTCGTCCAACATGGGCTCGCTGGCCCTGCAGACCGGGCCGGTCATGGCGGCGTACGCCCCGTCGAAGAGCATGCTCAACGCCCTGACGGTGCAGTACGCCCGCCGGCTCGCCGACACGAACGTCATCATCAACGCCTGCTGCCCCGGCTACGTCGCCACCGACTTCACCGGTCACGCCTCGTCGCGCACGCCGGAGCAGGGCGCCGCCGTCGTCGTCCGGCTCGCCACGCTGCCCGACGACGGGCCCCGCGGTGGGTTCTTCGACGACGGGGGCGTCGTGCCCTGGTGAGGCCGGGCGGGGCGCCCGGGCGACGGCGCCGCAGCGCCCGGGCGCGATCACGAGGGACCGTGCGCGCCCCGGCTCCAGCCAGGGGCGCGCACGGGGGCTGGGTCAGCGGCGCCCGGAGCGCCGTACGAACTGACCGCGCGGGTGACCGACGACGGTGCCGTCGCGCAGGACGGCGGAGCCGCGCAGGTAGGTGTCGGTGACGCGGGCGGTGAGCTCGAAGCCCTCGAAGGGGGTGTACTCCTGCGTCGACAGCGAGTCGGCGGCGCGCACCTCGTAGGAGACGTCGTCGTCGACGAGGCAGAAGTCGGCGTCCTTGCCGACGGCCAGGTCGCCCTTCTGCGAGAGCCCGAAGCGCGCGGCCGGGCCGCGGGCGGTGAGCTCGGCGACGGCGCCGTACGACAGGCCGCGGCGGCGGCCCTCGGTGATCAGGCCGGGCAGGAGGTACTCGGTGCCGCCGAAGCCGGACTTGGCCAGGAACACGTCATCCTTCGGCTCGCCGAACTTCGTCTCCTCCTTGCAGCAGGCGTGGTCGGAGGTGACCCAGGAGAAGTTGCCGGCGAGGAGGTGCTCCCACAGCGCGTCGACGTCCTCGGGCGAGCGCAGCGGCGGGTTGACCTTGCCGCCGAGGTTGGCGGTGTGGAAGTTGGCCACCAGGTGACCCACGGTGACCTCGCGGCGGAAGTCGATGTGGGGGAACGTCGACTGCATCATCATCGCCGCCTCGATCGCCTTGCGCGAGGTGAGGTGGAGCAGGTTGATGTTCGGCAGCTCGGTCTCGTGGGCGAGGTAGGAGGCGATGGTGATCGCCAGGCCCTCGGAGTGCGGCGGGCGCGAGGCGCTGTAGGCCTCCAGGCCGGTGAGCGTGCCGTCGGCCTCGACCAGCTTGGTGTAGGCCCGCATGATCTCGGCGGTCTCGCAGTGCAGCGACAGCGAGATGGCGTCGCGGTCGGCGGTGAAGCGCTCGTCGTTGCGCGCCTTCTGGATGCCGCGCATCACGAACTCGAAGTGGGCCAGGTCGTAGGACTGGTCCTCGGGCAGCATCAGGAACGAGCCCTGGTCGGCGGAGCGGCCGTGCAGGCCGTGGCTGCCGTAGAACATGAAGATCTTGAACGACGGGACGCCGAACTCCTCGATCATCATCGGGATCTCCTCGATGTGCTCCTCGAGGATCGGCGCGACGTGGAAGGCGTAGTCGACGTAGGCGCGGCCGTCGGTGGCGGCCAGCACGTCGGGGAACACCTCACGGTAGGGCCCGGTGCGGTTGAGGTAGTAGGCACCGGTGCGGATGTAGGTGATCCCGGAGGTCACCCCGCCCTGCGCCGAGGCGCGGCTCTCGGTCTCGGCGTCCTCGCCCAGCTCGTTGTAGATGCCCCAGTGCTGGTGCACGTCGACGACGCCGGGGAACAGCAGCTTGCCGCCCGCGTCGAGCACGTCGGCGGCGCCGCTCTGGTCGAGGTCGGCCTCGACGGCGGTGAAGACGCCGTCCTTCACGCCGACGTCGAGCCGCTCGGGCTCGTCGTGCCCGGGACGGACCACCCGCGCGTTCGTGATCACCAGGTCGTAGTCGCTCATGTCGTCACCCTTCACTTCGTGCGGTCGGTGGTCGTCGGGTCGGTGGGGTCGAACGGGTCCACCGCCGTGAGCGGCGCGAGCACCGCCCGGACGTCGGTGCAGGTCTCGAGCTCGGCGCAGGCCTGCGCCAGGGCCTCGACCTGGTCGTCGGCCAGCGTGCGGCCGGCGTTGGCGCGGAACTTCGAGGCCAGCTCGTCGAACGTCAGCGGCCGCTGCGGTCCGCCGCGCGTGGTGAGGACCTCCTCCACCAGCTCGCTGCCGTCGACCAGCCGCGCGGTCAGCACGGCGGGGAACTGGGTCGGGAAGATGTCGGTGCACCGCTGGTCGGGCACCACGTCGACCTTCGCCATCAGCGCGCGCCGCTGCGGGTCGCGGGCCAGCTCGTCGGTGTAGTCCTCCACCCCGGCGCCCAGGCCGGCGCCGCCGAGCAGGCCGACGGCCACGGCGTACGGCCCGCTGAACTGGGCCATGTAGCCGGTCTCCGGGGTGCGCTTCACCTCGATGGGCTCGCCGATGGTGCGCAGGTTGGGGGCCGGTACGCCGAGGACGAGCCGCTCCACGTCGTCGGGTCGCACGCCGCGCTCGCGCAGGCGGCCGGCCGCGTCGATCGCGGCGTGGGTGAAGTGGTTGGCGGGGTAGGGCTTGAAGAAGATGTCGGGCACCGCCCAGGTCTCCCCCAGGCCGTCGACGACCGCGCTCGGGTCGAACTTCCCGTGCAGCCACGCCTGGTAGAAGCCGAAGCGGCCCTCGAGCACCGTCGGCGGGCCGGTGAGGCCGTAGGAGACCAGCTCGGCGGCCGAGACCGCGGCGTGGGCGGCCCAGCCGCAGTGCAGGCGCTTCACGGTGCCGCCGGTGCGGTTGGCCTCGATGATCCCCGACGCCATCGACGCCGCGACGCCGAGGCTGTCGACCACCGCGTCGGCCCCGCCGCCGCCCAGCACGGTCGCCGCCACCGCGCCGCCCATGGCGCCGCAGATGGAGGTGGCGTGCTGGCCGTGCTCGAAGAACGTGGAGTTCTTCGCGGCCTCGTCGTAGCCGGCCATGCCCAGGCGCACGCACGTCTCCAGGCCCAGCGCGATCGCGCGCACCAGCTCGCGCCCGTCGGCGCCGCTGCGCTCGGCCGCGGCCAGCGCGACCGGCACCACCGTGGCGCTGGGGTGGAGCACCGAGGGCAGGTGGGTGTCGTCGTAGTCGAGGGAGTGGGCCAGCACGCCGTTGACGAACGCCGCCAGCCCGGCCGGCAGCCGCTCCGGCACGCCCACGGCCGACGCCGAGGCGCGCCCGCCCTGGCTCGTCGCCCAGGCGCGCGCCGCGCGGCTGGTCTCCAACGGCGCCGCGGCCACCGCGATGCCGACGGTGTCGAGCACCCGCTTGCGCACGCTGTCGACGACGCCGTCGGGCAGCGCGTCGTACGTCGTGGCCTCGGCGAAGGCGCCCAGCTGCTGGGCCAGGGTCGGCTCGCTCACGACTCGGCCTGGGTGGGCTGGGCGGCGGTCTGCGAGCGCAGGGCCAGCGGGCGCACCGGGGAGCCGGTGGCGCCGAAGATGTTCATCGGCACCAGCACGAAGGTGAACTCGCCCCACCCGGCGGCGGCGAGGCCCTCCAGGTCGAGCGCCTCGACGATGTAGATGCCGGCCTCGACCAGCAGGACCCGGTGGGCCGGCAGCAGCGCGTGGCCGCCGCCCGGCGCGAGCCGCTCGAAGGCGATGGTGTCGGCGCCGGCGGCGTGCACCCCGCGCTCGGCGAGCCACACCGCGCCGGCTTCGCCGATGCCGGGCACGCCCGAGGGCCCCCCGACGTACGGCGCGCCCTCGGCGAAGCGCGAGCCCCAGCCGCTGCGGATCAGCACGACGTCGCCCGCGCCGACGGTGACGCCCTGGCGCTCGGCGGTGGCCTCGAGGTCGGCGACGGTGATCTCGTAGCCGCCCTCGCAGTGGGTGACGCCGAGGTGGCCCGCGACGTCGAGCAGCACGCCGCGGCGCAGCATCGGCGCGATGGTGTGCACGCCGTGCTCCTCGTACTTGCCGGCCACGCACGCCGCGGCCGCGTCGGCGCCGCCGTGCAGCTTGCCGTCGAAGGAGACGTGGGC
The DNA here is from genome assembly GCF_058681775.1 of Nocardioides sp. FY1077. Taxonomy (NCBI): domain Bacteria; kingdom Bacillati; phylum Actinomycetota; class Actinomycetes; order Propionibacteriales; family Nocardioidaceae; genus Nocardioides; species Nocardioides sp. FY1077. The sequence continues at coordinate 887,473 of NZ_JBZWDB010000001.1, read as the reverse complement.
CAGCGCGTCGATGTGGGTGCCGACGTGGGTGCCGGTGGTGATCATGTCGTTGGCCGCGCTGCTGCCGTCGGCGCGCACCATGTCGCCGTGGCGGCGCGGCAGCGTGTGCCAGAACTGGGGGTGGTTGGGCGACTGCGGCATGCCCACCCGCAGCTGCCGGCCGAGGTCGATCGTGTCGACCCCGCCCTGCACGGCCTGCAGCAGGGCGTCGGCGGTCGGGGCGTCGGTCGTCGGGGCGTCGCTCACCGCACGGCCTCCTCTTCCTTCAGTCGGGTGATGTCGGCGTCGTCGTAGCCGAGCTCGCGCAGCACCTCGTCGGTGTCCTGGCCCAGCGCTCGGCCGGTGAAGCGGATGCGGCCCGGCGAGCCGCTCATCCGCCACATCACGTTGTGCTGCAGCAGCGGGCCCAGGTCGGGGTCGTCGACCTCGACGAGCATCTGCGTCTCGCGCACGTGGGGGTCCTCGGTGAGGTCGCGGGCGTCGTACACGGGGGCGATCGCGGCGCCGGCGTCGGTGAACGCCGCCAGCACCGTCTCCCGGTCGCGCGCGGCGATCCAGCCGCCGACGTGGTCGTCGAGCAGGTCGACGTGCTCGGCGCGGCCGGCGCCGGTGGCGAACCACGGCTCGTCGATGACCTCGGGGTGGCCCACGAGCGTCATCACGCGCTCGGCGATGCGCTGGGCGCTGGTCGAGATGGCCACCCAGCCGCCGTCGGAGGTGCGGTAGGTGTTGCGGGGGGCGTTGTTGGTGGAGCGGTTGCCGTGGCGCTGGGCGACCTCGCCGGTCTGCTGGTAGACCGTCGGGCCCGGGCCGACCGCGGCCATGATCGGCTCGAGGATGCTCAGGTCGACGACCTGGCCCTCGCCGGTGCGGTCGCGGTGGCGCAGCGCCATCAGCACCGCCGACGACGCGGCGATCCCGCAGATGCTGTCGGCCAGGCCGAACGCCGGCAGCGTGGGCGGGCCGTCGGCCTCGCCGGTGGCGGCCGCGAAGCCGCTCATCGCCTCCGCCAGGGTCCCGAACCCGGGACGGCTGCTGTAGGGGCCGGTCTGGCCGAACCCGGTCAGCCGGACGACCACCAGACCGGGGTTGTCGGCGTGCAGCACCTCGGGGCCCAGGCCCCAGCGCTCGAGGGTGCCGGGGCGGAAGTTCTCGACCAGCACGTCGGCCTGCGCGGCCAGGCGGCGCAGCACCTCGGCGCCGCCGGTGGCCTTCAGGTCGACCGCCACGGTGCGCTTGTTGCGGCTGATCTCCTTCCACCACAGCGGCACGCCGTCCTTGCTCCGGCCGTGCCCGCGCATGTTGTCGCCGCCGCGCGGGTGCTCGACCTTGATCACGTCGGCGCCGTAGTCGCCGAGCAGCTGGCAGCACAGCGGGCCCGCGAGGATCGTCGAGACGTCGAGCACGCGCAGGCCCTCGAGGGGTGCGGGGGGGAGGGACACGCAGCATCCGTTTCGGCAGGAGGAACGATCAGGACCGTGGCGTCACTGTAGCCGGAACGCGTCGCCCCGTGAAGGGCCGCGGCTGATCCCGCTCAACCACTGTCACCGCGGCGCCCGGCGCCGTATCGTGGGCGCATGGCGGAGGCAGACACGTTCCTACTGGCGGAACGCACGCGCGACGCGGTGACCACGCTGGTGCGGGAGGTGTCGCTGCCGTACGCCGACCTGCCCGCCCCGGTGGCCCGCCGCCTGCCCGTCGTGCTCACCGACCTGCTCGGCGTCACCGTGGCCGGCCTGCGAACGCCCGAGCTGCGCGCGCTGCTGGAGGTCTGGCCCGTTCCGCCCGGCGCGCACCGGCTGCCCGGCACGCCGGTGTCCACCACGCCCGAGACCGTCGCGCTGCTGGCCGCCGCCGCGGCCTGCTCCCAGGAGCTCGACGAGGGCAACAAGCACGCCGCGGGCCACCCCGCGGTGCACGTCGTGCCCGCCGCGATCGCCGCGGCACAGCAGGCGCCCGGTCCGGTCAGCGGCGCCGACCTGCTGGCCGCGGTGGCCGGCGGCTACGAGGTGGCGGCCCGCTTCGGGCACGCCGTGCGCCGCGACCCGGCGTGGCACACCCACGGCCACTGGGGCGTCACCGGAGCGGCGTACGCCGCGGCGCGGCTGCTCGGGGCCACCCCGGCCCAGGTCGCGGCCGCCGTCGACGCCTCCACCGGGCTGATGACGGCCGCCCCCTGGGCGGCGGTGCTCGCCGGCGACGTCACCCGCAACCTGTGGGCCGGCCAGGCCGGCGTGGCCGGGCTCTCCTCGGCCCACCTCGCCCGGGCCGGGCTGGTGACCAACCGCGGCGGCGCCGCCGCGGCGTTCGCGCTGGTCGGCGGGCTCGAGCCCGACCTGCTGCTCGACGGCCTCGGTGACCGCTGGCTCGCCGCCGAGGGCTACCTCAAGCAGCACGCCGCCTGCTCCTACACCCACGCCGCGATCGACCTCGTGCTGTCGCTGCGGGCCGCCGGGGGCTGGCGCGCCGAGGACGTCGCCGCCGTGCGGGTCGGCATCCACTCCCTCGCCGCTCCCCTGCGCCAGCGCCACCCGGCCAACCGGCTGGCCGCGATGTTCTCCCTGCCCTTCGCGGTGGCCACCGCGGCCGTCAGCGGGGAGGTCACCCCCACCACGATGGAGCCCGGCACCCCGGCCTTCGCCGCGGCCGACGCCTTCAGCGACCGCGTCGCCGTGGAGCTGAGCGACGACCTCGACCGCCACCTGCCGGCCCGCCGGGTCTGCGAGGTCGAGGTGGAGCTGCACGACGGGCGCACCTGGGCGCTCGCGCAGCCCGACCCGATCGGCGACACCGCGCACTTCCCCCTCGGCGAGGCCGAGGTGGTGGCCAAGGTCGACGCCCTCGTGCACGCCGGGTACGGCGCCCCGCTGCTCGACGCCGTGCGCCGGCTGGCCGAGGCCGACGACGTGGTGGCCGCCCTGGCGGCCCTGCCGCTCGACTGAGCGGCGCCTCAGCGCCCCGCGGCCAGGAAGGCCTCGAGCGTCTCGACCACCAGCCGGTGGTCGTCGAGCTGGGGCAGGCCCGAGACCGCGACCGTGCCGACGCAGCCGGTGTCCCTCACCAGGACCGGGAAGGCGCCGCCGTGCGCGGCGTACCGCGACGGGTCGAGCCGGGAGCTCTTCTCGAAGGTGCTCCCGTCGACCCGGAACTGCTCGCCGACGCGCAGCGAGGACCGCCCGTAGCGGTCGACCACCGCGCACTTGCGCTCCAGCCACCCGTCGTTGTCGGCCGACGCGCCCGGGAGCGCGGCGTGGAACAGGCGCTGGCCGTTGCGGCGCACCGAGATCGCGACCGGGAGCCCGGCGGCGAGGGCGGCGTCGCGCAGGGCGGTTCCGAGCGCCCACGCGGTGTCCTCGTCGAACCGGTCGAAGACCAGGCGCGCCTCCTGCGCCGCCAGCTCGTCGAGCAGCTCGCGCCCCGGCGTCCCCGTCTCGGTCTGCTGACCCATGTGTCCACCTCTCGTCGTTGGCGCTCGCGCCAGTCTGCCCCGCGGCGGTCGTCGGCGGCCGCACTCGCGCCGCCACGGGTCTCGATACGCTCGCTGGCGCTCGCTACTCGACCAACGAAGGCCGAGTCCGCGCTCACGAAGCCCTCGGTGGTCGAGTGCCGAGGAGCCCTTCGAGACGCTCGCTGCGCTCGCTCCTCAGGAACCACGCCAGCGACGAGGTGTTTCGAGACCATCGATCACCGGCGACGGGTCTCGATACGCTCGCTGGCGCTCGCTACTCGACTAACGAAGGCCGAGCCCGCGCTCACGAAGCCTTCGGTGGTCGAGTGCCGAGGAGCGCCAGCGACGAGGTGTATCGAGACCACCAGAGCCCGGCGCCACGCCCGTTGTCGGCCCGGAATCGCAGCACGCGGCCTGATGCCCTATCGTGGTGCTTGTTGAAGGGACGATGCTCCACAGTCGTCCTGGCCGCGCAAGATGCCGTGGCTTATTTCTCGTACTCCTGGTTTTCGGCACGCTGGACATCAGCACAGGTGAGTTGTCTTCAGCGGTTGTGGGGCACGAGGCCCCCGACACGTGAACAAGGGATTCGATCATGGCTCAGGGCACCGTCAAGTGGTTCAACGCCGAAAAGGGCTTCGGCTTCATCGCTCAGGATGGTGGCGGCGAGGACGTGTTCGTCCACTACTCCGCCATCCAGACCAGCGGCTACAAGTCGCTCGACGAGAACCAGAAGGTCGAGTTCGACCTCGCCCAGGGCCCCAAGGGTCCCCAGGCTGAGAACGTCCGCGTCTCCTGATTCCACCGCGAAGGGCCCCGACCGCAGCTGCGGTCGGGGCCCTTCGTGCTTGGTGCTCGATGCGCTGAGGGTGGTTTCGAGACGCTCGCTGGCGCTCGCTCCTCAACCACCGAGGACAACGCTCGCTGGCGCTCGCTCCTCAACCACCGAGGACAACGCTCGCTGGCGCTCGCTCCCGACCACCGAGGGCAGCGCCCGCTGGCGCTTGGTGCTCGATGCGCTGAGGGCGACGAGCAGCGGGCATGCGAACGGCCCCGGGCAACCGCCCGGGGCCGTTCGTCGTGCGTGGGGTCAGGCGGCCTTCGCCATCTCCTTCTTGCGGGCCAGCTGGGTCAGCCGGGCCTGGGCGGCGCGACGGACCTTGGGGCCCTTGGTGGTCATCGCCCACAGCGTCTTGAGCTGCTCGGGGGCGTTCTTCACCGTGGTGGTCTCCAGGAAGCCGTTGGGCAGCGAGAGCCGCACGACCTTGTGCCAGGCGGAGTAGACCTGGGCCGGCAGCGGGGCCTCGTGGTAGTTCAGCTCGTACTTGTCGAACAGCGCCTTCACCTTGGGGGCGACCTCCGCGTAGCGGTTGGAGGGCAGGTCGGGGAAGAGGTGGTGCTCGATCTGGTGCGACAGGTTGCCGGTCATCAGGTGCATGAACTTGGAGCCGGAGATGTTGGCGGAGCCCAGCATCTGGCGCAGGTACCACTCGCCGCGGGTCTCCTTCTCCGGGATCGACTTCTTCTCGAAGGTCTCGACGCCCTCGGGGAAGTGACCGCACATGATCACCGAGTGCGACCACACGTTGCGCACCAGGTTGGCGGTGAAGTTCGCGGCCAGGGTCGGCAGGAACGAACCGGTCGGCAGCGACAGCGCGGGGTGGACGACGTAGTCCTTGGTGGCCTGCTGGCGGATCTTGCGCAGCGTCTTCTTGGTGTTGGTCGTGAACTCCTCGCTGCGCTTGTCCTTCGGCACCGACAGGTTCTTGCCGAGCTCGAGGTCGTAGGCGGCGATGCCGTACTCGAAGAAGCAGGCGTTGATCGCGTTCCAGAGCGGCTGGGCGAGGTACATCGGGATCCAGCGCTGGTCCTCGTCGACGCGCATGATGCCGTAGCCGAGGTCGTTGTCCTTGCCCACGATGTTCGTGTAGGTGTGGTGGATCTCGTTGTGCGAGTGCTTCCAGCCGTCGGCGGTGGAGGCGTTGTCCCACTCCCAGGTGGTGGAGTGGATCTTCGGGTCGCGCATCCAGTCCCACTGGCCGTGCATGACGTTGTGCCCGATCTCCATGTTCTCGAGGATCTTGGCGATCGAGAGCCCGATGGTGCCGGCCACCCAGGCCGGCGGGAACACGCTGGCCAGCAGCACCGCACGCGAGCCGAGCTCGAGCTTGCGCTGCACGTCGACGACCCGGCGGATGTACGCCGCGTCGGAGGCGCCGCGGTCGTCGAGGACGTCCTGGCGGATCGCGTCGAGCTCGACGCCGATCGCCTCGATGTCCTCCGGCGTCAGGTGGGCGGTGGGGTTCACGGGCTGCTTGGTGATGACGGTCATGGAACGCTCCTTCTCGAGGTGACGAGCGGGTGGTCGAGCAGGGGGAAGGTGGTCAGTGGTCGATCTGGCACGGCCCGGCGGCCGCGCTGATGCAGGTCTGGATGTTCACGCCGTCGCCGGGCTGGGCGATGGTCAGCTCGCCGTTGCGCAGGTCGCGCACGGCGCCCTCGCGCAGCGGCAGCACGCAGCCGAAGCAGACGCCCATCCGGCAGCCGCTCGGCATCAGGACGCCGGCCGACTCGGCGGCGTCGAGGATCGGCGTGGCGCCGTCGGCCTCCACCACCACGTCGTTGCCGGAGAACGACACGGTGCCGCCCTCGCCGGTGGCCACGACCGCGGTGCGGAACCGCTCGATGTGCAGCGGCAGGTCGAGCTCGCCGTGGTGGCCCTCGAGGGCGTCGAGCAGCCCGACCGGCCCGCAGGCGTACGTCGTGCGCTCGCCCAGGTCGGGGACGATCGTGGCGAGGCCGCGCTCGGGGTGGTCGACCTCGAGCATGCCGTCGACGTCGGTGTGCAGCTCGACGAGGCGCAGGCGACCCTCGGCGGCGTAGCGGCGCAACTCCTCGCCGAAGATGACCTCGGAGTGCGAGAGCGCGGAGTGCAGCAGCACGATGTCGGCCTGCACCGGCTCGGCGCGCGAGAACATGTTGCGCAGCATGCCGATGACCGGGGTGATGCCCGAGCCGGCGGTGACCAGCAGCAGCTTGGTGGGCAGCGGGTCGGCGAGGACGAAGTCGCCCTCGGCCTGGCCGAGCTGCACCATCTGGCCCGCGCGCAGGCTGCGCACCAGGAAGTTCGACACCACGCCGTCGGGGATGGCCTTGACGGTGATGCTGATGCAGCCGTCGGCGCGGGGGCCGTGGGTCAGCGAGTAGGTGCGCCACAGGCGGACACCGTCGACGTCGACGCCGATGCGCAGGTACTGCCCCGGCACGTGGCCGGCCCAGTCCTTGCCCGGCTTGATCACGATCGTGGCGGAGTCGGCGGTCTCGGGGACGACCTGCACGACACGGCCGCGCAGGTCGGCGCCGGCGCGCAGCGGGTGGAACACGTCCAGCACGTCGTCGAGGTCGAGCGGGGTGACCGCGGCCTCGGCGACCTTGCGCAGGCGCTGTCGCAGCGACGGAGCCGCGGGCGTCGGTGCAGTGGTGGTCATGCGTTCTACTGTCCTACGCTTGGCACTCAAAGTCCTGTGCCGTCGACGTGAACCTGCTGGCTGCTTTTGTTCACTCGGGACAGTTCTGCCGGATCTGGACCCGTTGGAGGCCGTCATGGTGCGCCGCGTCACCCGCCGAACCGCCGGGCACGGCCTGCAGCTGCCGCCGCGCGCGGTCAGCGAGATGCGCTCCGAGCTGGCCGTGGTGGCCGACCGCGTCGTCGACGCCATCATCGCCGAGGTGCCCAGCTACGAGGGCTCGCTGACCGGCTCGATGGGCGAGAACATCCGCAAGGCGGTGCAGCTGGCGCTCGGCGGGTTCCTGTCGCTGGCCAGCGGACGCCGCGGCGCCGACCCCCGCACCCCGGCCGCCCCGGCGGTCGAGGGCGCCTACCAGCTCGGCCGCGGTGAGGCCCGCAGCGGCCGCACCACCGACGCGCTGCTCGCCGCCTACCGCATCGGGGCGCGGGTGTCGTGGCGGGAGATGTCGGGCGCGGCCGTGCGCACCGGCATGCCCGCCGAGACCGTCGCGTCGTTCGCCGAGCTGGTGTTCGCCTACATCGACGAGCTGTCCGCGGCCAGCGTCGCCGGCCACACCGACGAGCTCGCCTCCACCGGCCGCGCCCGCCAGCGCCTCCTCGACCGGCTGGCCGGCCACCTGCTCGACGACAGCCCGGTCGAGACCGTCATCGACGCCGCCGAGCGGGCCGGCTGGGAGCCGCCCACCACGCTCACCGCCGTGCTCGTGCCGGGCTCGCAGCTGCGCCCGGTGCTGGCCGCGGTCGCCCCGGCCACGCTCGCCGTCCCCGACCTCGCCGCCCTGCCCGAGCACGCCCTGCTGCTGGTGCCCGACGCCCACGACCTCGCCCGCCCGGTGCTGCTGCGCACGCTGCGCGACCGCAGCTCGCTGGCCGGCCCCGCGCGGCCCTGGCTGGAGGTGCGGGCGTCGTACGACCGGGTGCTGCGCACCCGCGAGCTCGGCCTCGGGGCGGGCGCCGACGACACCGGTGACACCGAGGCCCACCTGCCCGCGCTGGTGCTCGATGCCGACCCCGCCGCGCGCGCCGACCTGCGCGCGCTGGTGCTGGCGCCGCTGGCCGACCTGCGCCCCGCCACCGCCGAGAAGCTCGCCGAGACGCTGCGCTGGTGGCTGCTCCACCAGGGCCGCCGCGAGGACGTCGCCGACGCCCTCTTCGTGCACCCCCAGACCGTGCGCTACCGCCTCGGGCAGCTGCGCGAGGCGTACGGCGACCGCCTCGACGACCCCGACTTCGTGCTGGCCGCCACCGTCGCCCTCGGCTGAGCGCCGCTGCCCGACCGCCCGGCACCGACGGGTGGGCGGGGCCCGTACCGTCTGGTCCATGACGAGTCGTACGACGCCCCGCCCGGCCCGACCCACGCGCGCCGCCCTGCTGCCGGCGCTGCTGGCCGCCGGCGCCCTGGTGCTCGCCGGCTGCGGCGGGGGCGACGCCGAGCCCGACGCGGCCCCGTCGTCCTCGTCGCCGTCGTCCTCGTCGTCCTCGTCGACCGCTCCCAGCGAGACCGCCGAGCCCAGCGGGCCCAGCAGCACCGCCCCCGCCGAGGGCAGCGGCGACTACCCCGACTACGTGGCGCTCGGCGACTCCTACACCGCGGCCCCGCTGGTGCCGGAGACCGACGTCAACGACGGCTGCCTGCGCTCCACGGGCAACTACCCCACCCTGGTCGCCGCCGGCCTCGAGGGCACCGTGCTGACCGACGTCAGCTGCAGCGGCGCCACCACGACCTCCCTGATCGGCGTGCAGCAGACCCTCGACGGCGCCACGCAGCCGGCGCAGTTCGACGCGGTGACGGAGGAGACCGACCTGGTCACCCTCGGCATCGGCGGCAACGACCGGGAGCTGTTCTCCCGGCTGATCGGCCAGTGCGGCCAGCTCGCCGCCGGCGGGGCCGAGGGCTCGCCGTGCACCGACGCCTCGCGCGGCGCGGTCACCGACAAGACGTTCCGCCAGGTCAGCGCCACCCTGGCCGCGGCCCTCGCCGGTGTGCTCGACCGGGCGCCCGACGCCCGGGTGCTCGCCGTCGGCTACCCCCAGATCATCCCCGCGCGGGGCACCTGCCCCGACCAGATCGACCTCGCCGCCGGCGACTACGCCTTCGCCCGGCAGGCCAACGCCAGCCTCGACGACGCCGTCGAGCGCGCGGCCCGCACGGCCGGCGTCGAGTTCGTCGACGTCTGGTCGCTCAGCGAGGGCCACGACCTGTGCTCCGACGACCCGTGGGTCAACGGCAAGGAGACCATCCCCGACCAGGCCCTCGCGTTCCACCCGTTCGCCGTGGAGCAGGAGGCCGTCGCCGCCGAGGTGCTGCGCCTGCTCGAGCGGGAGCCCGCCCGCTGACCGAGGTGCGCCGGGCGCCGGCCGGCCGTCGCCGCCGGGGTCAGAGGGCGGAGAAGACCTCGCGGCCGGCGACGTACGTCGCGGCGACGCGCATGTCGCGCAGCCGGGCGGCGGCGTCGAGCGCCGAGCCGGCCTCAGCGAGCGGGTCGGCGTCGAGCAGCACCAGGTCGCCGCGCGAGCCCGGCGCCACGGTGCCCTGGCCGTCGACGGAGGCGCTCAGCGCCTCGCGCGGGGTCAGCGCCTGCTCGGCGTGCCAGGCCTCGCGCTCGTCGGCGCTGCGGTGCACCGCCGCGGCCATCGCCAGCCACGGGTCGAGCGGGGAGACCGGGGCGTCGGAGCCCAGGGCCAGCTCGACGCCGTCGTCGAGCATCCAGCGGTAGGCGAAGCAGCGCGCCGAGCGCTCGCCCCAGATGTGGTCGGTGAGGTCGCGGTCGTCGAGCAGGTGGGCCGGCTGCACGCTGGCGCGGATGCCGAGCTCGGCCATCCGGCGCACGTCGGCGCGCCCGACCATCTGCGCGTGCTCGATCGAGCCGCGCGCGCCGGTGTCGGCGTACGCCGCGAGCGCCTCGGCGCAGGCGGCGTCGCCGATGGCGTGGGTGGCGACGTCGAGCCCGTGGGCGTGGGCGCGGGCCAGCAGCGCGCGCAGCTCCTCGCCCGACAGGTTGGGCTGCCCGGCGGGGTACTCCAGGCGGTGGGCGTCGCCGTACGGCTCGCAGCACCAGGCCGTGCGGGTGTTGAGCGAGCCGTCGCTGATGATCTTCAGCGGTCCCATCGTGGCGCGGTCGTCGCAGCCGGGCAGGGTGTCGCCGGTGCGCAGCCCGGCCTCCAGCACGTCGTCGAGGCCCTCGGCGTAGGTGGACATGCGGATGCGCAGCAGGTCGCAGCCGTGGGCCCACCGCTCGGCCCACTCGCGGGCGCCGCCGGAGAACTCGAAGTCGACCAGGCCCACGACGCCGAGCGACGCGGCGTGGTCGAGGGTGCGCCGGTAGGCCTCGTGGGAGGTGCCCTCGTCGCCGATCAGCGTCGCCAGCCGGGCGTAGGCGCGGAACCACTCCGCCTCGCGCACCACCGAGTCGCGCACCGGCAGGGCGAGGTGGAGCAGCGCGGTGGTGTTGAGCCAGGCGTGGTGGGCGTCGCCGGAGATCAGCACCACCGGGGTGTCGCCGGTGACGGCGTCGAGCTCGGAGACGGTCACCTCGCGGCCCCACAGCGCGGAGCGGTGGCCCCAGCCGATCACGGGCAGGTCGGGGTACTCCCGCACCCGCTCGGCCACCAGCGCGGTGGCCTGCTCCGGCGAGCGCGCCGGGGTGAGGTCGAGACGGGCCGAGGTGAGCGTCCACTGGGCGAGGTGGACGTGCTGGTCCCACAGCCCCGGCACCACCCAGCGCCCGCCCGCGTCGACCGTCTCGACCGGTCTCCGCTCCCCGGCGCCGCGGGGCAGCACCAGGCCCGAACCCACCGCGGTCACCCGGCCGTCCTCCACCAGCACGTCGACCGGTCGGTCGGGCACGCGGTCGCCGGCGGCGAGGGCCACGACGCGGGCGCGGCGCACGAGGAGGCTGCTCATGGCGCCCCACCGTAGGGACGTGGCCCCCGCCACTCGCGGGCGGGGCGGCGCAGCGCCCGGACGGCGTCCACGCGGCACCCGCGCGGCGCGCGGGGGTAGTCCGTCCGGGTGGTGCGGCCCGGCGATGGGTCAGCGTCCGGGTGAAAGCCCACGGCAGCCGGTGACGACCGCGACAGTGGCGGCGGCACACCCCCCACCGACCAGGAGCACCCCCATGCGCATCACCTCAGCGACCACCGGCAAGATCGTCGCCGCCGCCGCCACCCCCGTCGCGGTCATCGCCGCCGGTGCCCTGGTGTGGCAGTCGTCGTACGCCGCGTTCAGCGGCACGACCCGCAACTCGGGCAACGACTGGGCGACCGGCTCGGTCGCGCTGACCGACGACGACGCCGGCTCGGCCCGGTTCCAGGTGGCGAGCATGCTGCCCGGGGCCACCGAGACCAAGTGCATCACCGTCACCGCAAACGCCACCGCGGCCGGCACGGTCAGGGCCTACATGGTCAACCCCGTCACCTCCCCGGCCGGCCTCGAGCGCTACGTCGAGGTCACCGTCAGGGCGGGCACCGGCGGCTCGTTCGCCGACTGCGCCGGGTTCACCCCGTTCGCCACCGGCAACCCGGTCGTCGAGGACTCCCCGCTCTCGCAGCTCGCCCTGTCCAACAGCTACGCCAACGGCGTGGGCAGCTGGCCGGTCACGACCGGCACCCAGTCGCGCACCTACGAGGTCACCTGGACCTTCGACACCACCGGGCTGACGCAGGCGCAGGTCGACCAGCTGCAGGGCAGCCACACCGGCATCGACCTCCAGTGGGAGCTGCAGACCAGCTGAGCCGGCTCGCAGCCCGCCGCGCCAGCCAGAGCCCCGCCCCGCCGTCAGGAGGTCCCGCACATGGCCACCGCCACCGTGCCTCCCCCTCCCGTCGACGCGCCCTCCCCGCAGGCACCGGCCGCCACCGGCCCCCGGGCCCACCTCGGGCGGGCGCGGCTGGTGGCCCAGGTGCTGGGCCGCGCCTACCGCGCGTTCCTGCTGACCCTGCTGGTCGCGGCGATGGTGCCGACCCTGTGGGGCTGGTCGAGCTCGGTGGTGCGCAGCGGCTCGATGGAGCCGTCGATCTCGGTGGGCGACGTGGTCGTGGCCAAGCCGTTCTCGGCCTCCGAGAAGGTCCCGCTCGGACGCGTCGTGCTGTTCGGCAACCCGGCGAAGCCCGAGGACGGCGAGCTGGTGGTCCACCGGGTCGTCGAGAAGCTGGGCGACGGGCAGTACGCCACCGCCGGTGACGCCAGCCCCACCTACGACGCCACCCCGATCACCAGCGCCGACGTCGAGGCGCGCGCCACGCTCCTGGTCCCGTACGTCGGGCGCCCGCTGGTCTGGGTCAGGGACGGCCACGTCCTGCCGCTCGTCCTGTGGGGCGTACTCACCGCCCTGGCCCTCGCCCTGGCCACCCGCAGACGGGCCGGTCGGGACACCGACGGGCCGGGCGCGGGGACTCCTCGCCCCGGACGACGTCACCGCGGCCTCCCGCGCCGGCGTCCCGCCGCCGCGCTGCCGGTGCTGCCGGCGCTCGCCCTGCTGGTCGCCGGCGGGATGGGGCTCTCGGGCGGCCACACCGCCACCGCCGGGTTCACCGACCGCACCGTCGCACCCGCCAACAGCTGGACGGTCTCCGCCTCGCTGGCCCACCGCGTCGCCCTGGCCTCGCCCGGCGCGGTCGTGCGGGGATCGGTGCCGCTGACGGCCACCGTGTCGAACGCCGACACCACCGACTACACCGTGCGGATCGAGCGCGCGCCGGCCGGCACGACGACCTGGACCACCGCCTGCACCACCTCGACCCGGCCGTACTCGTGCGCCTGGCTCACCTCCGGGACGCCGAACGGTCGCCACGACCTGCGTGCCGTGGCCACCGCCGGCACGACCACGCTGACCTCCCCGGTCGTCGCGGGGGTGCTCGTCGACAACGTCGCTCCCACGGTCGCCCTGCAGGACCCCGGCACCCCGCTGCGCGGCACGGTGACCCTCACCGCCAGCGCCGCCGACGCCCACTCCGGTGTGGCCCGCGTCGTCGTCCAGCAGGCGGTGTCGGGCTCCGCGACCTACCAGGACCTGTGCACCGTCACCGCCGCCCCCTGGTCGTGCCGCGTCGACACGACGACGCTCGCCAACGGCACCTACTCCTTCCGGGCCGTCGCCACCGACGTCGCCGGCAGCTCCACCACCTCCGCCGTGGTCGGCGGCCGGGTGGTCGACAACGTGGTCACCACGGTCGCGGCGAACGACCCGGGGCCGGTCCTCACCGGCACCGTCACCCTCGGCGCCAGCGCGAGCTCCACCGCCGGGGTGGCCTCGGTGCGGCTCCAGCGCTCGCCGGCCGGCACCGGGACCTGGACCGACGTGTGCACCGACCCCACCTCCCCCTACTCGTGCTCCTTCGCCACCACCGCCGTGCCCGACGGGCTCTACGACCTGCGCGCCGTGGTCACCGACGGCGCCGGTCGCACCACCGCCTCGGCCGTCGTCGCGGGCCGCAGGGTCGACAACACCGCCCCGCGGGCCGCCGACGTGCAGACGACCAACGGCGGCGTCGCCGGTCGCCTCGACCCGGGCGACACCCTGAGCCTCACCTACAGCGAGCTGATGCGGCCCGCCTCGATCAGCCCCGGCTGGGACGGCTCGGCGGTGCCGGTGACCGTGCGCCTGCGCGACGGCAACCTGCTCGGCCTGGGCGGCCGCGGCGACAGCGTCGACGTCCTGCGCGGGGGCGCTGCGGTCAACCTGGGCGCGGTCAACCTGCGCGAGGACTACATCGGCTTCTTCGGCGCCGCCCAGTTCTCGGCCACCATGACCGCGACGACCACCACCGTGAACGGCGTCGCCGTCACCCGGGTCACGATGACGGTGGGCCAGCAGAGCAGCGGCGGGTCGGTCAGCACCGTGACCACGACCTCCGCGATGACCTGGGTGCCCTCCGGCCTGGCCACCGACCTGGGCGGGCTGGGCGCGAACACCACCGCCGCCGCCGAGTCCGGTACGCCGGACCGCCAGTTCTAGGCGTGCGGGAAGGGTCTCGACACGGCTCGTCGCTGGCGCTCCTCCCCTACACGACCGACGAACGCTCCGAGCCCCGCTCGACCGGCACCGCACGGCGCCCGCACCAGCCGCGCAGCGCGTGGCCACAGACGAGCACCAGCGCGAGCAGCAGCGCGACCCGCGACCAGAACTGCGCCGGGCGGGCCAGGTCGAGGGCGTCGTAGACGGCGAGGTCGGCGGCGACGTACCAGACCAGGTAGGCCGCGGGCGGCACCAGCCAGGCCAGTGGGTGCCACCAGCGCACCCGCACCTGGCTGCTGCCGACGAGGAGGAAGTCGGCGACGACGAGGGCCGGGGTGACCTGGTGCTCGAGCATCGACCACGGCTCGCCCAGGTTGCCGTTGGCCATCGGCAGGTAGGCCAGGCCGACCAGCAGCATCACCGTGGCCAGGGCGCCGCGCAGCAGCGGCGAGGCCGGCTCCCGCACGGCCAGCGCAACGAACGCCACGGCCGCGGCGAGGTTGGCCAGCTGGCTCAGGGCGGTCCACCACACGTCGTACTCCCGGGCGGCCAGCAGCACGCCACCGGCGGCGCTCGCGGCCACCAGGAGCCGCCACGCCGTCACGGCAGGAGAGGGGGTGGTCGGGGCGTTCACCTGCCAAGGGTGCCACGTTCACCTGTCGTTCACCTCCTCCTCAGGAGGACTGCTGGATGAGCCCGGCAGGTCGCCGGCGGCCGTTACGGTGTCCCCCATGGGACTGCGGGGTGCGCTGGCGACCGTGGCGCTGGCCGTCGTCGGCGCCCTGGGCGGCGCGCTGCTGGCGCTCGGCGCGGACGACGAGCCCGTGGCCTTCGACCCGCCCACCCCCGTGCCCGCGGCGGCCCCGCCGTACCCGCAGGACGCCCGGGTGCTGGTGATCTCCGACCCCGACTACCCCGTGCTGCAGCGGGCGGTGCCGACGCGGCGCGCCACGGTCGGCACCCCGCCGTTCGCGCTGTCGATCCCGGTGCCGCGCGGGTGGGTGCGCACCCAGGCGACGGCCGGCGAGTGGCGGTGGTACCCCGAGGACCCGATGACCGACGAGAACACCGCGAACACCCATTTCCTGCGCGTGCGACTGATCGGCAACGGCCACGAGACGGTGTCGGAGGCGCTGACCGCCCGGCTGCGCGCGCTCAAGATGGCCACCGACGTCACCGCGCTGGACGTCGAGAGCCGCTCGAGCGACACCTTCGTGGCCACCTACGTCAGCCAGGGCCACCAGCGCCTCACCTACGAGCGCTACATCAGCGCCGCCCCCGGCGACGACCTGGCCTTCGCCTCGATCGCGGTCGTCGGACGGGCGATGGACCGCGACGGGCTGAGCAGCCTGCTCGAGGCGGTCACCTCGGGCGCCCGCACCTGACGGGCGCCGCCCGCCGGCGTCACAACCCGTAGGTCTCGATGCTGTCGAGCACGCGGTAGGCGGTGGCCGTGCTGGCGCTGCGCACCTGCACCCACAGCAGCCGGTTGGCCGCGACCTGCACCACGCGCTCCACGACGACGCCCTCGCCGGGGCAGCCGCTGTGGAGCACGGTCTGCACCGCCTGGCCGTCGACGGAGTCGGTCACCCGCTCGCCGGTGGCGGTGCACTCGGGGTGGCCCGGCATCCGCCCGGGCAGCGCCGTGCCGCTCATCAGGCCGAGGAACACGCCCTCCCCCTCGCCCGCGGGGTCGGTCCAGGCGGCGCTGGTGCCGACCGAGAGGGCGTCGTACGCCACGTCGTCGTCGGGGGCCACCCACGACTGGTCGGACTCGGCGTCGTCCCACCGGGCCGGCACCACCACCGACAGCGAGCCCGACGCGTCGGTCACGGTGACCTGGTCGGGCGCGCGGCCCTCCACCAGGGCGTAGCCCGCCACCCCGCCCGCCGCCAGGGCCGCCAGCGCCACCAGCGCCGCGCCGGCCCGCCGCAGGCCCCGGCGCCGCGCACCGCCCTCCGGGGTCGGCGGGGCGGGCGGGTCGGGCAGGTCGTCGTGGGACGCGGGGCCGGACGGGTGGTGCGCCGAGGGCCGGTTGCCGGGCTGGGTGAGGTCGGGGTCGACCGGGAGCCACGGCCGGGCGATCGCCCCCGAGCCGACCTCGCCGCCGAGCACCGGCGCGAGGGCCTCGACCAGGGCGGTGACGAACGCGGTGACGTCGGGCCAGCGCTCCTCGCGGTCGACGCTCAGCGCCCGGCGCACCACCGCGTCAGCGGCCTCCGGCAGCGGGCGCTCCGGCGTGGAGAGCGGCGGCACGGTCTCCGGGCTGGCGGCGGCGCGCAGGGTGGTGTGGGCGTGGGCCGGGCGGCCGCTGAGCAGGAGGTAGGCCAGCGCTGCCAGCGAGTACTGGTCGGCGCGGGCGTCGGGGGCCTCCCCCTGGGCCTGCTCCGGGGCGACGTACGACGGGGTGCCGGCCACCATCGTCAGCCGGCTCGACACGTCGAGCGCCTTGCCGAGACCGAGGTCGCCGAGCAGGGCCTGTACGTCGCCGTCCGCACCGCTGCCCGCCGGACCGCCGCTGCCGGCGCCGGGGCCGCGGGTGGTGCGGAACAGGACGTTGGCGGGCTTCACGTCGCGGTGGAGGATGTCGAGGTCGTGCAGGGCCTGCAGGCCCGCGCCCACCTGGCGCAGCACCTCGGTGGCCTGCCGGGTGGTCAGCCCGTCGACGTCGAGCCGGTCGGCCAGGGTGCCCTGGTCGGCGTACGACATCACCAGGTAGGGCCGGCCGTCGTCGAGCTCGCCGGCGTCGTAGACCCGCACGACGTGCGGTGAGTCGACGCGGCGCAGGTAGCGCCCCTCCTCGAGGAACCGGCGACGCACCTGGTGGTCGTCGGTCCAGTTGTCGGCCAGCACCTTCACCGCCACTGGCGAGTCGAGCTGCTCGTCGTAGGCAAGCCACACGGTGGCGAAGCCCCCGGACCCGATGCGCCGACGCACGGCGTAGCGGCCGAGTCGCTGGGGCATGGACACCCGAGCATGATAGGTACTGCGGCGGGATCGACCCGCACGGGTAAAATCTGCGAGCGCGGGAAGAGTGGAGACATGCTGTCCAGCGACGACCGACCCGCGCCCACGCCCGACGAGGTCGACGAGCTCGCCCGGCGTGCCCAGGCCGGCGACCGCGAGGCGCTGGAGGACCTGCTGGCCGCCGTCCGCCCCCGCGCGCTGAACGTCTGCCGCGGGGTGCTGCCCCACTCCGCCGACGCCGAGGACGCCTGCCAGGACGCGCTGGTCAACATCGCCGCCAAGATCGGCTCCTGGGGCGGGCGCGGCCGGTTCACCACCTGGATGCACGTCGTGGCGGTCAACAGCGCCCGCACCACCTACCGCCGGATGCGCAACCAGGCCGTCGCCGCAGACCCGCAGGCCGGCGGCCCGCTCCTCGACCGCCCCGACCCGCGCACGACCAGCGTCATCGCCGGCACCCGCCTCGACCTGCTGGAGGCGATGGAGACCCTGGGTCGCGACCACCCGCAGCTGGTGGAGCCGCTGCTGCTGCGCGACGTCTACAGCCTCCCCTACGACGAGATCGCCCGGCTGCTCGACGTCCCCCTCGGCACCGTGAAGGCGCAGATCCACCACGGGCGCCGGCTGGCCCGCCCGATGCTGCGCGGCGACGAGTGAGGCCCGCCCGGCTCGCTGCGCTCGCCACCACCGCCGCGCTCGCGCTGGGAGCCGTCGGGTGCGGCGCCGACGCGCCGTCGTCACCCTCGCCCTCCGCGTCGGCAGCCCCGTCCGAGTCGGGCACGTCGGACCCGGTGGACCCCGAGGGCGCCGTCGACCCGGTCGACCCAGCGGGGCCGGAGGACCCTGTGCTCGACCCGGCGCTCAGCCGGCCCGTCGCCGACGCGGTCTACCCCGCGCTGGGCGACCCCGGCGTCGACGCGCTGCACTACGACCTCGACCTCACCTGGGACCCCGACGCCACCCGGCTCACCGGTCGCGAGACCGTGCTGCTGCGCGCCACCACCGCCGCGGGCGTGCTGGTGCTCGACCTGTCCCGCCGCCTGGAGCCCTCCGCGGTCACCGTCGACGGCGCCGACGCGACCTACCGCCACGACGGCGACGACCTCGTGGTCGAGGCCGACGTCGCCGCCGACCAGCGGGTGACCCTGGTCGTCGAGTACGCCGGCACCCCGCGGCCCGTGCCGGCGCCGACCACCCGCACCGACGTCGAGGGCCTCGGCTGGACCGTCGCCGCCGACGGGTCGACCTGGACGATGCAGGAGCCCTACGGCGCGCTCACCTGGTACGCCGTGAACGACCAGCCCTCCGACAAGGCGTTCTACGACCTGACCCTCACCGTGCCCGAGCCCGCGGTCGGCGTGGCGAACGGCGTGCTGCTCGAGCGCAGCGAGGCCGACGGCGCCGTCACCACCCGCTGGAGCCTCGACTCGCCCGCCGCGTCGTACCTGGTCACCGCCGCCACCGGCGACTACACCGTCACCGAGGCCAACTCGGCGAGCGGGGTGCCGGTGTCGTGGTGGGTGCCGGCCGGGGCCGAGCAGTACGCCGACGCGCTGGCCGCCACCCCGGCCGCGCTCGACTGGGTGGAGGAGCGGCTCGGACCGTACCCCTTCGACAGCCTCGGCGTCGTGCTGGTCGACTCCGCGAGCGGCATGGAGACGCAGTCGATGATCACCCTCGGCGCCGACGACTACGCCACCTCGCCGGAGGTGCTGGTGCACGAGGTGGTGCACCAGTGGTGGGGCGACCAGGTCACCCCCACCGACTGGCGCGACCTGTGGATGAACGAGGGCATGGCGATGTACCTGCAGGCGGTCTGGCAGGGCGAGCAGGGCCCCGGCCTCGAGGCGGTGCTCGACACCTACCGCGCCGTCGCCGACCAGCTGCGCGCCGAGGCCGGCCCGCCGGCCGACTACGACCCGCGCGCGTTCGGCGCCAGCAACGTCTACTACGTGCCGGCGCTGATGTGGCACGCGCTGCGCGAGC
The DNA here is from genome assembly GCF_058681775.1 of Nocardioides sp. FY1077. Taxonomy (NCBI): domain Bacteria; kingdom Bacillati; phylum Actinomycetota; class Actinomycetes; order Propionibacteriales; family Nocardioidaceae; genus Nocardioides; species Nocardioides sp. FY1077. Next base: position 868,587 of record NZ_JBZWDB010000001.1, on the reverse strand, counting down.
GGCTCGGCGACGACGTGTTCTGGGAGCTGGTGCGCCGCTGGCCCGCCGAGCACGCCGGCACCAACCAGTCCTACGACGACATCACCGGCTGGTTCGAGGACGAGTCGGGCGTCGAGCTGACGGCGTTCTTCCGCTCCTGGCTGCTCGACGCCGACAACCCGCCGCTGGGCTGACCCGCTCTCGGGGGTGCGGGGCTGGGTGGCTGGGTGGCTGGGTGGCTGGGGCTGGGGCCTCCGCCGAGGGCGGAACCCGCCGCGGGGTGGTTGTGCCGACGGCCCGGGCGCGGTCTGCTCGGGCCATGCGCTTCCTCGTCCTCGGTGGGTCGGTCTTCCTCTCCCGTGCGGTCGCCGCCGCGGCCCTGGCCCGGGGCCACCACGTCACCTGCGCCAGCCGCGGCGTCTCCGGCGACGTGCCCGACGGGGCCCGCCACGTGGTGTGGGACCGCGCCGCCGGCGGCGTCCCGGCCGCGCTCGGCGAGGCGGCGCACGACGCGGTGGTCGACGTCGCGCGGCTGCCCTCGTGGGTGCGCACGGCGCTGGCGGCGTGGCCCGAGGCCCACCACACGTTCGTCTCGACCGTCAACGTGTACGCCGACGAGGCGACCCCCGGCCAGACGCCCGCCACCGGCGTGCTGCGCGACCCGGTCGCCGACGACGTGGACCTGGCCGACGACCCCGAGGCGTACGGGCGGATGAAGGTGGCCTGCGAGGACGCCGTGCGCGCCGGCGCCGCCCGGGCGTTCGTCGTGCGGCCCGGGCTCGTCGTCGGCCCCGGCGACCCCAGCGGTCGGTTCGCCTACTGGCCGCGGCGCCTCGCCGGGGCGGAGGCGGGCGCGGGGTCGTACGCGGGCGCGGCGGCGCTGGCCGGGGGCTCCCCCGACGACACCGTGCAGGTGGTCGACGTCCGCGACCTCGCGGAGTGGATCGTCGCCGCCGCCGAGACGGGCCTCACCGGCACCTACGACGGCGTCGGCCCGGTCACCCGCGCCGGTGACCTCCTCGCCGAGGTGGCCGCGGCGGTCGGCTCCACCGCCCGGCTGGTGTGGGCGCCCTCCGACGTGCTCGCCGCCCACGGCGTCGAGCCGTGGTCGGGACCGGCCTCGCTGCCGCTGTGGCTCCCCCGCCCCGCGTACGACGGCATGCTCGCCCACGACGCCGCCCCGTCGCTGGCCGCCGGCCTCGTCGTGCGGCCGGTCGCCGACAGCGCCCGCGACACCCTCGCCTGGCTCGACGCCACCCCCGACGCCCCCGTCACCGGGCTCGCCCGCGACCGGGAGGCCGCGGTGCTCGCCGCCCTCTCCTGATCCTCTCCCCTGGTTCCTCCTCGGCTCATCCGCCGCCGTCCGGCCCTGGGGTCGGGGCTTACGTCATACGTTGCGTGGAGTCGCACCCACGATTCGTATGACGTCCGACCCCGGCCCCGCCGCGACCGAGCAGGCCGGGGCCAGCGTCATACGTTGCGTGGAGTCGCATGCTCGGTTCGTATGACGTCCGACCCCCGGCCCCGCCGCGACCGAACAGGCCGGGGCTTGCGTCATACGCTGCGTGGAGTCGCATCCACGGTTCGCATGACGTCCGACCCTCAGCCCAGCCGCGACCGAGCAGGCCGGGGCCAGCGTCATACGTTCCCTGGAGTCGCACCCACGATTCGTATGACGTCCGCCCCGACCCGGCGCACACCGCAGCGGGCGACGCCGGGGCTCGGGGTCAGAAGAGCAGCGCGGAGGCGGGGTCCTCGAGGATGCCGGCGACGTCGGCGAGGAACTGCGAGCCCATCTGGCCGTCGACGTGGCGGTGGTCGAACGACAGCGCCAGCGTGGTGACCTGCCGCGGCACGACCTCGTCGACGCCGTCGCGGGTGACGACCCACGGCCGCTTGGAGATCGCGCCGAAGCACAGGATCGCCGACTCGCCCGGGTTGATGATCGGGGTGCCGGCGTCGACGCCGAAGACGCCCACGTTGGTGATGGTGAACGTGCCGCCGGCCATCTCCGCGGGCTGGGTGCGGCCCTCGCGGGCGGTGGCGGTGAGGTCGCCCAGGGCGCGGGCCAGGTCGGCCAGCGAGAGGTCCTGGGCATCCTTGACGTTCGGCACGACCAGGCCCCGCGGCGTCGCGGCGGCGATGCCGAGGTTGACGTAGTGCTTGACCACGACCTCCTGGGCGGCGTCGTCCCACCACGAGTTGATCTCCGGGGTGCGCCGCATCGCCAGCAGCACCGCGCGGGCCAGCACCAGCAGCGGCGACACCTTCACCTCGCGCAGCTCGCGGCGCGCCTTGAGCCGCTCGACGAGCTCCATCGTGGCGGTGACGTCGACGGTGACCCACTCGGTGACGTGGGGCGCGGTGAACGCCGAGCCCACCATCGCCCCGGCCATCATCTTGCGCACGCCCTTGACCGGCTCGCGGGTCTCGCGCCGGTCGGCGGAGTCGAAGGTCATCGCCAGGTCGGCGGAGAGCGCGGGGCTCGAGCCCGCCGCCGCGTTGGAGGCCTCGAGGACGTCGCCGCGCGTGACGACCCCGCCGGGCCCGGAGGCGCGGCAGGAGCCGAGGTCGACGCCGAGGTCCTTGGCCAGCTTGCGCACCGGCGGCTTGGCCAGCGCCCGGGCGGCGACGGGGTCGGTGGCGCGAGCCGGCACCAGCGCCGGCGCCGGCTCCGGCACGGGCGGGGCCGGGGTGGCCGGCACCGCCGGCTCGTCGGCGGCGACCACGTCGTCGGACTGCGCGCCGCCCGGCGCGAACGCGCCCTGCAGCTGCATCTGCGCCGAGGCGCCCGCCTCGGTCGACGGCGACGCCGAGCCCTTGCGGGCGCGGCGCACGGGTCCGCGCTCGGCCTTGTTGCGCCCGACCAGGCTCTCGCCCTCACCGCCGCCGGACGCGGCGGGGTTGGACAGGTCGATCGTCATCTCGGGCGCGGGCGCGGGCGCGGGCGCCGGCGCCGGGTCACCGGCCGCGGCGGGGTCGCCGACGCGGATGATCGGGGTGCCGACCGCGACCGTCTCGCCCTCGTCGACCAGCAGCGCGAGCACGGTGCCGGCGTACGGCGAGGGCAGCTCGACCAGCGACTTGGCGGTCTCGATCTCGACGACCACGTCGTTGATCGCGATCTCGTCGCCGACCTTAACCCGCCAGCCGACGATCTCGGCCTCGGTGAGGCCCTCGCCGACGTCGGGGAGGAGGAACTCGTCGTGGGCCATCTCAGAACTCCATGCTGCGGTCGACGGCGTCGAGCACCCGGTCGAGGTCGGGGAGGTAGTCCTCCTCGATGCGCGACGCGGGGTAGGGGGTGTCGAAGCCGCCGACCCGCAGGACGGGGGCCTCCAGGGAGTAGAAGCACTGCTCGGTGATCCGCGCCGACAGCTCGGCGCCCATGCCGAGGTTGACGTGGGCCTCGTGGGCCACCACGGCGCGCCCGGTACGTCGTACGGACTCCAGCACCGGCGCCATGTCGAGCGGCGAGAGCGTGCGCAGGTCGACGACCTCGATGGAGCGGCCCTCGGTGGCGGCGGCCTCGGCGGCCTTCATCGCGGTCTTCACCATCGGGCCGTAGGCCAGCAGCGTCAGGTCGGCGCCGCGGCGCACCACCCGCGAGGTGAACAGCGGCTCGGGGGTTGCCGAGGTGTCGAGGTCGGCCTTGTCGGCGTGGTACTGCCGCTTGGGCTCCAAGAAGATCACCGGGTCGTCGCTGGCGATGGCCTGCTGGATCATCCAGTAGCCGTCGACGGGGTTGGAGCAGGAGACCACCTTGAGGCCCGGGGTGTGCGCGAACTGCGCCTCGGGCGACTCGCTGTGGTGCTCCACCGCGCCGATGCCGCCGCCGTACGGGATGCGGATGACCATCGGCATGGGCGAGCGGCCCTTGCTGCGGTAGCTCATCTTCGCAACCTGGCAGACGATCTGGTCGTAGGCGGGGTAGACGAACCCGTCGAACTGGATCTCCACCACCGGGCGGTAGCCGCGCAGGGCCATGCCGACGGCGGTGCCGACGATGCCGGACTCCGCGAGCGGGGAGTCGATGACGCGGTCCTCGCCGAAGTCCTTCTGCAGGCCGTCGGTGATGCGGAAGACGCCGCCGAGCTTGCCGACGTCCTCGCCCATCAGCAGGACCTTGGGGTCGTCCTCCATCGCGCGGCGCAGGCCCATGTTGAGCGCCTTGGCCAGGGTGACCTTCTGGGTCTGGCCCCTGCCCTGGGACTGGGCCTGGGCCTGGGACTGGCTCTGGGTCTGGGTCGCGGCGTTCACTTGGCCCCCTCGAAGGACTCGAGGTAGGACCGGTAGCCGTCGCGCTGGGCGGCGAGCTCGTCGGTGACCTCGGCGTACACGTGGTCGAACATGCTCATCGGGTCCGGGTCGGGCATCGCCTTGCACCCCTCGCGCAGCCGCGCGCCGAGCTCGTCGGCCTCGTCCTTCAGCTCGGCCACGAACGCGTCGTCGACCAGGCCGTTGCGGCGCAGGTAGACCTCCACCCGGGCGATCGGGTCCTTGAGCTTCCAGCTCTCCACGTCGTCGGAGAGGCGGTAGCGGGTGGGGTCGTCGGTGGTGGTGTGGGCGCCCATCCGGTAGGTGTAGGCCTCCACCAGCGTCGGGCCCTGGCCGTCCCGGGCGCGCTGGAGCGCTGCCTGCGTCACGGCGTACGTCGCGAGCACGTCGTTGCCGTCGACGCGCACGCCGGGGAAGCCGAAGCCCAGCGCGCGCTGGTACAGCGGGATGCGGGTCTGGCGCTCGATGGGCTCCGAGATCGCCCACTGGTTGTTCTGGCAGAAGAACACGACGGGGGCGTTGTAGGACGCGGCGAAGATGAACGCCTCGTTGACGTCGCCCTGGCTGGAGGCGCCGTCGCCGAAGTGCGCCACCACGGCGGCGTCGCGCTCCGGGTCGCCGGTGCCGACGACGCCGTCGCGCTGCATGCCCATGGCGTAGCCGGTGGCGTGGAGGGTCTGCGCGCCGATGACGATCGTGTAGAGCCCGAAGTTGTTGTCGGCGGGGTCCCAGGCGCCGTGGTCGACACCGCGGAAGAGCCCGAGCAGCTTGAGCGGGTCGACGCCCCGGCACCACGCGACGCCGTGCTCGCGGTAGGTGGGGAAGACGTGGTCCTGGGGACGCAGCGCGCGGCCGGCGCCGATCTGCGCGGCCTCCTGGCCCAGCAGCTGCGCCCAGATGCCCAGCTCGCCGTGGCGCTGGAGCGCGGTGGCCTCGGTGTCGATGCGCCGGGTCAGCACAATGTCGCGGTAGAAGCCGCGCAGCTGGTCGGCGCTGAAGTCGAGGTCGAACTCCGGGTGGTGGACCCGCTCGCCCTCCGGGGTCAGCAGCTGCACCAGCTCGGGGCCGCCGTCGCTCTGGGAGGGTCCGAAGACCTCCACCAGGTCGGGGCCGAAGGTCGGTTGGCTCACGTGGGCGCTCCTTCGAGGTCACCGGCCCGTCGGGGTCTCCGCGGCCGGGCGGTGGGTCCGCGGGAGCACCGGCGCGGGGGTGGTGCGCCTGTGACCCGGGACACATCGTGGTCCCCCACAACGTACCGCCGAGGGTGAGCGCCGCGCCAACCGACCCGGCTAGCGTCGGGCCATGGCCCGCCCTCCCGTCACCGCGTCCACCGTCGTCGACGCCCCGCCCGCGGCGGTCTTCGACATCCTCGCCGACCCCCGGCAGCACCCCCTGATCGACGGCTCCGGCACCGTGCGCGGCGCCCTCAGCGGCCCCGACCGGCTCGTGCTGGGCTCGACGTTCGGCATGAAGATGCGCATCGGTGCGCCGTACCTGATCCGCAACCGGGTCGTCGAGCTCGAGGAGGACCGCCTCATCGCCTGGCGCCACGTCGGCCTCCACCGCTGGCGCTACGAGCTCGCCGCGCTGCCCGACGGGCGCACCCGCGTCACCGAGACCTGGGACATCAGCCGCTACCCCGGCCTGGTCCAGGCCGCCTACCACCGCTCCGGCGTGGCCCCCCGCATCCTGCGCGGGATCGAGCGGACCCTGGTCAAGCTCCGGGCTGCAGCGGAGGACTGAGGGCTTGCGGGTTTCACCGGATATCCGGTGAAACCCTTGGTTGTCGGCCGAAGCCTCGGTCGACAACCAAGGGTTTGCCCCGACCGCCGTGACGGGTGGGGCCTGAGCGGTCAGTGCACCTCGCCCAGGTCCTCGTGGGCCCGGTGGCTGACCGGCTCGACCTGGAACGTCGCGTGGCGTACGTCGAAGTGCTCGGCCACGCACCCGCACAGGTCGTCGAGCACCGCGCCGACGCCGCGAGCGGCGAGGGCCTCGTCGGTGACCGTCACGTGGGCGGAGAGGCTGGGCAGCCCGCTGGTGATCGTCCAGGCGTGCAGGTCGTGCACCTCCACCACCCCCGGGACGTCGGCGAGGTGGCGCTGCACGTCGGCGATGTCGAGGTCGGCGGGTGCCACCTCGAGCAGCACCGCCACCGCGTCGCGGGCCAGCAGCACCGCTCGGGGCAGGATCATCACCGCGATCGCCAGCGACGCCAGCGGGTCGGCGCGCTGGAAGCCGGTGAGCAGCACGACCGCACCGGCGACGACGACCAGCACCGAGCCCAGCAGGTCGGCGAGCACCTCGTTGGCGGCGCCGCGCAGGTTGAGCGACCCCGACGCCGAGCGGCTCAGCACCACCATCGACACCGCGTTGGCCACCAGGCCCACCGCCGCGAACGCGATCATCGGGGCGGCGTCGACCGGCTGCGGGTCGGCGAGGCGGCTGAGACCGGCCCAGGCGAGGTAGCCGCAGACCCCCAGCAGCGCCAGCGCGTTGAGCAGGGCGGCCAGGATCTCGGCGCGGTGCAGACCGAAGGTGGAGCGCGGCCCGGGCCGCAGCCCGGCGACGTACGACGCCCCCAGCGCCAGCACCACCGCGCCAGCGTCGGCGGCCATGTGGCCCGCGTCGGCCAGCAGCGCCAGCGAGCCGGTCAGCAGCGCCCCGACCACCTCCAGCACCATCACGCTCGCGGTGACGGCCAGCACCACCCGCAGGCGGCGACGGTCGTCGGCACGCCCCGCGGCGTGCCCCCGACCGGCGGCCCGCCCGTGACCGTGCCCGTGACCGTGTCCCACGCGCCCAGCCTAGGCGCGCAGCCGGCGCCCGGACGCCGCAGCCGGCGAGGTCAGAGGCGCTCGCGGCCGTGGGCGGTGTGCCAGCCGGCCAGGTCGGGGCCCTTCGGCACGATGCCGGAGGGGTTGATGTCGGTGTGCACGACGTAGTAGTGCGCCTTGATCTGCTCGAAGTCGATCGTCTCGCCGAACCCCGGCGTCTGGAACAGGTCGCGCGCGTAGCCCCACAGCGCCGGCATCTCGCTCAGCTTGTTGCGGTTGCACTTGAAGTGGCCGTGGTAGACGGGGTCGAAGCGCGCCAGCGTCGTGAACAGCCGCACGTCGGCCTCGGTCACCCGCTCGCCCATCAGGTAGCGGCGGTCGGTGAGCCGCTCCTCCAGCCAGTCGAGAGCGGTGAAGAGGCGGTCGTAGGCCTTGTCGTAGGCCTCCTGCGAGCCGGCGAAGCCGCAGCGGTAGACGCCGTTGTTGACCTCGGTGAACACCCGCTGCATCACCTCCTCCATCTCCTCGCGCACGTCGTCGGGCCACAGGTCGGGCGCGTCGGGCCGCTGATGGTCCTTCCACTCGGCGGCGAGGTCGTGGGTGATCCACGGGAAGTCGTTGGTGACCAGCCCACCGGTGGCCACGTCCACCACGGCCGGCACGGTGATGCCGCGCTCGTAGCCGGGGAAGCGGGCGAAGTAGGCCTCCTGCAGCCGCTCGATGCCGAGCACCGGGTCCTTGCCGCCGGGGTCGAGGTCGAAGGTCCAGCTGCGGGCGTCGTGGGTGGGCCCGGGGGTGCCGAGCGAGATGACGTCCTGCAGGCCGAGCAGCTCGCGCACGATGATCGACCGGTTGGCCCACGGGCACGCCTTGGCCGCGACCAGCCGGTAGCGGCCGGGCTCGACCGGCCACATCGTGCCGTCGACCGGACCGTGCTCAGGGGTGCGGGCGTCGCGGGTGATCCGGTCGGACACGTAGGTCATGTCCCGCGAGAACTCCTTGCCCTTCTCGACGTACGTCGGCTTCTCGTCGCTCATGCCCCCGACCCTAGGTCGGCCCGCCGTCCGCACTGCTCACCCCGGCGGCCCTAGCGTGGGCGCATGCCCCGCCCGCGCCCGGCCCTGCTGCTCATCGCGGGCCTCGCCCTGACCGCCGCGGGCTGCGGCGCCCCCGACCAGCGTCCCGTGCCGACCGCGACGACCCGGCCGGCGCCGTCCGCGCCCAGCACGCCAGCCAGCACCGCACCCAGCACCGCCGAGCCCACCGCGGAGCCCGCGCCCGAGCAGCCGCCCGTCGGCACCGTGCCGCCGCCGTGGCTCGGCACCCGCGTGCTGCCGCGCGCCGCCACCGGGTACGGCGAGGTGCGGCCCACGCCTCCGGCGCTGCGACTGCGCCGCTTCACGCTGCCCGACCCGGTCGCGGCGCTCCCGGGACGCGGCTACGCCTCGCGGGTGGTCTCCCCGCCGCCGGCGGACGTCGTGCGCCGCTCGACGTGGGAGCCGGGCTGTCCCGTGGCGGTGGGCGACCTGGCCTGGCTGCGCGTCGTGCACCGCGGCTTCGACGGCGCCCGGCACACCGGCGAGCTGCTGGTCGCGGCGTCGGTGGCCGACGACCTCGCGCTGGTCTTCCGGCGCCTGTGGGAGGCCGGCTTCCCCCTCGAGCAGGTCGCGATCACCACCCGCGCCGAGCTGGACGCCCCGCCCACCGGCGACGGCGGCACCACGGGGGCGTTCGTGTGTCGCGCGGTCACCGGCGGCACGTCGTACTCCGAGCACGCCTACGGCCTGGCTGTCGACGTCAACCCGTTCCACAACCCGTACGTGCGCGGCACCGGCCCGGAGCGGGTGGTGCTGCCCGAGCTGGCCTCGGCCTACCTCGACCGCAGTCGCCGCGCGCCCGGCACGGTCACCGCCGACGGGCCCGTGGTGGCGGCGTTCGCGGAGATCGGGTGGTCGTGGGGCGGCGCCTACGACTCGCTCAAGGACTACCAGCACTTCAGCCTCACCGGCGGCTGAGCACCGGGCACCCCGAGGGACCGTGGAGCCGGACGTGCAGTGCCCACCCCGCGGCGCGCGTCGAGGCCCGCACACCGCGCCGCTGCGCGGGTCGCGCGCCCGGCACGACCGGCGCCGCTCAGCACTGCCCGTCGGACTCCGACAGCCAGGGCGTCCGACGGCGGTCGCGGCCGGCTTGCGCGGGTCTGCTCTCCTGGGACCCATGACGCTGCGACTGGCCGTGCTCGGCGACTCCATCGCCTGGGGGCAGGGCGCGACCCGCGAGCAGGAGCGGCTCGCCCCCCGCCTCGTCGAGGGCCTGGCCCGCCACGGCCACGACGCGGAGACCCGGGTGCTGGCGGTGCCGGGCGCGCGCAGCGCCGACCTCGCCGCGCAGGTCGGCGGGGCGCTGGCGTGGGGCCCCGACCTGGTCGTGGTGGTGATCGGCGCCAACGACCTCACCCACCTCGAGCCGACGGAGCCCGCGGTCGCCGCGCTGCGCGACGCCGTACGCCGGTTGCGCGCCACCGGCGCCCAGGTGGTGGTCGCGCCGGCGCCCGACCTCAGCGCGGTGCCGCACGTGCCGGTGTTCCTGCGCGAGACCGTGCGGGCCGCCGGGGTGCACCTGCGCACCCGCCAGGCCGCCGTGGTGACGGCCGAGGGCGGCGTGGTGGCCGACGCCGACCAGCGCGCGTCGCGGGCCTTCGCCGCCGACCCGCGGCTGTTCTCGGCCGACCGCTTCCACCCCTCGAGCGCCGGCTACGCCGTGATCGCCGACTCGCTGCTGCCTGCCGTGGTGGCGGCCGCGACGACGATCTCGGCCTAGCCGCCCCGCGCGCGAGCCGCGGCCTGCCAGACTGCCCGGGCGCACCCCGTCGCACCCACCTCGCCCTCGGAGCACCCATGACCCCGCTGGTCCCCCGCGCCGCCGCGCTCGCCGTCCTCTGCGGCCTCGCCGCCGCCCCGCTCACCACCTCGCCGGCCGGTGCCGCCGCCGGTACTGCCGGCACGGCACCCGAGGCCACGACGCCGAGCGCCGTCGCGGTGACCGGCGCCTGCGGGGCCGGCACCGTGCGCGTGGCGCTGTCGCCCGGCGAGGCCGGCACGACCGCCGCCACCGTCGACCTGCGCGGCGTGCGTGACGGCCGGTGGACGGGCTTCGTCGTGGGCCAGGAGGGCGACACCGAGCAGTCAATCGAGGTCGGCGGCACCGCCCGCGACGGCGTGCTGCACCTCGAGGCCACGCTCGACGGGCTAAGCCGGCCCACCGGCGGCGTGCTGATCGAGTCGCGGACGACCACGTGCGAGGCCAAGGTGGTCACCAAGGCACGCACCGTCACCGCCCGGACCGACGACCTGATCGTGGTGCAGCGCGCCACCCGCGCCGGCGACCTCATCGCGCGTGGGCTCGTGCTGGGCTGCAAGGACGGCACGCGCTGGCGCTCGACGACCGCGCTGACCTTCCCCCGGAGCAGCTACGGCGTGACCAGCCTCGACGAGGTCTGCCGCGGCGGCGTGGTCGGCTCCGGGGCCCGCGTCGGCCCCAGCACCGGCGACGAGGCGACCTCCTTCCCCGACTCCGTCCGATACACCGCCGAGGGCCCCGGCGACCGGGTCGAGCGGATGCGGGTGCGGGTCACCGTCCCCGCCGCCGGCTGAGCGACGCGCCTACCGGGACGGCGGGTCCGCGGGCTCGCCGTCGCCGTTGTCGTCGGAGTCGCTGAACCACGACCTGCTGCCGTCGGCAGACTCGGCGTACCAGCCCCAGCGCCGTCCCTCCCGCGCCGCCCGGGCGGCCGCCTCGGGGTCGAAGCGGACGTCGGGCTCCTCGTCCGGCGGCAGCGTGTCGCCGGTGGCCGGTACCAGGTCGTAGCTGTCGTCGTGCACCAGGTGGGTGTGCTCAAGGCCCATCTCCTGCACGCGCAGGCGCACGTGCCCCGCCGCCGAGGCGACGCTGCCGAACATGACCGACGCGGTGTCGTCCCACTGCTGCGGTGTCATCACCACCTCGACCACGCGCTGACCGGCCGGTGCGGGCACGGTCAGGCGGAGGCGTCCCGGCGCGGTCTCGACCACGTCGGCCCAGGCACGCAGGTGCTCCAGCAGCAGGTCCCACCACTCGTCCACCCCGTGAGTGTCCCCGGCCCCGGACCGGGTGTCGCCGGGGTTTCCGCGCGGCGGCCCGAGGTCACCTGCGCTCGGCCGCGCTGTCCACCCGCCAGCGGTCGTCATCGCGCACCAGGGCGTACACCCAGGTCCGCTCCGTGGCGACGGGGTCGCCACCGGTGAGGTCGGTGTAGGTCTCGCGGGTCAGCACGAACGCCCGGTCGCCGTCGACCTCGCTGTCGAGGACGTCGAGGTCGAAGCCGTCGCGCTCGTCGTCGAGCCGCGCGAAGTAGGCCTCCGCCTCGGCGCAGGTGGCGCTGCTGCGGGCCTCGCGATAGGTCGGGGTGGTCGCGGAGGCGTAGAGCGGGCAGTCGCCCCCGGTCCAGGCCCGGGCGAGGTCGCCGACGGCGTCGGCCGGGTCGGGCGGACGGGTGAGCGCCCAGTACGCGGCAGCCGCGGCCACCAGCAGGGCCAGCACCGCCGCAGCGGCCACCACCGGCGCCCGGCGCCGGCCCGCCGGGCGGGGGCCCTCCCACCAGGACAGGCGGCCGCCCGTCCGGGGCGCTGCCGACAGCGACGGCACGGCCGCAGGTGCCGGCTCCGGGGTCGGGTCGGCGGGCTCCCGCACGGGCACGGGGTCCGGCGGCGAGGCCACCACCGGGTCCACGACCGGATGCACCGCCGCGGCGGGCGCGGGCGGCCGGGCCGGCGCGGGCAGCACCAGGCCTGGCGGCACGGTCGCGGCGGCGTCGCGCAGCGCGACGGCCATCGCGGCGGCGCTGGGGTAGCGGTCACGGGGCTTCTTGGCCATCGCGGTGCGCAGCACGGCGTCGGCGGGCCCCGACCCGGGCCGCGCCAGCTGCGGCACGGGGTCGTTGCGGTGGGCCTCGACCAGCGTGTAGTCGGTGGTGCCGGTGTAGGGCGGGCGCCCGGTCATCGCCGTCCAGAGCACGCAGCCGAGGGAGTAGACGTCGCAGGTGACCTCGGCGGGGTGGCCGAGGTGCAGCTCGGGGGCCATGTACGACGGCGTCCCGATGCTGCCGCCGCCGGTGGTCAGCCCGCTCGAGCCCGGCGTCCGCACGATGCCGAAGTCGGAGACGTAGGCCTGCCAGCCGTCGCCGCGACGGCGCAGCAGCACGTTGGCCGGCTTGACGTCGCGGTGCACCATGCCGGCCTCGTGCACGGCCGACAGGCCGTCGGCCACCTGGGCGGCGGTGTCGAGGGCCTGGGCCACGGGCAGCGGGCCGTGGTCCTCGACCAGTGCGCCGAGGTCGCCGTCGGGCACGAGCTGGGTGGCGATCCACAGCAGGCCGTCGTGCTCGCCGTAGGTGTGCACGGTGACGACGTGGGGCGAGTCGACGGTGGCCAGGGCCCGCGCCTCGATCGCGAAGCGGTCGCGGAAGACCTCGTCGGAGGCCAGCTCGGGGGCGATCAGCTTGAGCGCGACGCGACGTCCGAGACCGCGCTGCTCGGCGGCGAACACCACCCCCATCGCGCCGGAGCCGAGGCGCTCCTGGAGCACGAAGTCGCCGACGACGTCGCCGTCCGTCGGGAACGCCGCCCTGTCCATGACCTCATGGTCCCACGAAGTAGGTGACGTGACACCTGTCCTCAGGCGGCTCCGAACGCCCGCGCCACCGCGAGCAGCCGGTCGTTGCCCTCCACCTCGCCGATGGACACCCGGGCGCCGACGGGGGCGAACGGACGCACCACGATGCCGGCCTCGTCGCACGCCGCGGCGAAGGCGGCGGTGCGCTCGCCGAGGGGGAACCAGACGAAGTTGCCCTGCGAGTCGGGCACGGCCCAGCCCGACTCCCGCAGCGCAGCACCCACGCGGTCCCGCTCGGCGACGAGGTCGTCGACGCGGCGCAGCAGGGCCTCCTCGGCGTCGAGCGCGGCGAGGGCCGCGGCCTGGGCCACCGACGAGACCCCGAACGGCAGCGACACCGCGCGCAGCGCCGCGGCCACCTCGGCCTGCGCCACGGCGTACCCCACCCGGAAGCCGGCCAGGCCGTAGGCCTTGGAGAAGGTGCGGAACAGCACCACGTTGGGGTGGGCGCGGTAGGTGGTCAGGCCGTCGACGGCGTCGGGCATGCGGACGAACTCGAGGTAGGCCTCGTCGACGACCACCACGACGTGCGGCGGCACCTGCGCGAGGAACGCGTCGAGCGCGGCCTGGGTCACCGCCGGGCCGGTGGGGTTGTTGGGGGTGCAGACGATGACGACCTTGGTGCGGTCGGTGACGGCCGCGGCCATCGCGTCGAGGTCGTGCTCGGCCGAGTCGGTCAGCGGCACCTGCACCGAGGTGGCCGCCGCGGAGGTGATCGCGATCGGGTAGGCCTCGAAGGAGCGCCAGGCGTGCACGACCTCGTCGCCCGGGTCGCAGAACGCCTGCAGCAGCTGGTAGATCAGCGCCACCGAGCCGGTGCCGGCGGCGAGGTGCTCGACGGGTACGTCGAGGCGCTCGGCCAGGCCGGCGTAGAGCGCGCTGTTGCCCATGTCGGGGTAGCGGTTGGCGAGGTCGACCGCCGCGTGGGCGGCCTCCACGACGCCGGGCAGCGGCGGGTAGGGGTTCTCGTTCGACGACAGCTTGTAGGTCACCAGGTCGTGCCGCGGGGTGGGCGGCTTGCCGGGGACGTACGCCGGGATCTGCAGGATGGTGGCCCGCGGCCGGGGAGTGGTCATGACCCCAGGCTAGTGACGCGCGCCGACCCGCGACGCCTCGGCGGACGGCGTCAGCGCCGGGCGCGCCAGGGCCGCAGCACCAGCGCCAGCAGCAGGCCGAGGCCCACGCCGAGGGCGGCACCGGTGACGTTGTCGAGGATGTCGGTGACGTCGCAGGCGCGGTCGAGCCGGGCCAGCTCGAGCTGCACCTTCTCGATCGCCACGCTGTAGCCGGCCAGCACCGCCAGGCCCACCGGCACCAGCACCCAGCCGGCGCGCCAGCGCGCCACGGCGACCACCAGCAGGGCACCCGAGGGCAGGAACAGCACGGTGTTGAGCAGCCGCTGCCCGCTCTGGAAGATCCAGAAGCCCTCCGGCGCGGGACCGCCGACGTCGAAGGAGCAGGTGGCGAGCCGCCCGCTGGCCGACACGACGCCCGGCGCGCCGTTGGCCGGGATCAGCGTGACGCACGCGATCACCGCCAGCGACCACACCAACCCGGCCACCGCCCACGCGTGCACCTCGCCGCGCCCGCGCAGCGCCAGCCCCAGCAGCGCGCACAGCACCCCCGACACGAACGCGCCGAGGAGCATCACCTCGACACCACCGACCGGGAACACGCGCAGGAGGCTAACGGAGCCGGCCCCCCACCGCTCGCGGCGTCGTCCCCGCGCGCGTCGAGGGGTCTCGACACGCCTCGTCGCTGGCGTGGTTCCTGAGGAGCGAGCGCAGCGAGCGTCTCGCTCCTCGGCTACTCGACCAACGAACCGGGACGACCTCCCGTGGTCGAGCCAACGAGACGGGGCCGACCTCCGGTGGTCGAGCGAGCGAGACGCGCCGACCTTCGGTGGTCGAGTAGCGAGCGCCAGCGAGCGTATCGAGACCCAGCGCGCACGAGGGGTCTCGATACGCCTCGTCGCTGGCGCTCCTCGGCTACTCGACCAACGAAGGGCGCAGCGGGCCTCGACTGCTCGACCAACGAAGGGCGTGGCTAGGGCAGCTCGGGGAGGAGGACCTCGCCGCCGGGCACGAGGGGGAGGTCGCGGCCGAGGCGGACGTCGAGGGGGTTGGTGAGGCAGCGCACCGACCCGCCGCCCTTGTGGAACTGCGACACGTCGACCACGACGACGTGGAAGCCCCACTCCTCCAGCTGCTCCCGCACGCGGTCGGGGCAGGCCGGCATCACCACGGTGTCGCCGACGACGACGGAGTTGGCGCAGAAGGTGGAGAGGGCCTCCTCCTCGGTGAGCACCAGCGGCTCGGGCACCAGCGCGAGCAGCGCCTCGCCCGAGGGGCCGTCGAGCGCGGCGGGGCACACCATGGCCCGGCGCTCGTCGAGCGGGCAGAACGCGAGGTCGAGGTGGTACATCGCGGGGTGGGTGATCCGCACGCCCCGCACCCGCACGCCGAGCTCCGCGGCGAGGTGCTTGAGCGCGAGCTCCTCGGTGCGGGGTCCGTGACCGACCACGAGCGCGTCGCCGAAGGCGAACGCGTCGCCCGACTCGAGGTGGGCGCCGACGCCGTCGCGGCCCACGGTCGAGGTGGTGGCACCGGCGCGCTCGAGCCACGGCTGCGCCGAGAGGGTCTCCATCCGCCGCTCGGGGTGGCGCATGTGGCTCATCACGACGTGCGGCGAGCCGTCGGGCCGCTGCACGGCGAGGCCGAGGTTCATCGCGTAGACCATGTCGGGGGCGTCGGCGCGCTGGGGCATCACGTCGACGCGTGCGCCGAGCTGCTCGAGGGTGCGGACCATCGCGTGCCACTGCAACAGCGCCAGCTGCGGGTCGGGCTGGTCGGCGGGGTCCATGAACGGGTTGATCGAGTAGTCGACGCGGAAGTGGGTGGGCTCCACCGCCAGGTAGTGCCGACCCCACGCGAGCTGCTGGACCATGTCTCTCCCCCACTGTGACGACGGTCATGATTGTCAGACAATCTGACAGCGCCAGTGTGGGGTACGCCGACGCGCCGCGCAAACGACGCGCCGTCTGCGGCACGATGGCTCCATGACCGCGCGCTTCGCCTCGCTGCGCCTGGAGCACTCCTCGACCGTCGACCGGGTCGCGGGCGAGCTCCGGCGTGCGGTCTTCGACGGCGAGCTCGAGTCGGGCACCGCGCTGCGGGAGGTGGCGCTGGCCGAGCAGCTCGGTGTGTCCCGCCCGACCGTGCGCGAGGCGCTGACCCTGCTGGTGGCCGAGGGGCTGGCCACCCGCGAGCCCCACCGCGGCGTGAGCGTCACCCGGCCGGGGCGCGAGTCGGTGAGCGACGTGTGCCGGGCCCGGCTGGTGCTGGAGGGCGCCGGCGTACGGCAGTGGCACGAGGCGTCGGACGCCGGGCGGGAGGCCGTGCGGGCGGCGCTGGTGCGCTACACCTCGGCCGTGCGCGACGGCGGCTCCTACCAGGAGCTCAACGAGCGCCACCTCGCCTTCCACGTGGCGCTGGTCGGCCTGACCGGCTCCCCGCGGCTGGTCGCGATGGCCGAGAACCTGGTCATCGAGCTCAAGCTCGCCCTGGCCCAGGTCGACCGGATCCGCCGCAACGCCCACGACCAGGCCGACTCCCACGCCGCGCTGCTGCTGCTGCTCGATCGCGGCGACACCGACGCCGCGCACGCCTTCCTCGTCGACCACCTGGCCGACGCCGAGGTGGCGATCGTGGACGCCCTCGGCCTCTGAGCACCCGCCCGCCCCGCGGGCTCAGGCCTTGGCCGGGCGCTCCCTGCGGTACTCGTTGACGACCACGCCGGAGCCGAAGGCCCGGCTGGCGACCAGCTGCAGGGTGCGCGGCCAGCCCGCACCGCCGGCGAGCAGCGGCGTGCCGGCGTCGCCGAGCACCACAGGGTTGACCTTCAGCACCAGCCGGTCGACCTCGTCGGCGAGCACACCGGCGAGCGTCCCGCCGCCGCAGAGCCAGATGCCGCTGCCCGGCTGCTCCTTGAGGCGCCGCACCTCGGCGACCGGGTCGGTCGACACCCGACGGACGTGCGGCGGTGCCTCGACGGTGAGGTGACGGCGGGTGAACACCACCTGGTCGAGGTGGGGGTAGGGGTCGAGCAGGCCCTGGGCCCGCCCCACGTCGTAGGTGTGCCAGCCCATCAGCACGGTGTCGAACCGGCCGGCGGGGCGCGCGCCGAGGGCCGCCAGGGCGGGGGCCGGCAGGGTGTCGGGGTGCTCGCGGACCAGCATGTCGATGTGGTCACCGGTCGTGAGGAAGGCCGAGAAGTCGCCGTCCGGTCCGGCGATGCGGCCGTCGAGGGAGACCGCGACCAGGTAGGTGAGCTCGCGCACACCGGCTCCGTCCGTCGTGGGGTCGGGGGACCCGGCGACCGTACGTCGGCGCGCGGGCGCGGTGCAGGTCGTTTTCGCCCGGCCGGCGAGCACGGGTTCCTCTCAGCCGCACCTGCCACACTGACGCCGTGCGCCTCGTGACCTGGTTGGTGACCAACGCCCTTGCCCTCGCGGCGGCGGCGTGGCTGGTCGACGGCATCCGCTTCGTCGGACCGCGCGCCGGCACCGCCGAGGTGCAGGAGAAGCTGCTGCCGCTGCTGGGGGTGGCGCTGATCCTCGGGGTGGTCACCGCGCTGGTGAAGCCGGTGCTGAAGCTGCTCTCGATCCCGTTCATCATCGTCACGCTCGGGCTGTTCCTGCTGGTGATCAACGCCGCCGTGCTGCTGCTCACCGGCTGGCTGGCCGAGCAGCTCGACATCGGGTTCCGGGTCACCGGGTTCTGGCCGGCCGTGCTCGGCGCCGTCGTCGTCACCGTGGTCACCTGGGCCGTCGACGCCCTCGTCGGCCGCGACGAGAGCCGGTGACCGGCGTGCACGGCCCGGCCTCGCTGCCGCCCGCCCGCGAGCCGGGGCGCTACACGCTGGCCCTGGTCTGCCTGGGCAACATCTGCCGCTCCCCGATGGCCGACGTCGTGCTCGGCGAGCGCCTCGACGAGGCCGGCCTCGCCGCCAAGGTGACGGTGAGCAGCGCCGGCACCGGTGGCTGGCACGTCGGGAAGCCGATGGACCTGCGGGCGGCCTCCAGCCTGCTCGCCGCCGGCTACGACCCCAGCGCCCACCGCGCCCGGCAGCACGACCCCGCCGCACCGACCCCCGACCTGCTGCTGGCCATGGACGCGCAGAACCTCGCCGACCTCGGCGGGGCCGGCGAGCGGGTCCGCCTCTACCGCGACTTCGACCCCGTCGGCACCGGCGACGACGTGCCCGACCCGTACTACGGTGGCGAGGACGGCTTCGAGGAGGTGCTCGCGATGGTGGAGCGCACGTCGGCGGCGCTGGTCGCGGCCCTGCAGCGCGACCCGCTGCTCGCGCCGGGAGCGCGATGACCCGTCAGCCCCTGCTGGCCCGCCGCGCCGAGGACCTGCTCGGCTCCGCCGTCGCCGCGACCTCACCGGTCGCCGGCGGAGACGTCTGCACCGCCACCAAGCTGCGCCTCTCCGACGGCACCGTGGCGCTGATGAAGACGCTCCCGCAGGCCCCCGACGGCATCTTCGAGGCCGAGGCGGCGGGGCTGCGGTGGCTCGACGAGGCCGCGGGGACCGGCGGTGTGGCGGTGCCGGAGCTGCTGGCCGCCGACCACGACTGCGTGATCCTGCGCTGGGTCGAGCCCGGCCGCAGCACCGCCGACGCCGCGGCCGACCTGGGCCGGGCGCTGGCCGCGACCCACGCCGCCGGCGCCCCGGCGTACGGCGGGGAGCGTGACGGGTTCATCGGCCGGCTGCCGCTGCCCAACCGGACGGCGCCGACGTGGGCGGAGTTCTTCGCGGTGCGTCGGGTGCTGCCCTACCTCAAGCTCGCCCGCGACCGCGGGCACGTGACCGCTCCGCAGGCCGCGCGGGTGGAGGCGGTGGTCGGACGGCTGACGACGCTGCTGCCCGAGGAGGCGCCCTCACGCCTGCACGGCGACCTGTGGAACGGCAACGTGCTGTGGGGCCCCGAGGGGCGCACCTACCTCGTCGACGCCGCTGCGGCCCACGGCGGCCACCGCGAGGCCGACCTGGCCATGCTCACCCTCTTCGGGCTCCCCCACCTGCCCCGCGTCCTCGAGGCCTACGACGAGGCGTCGCCGCTGGCCGAGGACTGGGAGGACCGGGTGGCGCTGCACCAGCTGTTCCCGCTCCTGGTGCACGCGTGCAGCTTCGGCGGCGGGTACGGCGCCCGCGCGGCCGAGGCCGCCGCCCGCTACGCCTGACACCACGCCGGACCCCCCACGACGCAGTCGAGGGAGGGGCACAGGTGTGCCCCTCCCTCGACCACTCGCTCGCGCGGCAGTGGTCAGGCCGCGCCGGTGGACCTCAGCGCAGGTCGCCGGTGGTGCTGTCGCGGTCGACGTGGTCGTCGTCCGTGGTCGTCGTGGTGCCGGTCGTGCTGGACACCGCGGACTGGTCGAGGTCGACGTCGCCGTCGGTGTCGACGGTGACGTGCTCGCGGCGCAGGTCGGTCTGCAGCGTGTGCTCGTCGACCACCGTGTGCTTGCGGACGATGACGCGCTCGCGGACCACCAGCTTCTTGGTCACCACGAGCACCTCCTCGAAGACGGGGATGGAGACCGACCCGTCCTCGAGCACCTCCACCTCACCGCTGTCTCCCTCGACCGCGGTGACCCGCTCGGAGGTGTCGGCGTGCTCGACGCTGCGGGGCACGACCTCCTCGACCTGGTGGGTCTCGACGTGCTTGCGCACCTTGACCCGCCCGGTCTCGTGGAGCTCGGTGCCGACCACGGCGTTCTCCTCGTGGCGGGTCACGCCCACGTCGCCGACGGCCCGGGTCTGATCGCTGTCGGTGTAGGCCACCGGCTCGCGGTCGCCGGGCTCCACCTCGCCGGTGACGGGGTGGGCGCCGCCGGAGTCGGCGCGGTAGGTGTCGTAGGTGTCGTCGGTCTCGTGGCTTCCGACGACCGGCACCTCGGTGGTGCGGTCAGCGGGGTCGACCGGGTCGGAGAGGGGGTCGTGGCGACCGCCGGTGGTGTCGCTCATCGCTGACCACCCGCCTGGATGCCGCCGGGGTGCTCGCGCACGGCGCGGCGGGTCGAGACGACCTCGACACCCTCGGTCGAGCGGTGCTTCTCACCGAGGCGACCACCGAGGTAGCCGGCACCGAGCATCAGCAGCAGCGCCAGCAGGCCCGTGCCGATCGCGGCGGCGGTGAGGGCGTCGGAGGAGAACCAGTCGGGCAGGCCGACGCGCTCGGTCACGTCGTAGGCGTCGCCGGCGAGGGCGGCCAGGGCGGCGAGCGCCGCGGCGAGCAGCACCAGCCACAGGATCGCGACCAGGCCGTGCAGGCCGCCGCGGTGGCGGGCGATGCGGCCGGCCACCCAGCCGCCGACCAGGCAGGCCAGGGTGAGCACGACGAGACCGGCGATCAGGCCGCCGATCGACAGGTCGTCGTCCTCGACGCCGCTCTGGTAGCCGATCGAGCCGATGACGGCCCCGACCAGGCTGGAGAGCAGCACCAGGGTGCCGAGCGCGGCGAGCGCGCCGGCGATGGTCGCCGGCAGGTCGAACTTGGGCTTCTTGGCCCCCACTACGTCGCCCCCGCCCTCGGCGCGGTAGACGACCTCCTCGTCGGCGGGTCGCGGGATGGTGGCGCGGTCGTCGTCCTGGTGGACCACGGGATCGCGGTCCCGGTCGGTGGAGTACTCGTTGCGTTCCATGGTTCGGCCTCGCTCTGTCTCTCGCACCCCGGTGCGGCGCGTGCGCGCGCTCGGTGGAGGGCTCGTCGCCCGGTGCTCGGCAGCCGGTACCCGTCGCCCCTGCCCACAAGCGCGGACTCACCCCCACCCCGCCGCGACTCACCCCCCCCCGGGCCAGCGTCGGCGTGCCCGGCGCTTCCTCAGGGCGCTTCCTCAGGGCCACCTCAGGGGTCACTGGCACCATGGGTCCGTGAACCCCGTCGCCGCCACTCGCCCCCGTGCCCTCGTCGTGGACGACGACCGGGCCGTGCGCGAGTCGCTGCGGCGCTCGCTGCAGTTCAACGGCTACGACGTCGCCCTGGCCACCGACGGCGCCGAGGCGCTGGCGATCATCGGCGCCACGGCCCCCGACGTGGTGGTGCTCGACGTGATGATGCCGCGCCTCGACGGCATCGAGACGACCCGGGCGCTGCGCCAGGCCGGCAACGACGTGCCGATCCTCGTCCTCACCGCGCGCGACGCCGTCGGCGACCGCGTGGAGGGCCTCGACGCCGGCGCCGACGACTACCTCACCAAGCCCTTCGCCCTCCAGGAGCTGCTGGCCCGGCTGCGCGCCCTGCTGCGCCGCGCCGTGCCGCCCGAGGGCGACGGCGACGACGAGGTGCTGGCCTTCGCCGACCTGTCGATGGACGTCGCCACCCGCGAGGTCGTGCGCGCCGGCCGCGGCATCGAGCTCACCCGCACCGAGTTCACGCTGCTCGAGATGTTCCTGCGCCGGCCGCGTCGTGTGCTGGAGCGCTCCTTCATCCTCGAGGAGGTCTGGGGCTACGACTTCCCCACGACCGCCAACTCCCTCGAGGTGTACGTCGGCTACCTGCGACGCAAGACCGAGGCGGAAGGCGAGCCGCGGCT
The DNA here is from genome assembly GCF_058681775.1 of Nocardioides sp. FY1077. Lineage (NCBI taxonomy): Bacteria > Bacillati > Actinomycetota > Actinomycetes > Propionibacteriales > Nocardioidaceae > Nocardioides > Nocardioides sp. FY1077. The sequence goes on along the minus strand of NZ_JBZWDB010000001.1, from coordinate 847,242 downwards.
GCTCCACACGGTGCGTGGGGTCGGCTACGTGCTCAAGGAGTCATGAGCGACGCCCTGGCGCGTCGCGGCACCGCCGCCGACCCGGCGCCCGGGGCGGGCGGCGCAACGACCGGCGGGACGCCTGGCGGGACGGGCAGCACGGCCCCGGACGACGTCCGGGCGCCCGCGTCGTCCGGTCGGCCCCTCGGGCCGCCGCCGTCCGGGCCACCTGGCCGCACCTTGGCGGCCGAGCCCGGCGACGCACCGACCGACGGGTCGACCGCTGCTCCGGGCGACGGGTCGACCGACGGGCCCCGCCGGCTGCGCTACCGCCGCTCGCTGGCGTCCCGGGTCACCCTGCTCACCACGATCGCCGTGGGCCTCGCGGTCGCCTTCGTCGCGCTCGGTGCGTTCGTCACCGCTCGCATGCAGCTGCAGGACACCCTCGACGAGTCGCTGCTCTCGCGCGCCCAGGCCGCTGCCGACTCCCCGGCCCTGCAGGAGCTGACCGTGAAGGGCCGCTTCCCGGCCTGGGCGCTGGGCGCGGCCGACATCCGCATCGCGTTCGTCTCGGTGTACGACGGCACCGTCGACACCGTCTCCTTCGACGACGGCCCCCGTCTCACCATCGACCGGCCCGAGCTGGAGGTCGCCACCGGCGAGCGCGACACCAGCATCCGCACCATCTCCGCCGGCGAGCTGCGCTACCGCGTGGTGGCCGTGCCCGCGCAGGCCAACGGCCAGGCGCTGGTGCTGGCGCAGTCGCTGGAGTCGCAGGAGCAGGTGCTGCGCAAGCTCGGCGCGGTGACGCTGCTGTTCGGCCTCGCCGGCGTGATCGCCGCCGCGGTGGCGGGCATGGCGGTGGCGCGCAACGGGCTGCGACCGGTGCGCCACCTGACCACCGCGGTCGAGGACATCGCCCGCACCGAGCGGCTCGACCCCATCCAGGTCGAGGGCGACGACGAGATCGCCCGGCTCGCCACCGCGTTCAACCAGATGCTGGTGGCGCTGGAGGCCTCCCGCGACCGCCAGCGGCGGCTGGTGGCCGACGCGGGCCACGAGCTGCGCACCCCGCTGACGTCGTTGCGCACCAACATCGAGCTGCTCAGCCAGTCAGACGCCGCCCCCGACGGCGGCTTCCTGCCCCCCGACGCGCGCGCCGAGCTGCTGGACGACGTCGCCGCGCAGATCGAGGAGCTCACCACCCTGATCGGCGACCTGGTCGAGCTGGCCCGCGACGAGCCGATGGCGCCGGTGGTGGAGGCCGTGGAGCTCACCGAGGTCCTGGACCAGGCGCTGGCCCGAGTGCGCCGCCGCGCCCCCGGCGTCGACTTCGAGGTCACCACCAGCGCCTGGGTCGTGGAGGGCGAGTCGGGCGCCATCGAGCGGGCGATGACCAACCTGCTCGACAACGCCGCCAAGTGGAGCCCTGCCGGCGCCACCATCCACGTCAGCCTCGCCGAGGGCGTGCTCGTCGTCGACGACGAGGGCCCGGGCATCGCCGAGGCCGACCTCGAGCGGGTCTTCGAGCGGTTCTGGCGCTCGGACGAGTCCCGCTCCATGCCCGGCTCCGGCCTCGGGCTCTCGATCGTCCACCAGACCGCCGAGCGCCACTCCGGCTCCGTGCGCGCCGAGCGCTCGCCGTACGGCGGCGCCCGCCTGGTCCTGCAGCTCCCCGGCCGCCCCTCCCCCTCGATGGTCGACTAGCCGCTTGCGTTGGTCGAGTAGCCGAGGAGCCCCAGCGACGAGGCGTATCGAGACCCCTCAGCCGACGAACCAGGTCTCGATACGCTCGCTGGCGCTCGCTACTCGACCAACGAAGACCGCCACCTCGCTGGTCGAGTAGCCGCTTCTCGTCGGTCGAGTAGCCGAGGAGCGCCAGCGACGAGGCGTATCGAGACCCCTCAGCCGACGAACCAGGTCTCGATACGCTCGCTGGCGCTCGCTACTCGACCAACGAGACGACGCCATCCGTCGGTCGAGCAGCAGCCGCTTCTCGCTGGTCGAGTAGCCGAGGAGCACCAGCGACGAGGCGTATCGAGACCCCTCCGCCGACCGACCGGGTCTCGATACGCTCGCTGGCGCTCGCTACTCGACCAACGAAGACCGCCACCTCGCTGGTCGAGGCGTATCGAGACCCCCGGAGCCCGCCAGGATCAGATCTGCGTCGTGACGGTGGTGTCGCGCCAGGACCGCTCGAAGGGCAGCCGCCAGGCGTGCGGGGCGACGAGCTGGTGGATGGCATTGGGGCCCCAGGAGCCGGGCTGGTAGCTGCGCACCGGGGCGGGGTGCTCCAGCAGCGGCATCGACTTGGCCCACAGCTCCTCGATGCCGGCCGCGGTGGTGAACAACGTGTGGTCACCGCGCATGGCGTCGTGGATGAGCCGCTCGTAGGCCTCGAGCACCGCCGCCGACGACGTGGTGTCGTGGGTGGCGAACTGCATCGACATCTTGTCCAGCGTCATGCCCGGGCCGGGACGCTTGCCGTAGAACGACAGCGACATCCGCGACTGGTCGGCGAGGTCGAAGGTGAGGTGGTCGGGACCCTGTGTGCCGACGTTCGACCCCTTGGGGAACATCGTCAGCGGGGGCTCCTTGAAGGCGATCGAGATGATCCGGGCGCCCTCGGCGAGCTTCTTGCCGGTGCGCAGGAAGAACGGGACGCCGGCCCAGCGCCAGTTGTCGATCTCGACCTTCAGCGCCACGAACGTCTCGGTGTCGGAGTCGTCGGCGACCTCCTCCTTGCCGCGGTAGCCGGCGTACTGGCCGCGCACGACGTTCTGCGGCTCGACCGGGCGCATCGAGCGGAACACCTTGAGCTTCTCGTCGCTGATCGGGCCCGGCGCCAGGGACGTCGGCGGCTCCATCGCCATGAACGCCAGCACCTGCATCAGGTGGGTGACCACCATGTCGCGGTAGGCGCCGGTGGTCTCGTAGAACTTGGTGCGCCCCTCCAGGCCGAGGGTCTCGGGCACGTCGATCTGCACGTGGTCGATGAACTGGCGGTTCCAGATCGGCTCGAACAGGCCGTTGGCGAAGCGGAAGGCCAGGATGTTCTGCGCCGCCTCCTTGCCCAGGAAGTGGTCGATCCGGAAGACCTGGCTCTCGTCGAAGACCTGGTGCACCTCGTGGTTGAGCCGCTTGGCCGACTCCAGGTCGGTGCCGAACGGCTTCTCCATGATGATGCGCGAGCGCTCGACGAGACCGGCGTCCTGCAGCTGGCGGATGACGTCGAGGGCGGCCTTCGGCGGGACCGAGAGGTAGTGCAGCCGGCGCCGGTCCTCCGGCTCGCCGGGCAGCAGGTCCTCGACGCGCTGCACCTCCGCGGCGAGCGCGTGGGGGCCCGCGGTCTGCGGCACGTAGCTGAGCATGTCGCCGAACGGCGCCCAGCGGACGTCGTCGATGGTGCCCTTGCCGAACTCCTCGCAGGCGTCGCGCGCCAGCTTCGCGAAGTGCTCGGTGTCGACCTCCTCCAGGGAGGTGCCGACGATCTTGGCGTCGCGCAGCAGGCCGGCCTCGAACAGGCGCAGCAGGCCCGGCAGCAGCTTGCGGCGGGCCAGGTCCCCGGTGGCTCCGAACAGCACGACGACGTGCGGCTTCTCCATGCGGTCGAGGCTATCGAGCGGGTGTTTCACGGTCATGACACCCCACTGAACTCCTGGGAGAGCACGTGGAGCAAGCGCTCGGCCTTCATCCGCGTCTCCTCCCACTCCTCGGTCACCTCCGAGTGGACGGTGACCCCGCCACCGGTACCCACCTGCCAGCGGCCGTCACCGGTGGTCGTCAGCGAGCGGATCACCACGCCGAGGTCGGCGCGCCCGTCGCCGCCCACCCAGCCGAGCGCGCCCGCGTACGCCCCGCGCGGGGTGGCCTCGACCTCGTCGACCACCTCCATGGTGCGCCGCTTCGGCGCCCCGGTCATCGACCCGGCCGGGAAGAGCGCGCGCAGCGCGTCGAGGGTGGTCACGTCGTCGCGGAGCCGCCCACGCACCGTGGTGACCAACTGGTGCACCGAGGCGTAGGACTCCACCGCCATCAGCCGCGGCACCTCCACCGTGCCGGGCGCGCACACCATCGCCAGGTCGTTGCGCAGCAGGTCGGTGACCATCAGGTTCTCGGCGCGGAACCGCGGCAGCGTGGCGAGCGCCTCGCGCTGCGCGGCGTCCTCCACGGGGTCGCCCGAGCGCGCCGTGGTGCCCTTGATCGGGCGGGTCTCCACCGTGCGGTCGGCGCCGACCCGCGCGTAGCGCTCCGGGCTGCTGCTCAGCAGCCAGCCCCGCGCCCCGTCGACGTCGTGCTGCACGAACCCGGCGTACGGCGCCGGGTTGGCCGCGCGCAGCCGGGCGTACGCCGCGAATGGCGCCACTCCGCTCTCCACCCGCAGCCGGTGGGTCAGGTTCACCTCGTAGGTGTCTCCCGCGTGCAGTCGCTCCTGCACCCGGTCGAACGCCTCCCGGTAGGCGGGGGTGGGGTCGCGGGTTTCGCCAGCCGGCTGGCGAAACCCGCACCTGTCGGCCGTCGCGTGGGCCGACAGGTGCGGGTCCGGGCCGACAGGTCCGTCGTCGGCGCCGGGCCTGTGGGTCGCGGGGTGGTCGACGACCCGCAGGTGGGAGGGCCGCACCCACACCGCGTCGGGCACGTCGGTCGAGGCGCGGGCGGGCAGGTCGGGGCGGCAGGCGTAGCCCCAGTAGCCGAGCCAGGTGTCGTCGGGGCGGCCCGCGGCCACCTCGGCGGCGAGGACGGCGAACGGGTCGTCGCCCACCACCCGCGCCTGGCCGCCGGCATGGCGGGTCACCTCGCGCCGGGCCGCGGACCAGGTGAGCGACACGTCGTCGTCCTCCAGCCAGCCCACCAGCGAACGCCGGCCCGACCAGTCGCGACCCCCGCCGCCGTCGAGCCACACGACGCGGGAGCAGCGGGCCGCGAGCGCGCCCACCCACGCCTCCAACCCGTCCGGACCCGCAGGGCCGTCCGACCCACGGGGCGCGTCCGGCGTCACGCCGCGCCCAGGAAGTTCGCGACCAGCCGCTCACCGTTCTCGGAGAGCACCGACTCGGGGTGGAACTGCACGCCGACCAGCGGCAGCGAGCGGTGCCGCACGGCCATCACCAGGCCCGAGTCGTCGTCGGTGGCGGTCGCCTCGAGGCACGACGGCAGCGCGACGGCGGCCAGCGAGTGGTAGCGCACCGCGGCGAACGGCGTCGGCACGCCGGCGAAGAGCCCGGTGCCGTCGTGGCGCACCCGCGCCAGGACGCCGTGCCCGGGCGGCACCCGCTCCACGCGACCGCCGTACGCCGCCACCAGCCCCTGCATGCCCAGGCACACCCCCAGCACCGGCCGGGTGCCGGCGCGCAGCACCGCGCCGCCCACCGCGAAGTCGGCCGGCTCGTCGGGGTGCCCCGGGCCCGGGGACAGCACGACGTGGGAGTGGCGCAGCACGTCGTCGGGCTCCACCTCGTCGTGCTGCACCACCCGCGGCAGCGTCCCGGTCACCGCGGCCACGAGGTGCACCAGGTTCCAGGTGTAGGAGTCGTGGTGGTCGACCACCACCACGTCGGCCCCCGCCACGCCAGCCCCCACCACGCCGGCCCCCGGAGCGGACGCCACCGCGCTCAGCGGTCCAGCAGCAGCGAGACCACGATGTCATGCAGCAGGTCGTAGCCGTGCTCGGTGAGGATCGACTCGGCGTGGAACTGGATCCCGCGGTAGTGCGGCCCGCGCAGCAGGTGGACGTCGCCGGTGGCCTCGTCGACCTCCACCTCGACCCCGTCGGGCAGGCCGGCCGCGCCGACGCGTCCCACGAACGTGTTGTAGAACCCGACCCGCTCGGTGCGCCCCGCGATCGGGACCGCCGACTGGGTGCCCTGGAAGACGATGTCCTTGAACGCGAGGTCGAGGCCGAGGGTGTGGCAGAGCGCCTGGTGGCCCAGGCACACCGCGAGGAACGGCTGCTCCGAGGCGAGCACGTCGGCGACCGCCGCGCGCAGCTTCGCCATCTTGGGGTCGTCGCCGTCGCGCGGGTCGCCCGGGCCGGGGCCGATCACCACCAGGTCGTGGCCGTCGAGGCAGCCCGGCACGTAGTCCTCGTGGCGCACCACCTCGCTGGTCATGCCCAGCACCCGCAGGACGTGGCGCAGCATGTTGACGAAGTCGTCCTCGCCGTCGAGCACCACCGCGCTCAGCCCCCGCAGGCGCGGGTCGGGCGGCGAGCCGCCCTGGTCGGTGAGCCAGAACGACGACAGCCGCCGGTTGCGCGCGTTGAGCGCGAGCAGCACGTCCTCGTCGAGCACCAGCTCGGCGACGTCGGTGGTCGGCACGGGCGCGGGCGGGACGAGCCCGAACGCGCTGAGGATGCCGCCGGCCTTGGCGTGGGTCTCGGCCACCTCGTAGACCGGGTCGGAGTCGCGCACCAGCGTGGCGCCGGCGGTCACCCGCAGGTTGCCCTCGAGGTCCACGTCGGCGCTGCGGATGACGATGGGGCTGTCGACCACCGGCCCGCCGGCGGCGTCGCGGCCCAGCACGGCCAGCGCCGCGCCGTAGTACCCGCGGCCCTCGGTCTCGTACCGCGTGATCAGGCGGCAGGCGTTCTCCACCGGGGAGCCGGTGACGGTGGCGGCGTACATCGTGTCGCGCAGCACCTCGCGGGGGTCGCGGGTGGTGCGCCCGGCCAGCAGGTACTCGGTGTGCACCAGGCGGCTCATCGGCTTGAGGAACGGCCCGAGCACCTGCCCGCCCTCGGTGCAGATGTCGCACATCATCTTGAGCTCCTCGTCGACCACCATGAAGAGCTCGTAGACCTCCTTCTCGTCGGCGAGGAAGTCGAGCAGCTGCTGCTTGGTGTCACCCTCGGCGGGGATGCGGAACGTCCCGCTGATCGGGTTCATCCGCACGTCGCCGCCGTGGATGGAGACGTGGCGCTCGGGGCTGGCGCCCACGAGGTAGCGGTCGCCGGTGAAGAACACGTAGGTCCAGTACGCGCCGCGCTCGCGCTCGAGCAGCCGCTTCAGCACGGTGAGCGCGGTGGCGGCGCCCCAGTCGGCGAGCCTCGCGCGGTAGTTGCGCCCCAGCACGAGGTTGGCACCCTCGCCCTGGCCGATCTCGTCGTCGATCACGGTGCGCACCAGCTCGCCGTACGTCGCGTCGTCGGTGTCGAAGCCGCCGGTGTCGGCGAAGGTCACCGGCACGTCGTCGATGGCGGCCACCACCTCGGCCACGGAGAACTCCAGCTCGGTCTCCACGTCGACGACCACCAGCGGGGTGCCGTCGTCGTGGGCCTCGAAACCGCGCTCGCGCACCTGACGGAACGGGATGGCCAGCAGCCGGTCGGCGACGTGGCCCTCAGCGGGCGGGCCGTCCTCGAGCGGCACGTCGAGCAGCGACTCCACGACGTGGCGGCGCCCGCCCACCAGGCCCACGGTGTCGCGGTCACCGGCTCGGGTGGAGCGCCGGATGACCGCCCACGCCTCGTGCTCCTGGAGCGCGGCGAGGGCGTCCCGGGCGGATGGCGGCGTGGTCGTCATGCGCGAACTGTAGTGGGGCCCGTGGCGGCCCCCGCGGGCCGGTGCGAGGCCCGACGGGCGCCGACGAGCGCCGACGTGCGCCGTCAGCCTACGGTGGTGAGCAGCTGCGTGGCGCGGGTGAGCACGACGTAGAGGGTCGCCCGGCCGGTGGCCGACTCGTCCTCGATCTCCTGGGGCCGCACGACCACGATCGCGTCGAACTCCAGGCCCTTGGTGTCGAGCCCGGTCAGCACCACCACCCGGTCGTCACCGGACGGCGACGCGCCCGACCCGCCCGGTCCGGCGGCCTCGCGGGCCGACGGCGCGTCGTCGGCCCGCTCGGGCCAGCCGGCCAGCCAGCCGTTGACCTCGGCCCGGCGGGCCACCGGCACCACCAGGCCGACGGTGCCGCCGACGCGCCCGGCGACCTCGTCGACGGCCGCCCGAGTCGCCTCCTCGAGGCTGTCCTCCCCGGTCACCTCGACGACCCGCGGCTCCTCCCCGGTGGAGCGCACCGCGGTGGGCAGGTCGGCGTCGAGCCCGACCCGGGCGGCGTACGCCGCGGCGAAGTCGTAGATCTCCGCGGAGTTGCGGTAGTTCGTCGACAGGTGGAACTCGTGGAGGGTCTTGCCGAGCAACGCCTCCGCGCGCGCGGCCGCCGACTCCTCCGGCACCGGCCACGACGACTGCGCGGGGTCGCCGACGATCGTCCACGACGCGGTGCGCCCGCGCCGTCCGACCATGCGCCACTGCATCGGGGTGAGGTCCTGGGCCTCGTCGACCAGCACGTGGGCGAACGGGTCGTCCTCGATGCGGTGGGTGGGCGCGGTCCACGACCGGCCGGCCGGGGCGTACTCGCGGTCGGCGGCGGTGGTCAGCTCGCTCATGTCGTGACCGCCCTCGAGCAGCCCGGTGTCGTCGAGGTCGCGCTCGTCGTCGGTGCGGGCCGGCACGTCTCCGAGGGCGTAGCGCAGCTCGTCGAGCAGCGGCACGTCCTGCACCGACAGCCCCGCGTCGGGCTCGGAGGACCCCCACGACTTCAGCAGCAGCCGCTGGTCCTCGGCGTCGAGGACGCCGTCGGCGACCCGCGCCAGCGTCTCGGGGTCGCGCAGCCAGCCGAGCACCGTGGGGGCGTCGAGCGGCGGCCACCAGGCGGCGGCGAACTCCAGGAACGACGGGTCGGACAGCAGGTCGTCGTTGAAGGCCTCGCGGCCGCGCTCGCGACCCCGCTCGCCGCGCACCTGGCGCCACAGCGCGTCGAGCAGGGTGCCCGGCACGCGCGGGAGCTGCCGGTTGCGCCGGCCCTGCGTCATCAGCTGGCGCCGCAGCCGGCCCAGCAGGCCGCGGTCGAGCAGCAGCACGTCGTCGCGCCAGAACACCCGGAACTGCGTCGGACCGCCCGGCGCCTGCTGGCGCGCGAGGCGCCGCAGCACCTCCGCCATCCGCGCCGAGCCCTTCACCGCGGCCACCGCCGGCTCGTCGTGGCGCACGGCGCGCACGCCGTCGACCACCTCGCCGAGCGAGCGCAGGGCCACGGCGGTCTCGCCGAGGCTGGGCAGGACCCGCTCGATGTAGCGCATGAACACCCCGCTGGGCCCGACGACGAGCACGCCGCCGGCCTCGTAGCGGCGCCGGTCGTTGTAGAGCAGGAACGCCGCGCGGTGCAGCGCGACGACGGTCTTGCCGACACCGGGGCCGCCGGAGATGGTGACCACGCCCTTGCCGGGCGCCCGGATGGCACGGTCCTGCTCGGCCTGGATCGTCGCCACGATGGAGTGCATCGTGCGGTCGCGGGCGCGGGAGAGCTGGGCCATCAGCGCGCCCTCGCCGATGATCGGCAGGTCGGCGCCGCTCTCCTCGAGGCGCTCGGCGTCGAGCAGCTCGTCCTCCACGCCGGTGACCCTGGGACCGGCGCAGCGCAGCACCCGCCGGCGGATCACGCGGTGGGGCTCGGCGGCCGTGGCCTGGTAGAACACCGCCGCGGCCGGCGCGCGCCAGTCGATGAGCAGCGAGTCGCGGTCGGCGTCGCGCAGCCCGATGCGGCCGACGTAGCGGGGCGCGGGGTCGAGGTCGGGGTCCATGTCGAGGCGACCGAACACCACGCCCTCGTGGGCGGCGTCGAGCTGGGCGATGCGCCGCGCGGCCTGGAACACCATCGCGTCGCGCTCCACCAGCCCGCCCTCGTGGCCGAGGCGGGCGCGGTCGTGACCCTCGCGCGCCAGCTCGCGCGCGTTGCGGGCCGACTCGGTCAGCTGGAGGTGGACCCGGTCGACGAACGCCTGCTCGGCGGCGATCTCCCGCTCGGCCTGCTGGTCCGCGGTGCTGCTGCTCAACCCTGCTCCTCGACGTGCCCGCGCCACCCCCTGGTGGCGAGCAACCTGACTTTACCGCTCCCCCGCGCTCGCCGGTCGGGCACATCCCGCTGCGGACGCCGGGACGCCGCTGTCGTGCCGAGGAGCGCCGACCTCGTCGGTGGTCGAGTGCCGAGGAGCGCCGACCTCTTCGGTGGTCGAGTGTCGAGGAGCGCCAGCGACGAGGTGTATCGAGACCGCCCGGCGCGCACGGGTCTCGATACGCTCGCTGGCGCTCGCTACTCGACCAACGAACCGCGGACTCTCCTCGGTGGTCGAGCGCCGAGGAGCACCGGACCCGTTCGGTGGTCGAGTGCCGAGGAGCACCGGACCCGTTCGCTGGTCGAGTGCCGACGAGCGTCGGACCCGTTCGGTGGTCGAGTGCCGACGAGCGTCGGACCCGTTCGGTGGTCGAGTGCCGAGGAGCCCCAGCGACGAGGTGTATCGAGACCACCCGAGGCGAGGTCAGTCGGCGGGGGTCCAGCGCAGCACGGTGCCGCCGTCGGGGTCGACGGTCCACACCTCACCGCGCAGCAGCAGGGTGCCGCCCGTCATCGTCGGGGTGCCGGCGCGGTTGTCGTAGCTGCCGTCCGACACCGGTCCCGACACGCTGCCCCGCGACACCGGCGAGCGCAGGCCGGGCGGGAGGACGAACCCGACCAGGACGTCCTCGGCGCCGGGACCGGTCAGGTCGATCGTCACCCTGCCCCCGTCGGCGGGGTCGACGCCGCCGAACGTCCAGGCCCGGCCCTCGGCCTCGACGGTGCGCTCGACGGACATGCCGGAGACCGTGGCGGCCGGCGCCTCCGGCTCGTACACCCCGACGCCGAGCGTCGTGGCCTCGTCGAGGAGCACCCGGGGGCCGTCGGAGCCGCGGGTGAGGAACACCTCCACCTCGTGGGCCCGCCCCGGTGCCCCGCCGTTGTCGGAGGTCGGTCCCGGGGTGCCGGTGTCGTCGGGGCTGCAGGTCGTCGCGACGCCCGGGCGGCCGTCCACCTCCACCTGCAGCCACAGCCCGCGCCGGTCGGTGGTGCAGGAGGTCCAGATCTCCGCCTGCTGCTCCGCCGTGGTGTAGCCGGCGGTGACCGAGGTGTCGCCGGGGCTCGACACCTGCGTGTCCAGCAGCCGGGCGCCGGACTCCTCGGCGCGGAACCGGCCGTCGCCGGTGCCGACGCCGGCGGGCGGCTCGCCGTCCGGCTGGTAGAGGGCCAGGCCGGCGACCGCCTCCGCCGGGGCGCCGTCGACGCGCACGACGAGCCGCGAGCCGGGGTACGCCGGGACCGGCACCTCCACCGCGCCGCCACCGGTCGAGCGCGCGACCGGCGAGCCGTCTCGCCAGAGGGTCGCGGTGCCGTCGCCGAGGTCGGCGGCGACCAGCGACACCACCCCGTCGTCGTCCCCGCCGGGCACGCGCAGCCGCAGCGCGTCCCCGGCGCCCGCCTGCTCCGTCGCGGTCAGCTCGTAGCCCTGGCCGAGCACCGTGACGCTCGCGGGCACCTCGCGGCCCGCGACGGTCGGCACGGCCGCCGCGTCGACACCGGCGTCGTCCTCGAGCAGCCCGGCGCCGAGGCCGGCGCCGCCGACCAGCACGACCGTCGCGGCGACCGCGGCCACGCCCCGGCGGCGGCGGCGCACGACCCCTGCGCGCCGGCGCACGGCCACGGTGCGGGCCCAGGTGTCGTGGTCGGCGACGGTGTCGGCGTGCCCGGCGAGGGTGTCGCGCAGGTCCTGGATGCTGCTCATGCCGGGTCTCCCTCGTGGACGGCGGGCGCCGCGGTGTGGTCAGGGGCGAGCGAGGGATCGATGCGCAGCTTGGCGAAGGCCTTGCTGGCCTGGCTCTTCACGGTGCCGACCGAGCAGCCGAGCACCCGGGCCGTCTCGGCCTCCGACAGGTCGTCGAACCAGCGCAGCACCACCACCGCGCGCTGGCGGCGCGGCAGCCGCTCCATCGCGGCCCACAGGTCGTGGCGGGCGTCGGCGGCGGCCGTCGCGTCGCCCGACGGAGCCTCGGGCAGCTCCTCGGTGGGCGACTCGCCGTTCCAGCGTCGACGCCACCAGGTGGCGTAGGTGGTCACCAGGATGCGGCGCACGTAGGCCTCCGGGCTGCCCTCGATGCGGCCCCATGCGAGGTAGCCCTTGGTGAGCGCCGTCTGCAGGAGGTCCTCGGCCAGGGCGTGGTCGTGGGTCAGCAGGTACGCCGTGCGCAGCAGGCTGCCCGACCGAGCGGCGACGAACTCCTCGAAGCCGACGCGCTCCTGCGGCACCGGTCCTCCCGAGGTGGGCGCGGTGTCCCGCGTCCGGGTCAGTGGGGTCATGTCCTGCTGGACCACCTGGCCCACCTCTCAGGTTGCCCGGCCGGCGACCCCGTTCCGGCCGTCATCATGCCGATGGTGTCGAGGGGTCTCGATACGCTCGCTGGCGCTCGCTACTCGACCAACGAAGGGCGGCTCGCCTCGCGTGTCGAGGAGCGCCAGCCCTTCGGTGGTCGAGTGCCGAGGAGCGCCAGCGACGAGGTGTATCGAGACCACGCGGACCTGCCGGTGGTTTCGACACCATCCTCGCTGCTCGACCGACGGACGGGTCAGCGGCCGCGGGTGAGGAAGGCCGTCATGGCGGCCTTCGCCTCGTCGGAGCCGAAGAGGCGGGCGGAGAGGTCGGCGAGGTCGTCGCCGCGGGCGTCGAGGTCGGCGAGCACGGCGCGGTTGAGCAGCGCCTTGGTCTCGCGCAGGCCCTGGGGGGCCCCGGTGGCCAGCGACCGGCACACCTCGGCGACGGCGTCGTCGAGGTCGTCGGGCTCCACCGCACGGGTCACCAGGCCAGCGGCGGCGGCGTCCGCGGCGGTGAACACCTCCCCGCCGAGGGCGGCGAGGGCGGCGGCGCGCGAGGTCATCCGCGGCAGCACCGTCAGCGAGATCGCGGCGGGCGCCAGCCCGAGCTTCACCTCGGTGAGGGCGAACGTCGCCCCCGTGGCGCAGACTGCGACGTCGGCGGCGGCCACGATGCCGGTGCCGCCGGCCCGCACCGGCCCCTGCACGCGCGCGACCACCGGCTTCGCCGAGGCCAGCAGGCGTCGCTGCAGCGCGACGATCGCGCGGGCGCCCTCGGCCATCGACCCCGAGGCGGCCTCGGCGAGGTCGGCGCCGGAGCAGAACACCCGTCCGGTCGCCGCGACGACCACCACCACCACGTCGGGGTCGGCCTCGGCGCGGTCGAGCCCGGCGTGCAGGTCGCCCAGCAGGCGCCGCGACAGCGCGTTGCGGTTGTGCGGGGAGTCGAGGGTGAGCGTGGCCACCGGCCCGTCCACCCGGTAGCCCACGAGCGGGCCGTCGGCGGGTGCGGCAGCGGTCTCGTCGGCCGGGAGGGGTGACATGCGCGACATCCTGCCGCACCCGTCCCCCGTCCCGCCCGCCGTCGTCGGCCGCCGGCCCGGGGGCCCCGCTCCGACGGTGCGGGAGGGTGCCGGGCCCTCGGCTATCGTCGCCCGGGCCGGGGCAGCCACGACGCGCCCGTCCGTGCGACCGCCGCCCCGAGACCGATCCTGGACCTCCTGTGACCCCGTTCCGCGCGATGCTGCTGCTCACGCTGCTGCTGTCGACGCTCGCGGTGGGCCTCGAGGTGGTGGAGCACCGCGGCTCGGGCACACCGGCCGCCGTGGTGGCCGCGCAGCCGCCGTCCGCGACGCCCGCCACCTCGGTGCAGCGCCTGGCCGACGCCGGCCTCGCGCCCGTGGGGGTGGACGCCCGCACGGCCCCCGGCGACGAGCGGCCCAACATCGTGCTGATCATCACCGACGACCAGCGCTACGACGAGATGCAGTTCCTGCCCCGCACCGAGCGGCTGCTCGGCGACGCCGGGCTCACCGCCACCCAGGCCGTGACGCCCCACCCGCTGTGCTGCCCGGCGCGTGCGGAGATGCTCACCGGCCAGTACGCCCAGAACAACGGCGTGCACACCAACTTCGCCCCCGAGGGTGGCTACGACCGCCTGGACACCCGCCACACGCTGGCCACCTGGCTGCAGGACGCCGGCTACAACACCGCCTTCGTCGGCAAGCACCTCAACGGCTACTCCGACAAGGACGGCCGCGACCCCGGCTGGACGATCTTCGACGCCAGCAGCCACGGGTTCTCCGACTACGTCGACTTCACCCAGTACGCCAACGGCGAGTCGGTGCAGGAGCCGGGCTACTTCACCGACTACGTCTCGCAGAAGTCCGTCGACTACGCCCACGAGCTCAGCGAGCGCGACGCGCCGTTCTTCATGTGGGTCGCCCACTTCGGCCCCCACGCGTCGCGCAAGACCCCCGACTGCGAGGCCGGGGAGACGTGCACGCTGCGGGCGCCCGCGGCCGGCCCCACCACGACGCTGCAGCGCCGCGTGATGGGCGACGCCACCACCGACGACGCGGCGCGCGCCTACGCCCGCGAGCTGGTGGCCAAGCCGTCGTTCAACGAGCGCGACGTCTCCGACAAGCAGCACCTGGTGCGCACGAAGCCGCGGGTGGCCGCCCGCCAGGCCTACGAGCAGGTCGTCGGACGCGCCGCCGCGCTCGACGAGGTCGACCGCTCGGTGGACCGCCTGGTGGCCCAGCTGGCCGCCGACGACGAGCTCGACAACACCTACCTGGTCTTCGTCACCGACAACGGCTACCAGCTCGGCGAGCACCGCTTCTGGGGCAAGATCCTCCCCTACGAGGAGAACCTCCGCACGCCGATGCTGGTGCGCGGTCCGGGCGTCGAGGCCGGCTCGCGCACCGACCGGCCGATGACGCTGGTCGACCTGGTGCCGACGTTCCTCGACATCGCCGGCGCCCGCGCCGACCTGACCCTCGACGGCGTCTCGATGCTCGACCTGTGGCACGGCGAGCGCGGTGAGGACCCTCACAAGGGCGGCGTGCTCATCCAGGCCGGTGCCTACAAGTCCGAGACCGGCCCGCGCGGCTGGTTCTACCGCGGCATCCGCACGGCGCGCTACACCTACGCCCGCTTCGACGACGGCTTCGAGGAGCTCTACGACCGCGAGCGCGACCCGTTCCAGGTCGAGTCGGTGGCGCAGTCGCCGCGGTACGCCGCCGTGCGCGCCGAGCTCGAGCGCCGTACCCGCCTGCTGTCGCGCTGCGCCGGGCCCGCGGCGTGCAACCGCGACTTCGGGCCGGTGCCCGAGCCCGGTCGCTGAGCCGCTCCCCCACCTCGGCCGGCCCCCTGACCGGCCCCCTGACCGGCCCCCTGACCGGCCCCCTGACCGGCCCCGGTGGGACCCGGGTCACCCGGGACGGACACCGGTTCGGGAATCCGGGACGCCCGCGGCTCCGAACACCTGCCATGACCTCCTCACCGCGCACCCGGGTCGGCCCCGCCGCCATGTGGGCCCTGTTCGGCGTCCTCGCGACGCTGGTGGGCATGGCCGCGGGCCACTTCCTGGCCGCGCTGACCACTCCCTCCGCCTCTCCCGTGCTGGCGGTGGGCTCCCGGGTCATCGACGCCACGCCCACGCCGGTCAAGGAGTGGGCGATCCGCACCTTCGGCACCGCCGACAAGCCCATCCTGATCGGCTCGGTGCTGGTCGTGGTGCTGCTGCTCTCCGCGGTGGCCGGGCTGCTGGCGCGCAAGCGCTTCCTCCTCGGCGCGGCCCTCCTGGTCGTGCTCGTGGCCGTGGCGGCGTTCGCCGCGCTCACCAGCACCGGCGCCAAGCTGTCCGACGTCGTGCCGAGCCTGGTGGCCGCCGCGACCGGTGTCGCCGCGCTGTACCTGCTCCACCGCACCGCCACCCGCGCCGAGGCCAAGGCCGCCCGCCCGACCGAGCCCGGCTCGGGCTCCGCCCACGCCGCCCACGGCGCCGGCGACGACGTGCGCAGCCCCTCGCGGCGCGGCGTGCTGATCGCGACCGGCGTGCTCGCCCTCGCCGCGGCCGCCCTCGCCGGCGCCGGGCGCCTGATCACCAGCGTGCGCACCCGCCCCGAGGACGTCGAGCTGCCGACCGCGGCCGACCCGGTGCAGGCGCTGCCGACCGACCTCTCCGAGCAGTACCCCGGCATCTCGCCGCTGCGCACCCCCAACGACGACTTCTACCGCGTCGACACCCGCCTCGACACCCCGATCCTGTCGGCCGACGATTGGACGCTGACCATCGACGGCGACGTCGACGAGGAGGTCACGTTCACCTTCGACGACCTGCTCGAGATGGACCTGATCGAGCGCGACATCACCATGACCTGCGTCTCCAACTCGGTCGGCGGCGAGTTCGTCGGCGCCGCCACCTGGCTGGGCGTGCGGGTCACCGACCTGCTCGAGCGCGCCGGCATCGAGGGCACCGGGGCCGACCAGCTCCTGGCCACCGACTACGACGGCATGACGATCTCCACGCCGCTCGAGCTCGCCGTCGACGGGCGCGACACGATGATCGCGATCGGCATGAACGGCGAGCCGCTCCCCCGTGAGCACGGCTTCCCGGCGCGGATGATCACCCCGGGCCTCTACGGCTTCGTCGGCGCCTGCAAGTGGATCACCCGCCTCACGCTGACGACGTACGACGAGCAGACGGCCTACTGGACCGACCGCGAGTGGGCCACCGACGCCCCGATCAAGATCTCCACCCGCATCGACACCCCCAACGCCCTCGACCAGCTCGACGCCGGACAGAACATCATCGGCGGCGTGGCCTGGGCCCAGCAGAAGGGCGGCGTCGCCAAGGTCGAGGTGCAGATCGACGGCAGCGGCTGGCAGGAGGCCGAGCTCGGCCCCGACGTGAACAACGACTACTGGCGTCAGTGGTTCTACAAGTGGGACGCCCGCGACACCGGCCAGCACACCATCGCCGCGCGGTGCGTCGACGGCGAGGGCAACGTGCAGACGCCGGCGTCCGCCCAGCCCTTCCCGAACGGCGCCAGCGGCATCCACTCGCTCATCGTCAGCGTCGCCTGACCCGGCACCGCCCGCAGCACGAGCCGCACCAGCGGCCCACTCGGCCCCGTCCGCGCCCCACGGCGCGCACGGGGCCGTGCTGCGTCCTGCAGCTGCGTGCACCTCACGGTGCTCAGCCCCCCGGCGGCGACACCGGACGGGGCCGGACGTCATACGGACCGTGGATGCGACCCCACAGAACGCATGACGCTCGACGCCGCGCCCCCCTCGAGCTGCGCGGCACAGGGCGGGGCCGGATGTCATACGGACCGTGGATGCGACCCCACGAAACGCATGACGCCCCGCCCGCCCCACCCAGGACCGAGAGGCGACACAGCGGAGCCCGGTCCAGCGGGGCGAGGAGGAGAGCGGCCACCGAGAGCCGAGCGACGACGTGCCGCCTGCGGCGGCGGGGGCCGCTACACCCGGACCGGCCGGAAAGCCACCCTTCTGGGCCAGGAACGGGAATTCCTCCCACACCGACCAATCCGCCTCCCCCCCGGTGCCGAACTACCCCCGTCCAGTCACTCAGACGGAAGGCAAGATTCCCCATGAAGAACACCACGTTCCGCCGCAACAGCGCCGCCGCTGTCGCCACCCTCGCCCTGTCCCTCTCGCTCGTCGCCTGTGGCGACGAGGCGGAGGAGGCAGCCTCCACCGGCGCCGACGCCGCCGAGAGCGCTGCGCCCTCCGAGGAGTCCACCCCCTCCGAGGAGTCCTCGGCTCCCGCCGAGGAGGAGACCTCCGAGGCTCCCGCCTCCGAGGCCGGCGCCCAGACCTTCGGTGACGCCTGCGCGGCTGTCCCCACCTCCGGCCCGGGCTCCTTCGACGGCATGGTCCAGGACCCGGTCGCCACCGCCGCGAGCAACAACCCGCTGCTCTCGACCCTCGTCGACGCCGTCACCGCGGCCGACCTGGTCGGCACCCTGAACGACCTGGAGGCGGCCACCGTCTTCGCGCCCACCAACGACGCGTTCGCCGCGATCCCGCCGAAGGACCTCAAGGCCGTGCTGGCCGACAAGGAGCTCCTCTCGACGATCCTGACCTACCACGTGCTCCCCGAGAACCTCGACCCCGAGGCCGTCGTGGGCAAGCAGAAGTCGGTCCAGGGCGGCACCGTGAACGTCATGGGCGACACCGAGGGCATGACCGTCAACGGCGTCGACGTGCTGTGCGGCAACGTGCCCACCGCCAACGCCACCGTGTACGTCATCGGTGAGGTCCTGATGCCCCCGGCCGCCTGAGCCGGAGCACCCAGCACCGCCCAGCGCGAACCAGCACGAACCAGCACCACCGAGCACGACCCGGCAGTACCCTGCACCACCTAGCAGTTGGCACGACCCGCTGGCCGGACCGGACCAGCACCGGTCCCACCGGCACGAGAGAATGACTGACGTGGACGAAGCCAGGCCAGCAGCCGCCGGGGCCCCCCTGCAGAGGGGGGCCCCGGCGGCCCACGCCGCACCCGACCTCGCCGAGCTGCTCAAGCAGTCCGGCCGAGGAGACGAGGCTGCGTTCGCGCGTCTGTACGACGCCACCTCGTCGCGGGTCTTCGGGCTCGCGGTCCGGGTGGTGCGTGACCCGGCCCAGGCCGAGGAGGTCCTCCAGGAGGCCTTCCTGGAGATCTGGCGCACCGCCACCCGCTTCGACCCCGACCGGGGCAGTCCGCTCAGCTGGCTGCTCACGATCACGCACCGCAAGGCCGTCGACCGGGTCCGCTCGGCGGAGGCCTCCAGCCGGCGCGACGAGAAGTACCACCACCAGAACCAACCGGTCGACCACGACTCGACCGCCGAGGCCGCACACGCCTCGCTCGAGGCACGTCGGGTCCGCGGCGCGCTGAGCAGCCTGACGGCCGTCCAGCGCGAGGCCGTGGAGCTGGCGTACTTCGGTGGCTACACGCACACAGAAGTTGCAGGACTGCTCGACCTCCCGGTCGGCACCGCCAAGACCCGCATCCGAGACGGATTGATCCGGCTGCGCGACACGATGGGAGTGGGTGGGTCATGAGCGACAGCCATGCGCTCTCCGGGGCATACGCGATCGACGCCCTCGACGACGACGAGCGCGCGGAGTTCGAGCGTCACCTCGACACCTGCGCCGAGTGCCGCGACGAGGTCCAGGGGCTGGCCGAGGCCGCCTCCCTGATGGCCGAGGCCATCGCGATCGCCCCACCGGCCCACCTGCGCGACCGGGTGCTCACCGGCATCACCACGGTGCGACCGCTGCCCCCCGTGGTGGCGGAGGTGACCTCCCTGTCCGACCGGCGCGAGCGCCGTCGGTTTCGCGGCCTGGTGGCCGCGGCGGCTGCCGTGATCGTCGTCGGCGGCGGCGGCGCGGTGTGGACCGCGTCGCAGGACTCGCCCCAGGACTACACCGCCGTCGAGGCCGTCAAGCGCGCCGACGACGCGGAACGCTTCCAGGTGGCCCTCGCCGAGGGCGTCGACGCCGACGCCGCGGCCACGGTCATCCGCTCCGAGGACCTCAACCGCGCGGTCATCGTCACCTCCGACATGCCGCCGCCGCCCGAGGGCTACATGTACGAGCTGTGGCTGCAGCGCGACGGCCAGTACGTCGCAGCGGGGCCGATGGCCTCCGAGGGCGACGAGACGGTCTTCAGCGGCCAGGCCGCCGACGCCAGCGGCGCGGCGATCTCGCTGGAGGAGGCCGGCAGCCAGCCGGTGCAGCCGAGCGAGACGGTGCTCGGGACGGTCGAGTTCGAGGCATGACCTCCACCGCCCGGGTGGCGGTGGTCGGATCGGGTGTGGCGGGGCTGACGGCTGCCCACGTCGCCTCGCGCTCCGCCCACGTCACCCTCTACGAGGCCGACGAGCGCCTCGGCGGCCACGCGGACACCTCGCTGGTCGTCGACGACGCCACGGGTCGCACGCTCGGTGTCGACACCGGCTTCATCGTGCACAACCGCCGCACCTACCCCGTGCTGCTGCGGCTGTTCGCCGAGCTCGGCGTGGAGACCCAGCCCTCCGAGATGTCGATGTCGATCCGCGACGACGACACCGGGCTGGAGTGGGCCGGCGCGCTGGGCCGCCGCGGGGTCTTCCCCCGCCGCGACAACCTGACGCGCCCGGCGTACCTGCGGATGCTCACCGAGGTGCCGCGCTTCCACCGCGCGGCCCGCGCCCTGCTGGCCACGCCCGGCACCGGCGCCGACCAGCCGCTGCGCGACTTCCTGGCCCAGCACGGCTTCACGCCGTTCTTCACCCGGCACTTCATGGAGCCGCTGGTGGCAGCGGTGTGGTCGTGCGACCCGGAGGTGGCCCTCGACTACCCCGCCCGCTACCTGTTCACGTTCCTGCAGCACCACGGCATGCTCTCGGTGTTCGGCTCGCCGACGTGGCGCACCGTCACCGGCGGAAGCCGCACCTACGTCGCCCGGGTGGCCGCAGGGCTCCCCGACGTCCGCACCGGCACGAAGGTGACCTCCGTGCAGGAGAGCGCCACCGGGGTGGCCGTCACCGACGGCAACGGGGTCGTCGACACCTACGACGCCGTGGTCCTGGCGACCCATCCCCACCAGGCGCTCGCGGTGCTGGCCGAGCCGACGCCGGCGCAGCGCGAGGTGCTCGGTGCGATGCCGTACGCACCCAACGTGGCGCTGCTGCACACCGACACCTCGCTGCTGCCGACGACCCGCAACGCGTGGGCGTCGTGGAACTTCCAGCGCCCCGCCGCCGACGCGCCGCGCCCCGACGACAGCCCGGGCGTCGTGGTGACCTACGACCTCACCCGCCTGCAGCGCCTCGACACCGACACCCACTACCTGGTCACCCTCGGTGGCGAGCACCTCGTCGACCCCGCCACCGTCATCGAGCGCATGGAGTACGAGCACCCGCTCTACACCCCCGCCTCGGTGGCCGCGCAGCAGCGCCTGCCCGAGCTCGACACCGACCGGGTGGCCTTCGCCGGCGCCTACCACGGCTGGGGCTTCCACGAGGACGGCGCACGCTCCGGCCTGGCCGCCGCGGAGCGCCTGGGGCTGGCCTGGCCCGAGGAGCCGGGTGCCGCTCCCCGCGTGGAGACGCCCGCGATCTACGACACCACGGTGCGCCACACCCGCCGGCGCCCGTTCGAGCGGCGCTTCACCCACACCTCCCACACCTGGCTGGTCGACCTCGACGACCTCCCCGACCACGGCGCCCGGTCGTGGTTCACGGGCTCGTTCGAGGCCCGGGACCACCTCGGCGACCCGGCGCGCAGCATCCGCGACAACCTCGAGGCGTTCCTGGCGACCGCCGGCGTCACCCTGCCGACCCCCGCCGAGGGCGGTCGGGTGCTGATGGCCGCGCAGCCGCGTGCTCTCGGCCACTGCTTCAACCCGATCACCGTGTTCTGGTGCCTCGACCGCGCCGGGCGCGGTGTCGCCACCGTCGTGGAGGTGCACAACACCTACGGCGACCGGCACGCCTACCTCGTGCACCCCGACGCCCAGGGCCGCGCCCGCACCGACAAGGCGATGTACGTGTCGCCGTTCCACGGCACCGACGGCCACTACGAGCTGGCCGTGCCGGTGCCCGGCGACCGGCTGCACGTCGCGGTCACCCTGCACAGCGACGACGGCGCCGTGTTCAGCGCCTCCCTCGACGGCGTGCGCTCCACCACCGGCGCCCTGCGTGCGGCACCGGCGGCGCTGAGGGGCTCGCTGCTGATCCGCGCCCACGGCACCTGGCTGTGGCTGCGTCGGCTGCCGATCCGGCCGCGGCCCCCGCACGCCCAGCCGACGGTCCAGCCGCCCGTCGCCCAGCGCCACCTGTCCCCCGCCGGCCCCGCAGACCTCGGGGCAGGCACCGACCCAGCACCGGAAGGAGGCCCGCGGTGACCATCACCCGACCGGCCCCCGAGGGCGGCCCCCAGCCGCCGGCCCGCTCCGCCCACCCCGCCACCGAGCGCTGGGGCGGCCTGGACGTCGTCCCGTCCGGCGCACGCACGCAGGTCAGCGCCCGCGTCGCCCGGCGGCTGTTCACCGCCGCGCTCGGCCGGCTGCCGCTCACCGTGGTGATCGAGGACGCCGGCGGTACCACCACCGTCGGCCGCGGCGGACCGGTCGCGGTCGTGCACCGCCCCGAGGAGTTCTTCGCCCGGCTCGGGCGCGACCAGCTGATCGGGTTCGGCGAGGCCTACCTCGTGGGGGCCTGGGACGCCGAGGACCTCGGCGGCTTCCTGGCCGTGCTGGCGGCCCGCATGGGCGACCTGGTGCCCCGACCGCTGCAGCGCCTGCGCGCCGTGGTGACCAAGCGGCCCCCGCGGGCGCAGGTCAGCTCACGGGCCAACTCCCGCGACAACATCGCCCACCACTACGACCTGTCGAACGCGCTCTTCGAGCTGTTCCTCGACCCGTCGATGAGCTACTCCTCCGCGCTGTTCGACGTGCCCGTGGCCGACCACGGCGACCACCACGTGGCGGCCACCCCGCTCGGGGTGACCAGCGACGACCTGCACGACGCCCAGGCGCGCAAGATCGAGCGGCTCCTCGACGCCACTGGCGTCACCGAGGGCACGCGGGTGCTGGAGATCGGCTCCGGCTGGGGCGAGCTGGCCCTGCGCGCGGCGCAGCGCGGCGCCGACGTCCTGACGATCACGCTGTCGACCGAGCAGCAGGCCCTGGCCCGCGCCCGGATCGAGGCGGCCGGCATGTCGCACCGCGTGCGCGTCGAGCTGTGCGACTACCGCGCCGTGTCGGGCGAGTTCGACGCCGTGGTGTCGGTGGAGATGATCGAGGCGGTCGGCCACCAGTTCTGGACGACGTACTTCCAGACCATCGACCGCGTGCTGGCCCCCGGCGGCCGCGTCGGCATCCAGGCGATCACGATGCCGCACGACCGGATGCTGGCCACCCGCAACACCTGGACCTGGATCCACAAGTACATCTTTCCCGGCGGCTTCCTGCCGTCGGTGGAGGTCATCGACGAGGTGACTCGTGCGCAGACCTCGCTGCGGCTGAGCGACCGGCTGTCCTTCGGGCAGCATTACGCCGAGACGCTGCGGCTGTGGGACGAGGCCTTCCTGGGCGACGCCGACGGCGTGCTCGAGCTCGGCTTCGACGACACCTTCCTGCGCATGTGGCACTTCTACCTCGAGTACTCCCGGGCGGGATTCGCCTCGGGCTACCTCGACGTCAACCAGGTCGTGCTGACCCGACCCGAGGAGCGAGCGTGACCGACACCGTGCCCACCACCACCACGACCGGCCCCACCGACCCCACGACTGCGCCCGGCGGCGTCGCCGGACGCCTCGCCGAGGCGCTGCGGCCCTTCGTCGGCGGCGACCTCCCGGTGCGCCTGCGCGCCTGGGACGGCTCGGAGGCCGGCCCGCTCGACGCGCCGCTGGTCGAGATCCGCACCCCCGACGCGGTGCGCCGGCTGCTGTGGCGCCCGGGCGAGCTCGGCGCCGCCCAGGCCTACGTCACCGGCGAGATCGAGGTGCACGGCGATCTCGACGCCGCGCTCACCCACGCCTTCGCGGTGGCCCGCGAGCGCGGGCTGTCGGGCGGCGGGCTGCCCGCGCCGGCGGCCATGGCGCAGGCGCTGCGCACCGCCAAGGACCTCGGCGTCCTCGGCCTGCCCCCGGCCCACCCGGCCTCGCAGGCGCGCATCCGCGGGCGGCTGCACTCCAAGCTGCGCGACGTCCGCTCGATCAGCCACCACTACGACCTGTCGAACGAGTTCTACTCCCTCATCCTCGAGGAGAGCATGGCCTACTCCTCGGGCTACCACTCCTCGCCTGAGCAGCCGCTCGAGGAGGCGCAGGCGGCCAAGCTGTCGCTGGTGTGCCGCAAGCTCGGCCTCGAGCCCGGCATGCGGCTGCTCGACGTCGGCTGCGGCTGGGGCTCGCTGTCGCTGCACGCCGCCGAGCACTTCGGCGCCCGGGTGGTGGGCGTGACGATCGCGGCCGAGCAGAAGCGGTTCATCGACGCCCGCATCGCCGAGCGCGGCCTGCAGGACCGCGTCGAGATCCGGCTCCAGGACTACCGCGACGCCGTCCCGCCGGCCGGCGAGGAGTACGACGCCGTGTCGTCGATCGAGATGGGCGAGCACGTCGGCCAGTCGAACTACCCCACCTACGCCTCCGTGCTGCACGACTCCGTGCGCCCCGGCGGGCGGGTGCTGGTGCAGCAGATGTCGCGCACCGGCCGGTGGCCCGGCGGCGGTCCGTTCATCGAGTCGTTCATCGCCCCCGACATGTACATGCGCCCCGTCGGGGAGACCGTCGCGTTCCTCGAGCGCGGTGGGCTCGAGGTGCGCGACGTGCACGCGATGCGCGAGCACTACGTGCTGACCGTCGCCGGCTGGCTGGCCCGCTTCGAGGCCAACGTCGAGCGGCTCACCGAGCTGGTGGGCGAGGAGGTCGTGCGGGTCTGGCGGCTCTACCTCGTCGGCGGCGCGATGGCGTTCCGCGACGGCCGGATGGGCGTCGACCAGGTCCTGATGGTGCGCCCGGGCGGCCCCCACACGCTGCCCTGGGTCCGCGACCTCTGAGGCGGTGACCCCGGTGGACCCGCTGATCCTGCTGCCGCTCGTGCTGGCCGCCTGCCTGGCGACGGTCGCCGTCGTGATGACCCTGACCGCGCTCCGGGCGCGGCGGCTCGGTGTCGTGGCGGTGGTCGACGTGGCGTGGGGCCTCGGCTTCGTGGCGGTGGCCGCGGTCGCGGCCGGGCTCGCCTCGGCGTACGGCGACGGCGGTGACGGACGGCGCTGGCTGGTGCTGGTGCTGGTGGCGCTGTGGGGCGCTCGGCTCGCCTGGCACGTGCGCCGCCGCGCGCTGGGCGACCACGGCGGCGCCGACGACCCCCGCTACACCGAGATGCTCGGCGGCAGCCTGGCCGAGGTCGGGATGCGCACGGTGGTGCGCCGCGTCTTCGCCGTGCAGGGCGCCGCGCAGTGGTTCGTCTCCCTGCCGGTGCAGGTGGGTGCCGTGCTCACGGTGCAGTGGTGGCCGGTGGTGTGGGTCGGCGTCGCGGTGTGGGCGGTCGGCTCGGTCTTCGAGGCCGTCGGCGACCGCCAGCTCGCGGCGTACCGCGCCCTGCCGCGCGGGACCCGCCCGCCGGTGATGGACCGCGGGCTATGGGCCTGGACGCGCCACCCCAACTACTTCGGCGACGCGCTGGTCTGGTGGGGCCTGTGGCTGAGCGCAGGCCTCGCCTCCGGCTGGCTGCCCGGCCTGCTGACGCTGGCCTGCCCGGTGGTGATGACGTGGTTCCTGCGGAACGTCACCGGCGCCCGGCTGCTGGAGGAGAAGATGATGCGCCGCGACGGTTTCCCCGAGTACGCCGAGAGGGTCCCCATGTTCTTCCCCGCACCCCCGAGACGCCGCTGATGGCGCGCACCACCACGCCGTACCGCGAGGGCACCTGGCGGCGGCGCTGGCACGACCTGCCGGCGGCCGTGCGCTGGACCGTCGGCGTGGTCGCCGCGGTGGCCTTCTGGGTCGCGCTGCGGATCGTGCCCGACCAGATCGACGACCGGGGCAGCCGCTGGACGTACCTCGGCGTGATGGCCCTGGTCACCGTCGTGCTGCTCGTGGTCGGCCAGCGCCTCGCCGGCCGCCGGCTCGGCGGCTCGGGGCAGACGAAGCTGCTGCGTCAGGCGATGCGCACCGGCACGGTGCCGCCCGAGGCCGACCGCGAGGCGTGGGCCCGTGAGCTCACCCGCCGGCGGCGCTTCCTCGCCGAGAGCAGGTGGATGGTGTGGCTGTCCTGGGCGGGCCCTGTCGTCTTCGGCGTCGTCCTGGCCGTGGTGGTCGTGGTCTCCGCCGTCCGCGGCGACGCGCCGGTCGGCGTGCTGGTGTTCCTGGGTGTGGTCACCCTCGTGCTCGCCCTGACGGCGTACGCCTCGGTGCGGCTGAGGGCGCGCAACGAGCGTCGCCTGGCCGCACTGGTCGACCAGCTCGTGCCGGCCCAGGATCCCCACCAGGACTCCCAGGGCCACAGCTGGTCCTGACGGCCCCCCGCGACGGGTCGCGGCCGACCGACGCCGGCGTCAGGTGAGGGGGTCGGCCCCGGAGTCGCCGGGCGAGCCGTCCTCCGCCGCGTGGGCGTCGCCCGCCCGCCTCTGGCGGTCGGCCTCCTCACGGGCGGCCTGCTCACGGCGGGCCTGATCGTGGCGGCGGCGCTGCTCCTCGGCGCGGGCGCGCACCTGGCGCAGGAACTCCTCGTCCTTCGCGGGGTCGGCAGGGGCCATCCGGCCGGGCCGCTCGTACTCCGGGAACCCCGGGGCGCCGCCCTGGCCGCGGGTGAGCGGCCGCGCGACGCGCTCGCGACCCACCGCGAGCCAGGCGACCGAACCCACCAGGGGAAACAGCAGCACCAGCACGACCCAGGCCACCTTGGGCAGGTGGCGCACCCGGTCGGCCGGGGTGGTGATGACGCTGACGAGGCAGTAGACCCACAGCACGAAGCCGAGGACGCCGACGACGAGACCGAGCCTGCTCACGCGGAGCATCCTGGCGCGCCGGCGCGGCTCCTGTCCACGGAACCCGCGAGGCGGTGGTCAGGAGCGACGCGGCCAGGCGACGAGCTTGAAGTCGGTGTCGGGGCGCTGCTCGCCCTCGGCGAGGGTGACGGGGCGGTTCTCCCCGTCGTGCACGACGAGGAGGCCGTGGGGGTAGCGCCCGCCCAGCGGGGTCGTGGTGAGCGCCGCGCCGTCGCTGTGCTGCACGCCGTCGGTGGCCGAGCCGCCCCGCACGACGAAGCCGCGCTCGAACCCGCCGCGCAGGCCGTAGACCGCGAACGTGTCGTTGCCCTGGCTAGCGGCCACCAGCCGGGTCGCCCGACCGCCGCGCTCGACGAGGGTGAGCCCCTCGGCGTCGGCGGAGAGGTGGCGCCCGCTGTCGGGGTGACGGGTCGTGGAGACGGTGCACTCCTCGGTCTCCGGGTCGTAGGTCGCCTCCCGGCCGAACTCGCGCACCCGGTCGAGCAGGCGCGGCTCGCCGAAGCCGTCGCCCTCCAGCGGGATGCGCCACACGCCGACGTCCTCCTGGGCGGCGTAGAGCACGTCGCGGTCGGCGTCGACGACCATCCCCTCCACCTGCGGGCCCTCACCGGGCTCGCCGCACGGCGACCAGGTGGTGCCGTCGGAGAGGGTGAAGGTGTCGGGCAGCTCGAGCAGCGCCGTGCGCCGGTAGCCCACGCGCTGCTCCCCGACCAGGCGCACCATGCCGAGGGTCGAGGTGTGGCGACGGCTCACCACGGCGTACGTCGTCGAGCCGACGGGCCGCAGCGCGAGGCCGTAGCCGGTGGCCTGCTGCTCCACCTCGGCCTCGTCGGCGCTGAACAGCGGGGCGGCGGCGGGGTCGGTGACGTCGCGCAGCACCTCGCGGCCGGCGGCGGCGCCGCGGGGGGCGATGCGGTAGGCGCGCAGCCGGTCGCGGCCGCGGTCGGTGACCACCGCGAGGGCGCCCCACGCCGAGTCGGACACGACGTCGACGTTGTTGAACCGGCCCTCCTCGAGGCCCTCGCCCGGGGCCTGCGGCACGTCGACGTGCTGCAGGCGGCGCCCGTCGAGGTCGTAGACGTCGAGGCCGCCGTTCTTCAGCGTGCCGAGCACCACGCTGCGCCCCGGCCGGGTCGGGTGCACCCAGATCGCGGGGTCGTCGGCGTCGGCGTCACCGCCGGCGGCGTCGTCGAAGGCCGACGGGGTCTCCGCCCGCGCGCGCAGCACG
The DNA here is from genome assembly GCF_058681775.1 of Nocardioides sp. FY1077. Lineage (NCBI taxonomy): Bacteria > Bacillati > Actinomycetota > Actinomycetes > Propionibacteriales > Nocardioidaceae > Nocardioides > Nocardioides sp. FY1077. The sequence goes on along the minus strand of NZ_JBZWDB010000001.1, from coordinate 819,840 downwards.
TCGTACGACGCGGGCGCGGCGGCGGTGGACGTCGCAGCGGCGCGCGCGGCGGCGCTGGTCGGCTCCGCGGTCCGGCCGTCGGCCGGGGCGGGCGTGGCGGTGGCCAGCAGCGCGGTGGCGGCGGTGAGGCAGGACACGACGACGAGGGTCGGGGCGGTGGGACGCATGGGCGGCAGGCTGCCGGGGGTCGCCGACCGGCCGGTGAACCGCGCGCGACGCGCGAGCGGCGTGGTCGCGACGCGTCAGCGCTCGACAGGGCCGGCCGCGGTGGCCCCGCCCGTGGGCGTCGCCGCCGCAGGTCCGGCGGGTGCAGGTCCGGCGGGGTCGGGACCGGCGGGGTCGGGGTCGGCGGGGTCGGGGTCGGCCCGGGGCGGGCGGGGCTCCCGGTCGTCGCGGCGCCGCTCGCGGCCGGGCTCGGGGGCCGGCAGGGTGATCGCGCCGGTGTCGGGGTCGGCGAACGACACCTCCACGTGCTCGAAGCCCTTGTGGCGCTGGGCGCGGGCGTAGCCGGCGTACGCGCGACGATCGGCGTCGGTGAGCTCGACGTTGTCGGTGAACGGGGTGAGCAGTGCGCGCGGCCACAGCCGGCGGGTCAGCACGACGTTGACCTCCATCGCCAGCACGCCCATCACCGAGGCGATGTAGATGATGCCGATCAGGCCGAGCACCAACCCGAAGGTGGCGTTCATCGCGGTGGTCTCGGCGAGCACCCGGGTGGCGTAGACCGTGCCGAGCACCTGCAGCAGCTGCCACATCAGCGCCAGCGCCATCGCGCCGGGCAGGGCGGCGCGCAGGCCGTGGCGGCGTGCGGCGGCCAGGCGGAACACGAACGTCAGCACCAGCCCGACCGCCAGCACCGTGGCCACCCGGATCAGCCAGGTCACGGTGCCGTCGAGGCGCGGGCCGAACACGTCGGTCTGGGAGCCGAGGGCCGAGATCACCGACACCGCGAGCACCGCGAGGCCGGCGGTGATCAGCAGCACCAGGCTCTTCAGCCGCAGCAGCACCGGGTTGGGCCGGCTGTTGCGCGGCACCGACCAGGCGATGTTCATCGCGTTCTGCAGGGCCTGGCCCAGGCCGAGCGAGCCGTAGAGGGCGGCGGCGCCACCCACGACCACCGCGGTCGTCGAGCCCTGGAGGCCCTCGGGGCGACCCAGCTGGTCGCCGATGATGGGGAACTGGCTCAGCGCCGAGCTCAGCACCTGCCCCTGCAGCTCGGGGTTCCCCTGCAGCAGGAACCCGAGGATCGAGGAGGCCAGCAGCAGCAGCGGGAAGATCGCGACGAAGGCGTAGAAGGTGATGATCGCGGCGAGGTAGCTGCCCTGGTCGTCGAAGTACTTGTAGAGGATCGCCAGCGGCACCCCGAGCGGCGGGACGCGTCGCTGCACCCTGTCAGCACGTTGCACGACCCGGGTCATGACGTCGACGCTATGCGATGAGCGCGGTGATGATGACCACCGCGGGCACCGACGCGAGGGTGCTCACGAAGATCGCGTCGCGCGCGAGCAGCTCGGCGCGGGCGTAGCGGGTGGCGATGACGAACACGTTCTGCGCCGTGGGCAGCGCCGAGAGCACCGTCACCGCGAGCAGCGCGTCGGTGTCGAGGCCGAGCACGAAGCGGCCCACGACGTACGCCGTGACCGGCTGCAGCACCAGCTTGACGGCCACCGGCAGCACCAGCTCGGTGGCGGGGACGCCGCGTCCCGGCAGCGGGCCGAGCCGCAGTGCGACGCCGTACCCGATCAGCATGGCCGGCACCGCCATCCCGCCGACCAGCTCGAGGGGGTCGTGCACGACGTCGGGCAGCCGCACCCCGCTCAGCGCCAGCGCCACCCCGATCGCCGAGGCGATGGTGAGGGGGTTGGTCAGCGGGCGGGCCAGCACCCGCCCCACGCCGAGCCGGGTCTGGCTGACCGCGACGTCCATCAGCGTCAGCGCGAGGGGCTGCAGCACCAGCATCTGCATCAGGAGGATCGGCGCGACCAGCGCCACGTCGCCGAGCACGTACGCCGCGATCGGCACCCCCAGGTTGCCGGCGTTGACGTACGCCGCCGTCATCGACCCGATCACCGCCGTGCCGAGGTCGAACGGGCCGCGCAGGCGGCGCAGCGCCAGGTACGCCGCCACCGTGACGACGACCGCACAGGCGCTGGCCACCAGCGTGGCGGAGAAGACCTCCGCGAGGTCGCTGTCCTCCAGCACGGTGACCAGCAGCGCGGGGCTGGCGACGTAGAACGCCAGCGTCGCGAGCGTGCGCTGCCCCGCGAGGTCGACGACGCGCAGGTGGGCCAGCAGGATCCCGAGGGCGATGAGCACGCCGATCGTCGCGAACCCCGAGAACACCCCTGCCACGCCTCGACCCTAGGCGGGCCGCCGCGGCCGCCCCGCCCCGCCCCGGCACCGGCCCCCGCCCGCTGTGACGTCCGCTGTAACGCGCTGTTGTTCCCTCTGCTGCCCCGTCGTGACGGGGTGGCAGAAGGGGCAACGGCGCGTTACAAGCGTTGTGCCGGCTCGGGGCGAGGGGGGCGAGGGGGGCGAGGGGCGGTCAGTACGACTTGGGCAGGCCGAGGGAGTGCATCGAGACGTAGTTCAGGATCATCTCGCGGCTCACGGGGGCGATGCGGCCGACGCGGGTGGCGACCAGCAGGCCGGCCATGCCGTACTCCTGGCTGGCGCCGTTGCCGCCGTGGGTCTGCACCGCGCGGTCGACGGCGTCGCAGGCGGCCTCGGCGGCGGCGTACTTGGCGATGTTGGCGGCCTCGCCGGCCGCCTGCTCGTCACCGGCGTCGAGCAGGGCGGCGGCCTTCTGGTTCATCAGCCGGGCCAGCTCGATCTCGATGTGGCTCTGCGCCAGCGGGTGGGCGATGGCCTGGTGGGCGCCGATCGGCACGTCGAAGACGACACGCTCCTTGGCGTACTGCGTGGCCTTCTCCAGCGCGTGCCGGGCCAGGCCGAGGGAGAACGCGGCGGCCATGATGCGCTCGGGGTTGAGCCCCGCGAACAGCTGCACGAGCCCGCCGTTCTCGTCGCCCACCAGCGCGTCGGCCGGCAGCCGCACGTCGTCGATGAACACCTGGAACTGCTTCTCCGGCGACACGATCTCCATCGGGATGGCGCGGGCCTCGAAGCCGTCGGCGTCGGTCGGCACCACGAACAGGCACGGCTTGAGCCGACCTGTCCGGGCGTCCTCGGTGCGGGCCACGACCAGGACGTTCTCGGCCTCGTCGACCCCGGAGATCCAGATCTTCTGGCCGGTCAGCACCCAGCCGTCGCCGTCTCGGCGCGCGGTGGTGGTGATGTTGTGGGTGTTGGTGCCGGCGTCGGGCTCGGTGATCGCGAAGGCCATCGTGCCGGTGCCGTCGCACAGGCCCGGCAGCCAGCGCTGCTTCTGGGTCTCGGTGCCGTAGCGGGCGATGATCGTGCCGCAGATCGCGGGGCTGACGACCATCAGCAGCAGCGGGCAGCCCTGCGCGGCGAGCTCCTCGCAGACCGCCGCGATGTCGCCGATGCCGCCCCCGCCGCCGCCGTACTCCTCGGGGATGTTGATGCCGAGGTAGCCGTTGCGGCCGATCTCCAGCCACAGCTCGGTGGTCTTGCCACCGCTGCGGGCCTTCTCGGTGAAGTACTCCCGGCCGTACTTCGCCGCGAGCCGCGCCACCTGCGTGCGCAGCTCCTGGCGCTCCTCGGTCTCGGTGAACGTCGTCATGCTCCCTCTTCTCCGTCGGTGGCCTCGACCACGGCCAGCACCTCGCCGGCGGCGACCTGCGCACCGGGTCGTACGTCGATCCGGGTGAGCACGCCGTCGGTCGGCGCGCTCACGGTGTGCTGCATCTTCATGGCCTCGAGCACCAGCACGGGCTGGCCCGCGGTGACCTGCTGGCCCGCCTCCACCGAGACGCTGACGACCGTGCCGGGCATCGGCGCCAGCAGCGAGCCCCCGGCCACCTGGTCGGCGGGGTCGACGAACCGGGGCACCCGCTCGAGGCGCGCGTGGCCGCGGGGCGAGTCGACGTCGGCGACCTCACGACCGAGCGCGCCGGTGACGGCCACGGCGTACGTCGTGCGCACGCCGTCGCGCTCCAGGGTCACCGCGTCGGCGCCGACGGCGACGACCGTGCACCCCTCGACGGTGGGCAGTCCCCGCCCGCCCCACCACGCGACGACCACCGGCTCGCCGTCGTGGAGCAGCTCGGTGCGCTGCGGCTGGCTGGCCACGTTGCGCCAGGCCAGCGGTGCGCGGTGCTGCACGGTGCGGCTCGCCCGGGCGCGCTGGGCGAGCGCCAGGGCGGCGGCCACCGGGGCGTCGGGGTCGGCGGCGCGGGGCTGGAAGGGGTGGTCGGCGAGGAACGCCGTGCTCACCTCGCCGGCGAGGAACGCCGGCGAGCGGAGCACCTGCACGAGCTGGTCGCGGTTGGTGAGCACCCCGTGCACCCGGGTGCGGGCGAGGGTGTCGGCGAGGCGACGGGCGGCCTGGTCGCGGGTGGGCGCCCAGGCGACCACCTTGGCCAGCATCGCGTCGTAGTGGGTCGACACCTCGCTGCCGGTGGCGAACCCCGCGTCGAGACGCACCCCGGGACGGTTGAGCAGGTCGAACGTCGCGTCGACGCCGGGCACGTCGAGCAGCGTCAGCGCGCCGCTCTGGGGCTGGTGGTCGGCCGGGTCCTCGGCGTAGAGGCGGACCTCGAGGGCGTGGCCGTAGGTCTCGCCGATCGCGCGGGGGTCGGGCACCCCGCCCTCCGCGACGGCCAGCTGCAGGTCGACCAGGTCGACGCCGTGCACCAGCTCGGTGACGGGGTGCTCCACCTGCAGGCGGGTGTTCATCTCCAGGAAGAAGAACCGCGACGTGTCGGGGTCGTAGAGGAACTCCACGGTGCCGGCGCCGCGGTAGTCGATGGCCGCGGCCGCCGCCCGGGCCGCCTCGTGCAGCCGCGCCCGCACCACGTCGGGCAGGCCCGGCGCGGGCGACTCCTCCACCACCTTCTGGTGGCGGCGCTGCACCGAGCAGTCGCGCTCGCCCAGCACCAGCACGCCCTCGCGGTGACCGACGACCTGCACCTCCACGTGGCGGCCGCGCTCCACGTAGGCCTCCACGAACACGGTGCCGTCGCCGAACGCCGACGCGGCCTCCTCGCGCGCCCGCTCGACCTCGCCGGGCAGGTCGGCCAGGTGGCGCACGACGCGCATCCCGCGGCCCCCGCCGCCCGCCGACGCCTTCACCAGCAGCGGCAGGTCGGCCTCGGTGGCGGTCTCCACCGCGTGGTTGGTCAGCACCGGGACGCCGGCGGCCGCCATCAGCTCCTTCGCCCGGATCTTCGAGCCCATCTGCTCGATCGACGCCGGGTCGGGGCCCACCCAGGTCAGCCCCGCGTCGAGGACGGCGCGCGCGAAGTCGGCGCTCTCCGACAAGAACCCGTAGCCGGGGTGCACCGCGTCGGCGCCGGTGGCCCGTGCCGCCTCGAGCAGCAGGTCGACGCGCAGGTAGGTGTCGGCCGGCGACGTGCCCGGCAGCCGCACCGCGACGTCGGCCTCGGTGACGTAGGGCAGGGTCGCGTCGGCGTCGGAGTGCACCGCCACCGTGGCGATGCCGAGGCGACGGCAGGTGCGGAACACGCGGGTCGCGATCTCCGCGCGGTTGGCGACGAGGAGGCGGGTGATGGTCATGCTCGGGTCTCCGTCGGTGCTCGTGAGGGGGATCGCGCCGGTTGGGCGGGTTGTCCCGTGGGTGGGGTGCTCAGGTAGCGCAACTGCGCCGGTTGGGGCGGCCGTCCGGAATCCCGGGTCGGGTGGTCTCGACGCGGCCGTCGCGACCTCGTTCCTCGGTCGCGGGCCTCGCTCGACCTCGTCTCGCCCACGCGGCCCGCTCGTTCCTCGCGGCCCGCTGCTCGCTTGATCACATCCGGAAGACGCCGTAGCCGGCGGCGCCGGTCCAGGGCCGGTTCTCGATCACGGACAGGCAGATGCCGAGCACGGTGCGGGTGTCGCGGGGGTCGATGACGCCGTCGTCGTAGACCATCCCGGAGAGGAAGTACGGCAGCGACTGCTCCTCGATCTGGCTCTCCACCAGCTGCTTGACCGGGGCGAAGCCCTCGACGTCGAAGTCGCCGCCCTTGGCCTCGGCCGACTGGCGCGCCACGATCTCCATCACCCCGGCCAGCTGCGCCGGGCCCATCACCGCCGACTTCGCCGAGGGCCAGGTGAACAGGAAGCGCGGGTCGTAGGCGCGCCCGTTCATGCCGTAGTTGCCGGCGCCGTAGGAGGCGCCGAGGATCACCGTCAGGTGCGGCACGGTGGAGTTGGAGATGGCGTTGATCATCATCGCGCCGTGCTTGATGATGCCGCCCTGCTCGTACTCCTTGCCGACCATGTAGCCGGTGGTGTTGTGCAGGAACAGCAGCGGCGTGTCGGTCTGGTTGGCCAGCTGCACGAACTGCGCGGCCTTCTGCGCCTCCTCGCTGAACAGCACGCCCTGGGCGTTGGCGACGACGCCGATCGGGCGGCCGTGGAGCCGGGCCCAGCCGGTGACCAGCGAGGTGCCGTAGAGCGGCTTGAACTCGTCGAAGGCCACCGCGTTGGCGGCGCTGGCCCCGTCGCAGACGCGGGCGACCACCTCGCGGGGGTCGAACGGCTCCTTCAGGTCGCTCGGCACCAGGTCGAGCAGCCCGTCGGGGTCGAGGTCGGGCTCGGCGTACGACGCGGGGTCGGGCGCGGCGACCGCCTTGCGCCAGTTGAGCCGGGCCACGATGCGACGCCCGATGCGCAGGGCGTCGTGCTCGTCCTCGGCGAGGTGGTCGGCCAGGCCCGAGGTGCGGGCGTGCATCTCGGCGCCGCCCAGCGACTCGTCGTCGGACTCCTCGCCGGTGGCCATCCTCACCAGGGGCGGGCCGCCGAGGAACACCTTGGCCTGCTCCTTGACCATCACCACGTGGTCGCTCATCCCCGGCACGTAGGCGCCACCGGCGGTGGAGTTGCCGAACACCAGCGCGATCGTGGGCTGCTTGCGGGCGCTGGCGCGGGTGAGGTCGCGGAACATCCGCCCGCCGGGGATGAAGATCTCCTTCTGCGTGGGCAGGTCGGCCCCGCCCGACTCGACCAGCGCGATCGTGGGCAGCCCGTTCTCCTCGGCCACCTGCGCCGCGCGGAACGCCTTCTTCAGCGTCCACGGGTTGCTGGCGCCGCCCTTGACCGTGGGGTCGTTGGCGGTGATCAGGCACTCCACGCCCTCGACGACGCCGATGCCGGTGACCAGGGAGGCGCCGACGGCGAAGTCGGAGCCCCAGCCGGCCAGGGGGCTGAGCTCGAGGAAGGCCGAGCCCTCGTCGACGAGCAGCTCGATGCGCTCGCGCGGCAGCAGCTTGCCGCGGGCGTGGTGGCGCGCGGCGTACTTCTCCCCGCCCCCGGCCACCGCCTTGGCGTGCTCGACGTGCAGCGCGTCGATCTTGGCGAGCATGGCCTCGCGGTGGCCCGTGGTGCCGGCGAGACCCGCGCCGGTGCTGCCCGTGCCGTCGGTGCCGTCGGTGGTCATCGCGGTCACCGCCCGTAGCCGAGCAGCTTGGCGGCCAGGTCGGTCAGCACCTCGGTGGCACCACCGCCGATCGGCAGGATCCGGGCGTCGCGGTAGAGCCGCTCCACCTCGGTGCCGTGCAGGTAGCCCGCACCGCCGTGCAGCTGCACCGCCCGGTCGCAGACCGCGGTGGCGGCTTCGCACGCAGTCTGCTTGGCCAGGCACGCCTCCGCGATCACGGACTCTCCGGCGACGTGGCGGCGCACGACGTCGTGGGTGTAGGCGCGCGCCACCTCGACCTGGCGGTGCATCTCCACCAGCTGGTGGCGCACGACCTGGTTGGCCACCAGGGGTCGGCCGAACGTCTCGCGGTCACGGCAGTACGCCGCGGTCAGCGCCAGCGCGCGGGCGGCGGTGCCGTAGGCGTGCACGGCCAGCGCGAGGCGCTCGACGACGAACTGCTCGGCGATCAGGTAGAAGCCGGCGTCCTGCTGGCCGACCAGGTTGCCCACCGGCACCCGCACGTCGACGTACGACAGCTCGGCGGTGTCGGAGCAGTGCCACCCCATCTTCTCCAGCGTGCGGTCGACGGAGAAGCCGGGCGTGCCCTTCTCCACCACGAGCAGGCTGAGGCCGCCGTGGCCCTGGTCGCCGCCGTCCGCACCACCGGTGCGCACCGCGGTGGTGACGAAGTCGGCGCGCACCCCGGAGGTGATGAACGTCTTGGTGCCGTTGACCACGAAGTGGTCGCCGTCGCGGCGGGCGGTGGTGCGCAGGCCGGCGACGTCGGAGCCGCCGCCGGGCTCGGTGACGGCCAGCGCGCCGACCAGCTCGCCGGCCAGGGTGGGCCGCACGAAGCGCTCGACGAGGTCGGGCGAGCCGTGGGCGGCGAGGTGGGGCAGCGCGATGCCGCTGGTGAACAGCGCGGCCATCAGGCCGCTGGAGGCGCCCGCGGCGAACATCGCCTCCTGCAGCGCCGTGGCGTGCTTGAGGTCGCCGCCCTCGCCGCCCACCGACCCGGGGAACCCGATGCCGAGCAGGCCCTGGCGTGCCGCGGCGCGGTGCAGGGCGCGGGGCACCTCGCGGGCCTCCTCCCAGTCGTCGAGGTGGGGCACGACCTCGCGGCGGGTGAACTCCGCCGCGGTCTCGCGCAGCGCCGCGATCTCGGCGGCCCGCTCGGCCGCGCGGTCGGCGGCGGGCGGGCTGGTGGACGGGCTGGTGGACGGGGCGGTGAGCTGGGCGGTCACAGAAGGCCCTCCTGGACGTGGACGGTGCGGGAGCGGAGCCACTCCCCCAGGCCCTTGGCCTGCGGGTCGAAGCGGGTGGAGGCGGCGACGCCGCGGCCGAGGAGGCCGTGGATGACGACGTTGACGGCGCCGAGGTGGGGCAGCAGGTGCACCTCGACCGCGTCGGGCGGCAGGTCGGCGGTCTCGGGCACCAGCTCGCGCACCTTGCGCGGGCTCATCACCTTGGCCAGCCAGGTGACGCGCTCGGCGTAGCGGGGCGAGCCGTCGCGGGCCACCCACAGCCCGATGTTGGCGTCGCCGCCCTTGTCGCCGGAGCGGGCGTGCACGAACGTGCCGAGCGGCATCCGCCGGTTGAGGGTGTCGGGCGGGGCGGGGTACGGCGAGGGACGCCGGCCCGCGTCGTGCTCGGCCGCGGTGACGTCGGCGAGCCCGTCGGGCCCGGTGGGGTCGGCCACCACCTCGCGGCGGCCGTCGGGGTGCACCACGGTGTGCTCGACGGCGGCGCGCTCGACGTACGCCGCGCGGTAGACGCCGTACGGCGTGGGCTGCGGCGGGGGCCCGGTGAGGGTGAAGCCGGGGTAGGAGGCCAGGGCGAGCTCCACCACGGGGGCGGTGAACGCCTTGCCGACGGGCCCGGCCTCGGGGTCCATCACGGTGCAGCGCAGCAGGGTGGAGGCGCCCTCCTCCGTGTCGGCGTCGGCCTGCGGCGTCGCGGCCTCCGACCAGGTCACGCTCGCTGCGCGCAGGCGTGGCTCCAGCTGGGCGCGCACCCAGGCCGACTTCGCCTCCACGTCGAGGCCGGTGAGCACCAGCTCGACGGTGTTGCGCCAGCCGCCCAGCTCGTTGACGCACACCTTGAGCCGCTCCGGGGGCGCCTGGCCGGTGACGCCGGAGACGGCCACCCGGTCGGGGCCGACCTGCTCGAGGCGCACGGAGTCGAGGTGGGTGGTCACGTCGGGGCCGAGGTAGCGCGTGGACTGGATCTCGTAGACCAGCTGGGCGGTGACGGTGTCGCAGGTGACCGCGCCGCCGGTGCCGTCGGGCTTGGTGATCACGCTGCTGCCGTCGGCGGCGACCTCGGCCACGGGGAACCCCAGCGGCAGGGCGGGGTCCATGCCGGCGGCGAGCAGCGCGGCGAACCCGCTGAAGTTGCCGCCGGTGGCCTGGGCGCCGCACTCCAGCACGTGTCCGGCGACCACCGCCCCGGCGAGGGCGTCGTGCTGGTCGGGGGTCCAGCCGAAGTGGGCGGCGGCCGGACCGACCACGAGCGAGGCGTCGGTGACGCGCCCGGTGACCACCACGTCGGCGCCGCCGGCCAGCGCACGGGCGATGCCGAAGCCGCCGAGGTAGGCGTTGGCGGTGAGGGCGTCGTGCCAGCCCTGCTCGGCGGCGAGGGCGCGCACGTCGTCGCCCTCCACGTGGGCGACCGCGACGTCGAGGCCGAGGCCGCGGGCCACCTCGCGCACCTTGTCGGCCAGGCCCGCGGGGTTGAGGCCGCCGGCGTTCGCCACGATGCGGGTGCCGTGCTCGAGGGCGCCGGCGAGGGAGTCCTCCAGCTGGCGCACGAAGGTGCGGGCGTAGCCGAGCGAGGCGTCCCTGAGCTGGTCGCGGCCCAGGATCAGCATGGTGAGCTCGGCGAGGTAGTCGCCGGTGAGCACGTCGAGGTGGCGCCCACCGACGGTGCCGTCGACCATCTCGCGCATGGCCGAGAGGCGGTCGCCGTAGAAGCCGGAGCAGTTGCCGACCAGCAGCGTGCCGGGCTGCTGCCCGGTCGCGGTCACGGTCGCGGTCACGACGTGGCCCTGTCGGTGCGTCCGGGTACGGCGTCGTGGGCGGCGCGGGGGGCGCGGCCGGCCCCGGGGGCGCCGGCGAAGGCCTGGGCGATCGACAGCCAGTGGTCGGCGCCGGCGCCGGTGGCCACCAGCGCGGTGTCGTCGCGGTGCACCCGCTGGGTGACCAGCAGGCAGAAGTCGAGCGCCGGGCCGGTGACGCGCTGCTCGGCGTCGTCGGGGCCCCAGCTCCAGGTGGCGCCGGAGGGCGCGGTGAGCTCGACGCGGAACGGCGAGCCGGGAGCGGGCTCGCCGTGCAGGGAGTGGGCGAAGTCGCGGGTGCGGACACCGAGGTGGGCGACGTGGCGCATCCGGTCGGTCGGCTCGGGGTGGGTGCCGAGGGCGTCGTGGACGTCCTGGGCGTGGGCCCAGGTCTCCATGAAGCGGGCGGTGGCCATCGACGCCGCCGACATGGGCGGACCGAACCACGGCATCCGCTGCCCGGCCGACACATCGCGCAGCGCCCGCGCGAGCGCCTCGCGGGAGGCGTCCCAGCGGGCCAGGAGCTCCGCGCCCGGCAGCGCGGCGATGGCGTGGGCGCTGGTGTCGACGAAGCCGTCGGGGTCGCCGATCGCCCCGGTGACGACGTCGTCCCAGGCCTGCTTCCCCTCGGGGGTGGCGCTGCGCGCGGCGAGCACGGCCACCTCGTCGGTCCAGGTCAGGTGGGCCACCTGGGTGGCCACGGTCCAGCCCGCGGCCGGCGTGGGGGTGGCCCAGCCGCCGTGGGCGTGGGCGTCGGTGCCGGTGTCGCCGCCGGCGGGCCGGAGGTCGGCGACGACCGCGCGCAGCTGGTCGCCCTCCGCGCGCAGGTCGTCGAGCAGGTCATCCAGCAGGGTGCTCACGGGCGCTCCGGGGTCGGGGTCGGGCCGGCGGCGGGACGCCGGTCGGGGGTGGCGTCGAGGGTGGCGTCGAGGGTGGCGGCCCACTGGTCGAGGATCCGCTCGCGGCGCCGGGCGTCGTCGGTGATGGTGTCGGCCAGGCCGAGGCCGCGCACCAGGTCGAGGGTGGCCTGCACCAGCTCGCGCACGCCCGGCTGCGACTCGTCGGCGCGCAGCAGCTCGACGGTGAGCCGGTGGATGTCGCGGCCCACCCGCTGCTCCAGCGGCGCGACGGCCGCGAGCAGCGCGGCGTCGGTGCGGGCGGCGACCCAGAGCTCGAGGGCGGCGGTGAAGACCGGCGAGGTGAAGTGCTCGCCCAGCATCCGCAGCACCCCGCGGGTACGCCGCTCGCCGCTGGGCAGCGCGGCCGCGGCGGCGCTCAGCTCGACCCCGCGCTTCTCGGTGAGGTGCTCGACCGCCGCGACCACCAGGTCGTTCTTCGACGGGAAGTGGTGCAGCTGCGCACCCCGGCTCACCCCGGCCCGCTGCGAGACCAGCGTGGTCGTCGTCCCGGCGAAGCCGCGCTCCACCAGCAGCTCGACCGTCGCCTCCAGCAGCCGCGCCCGCATCAGGCGGCTGCGCTCCTCCTGCGGCACACGGGTCGGGGTGGTCGTCACGCGCCCATCACACCCCGCGCACTTACAAACAGTCAAGCCTGACTGTTCTGCGGGATTCACCGGACACCCGGTGAAACCCTCGGTTGTCAGCTGAGGCCTCGGTCGACAACCGAGGGTTCGGGTCGACGACCTCCAGGACGGCGGCCCGCCGCTCACCTGGCGGGTTTCACCAGCCGGCTGGTGAAACCCGCACCTGTCGGCCGTCGCGCGGGCCGACAGGTGCGGGTCAGGGCCGACAGGTGCCGGCGCCTCAGTCGAGCCGGGCGACCAGCGGGAGCCGGGAGCGGGCGGTGAGCCCGACCAGCGCCGCGGTGAGCAGCGGCAGGCCGACCACGACGGCGCCGACCAGCAGCCACGGCACGTCGAGGTAGCTGCCGGGGGCGCCGGCCGGCGAGCCGTAGTCGCTCGGCCCGGTGAGCGGGTAGGTGATCGCCACCCCCGGGATCGCGCCGACCAGCGCCCCGAGCACCGCACCGACCAGCCCCACCACCAGCGCGTACGACGCCGCGATGCCGCGTCTGCGTCGGGGACTGGCGCCCACCGCGGCGAGCGTGGCGAGGTCGGGGCGGGCGTCGGAGAGGGCGAGGAACGTCGCGGTGAGCGTGCCGCCGAGCATCAGCACGCCGCCGAGGGCGCCGAGGATCAGCTGGATCACCAGCGTCTCCTCCTCGGTGGTGTAGCCCCGCTCGACGTCGAACGACGCCTCGCCGTTCAGCGCCGTGACGGCCTCGGAGAGCCGCTCCTCGGCGTCCGTGCTGATCGCTCCGCCGGCCGCGACGGCCACCACGGCCACCACCCGGTCGCGGCCGCCGAGCCGCTCGGCCAGCTGCGGCCCGACCATGCCCGGCACGACTGCGAAGTCCTGCCCGAGGTCGATGTAGGTGCCGGGCACCTCGAGCCGGGTGCGCTCGCTCGGTCCGTTGCGGGCGTAGGTCTCGGTGACCAGCCGCACGCGGGTGTCGTCGACGGGTCCCGCCGAGAACGCCACGGCGCCGCCGGAGGCCAGCACCCGCGCGGCCCGGTCGGCCTCCAGGTCGTCGACGCCGGCGAGCCCCGGCGGGAGGGTGGTGCCGACCAGGAGGTCGGCGTTGAACGGTCCGCCGTAGCTGCTGAGGAGCCGGTCGCCGCCGCCGGGCCGGGTGACGGTGACCTGGCGGTAGGCCCGTCCCTCACGGGGCAGCCGCGTGCCGATCACCTCCTCCACCGTGGCGTCGGGCAGCGCGTCGACCGCGGCCGCGCGGTAGGCGTCCCAGTCGAGGTCGCCGCCGTACGCGCTGAGGACCCCCGTGCCCGTGGCGAACGCCGCGACGTACGTCTCGCGGTTCTGCGTCTCGTCGCTGGTGACCGCGATGCCGAGCGCCACGACGCCGGCGACGGTGGCGGCCACGGCCGCCACCGCAGGCACCGTGCGGGTGCGGTGGCGCGCGGCGTCACGCGCGGCGAAGCGCAGCGCGAGCGGGAAGCGGGAGGAGAGCGCGGCGACCGCGACGACCACCACCGGCACCAGCAGGATCATGCCCAGCACCGACACGATCGCCGACACCGCGATCCAGATCTCGCCGCGGCCCATCGCGCCGTACGTCGCTCCCGCGATGCCGACGCCCAGCAGGGCCAGGCCCAGCACCGGCGAGCGCCGGGACGCCTGCCGGTCGCCGCGGCGTCCGGCCAGCACCGCCACGACGTCCTGGCGCGAGGCCACCCACGCCGGCACGGCCGCGGCGAGCAGCGCGCTCACCAGGCCGAACGCCGCGATGCCGGCCAGGTGGGTCCAGGACACCTCGAACGGCCCGAAGCGCGTCATGGAGTAGGCCTGCAGCACCGGCGCGAGCGCCAGCGCCGCCAGCAGGCCCAGCCCGACGCCCAGCACGGCGCCGAGCGCGCCCAGGACGACCCCGGAGGCCAGGACCACCCGTCGGGCCTGCGCCGGCACGCCACCGACCGCCGCGAGCAGCGCCAGCGTGCGTGCCTGGCGGCGCGCCCCGACGGCGAAGGCGGGACCTGCGAGCAGGACCACCTCGATCAGCACCATGACCACCACCAGCGCCAGCACCGTGAGCGTGGCCTCGTCGAGGCCCTCGTCGGGGCCCTGCAGCTGGGCGGGCAGCGCGGAGTCCGGCGGCGGGGTGGTCACCACCGCCCGCGACAGCACGACGGCGCCCAGGACGTTCAGCGCGCGCACCTGCTCCCACGACACGGGGTCGCCCCCGACCAGCACGGTGGTGGGGCGGGAGGCGGCGACCCCGGCCTCCACGACGCCCGGGCGGGCCCACACCTGCGGGTAGCCGGTGACGGCGGTCGACTCCACGACGCCCACGACGTCGAGCGTCGTGCCGTCCTCGAGCACCAGCTGCTCCCCCTCGCCGGGCCCGCGCCGGGCGAGGTCGCCGTTGACCACCGCCTCGTCGTCGGTGCGCGGGAGGCGCCCCGAGACGGGCTCGACCAGGCCCCGCGTCAGCGGGTCGAGCAGGTCGGTGCCGGTGACGTCGACGTCGATCTGGCCGTCGTCGGTCTCGACCCGGGTGCTTCCCGACTCCAGAGGCACCGTCGCCAGGTCGGGGTTGCGCAGCACCCGCTCGACGTCGTCGAGGGTGGCCGCGCCGGGCTCCCGGCGCTCGCCGAGGCCCCAGCTGCCGCTGTCGGGGTCGAAGCTCTGCACCGCCTCCCGGGAGCCGGGCGACAGCTCCACCCGGGCCTCGGCGGCGCCGAGCCGGCGCTCCAGGCTCTCGACCCCCGAGACGTCCTGGGTGCCGTACAACGTGTCGGCGGCGGCGACCGCGAGCACGGGCAGCGCGATCATCACCAGCACCAGCAGGCTGCGCCCGCGGGCGCGCTTGGCGTCGCGCCAGGCCAGGCGCAGCGGCACCCGCCATCCGGAGAGCGGGCTCATCGGCTCGCCCCCTCCTCGAGCAGGACGTCGACCGGCACGGAGCCGGACTCGTCGATCACCACGCCGTCGCGCAGGAACACCACGCGGTCTGCCCAGGCGGCGTGACGGGCCTCGTGGGTCACCATGACGCCGGCCGCGCCGGCGTCGCAGCGCGCCCGGAGCAGGCGCAGGATCCCCTCACCGGTCTCGGTGTCCAGGGCTCCGGTGGGCTCGTCGGCCAGGATCAGCCGGCGCTCCCCCACGATGGCGCGGGCGATGGCCACCCGCTGCTGCTGCCCGCCCGACATGTCGTCGGGGAACCGGTCGGCGAGGTCGGCCAGGTCGACCTCCTGCAGGGCCACGACGGCCGCGGCCCTGGCCGCGCGCGTGCGGACGCCGTCGAGCTCGAGGGGCAGAGAGACGTTCTCCACCGCGGTCAGCGCCGGCACCAGGTTGAAGTCCTGGAAGACGTAGCCGATGGAGGTGCGGCGCATCCGCGCCCGCTCCCGCTGTCCGAGGGCGCCGAGGTCGGCGCCCTCGACGCGCACCACGCCGTCGGTGGGGGTGTCCAGGCCGCCCGACAGCGTCAGCAGCGTGGACTTGCCGGAGCCCGAGGGACCCATCACGGCGACCAGCTCGCCGGCGTGGGCGGCGAAGGAGACCGAGCGCAGCGCGTGCACCTCGGTGGCACCCTCGCCGTGCACCCGCGAGACCCGGACGAGCTCGAGCACGGCGCTCATCGCAACACCGCCGTACGACGGGCGCCGACGGCGCGGCGGCGCGAGGCGGCGGCGCGGCGGCGCGGGGCGGCGGCCAGGCGGGCCGCCGACTGGGCCAGCCAGCGGGCCTCGGCCTGGCGCAGGGCGGCGGCCTGCGCCGGGGCGACCGCGCTGGTCGGGGCGCTCATCGCCGGCTCCCGTCAGGGGTGCGGCGGACGTCGGCGCCGCGCTCGGAGCCGGAGCCGGAGCCGGAGCCGGAGGCGGACACGCGGGGCGCGCTGTCGTCGCGCTGCACGGCCGCACGTCGCAGCCGGGCCTCGCAGTGGTCGAGCCAGCGGATCTCGGCCTCCGAGGAGAACACCAGCGAGTCGAGCACCAGGCCCCAGGCGAGGTCGGCGCGGTCGTCGGGGTCGCTCCCGACGCGGCGCTTGAGGCGGGTGTAGTCCTGCAGCGCGCGCATCGTGGCGCTGCGCTGCTGCTGGATGACCGTGCCGACGTCGACGCCGGGCACCGTCACGGCCAGCGCGAGCTTGATCGCCAGCTCGTCGCGCGGGGGCTGCGTGCGGGCCACCGGCGTGGTGAACCAGGTGGCCACCTCGTCGTGGCCGGCGTCGGTGAGCCGCCACCGCTCGTGGCCCTCGTCGTCGGCGCCGGCGGCCTCCACCAGGCCGTCGCGCTCGAGGCGGGTCAGCGTCGTGTAGACCTGCCCGACGTTCAGTGGCCAGGTCGCCCCGGTGCGCTGCTCGAACTCGGTGCGCAGCTGGTAGCCGTACATGGGCTCCTGCTCCAGCAGCGCCAGGAGTGCTTGCTTGACCGACACGTGACCACCTCGTCCCTCCGGGGCCGCGCGAGCCGCGGCCTCATGGATACGCAGTATGTATACCACGTATGCATACCCAGGATGCAAGCCCGAGGTGGTGCCCGACGGCCGGGAACGCCGGACGGCCACCCCGCCGCAGCGGGGTGGCCGTCCAGGTCGTGCTCGTGGACCAGGGTGGGGTCGAGTGCAACCCCGTCACCGGGTCACGGGGTGGCGGTGGAGACCTCCACGGTGGTCGCGAGACCGGTGTCGCCGTAGAGGACCTGCCCCAGGAAGCGGGCGTCCTCGGCCAGACCGGTCCACGAGATCTCGTAGGTGGACTCCTCGCCCTGCGTCACCGGGAGCGGGTCGGGGGTGGCGGTGAGGTCACCCACGGCGGTGGCGTCGTCGACGACGTAGCTGTCGAGACGGAAGTCCATCGGGGCCCCCTCCTCGCCGGCGGCGTAGCCGTTGACCACGACGAAGTACGCCGCGGCGCTCGGCTCGGTGATGGTGACCGACTCGTCGGCGGCACCGGTGGCCGACGACGGGCCCTCCGCGGTGGCTGCGGCGCAGCCGGCCGTGGCCTCGTAGGTGAACAGGTCGAGGTCGGCGGTGTCGTCGGCGGCGTCGGCGTCGAAGCGCACCAGCGGGGTGCCGGCCGGCACGTCGACGCAGTAGACCGCGTCGTCGCCGACGTCGACGGAGTCCTCGACGGACTCGGCCTGGGTGAGGCCCTGGGTGGTCAGGTCGATCTCGCCGGTCTCACCGCTGGTGACGGTGACGTCGACCGAGCCGTCGGTGCCGGTGCCGGTCACGACGCTGGGTGCATCGAGGGCCACGGCCTTCAGGGCGACGGGCATGCGGGCCGTGGTGGTGCCGACCAGCTTGACGAAGCCCTTCTTCCAGGTGTCGGTCGCCGTGGTGGGCTTGGCGGTGAAGGTCACGGTGATCTTGCGCTTCACGCCGGGACCGGCCGCGGAGATGGTGCGCTTGTCGACGGTGGCGCTGAAGCCCGGGACGCTCGGCACGACCTTCCAGGAGCCCTTCGCCTGGCTGGTGACGGTGCGGGTGAAGGAGGTGCTGCCCACGACGGCGTGGTCGGCCATCGAGGGGAGGTTGACGCGCTTGGCGTCGAACTCCTCGACACCGGTGTCGTAGCCCTGGGCGGTGATCAGGCCGTACCACTGGCGCGGCGTGGAGGTGATGAAGAGGCCGGGCTGGAACATGCTGCCCGGCGTGACCTGGCCGGCGCCCTGGGCGAAGGCGTCGCGCGAGGCGCCGTCGTTCTCCGTGCGGGTGCTGGTGGCGGTGGTCATCATCGCCGACTGGACCATCTGCGGGGTCCAGGTCGGGTTCTCGGCGAGCAGCAGCGCACCGAGACCGGCGATGTGGGGTGCGGCCATCGACGTGCCGGAGTAGAGGTCGAAGTCACGGTCGCTGTTCGACGGCGGCGCGACGGCGGCGAGCACGCTCTGGCCGGGCGCGGCGATGTCGGGCTTGAGGATGTCGCTCTCGTTGGCCTCGGCCGGGCCCCGCGAGGAGAAGCCGGAGACCTGGGGCAGCGCGGCCGACGCCTCGTCGGTCTGGTTGCCCGGGAGCAGCGCGGCCGTGGGGGCCGCGGTGTCGAGGTAGGCGTAGATCGCCTCCGCGTCGTCGTTGTTCAGGTGCACGGTCGGCACGGGGTGCAGGTCGGCGTCGATGCTGCTCGGGGCGGGGTTGACCAGGATCATCCCGACGCCCCCGGCGCGCTCGACCTCGGTGGACTTCTCCACGCGGCCGTAGGTGCCGCGCAGGCAGACCACGACCGTGTCGGCCACGACGGCGGGGTCGAGGCTGTCGGGCGCGCAGAGAGCGGCGTCGTCCTCGGTGGACCCGGCGGCGACGGCCTCGGCGGAGTCGACCAGCGGGGTCTGCGTGGGCAGGCCCTCGCCGTCGATCATGGCGCCGAGGTAGCGGGTGCCGTCACCGAGCTCGACGGTGCCGTCGAAGTTGCGGTAGGTGGTGGCGGCCACGGTGGTCAGCCAGGGGCTGTTGTGGGCCACGGTCGAGGCGGTCGGGCCGCTGTTGCCGGCGGAGGCGGCGACGAAGATGCCGGCGTCGGCCGCGCCCGCGAAGGCGATCTCGACGGGGTCGACGACGGTGTCCAGGGCGCCGGAGATGGAGAAGTTGATGACGTCGACGCCGTCGCGCACGGCGTCGTCGATCGCGGAGAGGATGGCGTCGGTGTAGCAGCCGCCGGTGTCGGGGTCGGTGTCCTCCCAGCAGACCTTGTATGAGGCGATGGAGGCACCGGGCACCATGCCGGTGACCTCGCCGAAGTCGATGCCGTCGACGGAGACGTCGGGCACGACGTTGCCGGCCGCGGTGCTCGCGGTGTGGCTGCCGTGTCCGCCGCCGTCGCGCGGGGAGATGAACTCGCCGGGGCCGTACTCCTCGGGCGGGACGGTGTCGACGAAGCTGTCGGGGTAGTAGCGCGCGCCGATGATCTTGGTGGAGCAGTCGGTGATCGCGAAGTCGTCGGTCGTCTCGCAGGCGCCGCGGAACGCGCCGCCGTCGGCCTTCTCCATGGTGGTGTTGCCCAGCGGGTCGACGCGGGCGCGCCACTGGCCGGTGGGGGTGCCGCTGAGCTGCTGGCCGGAGAACGACGGGTTCTCGGGCCAGATGCCGGTGTCGAGGTCGCCGACCACGACGCCGGAGCCGGCGCGGGCCTGGCCGCCGTGCTGGCGCCACACGCCGCCCTTGCCGTACATGCCGAGCGCCGCCGCGGTGTTGGTGGTGCTGGCGTCGGGGGTGCGCGCCTCCACCGGGACGACCGCGTAGACGTCCTTGGACGCGGCGAGCTCGGTGGCCTGGGCCCCGGTCAGCTGGGTCGCGAAGCCGTTGGTGGCGGTGGTGTAGCTGCGCACCACCTCCGCACCGACGGCGGAGGCCGAGGCCCGCTGCTGGCGCTGCAGGTAGGCGCGGTAGTCGACGGCGGCCGCGGAGCGGGCGTCGAGGGACCGGCCGGGGGCGGCCTTGGTGGCGGCGAGGCCGCGGGTGCCCCCGTCGTAGGCGGCGATGCTGGGCTGCTCCATCAGGACGATGTAGCGGCCGTCCTCGAACACGTCGAGCGCAGGACGCTGCGACGCGTCGAGGGGCTGGATGCCGCTGGGGTCGGCGGCGCCGGCCGGCGACACGGTGGCCACCAACCCGGCCGCGACGACGCCCGCGGAGACGACGCCGAGCGCGCTGCGCGCCGCCCGGCGTGAGTGAAAGATCGACACGAAGACTCCCTGAGACCGAGACACCCGCGCGTCGACACCCGATGTTTCGACAGAAGGCGCGGTGTAGACGACAGAAGGCCACCACGCGGCCCCTGTCAAGGGGTACGCCGCGCCGACACCCGAACGTGGTACGACCGAGACGCGCCCCGGGCGACCCTGCACCGAGCGGGTGGGCGATGATCGCGCCCATGCCGACCACCCTGATCACCGGCGCCTCCTCCGGCCTCGGCGCCGAGATGGCCCGCCAGCTGGCGGCCCGCGGCCACGACCTCGCGCTCTGCGCCCGACGTACCGAGCGGCTCGACGCGCTGCGCGCCGAGGTGCTCGCCGCCCACCCGGACCGACGGGTGGAGGTGCGCGCCCTCGACGTCACCGACCACGACGCCGTGCCGGCCGTGGTGGAGGACCTGCGTGCCGCCTTCGGCCACCTCGACCGCGTCGTGGTGAACGCCGGCCTTGGGAAGGGCGCCCCGGTCGGCACCGGTCGCGCCGAGGTCAACCGCGAGACCGCGATGACCAACTTCGTGGGCGCGCTGAGCCAGGTGGAGGCCGCGATGGAGGTGTTCCGCGCCCAGGAGCAGGGGCACCTCGTGATGGTGTCGTCGGTCTCCGCGCTGCGCGCGATGCCGCGGTCGATGACGACGTACGCCGCCAGCAAGATCGGCGCGGCCTACCTCGCCGAGGGCGTGCGCCACGAGCTGCACGGCACCCCGCTGGCGCGCAGCGTCAAGGTCACGGTGCTCTACCCCGGCTACATCGCCTCGGAGATGAACGAGCACACGTCCTCGACGCCGCTGATGGTCTCCACCGAGAAGGGCGTGCGGGCGATGGTGGCCGCGATCGAGAAGCAGGTCGACTCGGCGTGCGTCCCGGCGCTGCCGTGGGCGCCGCTGTCGGTGGTCGTGCGGCACGCCCCGCTCGGCGTGCTCAAGCGCCTGCTCTAGCCCTGGGCCAGCCCTGGACCAGCCCTGGGTCAGCCCGGCTCAGCGCCCACGGCGGCGGCGCGCGAGGACGTCGCGCAGCAGGTCCCACGCCCCCGAGCACCACAGCGCCCACGCGACCAGCACCGGCTGGAAGAACAGCCGCACCAGCCGGGCGCGGTCGGTGTCGAGGGTGAACCCGTCGGTGCCGGTGACGTACTGGCTGACGTTGCCCGGGAACACCGCCACCAGCAGCGCCGCGACGGCCAGGCCGACCCGGGCGCGCCAGCGTCCGCGGGTGAGCAGCAGCGCGGTGCCGAGCACGATCTCGACCACGCCGGAGACCACGACGGTGGTCTCCCGTGCCGGGAACCACGGCGGCACCTGCGCCAGGAAGGCGTCGACGTCGACGAGGTGGGCGACCCCGGCGACGACGAGGAACCCGCCCAGCAGCACGCGGGCCAGCGTGCTGGCCAGCACCGACAGCAGGGGGTCGGTGCTCACCGGTAGGTCAGCGCCTCGCCCGCGACGTGCGGGTGCTCGTTGAAGGTGAGCAGGCGCGCGCCGGTGGAGCCGACGACGACGCGGGTCACGCCGGTGTTGACGCACACCGTGTTCAGCCGGCTCCACGACCGCGCGACCCGCGCGGCGTCGTCCTCGTCGGGGTCGAGCAGCGCGGCGGCCACCGCGGCCACCACCCCGCCCGAGGTGACCACCACGGTGGTGCCGCCCCGGCCCGAGGCGCGCGCCGCGGCGTCCAGGGAGGCCCGTACCCGGGCGGTGAAGTCGTGCCACGACTCGGGGTACGCCGCACCGCCGGCACCGGGCTCGCCCGCCGTCCAACGCCGGGTGGCCTCCTCGAAGGCCCGCTGGAACGCGCGCCGGT
Organism: Nocardioides sp. FY1077; assembly: GCF_058681775.1. Lineage (NCBI taxonomy): Bacteria > Bacillati > Actinomycetota > Actinomycetes > Propionibacteriales > Nocardioidaceae > Nocardioides > Nocardioides sp. FY1077. The sequence goes on along the minus strand of NZ_JBZWDB010000001.1, from coordinate 798,312 downwards.
CGTCGAGGGTGTCGGGACCGAGCAGCTCGGGGTGGGCGCCCAGGACGCCGAGGTGGTCGAACTCGTCCCACCCGGGGTCGACGTCCGCCGACAGATCGGCCCACCCCGCGGCCTGCGACACGGCCTCCAGGGTCTCGCGGTGGCGGCGCATCGCGCCCCGCACCAGCCGCGTGGGTCGTACGTCGTGGGCGGCCAGCCACGCACCGAGCAGGCGGCCCTGCTCCCAGCCGGTCGGCGAGAGCACGTCGTAGTCGTCGGCGCCGAAGCTGGCCTGCCCGTGGCGCACCAGCAGCAGGACCCCCATCAGGCCTCGGCGACGAGGCGGCGGCAGCGCGCCTCGAGGTAGGGCACGACCTGGCCGTAGACGGCGTAAGACTCGTTGGTGGTCTGGCCGTGGACGTAGCGGTACCAGATCTGCTGGGCGATCACGGCGAGGCGGAACAGGCCGAAGACCTCGTAGAACGTCCACGCGGTCGGCGTGAGGTCGAGGCCGGTGCGCTCGCAGTAGCGGCGGGCCAGCTCGGCACGGGTCCACATGCCGGGGGTCGTGGTGGGCTGGCGGCGGAACAGCTGGAACAGCTCGTCGTCGTCGGCCTGCACCCAGTAGGCGGAGGTGCAGGAGAGGTCCATCAGCGGGTCGCCGACGGTGGCCAGCTCCCAGTCGAGGACCCCGACGACGTCGAGGTCGGCCCCGAGCACGAGGTTGTCGAAGCGGAAGTCGTTGTGGATCAGCACCCGGCCGGTGTCGGCGGGCTGGTGGGCGTCGAGCCAGCCGGTCAGGTCCGACCAGTCGCCGGTGTCGTCAGTGCGGGCGTCGCCCAGTCGGCGCGTCCAGCCCGAGACCTGCCGCGCGACGTACCCCTCGCCGCGGCTCAGCGCGGCCAGCTCCGGCACGGCGTCGACGTCGATGCCGTGCAGGGTGACCAGCACGTCGAGGAACCGTTCGCACAGCGCCTCGGCCGTCGCAGGCGTCACCGGCTGCATCGACTCGGGGAAGTCCTGGCGCAGGATCGTGCCGTCGAGGCGCTCCATGACGTAGAACTCCGAGCCGATCACCGACTCGTCGTCGCAGTGGCCGAGCTGCGGGGCGATGTAGGGGAACACCGGGGCGAGCGCGGCCTGGATGCGGTGCTCGCGGCCCATGTCGTGGGCGCCCTTCGCCTTCCGCCCCGCCGGCGGCCGGCGCAGGATCAGGTCGGGGCCCTGCTCCATGCGCAGCAGGTAGGTGAGGTTGGACGCACCGCCGCGGAACTGGCGCACCTCGGCCACCGGGCCGCGCCCCAGCCAGGCCTCCAGCGCGGCGACGTCGAAGGAGTCCTCCGCGCGCAGCGCCTTCGCGGGGTTGCCGTCGGCCTCGGGGTGTGCGGTCACGGTGCGTTCCTCTCGAGCTTGGCGGCCTGGGCGCGCATCACCTGGTCGTAGGCCGCGCGGTCGTGCTGCTTGAGCGCCCACGCGTCGCGGGCGGGCTGGTCGGGCACGATCAGCTCGTCGCCGCGCGCGAGGCCCTCGACGACCGCCGCGGCGATGTCGGCCGCGGTGGTCGTCGATCGCTCGACCAGTCGCGCCATGGTGGCGCCGAGGGCGGCGTCGGCGCCCTGCAGGGAGTCCATCAGGTTGGTGCGGAAGTACGACGGGCACACCGCGTGGGCCGTCACGCCGTGGGCGGCCAGCTCGTGCCCGGTGGTCTCGGTGAGCGCCACGACCGCGGCCTTCACGGCGTTGTACGACGCCATCCCGGCCGGGTGCACCAGCCCGGCCAGCGACGCCACGTTGACGATCGCGCCGGAGCCCTGGCGCTTCAGCAGCGGCACCACCGCGCGGGTGCCGCGCACCGCGCCGAACAGGTTGACCTCGAAGATCCAGTGCCACTCGTCGACGGTCGCCACGTCGAGGCGCCCACCGCCGGCCACGCCGGCGTTGTTGACCAGCACGTCGAGCCCGCCCCAGCGCCGCTCCACCTCGACGACCGCGTCGGCCCACTGCTCGTCGGAGGTGATGTCGAGGGCCAGGCCGCCCTCGGGGGCGCGCAGGTCGGTGCGCAGGACGCGGTGGCCGCCGGCCTCGAGGGCGTCGGACAGCGCCGCCCCGAGCCCGGAGGCGGCGCCGGTGACCAGCACCCGGCGCGGCTGGTCGAGGGGGCCGTGGCCCGGGGTCGTCCGCGGGGTCGTCTGCGGGGTCGTCACCGGCGCGCCCCGTAGCGGCCGAGCTCGAGGCGCGCCACGACGCCGCGGTGCACCTCGTCGGGGCCGTCGGCCAGGCGCAGCGCGCGTGCCGACGTCCAGGCCGCCGACAGCGGGTGGTCGTCGGAGAGCCCGCCACCGCCGTGCAGCTGCATGGCCATGTCGATGACCTGCTGGGCCATGCTCGGCACCGCCACCTTGATCTGGGAGACCTCCGACAGCGCGTTCATCGGCCCGCCGACGTCGAGCTTCCAGGCGGCGTCGAGCACGAGCAGCCGCGCGGAGCTGATCGCGATGCGGGCGTCGGCGATGCGCTCGCGGTTGCCGCCGAGGTTGGCCAGCGGCTTGCCGAACGCCTCCCGCTCCAGGCCGCGGCGACACGCCAGCTCGAGCGCCATCTCGGCCAGCCCGATCAGGCGCATGCAGTGGTGCACCCGGCCCGGGCCGAGACGGCCCTGGGCGATGGCGAAGGCCTCCCCGGGGCCGCTGAGGATGTTGGTCACCGGCACCCGCACGTCGGCGAACGACACCTCGCCGTGCCCCAGCGGCTCGTCGTGGAGCCCCATCGTGCTGAGCATCCGCTCGATCCGCACCCCGGGGGTGTCGCGCGGCACCAGCACCATCGAGTGGCGGTGGTGGCGGTCGACGCTCTGCTGGTTCTCCGGGAGGTCGGTGAGCCCCATGAACACGAAGATCTCGCAGTCGGGGTGGCCCACCCCGGTCGACCACCACTTGCGGCCGTTGACCACCACCTCGTCGCCGTCGACGACCGCGGTCGCCTCCATCGTGGTGGCGTCGGAGGAGGCCACGCCCGGCTCGGTCATCGTGAACGCCGAGCGGATGCGCCCGTCGAGCAGCGGCTCCAGCCAACGCTCGCGCTGGGCGGGGGTGCCGTAGCGCAGCAGCACCTCCATGTTGCCGGTGTCGGGGGCGTTGCAGTTCAGCACCAGCGGGGCGATCGCGCTGCGCCCGGTCAGCTCCGCGATCGGGGCGTAGTCGACGTTGGTGAGGCCCTCGCCGCCGTCGGTGCCGAAGCGGGCGGCGTACTCGCCGGCGTGCTCCTTGGGCAGGAACAGGTTCCACAGGCCGCGGGCCCGCGCCTTCGCCTTGAGCTCCTCGAGCACCGGCTGCGGCTCCCAGGGGCTGGGGCCGGTGCTGTCGGCGCGGCGCCGGGCCAGCTCGGCGTGGTACGCCGGCTCGACCGGCGCCACCTCCTCGGCGATGAAGGCCGCCACCCGGGCGGTCAGGTCGGCGGCGCGGGGGGACGGGGAGAAGTCCATGCCTCGCACCCTAGGACCTGCCGCGTGACCGCCGTCTCAGGGTCCTCGTGGTGGTCGCCGCGTGCCTCGTGGCGGGGCCGTCGGGTGGTCGGTGGCCTGGGGTCTGGGGTCTGGGCGGCTGGGGGTCTGGGGGTCTGGGGGTCCGGGGGTGGACGTCATACGAATCGTGGATGCGGCTCCACCCTTCGTGTGACGCTCGGCCCCCCCCGCCCCCGCCCCGCGGTCGCCCCGCCCCGCCCCGCCCCGCGGTCGGACGTCATACGGATCGTGCATGCGACTCCACCCTCCGTATGACGCTCGGCCCACCGCCCCCGCCCCGCGGGCGGACGTCATACGAACCGTGGATGCGACTCCACGACTCGTATGACGCAACGCCCCCTCCGCCGGCGGACCCGGCGGCCCCGGCGAACCCGGAGCCGGTCAGGCGGTCACGGTGAGGACGACGCGGGCCCGGTCGACGGGGTCGAGCCAGCGGCGCCGGGTGCGCAGCAGCCGCCCCGACGACCACGCCAGGAACGGCACGGCGCACAGCAGCGGCACGCCGACGCCCTCGGTGCGGGCCAGGCCGGAGAAGACCAGGCCGGTGACGGTGGTGCTGACCGCGAGGCGGGTGGAGTAGCCGACCATGCCGAGCGGCGGGGCGGGGGTGGCGCGCGCCGAGCGCAGGTCGACGGCGTGGGGGTGGGCCGCCGACCAGCGCATCGCGGCCGCGACGACCTGCACGGTCACCACCACCACCGACGCCGCCAGCGCGGCGAGCTCGGGCGGGGTCGGCACGCCGGCGCGCACGGCGGCGATGGCCATGGTGAGCAGCGAGGCCACCAGCAGGAACTCCGCCAGCACCCACGCCCGCGCGGCGAAGACGGTGGCGGGGTCGACGGGGAGGCTCTCGCGCCAGCGTCCGCCGCGACCGTCGAGGCACCACGCGTTGACGCCGAAGAGCAGAGCCCCGCCGGAGGCGACCAGCCCGGGCAGCACCGTCATCGTGCTCCACGGCAGGTCGCCCAGCAGGGCCACCAGCCCGGGGCCGACGGCCAGCACCAGCAGTCCCCGCCGCATCGGCACCGCCCGCCACACCGAGGCGCGGTCGGTGCGCACCAGCGCGGCGAACGCCGAGCGCGGGAGCCGGCGCACGGCGTGGTGGTCGGTCTCCACGTCGGACTCGTCGCGCGGCAGCAGCCGCGCCGCGAGGTGCGCCGGCACGGCGCCGACGGCGACCGCACCGACCAGCAGCCCCAGGAGCGCCAGCAGGGTCACCGCCCAGCGCAGCGAGACGCCGTCGACGAGCCCGGCGAGCACCTCGACGGTCGGCACCCGGTCGAGCGCCGCCACCAGTCGACCGGTGGCCTGCAGCACCACGGCGGCGACCACCGCGGCGAGGGTGAGGGTGCGCACCACCGCGATGCCGTGACGGGTGCGTCGTACGCCCTCGAGGGTCCAGGCCACCACCTGGGCCAGGGCGGTCGCGGCGGCGAGCCACAGCACCATGCCGGCCTGGGCGGCGGCCACCCGGTCGGGTCCGAGCGCGAAGGCCGTGGCGCCCAGGAGGGTCCAGGCCTGCAGCAGCCAGGCGATGTTGAGCGGCGCCAGCGCGAGCGCGCCGAGGTGGTCGGTGGTGGGGCTGACGGGGTGCACCGCGGCGGGCTCGCGCGCCAGCAGCTCGCGCCCGCCGCCGGAGGCCACCGCCGAGACCAGGGCCAGCGCCAGGAAGCCGGTCATCGCGGTGGGCAGCAGCAGCAGCGCGTCGAAGGCGCCGCCGTCGGTGTCCCCGGCGCCCGGCACGAACGCCGGCACCACCGCGGCCGCCACCGTCACGCCGACGAGCAGGGCCACCAGCGCGGCGAGGACGCCGCGGCGTCGTACGCCGGCCCGCCGGAAGCGCAGCAGCACCCCGGTGTCGACCACGGCACGCCCGGCGTCGGCCAGCACGTCGGCCAGGACGCCGGCCGGCGCGACCCGGTCGCGGCGGGGGGCGGGCGCCGGCTCAGTCGAGGAGACCGCGGTAGGCACGTGCGCCGTCCTCCCCCACCATCTCCTGGGCGGCGAGGGTGGCCACCTGGGCGCCGCCGCGCAGCACCGTGACGGTGGAGCAGGCCTCGATGGCCAGCTCGCGCAGGTGGGTCGAGACCAGCACGCAGGCGCCACGGGCGCGGGCGTCGGCGACCACCTCGAGGGTGGCCTCCACCCCGATCGGGTCGACGCCGTCGAACGGCTCGTCGAGGAGCAGGACGTCGGGCTCGTGCAGCGCGGCGAGCACCACCGACAGCCGGCGTCCCATGCCGTGGGAGAAGCCCGCCGTGACCCGGTGGGCGGCGTCACCGAGCTCGAAGCGCTCCAGCAGGTCGCGCCCGCGGCGCTCCCACCCGCCGGGACGGTCGCGCCAGGTGCGGTCGAGGCGGCGCAGCCGCGCGGAGAGCTGCAGGTGCTCCCACGGCGTCGCCCGCGGCACCAGTCCGCCGACGTCGGGGCAGTAGCCCACCGCCTGCTTGACGCGCAGCGGGTCGCGGCGCACGTCGTGGCCGGCCACCAGCACCGTGCCGGCGGTCGGCGGCACCACCCCCGCCAGCACCCGCATGGTCGTGGACTTGCCGGCGCCGTTGCGGCCCAGCAGCGCGGTCGCCCGCCCGGCGTGGGCCTGCAGGTCGACACCGGCCACGGCCTCCACCTCGCCGAAGCGCACGTGCAGGCCGCGAACGTCGACAGCGGGCGGAGGGGTCGTCACCGCGCCATCCTCGCCCGCCGCGCGCCCCCGCGCGACGGGTCACGGCCACAATGACCCGGACGCGCCACCGGGTCCCCCGATCGGAGGACTCGGTGCCGGTCGTGCGGCAGGCGCGCGTCCGGTCAGGCGCTCGTGCCGTCCTGCGCCCGTCGTACGGCTCGGGCGCGGCTCGTCGGCCGGTCGCACCGCTGGGCCGGTCGGTGTGGGGGGCGGCCGACCCCAGGCGTCCCACCTGTCGGCCCGCACCCGCACCTGTCGGCCCGTGCGTCGGCCGACAGGTGCGGGTTTCGCCAGCCGGCTGGTGAAACCCGCAGACCCGCCCCGCCCACCCGTCGGCCGGGGGTTGTCGACCCGAACCCTTGGTTGTCGACCGAGGCTTCGGCCGACGACCGAGGGTTTCACCGGATATCCGGTGAAACCCTCACCACCTCACACCGGGAACGACTCGCCCCGCTCGGCCATGGCCCGCAGGTACGGCGTGGGGGCGAAGCGGTCGCCGTAGGCGGCGGCGAGCTCGTCGGCGCGACGGACGAAGGCGGCGAGGCCGATCTCGCCGTCGGCGGCCTGGTAGCCGGTCATGTACTGCGCGGCGCCGCCGGTCATCGGCGGGAAGCCGATGCCCATGATCGAGCCGATGTTGGCCGCGGCGGCCGAGGTGATCACGCCCTCCTCGAAGCACTTCGCGGTCTCGAGCGCCTCGGCGAAGAGCATCCGCTCCTTCATGTCGACGAACGGGATCTGCTCCTCGGCGACCGGGAACTCTCCGGCGAGCCCGGACCAGAGACCCTGGCGCTTGCCGTCGGCGTACTCGTAGAACCCGGCGCCCTTGAGCCGCGAGGGGCGCTCGAGGCCGAGCATCCGCTGCACGACGGCGGTGCCGGGGTGGGTGGCGTACGGCGTGCCGTCGCGCTCGCCGGCCTCGCGGGTGGCCTTCTCGATCTTGGCCATCAGCTCCATGTTGAGCTCGTCGGTGAGCTGCAGCGGGCCGACCGGGTAGCCGGCCTGCGTGGCGGCGCGCTCGAGCGAGACCGGGTGGGCGCCCTCGGCGAGCATCGCGAGGCCCTCGTTGACGAAGAACCCGATGACCCGCGAGGTGTAGAAGCCGCGGCTGTCGTTGACCACGATCGGCGTCTTGCGGATCTGCTGCACCACGTCGTAGGCCTTGGCCAGCGCCACGTCGGAGGTCTCCGCGCCGCGGATGATCTCGACCAACGGCATCTTGTCGACGGGGCTGAAGAAGTGCAGGCCGATGAAGTCGGCGGGGCGGTCGACGCCCTGGGCCAGCTCGGTGATCGGCAGGGTGGAGGTGTTGGAGCACAGCAGCGCGTCGGCGTCGACGTACGGCGCCACCTCGGCGAACACCTTGGCCTTCAGCGAGGGGTCCTCGAAGACGGCCTCGATGACCAGGTCGCAGCCGGCGAGGTCGGCGGGGTCGCCGGTGGCGGTGATCCGGCCGAGCAGCTCGGCCTTCTTCTCCTCGGTGCTCTTGCCCCGGGAGATGGCCTTGTCGAGGAGGTTCTCGGAGTAGGCCTTGCCCTTGGCGGCGTTCTCGTCGGAGACGTCCTTGAGCACGACCTCCATGCCCGCGCGGGCACAGGAGTAGGCGATGCCGGCTCCCATCATGCCGGCGCCGAGCACGCCGACCTTGGTGGCCTTCCACGGCTCGACGCCCTGGGGACGCAGCGAGCCCGACTTGATGGCCTGCAGGTCGAAGAAGAACGCCTGGATCATGTTCTTCGAGCCCTGCTCGGTGATCAGCTTGGTCAGGTAGCGCGACTCGATGCGCGAGGCGGTGTCGAAGTCGCGCATCGCGCCCTCGACGGCGGCCGAGAGGATCGCCCGGGCGGCGGGGTAGACCGCGCCCTTGGTCTGCTTGCGCAGCAGCGCCGGGAACGCCGGCAGGAACGCCCCGAGCGCCGGGCCCTTCGGGTTGCCGCCGGGCATCTTGTAGCCGGGGGCGTCCCACGGGTTCTGGGTGGCCTCGGGGTGGGCCTTGATCCACGCCTTCGCGGCCGGCACGAGCTCGTCGCGGGTGGCGACCAGCTCGTCGACCAGGCCCTTCTCCAGCGCCTGGGCGGGCGTGAACTGGGTGCCGGCCAGCAGCACGTCCATCAGCGCCTCCTGGAGCCCCAGGAGCCGCACGACGCGGGTCACGCCGCCCCCGCCGGGCAGCAGGCCCAGCGACGACTCGGGCAGGCCCAGCGCCACCTTCGGGTCGTCGACGACGATGCGGTGGTTGGTGGCCAGGCAGATCTCGAAGCCGCCGCCGAGCGCGGCGCCACCGACGGCGGCGACGACGGGACGGGGCAGCTTCTCGAGGCGACGCAGGGGGGCCTTGACGCCCTCGGCCATCGCGAACACGTCGGCGGCGTCGTCGGGGCCGGCCTTCACCATGCCCTTGAGGTCGCCGCCGGCGAAGAACGTCTTCTTGGCGCTGGCCACGACGACGCCGGTGACGGAGTCGGGGTCGGCGGCGATCTCGTCCTCGAGGCGGTCGACGACGGCGCGCATCGAGGCGCTGTAGAGCTCGTTCATAGTGTTGGCCGACTGGTTGGGGTCGTCCAGGGTCAGGGTGACGATGCCGTCGGCGTCCTTGTCGTAGCGGACGGCGGTCTGCTGCTCGTGGGTGGTGGTGCTCATCGTGTGGTCCTGTTCGTGGAGGTCAGTGGGTACGGCGGGCGCGGCCCCGCGGGGCTGGTCCGGGGCGGCGCCTGGGTGGCCCGGTCGGGCGGGCACGTCACCTGGTCTCGGCGCGCGGGTCACGGCGTCGCTCGGCCGTGTCGCGCTCGACCACCTTCAGCTGGTGGCTGCTCGCGCCTGGCTCACACCAGCTCGACGATCGTGGCGATGCCCATGCCGCCGCCGACGCAGAGCGTGGCGAGGCCGCGGCGCAGGTCGCGGCGGGCCAGCTCGTCGATGAGGCTGCCGAGGATCATCGCGCCGGTGGCGCCGAGGGGGTGTCCCATGGCGATGGCGCCGCCGTTGACGTTGGTGATCTCGTCGCTGATGCCCATGTCGCGCATGAACCGCATGGCCACGGCCGCGAAGGCCTCGTTGATCTCGAACAGGTCGATGTCGCCGACCTCGAGCCCGGCCTTGCCCAGCGCCTTGCGGGCGGCCGGGGCAGGACCGGTGAGCATGATGGTCGGGTCGGCACCGGAGACGGCCATCGACACGATGCGGGCACGCGGGGTCAGCCCGAGGTCGGTGCCGACCTGCTCGGTGCCGATCGCCATCAGCGCGGCGCCGTCGACGATGCCGGAGGAGTTGCCGGCGTGGTGCACGTGGTCGATCTTCTCGACCCAGTGGTACTTCTCGAGCGCCACGTCGTCGAAGCCGGCGTCGCGACCCATCTGCGCGAAGCTGGGCTTGAGCCCGGCGAGGCCCTCGACGCTGGTGTCGGGGCGGATCAGCTCGTCGTGGTCGAGCACGGTGAGGCCGTTCTGGTCCTTCACCGGGACGACGGAGTCGGCGAAGTAGCCGTTGGCCCACGCCTTGGCGGCGCGGTGGTGCGACTCGGCGGCGAACGCGTCGACGTCCTCGCGGCGCCAGCCGCCGAGGGTGGCGATCAGGTCGGCGCCGATGCCTTGCGGCACGAAGCCGGTGGCGAGCGCGGTCGCCGGGTCCTGGGCCCAGGGGCCGCCGTCGGAGCCCATCGGGGCGTTGCTCATCGACTCGACGCCGCCGGCGAGGATCAGGTCCTCCATGCCGCCGCGGATGCGGCCCGCCGCCTGGTTGACGGCCTCGAGGCCGGAGGCGCAGAAGCGGTTGAGCTGCACCCCGGCCACGGTGTCGGGGTAGCCGGCCTTGAGCGCGGCGGTCTTGGCGATGTCGCCGCCCTGCTCACCCACGGGCGTGACGACGCCGAGCACGACGTCGTCGACGCGGTGCGGGTCCAGCCCGGGGTTGCGGACGGTGAGCTCGTCGAGGAGCCCGACGACGAGGTCGACCGGCTTCACCTCGTGCAGCGCGCCCGCCGCCTTGCCCTTGCCGCGCGGCGTGCGGATGTGGTCGTACACGAATGCCTCTGCCATGACCGTCCCTCGTAGTGCGGTGTCTGTGTCCTCGGTTGCGGCCTCGATTGTGACATTGTTGCTGTCATGGTCGTCAAGCGATCCGGGACGCCGTGCGCGCCGCCGGGGTGTGTCGGTGGCCACACCGGCAGGATGGGTGCGGCCGCGCCGGCACGGCGCCGGGGAGGAGGAGCAGCGTGACGGAGCCCCGCAGGGAGACCCCGAACGACCCGACGGCGTCGGTGAAGGACCTGATGACCCTCGACGAGCTCACCCAGCGCGCCGGCATCAGCGTGCGCAACGTGCGCTTCTACACGACCAAGGGCCTGGTGCCGCCGCCGATCCGCCGCGGCCGCTCGGGCTACTACACCCCCGACCACGTCGCCCGCCTCGAGCTGGTCGCCGAGCTGCAGGGCCACGGGTTCACCCTCTCGGCCATCGAGCGCTACGTCGCCGCCATCCCGACCGACGCCACCCCCGAGGACATCGCCCTGCACCGCACGATGCTGGCGCCGTGGCAGGCCGACGTGCCGGAGGAGCTCACCGTCGCCGAGCTCGCCACCCGCGCCGGGCGCGAGATCTCCGAGGACGACCTGTCGACGCTGGCCGCCCTCGGGATCGCCCGCCCCCTGCGCGGCGGGCGGTACGCCGTGGCGCTCACCCAGCTGCCGGTGGGGCTCAGCCTGCTCGACCTCGGCTTCCCGACCGAGGCCGCGGTGGCCTCGGCCCAGGTCTACGCCCGCCACGGGCGGCAGCTGGCCGAGGAGCTGAACGAGGTCTTCACCACGATGGTGTGGCCGGCGTACAAGGAGGCCGGCGCCTCCCCCGAGACCATCCGTGAGGTCGTGGAACGGCTCAAGCCGCTCTCGATCGCCGGACTGGTGTCGGCCTACGAGCAGGCGATGGACGAGGCCAAGCGCGAGCGCATCGCCCGGCGGGCCCGGCGGGCGCAGGGCTGAGCCCGGTCGCCGCGAGGGTGAGGCCGGGCGCGGAGGCACCCCCTACCCTGGCGACATGAGTCTCACCGTGCTGGTCACCGGAGCGACCGGGTTCATCGGCAAGCGCCTGGTGCCCGCCCTCGCCGACGCCGGCCACCACGTCAAGGCGATGACGCGCCACCCCGACGGCTACGACGGCCCCGGCGAGGCGGTGTACGGCGACGTCAGCGACCCGGGCACCCTCGCCGAGCCGCTCTCCGGCGTCGACGTGGCCATCTACCTGGTGCACTCCCTCGACGACAGCGACTTCGAGCGCAAGGACGCCGAGGCCGCCACCGCGTTCGGCCTGGCCGCGGCCGCCAGCGGCGTCGACCAGATCGTCTACATGGGCGGGCTCGGCAAGGACGAGGACGTGCTCTCGCCCCACCTGCGCTCGCGCCGCGAGGTGGAGAAGCTGCTGGGCGACTCCGGCGTCCCGGTCACCGTGCTGCGCGCGGCGATCGTCGTCGGCGCCGGCGGCGTCTCGTGGGAGATGACCCGCGGCCTGGTCAAGAACCTCCCGGCGATGGTCGTGCCGCGGTGGGCCGCCACCCGCACCCAGCCGATCGCCGTCGACGACGTCATCCGCTACCTCGTCGGCGTCACCGGCAACGACGAGGCCAAGGGACGCGTCTTCGAGGTCGGCGGCGCCGACCAGCTCAGCTACGTCGGCATGATGCGGGGCGCGGCCAAGGAGATCCTGGGCCGCAACATCCCCATCGTGCAGCTGCCGGTCGGGACGCCGTACCTGTCGTCGTGGTGGATCCGCCTGGTCACCGGCGTCAACACCACCACCGCGGCCAACCTCATCGACTCCATGGGCACCGAGGTGCTGCAGACCGACTACGCCATCCGCGACGTCGTGCCCGGCGAGCCCCTCAGCTACGCCGAGGCCGTGCGCCGCGCCGTCGCCGAGGACTCCAAGGCCTGACCCGCGCCGCGCCGCCGGGCCGGGGCCGGGGCCGGGGCCGGGGCCGGAGCGTCATGCGCATCGTGGGGGCGACTCCACACAACGCATGACGTCCCGCCCCGCACCCGCGCCGCGCGACCGAGCGAGCGATCGGCTCAGAGGAAGATCAGCGGCAGCAGGAACAGCATCGAGACCGACCACGTGAGGTGGGTCAGGATCGGGGCGAGGATGCCGCCGGAGGCGCGGCGCTGCAGGCCGACCACGACGCCGAGCAGCACGGCGGCGAAGGTCAGCATCACGTTGCCGGTGGCCAGCGTGGCCACGGTGTAGGCGACCGTGGTGATCGGCACGGGGTAGCGCGGCGTGGCGGCGTACGCACCCCCGCGGAAGAACAGCTCCTCGGCCACGCCGTTGAGAGCGGTGACGAACAGCAGCAGCGGCCAGGGGCCCTCGACGGTGTAGTCGAGGACCGACTGGATCTGGCGCACCAGCGGGTCGGCCAGCGGGATCTCGCGGATGGCGATCGCGCCGACCACGAACACCGCCACCATCGCCGCGCCCAGCAGGATCGGCGACACCACCGGGCGTCGGGGGTTCTCGGGGTTGCCGATCCGGCCCAGGTGGAGCGGACCGGAGACGAACGCGCCCACGATCCACACCAGGGCCAGCACGACCGTCGAGACGTAGAACCAGCCGCTGCCGGGCTCGATGCGCAGCGAGAAGCCGAGCACCACCGCCCCGATGACCACGAAGACGGCCGTGACCACCTGGCGGCGCCGCAGCGCCGCGGGGGTGTCCCGGTGGTCGCGAGGGACGACGTCCCACAACGAACGCCTGACGAACTCACGCACCGGGCTCACGCCCACGACCTTACGGTCAGCCCCTACGGGAGCTGAAGGTGGAGGCGCTGTGGCTGCCGCTGCCGGACCCGCCCGTGGCGGAGCCCGCACGGGAGCCGCTCGAGCGACGCCCGGAGCCCGAGCGCTGACCGCCGGACGTCGAGCCGCCGGCGGCGGGCTGGCCGCCGCGACCCGACGCGCTGCGGCCGGACTGGCCCTGGCGCGAGGAGCCGGAGCCGGCCGCGCCGCGCGAGCCGCCCGACCCGCCCGAGCCACCGCCGGAGCGGCGACGTCCGCCGCCGCCGCCGGCCGGGCGCGAGCCGGAGCCCGAGCCGCCCGAGGACGGCACCTCGGCGACCGCGAGGCCACCGGGCACCAGCACCCGCTCGCCGGGGGCGAGCTGCACGAGGATCGGGTTGGCGGTGCCCTCGACCTTGGTGATCGTGGGCTTGATGCCGGCCGCGCGGGTCAGGTCGCGCACGTCGCGCACCTGCTCGGCGGTCATCAGCGTGATGACGGTGCCGGCGGCACCGGCGCGGGCGGTGCGCCCGGAGCGGTGCAGGTAGGCCTTGTGCTCGGCCGGCGGGTCGGCGTGCACGACGAGGGCCACGTCGTCGACGTGGATGCCGCGCGCGGCGATGTCGGTCGCGACCAGGGTGCTGGCCTTGCCGGCGTGGAAGGCGTCCATGTTGCGCACCCGCGCGTTCTGGCTGAGGTTGCCGTGCAGCTCGACGGCGGGCACACCCAGCTTGTTGAGCTGGCGGGTGAGCGCCTTGGCGCCGTGCTTGGTGCGGGTGAAGACCACGGTGCGGCCAGGCGCGCTGGCCAGGTCGGCCAGCACCGGCACCCGCTGCTCGCGGGCGACGTGCAGGACGTGGTGGTCCATCGTCGAGACCGGCGACTGCGCGGAGTCGGCCTGGTGGGTCACCGGGTTGGTGAGGAACTTCTTCACCAGGGTGTCGATGGCGTTGTCCAGCGTGGCCGAGAACAGCAGCCGCTGGCCGGAGGCCGGGGTCTGCGACAGGATCCGGCGCACGGCGGGCAGGAAGCCCAGGTCGGCCATGTGGTCGGCCTCGTCGAGGATCGTCACCTCGACGGCGCCGAGGTCGCAGTGCTTCTGCGAGATCAGGTCCTCGAGCCGGCCGGGGCAGGCCAGCACGATGTCGGCGCCCTTGCGCAGGCCGGTGACCTGCGGGGTCTGGCCCACGCCGCCGTACACGGTCTGCGTGGTCAGGCCCGCGGCCTTGGCCAGCGGCTTGAGGGCGTCGTGGATCTGGTTGACCAGCTCGCGGGTCGGGGCCAGCACCAGCGCGCGCGGACGGCGCGGGGTGGCGGGCATCGACGAGGCGACGAGGCGGGCGACCAGCGGGAGCAGGAAGGCGTAGGTCTTGCCCGAGCCCGTGCGGCCACGGCCGAGCACGTCGCGACCCGCGAGGGAGTCGGGCAGCGTGGCGGCCTGGATCGGGGTCGGGGAGGTGATGCCGGTGGCCGCGAGGATCGCGACGAGGTCGGCGGGCACACCCAGCTCGGCGAAGCCGGCGGTGCGGGGCGTGCGGGCAGAGGGAGTTGCGTCAGACACAGAAGTAGTCACTCACTGTTGGCGTGTCTCGCCATGATGATGGCTGCACGACTGGCCCGGAGACGGGCGAGAGGAGCGGGGTGCCTCCGGCGGAGGCGGCGCGCGGACCTGGTGGTGCGGTGGTACGTCGGTCCGGCGGAGCCCGAGGCAAGACGAACCGGGCTGCACCCCACTCTAGGGGTGCAGCCCGGTGATCTCGATTCGCCGGTGCCCCGGCGGGGTGTGCGCCTGGTCACCCGGCGCACGGCGCGGTCACTTCTTGGCGGCGCCCTTGATGTCCTTGCCGGCGTCCTTGAGCTTCTCGACGCCGTCCTTGAGGCCGGCGGAGGCCTGGTCGCCCTTGCCCTCGGCCTCGAGGTGCTCGTCGCCGGTCGCCTTGCCGGTGGACTCCTTGGCCTTGCCGCCGAGGTTCTCGCCCTTGTTGCTGATCTTGTCGCCGATGCCCATGGTCGTCTCCTTCGTGTCGGTTGTTCCCTGGGGTACCCCCCCAGTGCACCACTGTGCACCGGTGCCCGTGATCACCCCTTGGTGCCGAGGGCCGGCGGCGCGGCCAGGTCGCGCCGGTGGGTCAGGGGGTGGGCGAGGGGGTGGGCGCAGGTCAGCGCGCGGCGAGCTCGACGGTCACCAGCACCGCACGGGTGCGCACGAGGTTGGGCCCGGCGTCGGACATCGCCGCGTTGACCGAGGGCGTGAACCGGTACGTCGTGCCGCCGACCAGCTCCGGCACCAGGAACCGCGCCGTCGTGGTCGTGGGCGAGCCCCCCGTGGCGCCCAGCCGGGTGTCGCCGGGGCGCACCGTCACGTCGGAGCCGCCGTCGTCGCCGTCGCCGGGCCCGGTGCCGCCGTCGTCGGCGTCGTCCACCCCGAGCGAGAGGGTGAACGGACCCTCACCGCGCGCGACGTACTGCATCGACACGGTGACCACGGCCGACCACGTGTCGCCCGCTGCGCCCGTGTCGGACGTGTCGGGCACCGTGACCGGCACCGCGCGGACGCCGCCGATCGAGCCGAAGTCGCTGCCGTACACCGCGCTGGGCCCGGCGGGGTAGAAGCGCTCGGCGCGCACCACCTCGGTCGGCACCCGCGGCTCCCCGGGCGCCCGGGCCGGGGCCGCGGAGGCCCCGACGGCGAGGGCACCGGCCAGCAGGGCGGGGAGGACGACGAGGCGGGCGGCGCGGCGACGGCCGCGGGCGGCGGTGATGCTCATGGCCGACGGTAACCCCGCCGGGCGCGGCACCGCCGGGGAACCGCGCTCAGCGGGCGGCGAGCTCGACGAACCGGGCCAGCATCCGGGCCGGCTCGGTGACCACGGCGGTGCGGGCGGCGGCCTGCAGGGCGGCGGCTCCCCCGGGCTCGAAGTACCCGTGGTCGGCGTACACGTCGATGCGGGTGCAGATGCCCTCGACGTCGAGCTCGGGATGGAACTGGGTGGCCCACACGCGCTCGCCGAGGCGGAAGGCCTGCACCGGGCAGCCGGGCGAGCCGGCCAGCAGCACGGCCCCGTCGGGGAGCCGCGACACCGCCTCCTGGTGGCCGAGGAAGGCGTCGAAGGAGGTCGGCAGGACGCCGGTGAGCGGGTCGGCGCGCCCGGCGTCGGTCAGGGTGATCGTGGTGGCGCCGATGGGCTCGGCGTGGGTGCGGTCGACGACGCCGCTCCGCAGGACGCCGAGGGTGCCGATGCCGTAGCAGGCGCCGAGGAACGGGTGGTCGGCGGCGACCACCCGCAGCGCGAGGTCGTGCAGCTCGGCCTCGACCCGGCGCTGGGTGGCGCCCTTCGCTGCGGCGGGGTCGGAGACGTTGAACGGTCCGCCGCCCAGCACGATGCCCGACCAGTCGTCGAGGCGCAGCGGGCCACCGAGGGCCTCGGCCAGGCCGTCGCGCTCCAGGCGCACCCGGCGCACGTCGCGCTCGTCGAGCCCGGTGCAGCGCAGGACGGCGTCGTACTCCCCGTCGGCGGCGAGGTCCTCCGCGCGGGTGCCGAGGAAGAGGAAGGGGAGCACCGCGCCAGTGTGCCGGTCGGCGCCGCGCCGGTGTCAGTCGGCCTGCACCGCGACGCCCCGGGCGAGCAGCCCGTCGACGTCGGCGACGCCCCAGGCGGTGAGCGCGTCACGGGTGTGCCGGCCGGCCGCGTCGGGCGGCGGGGTGGACAGGGTCGCCTCCGTGCGGGAGAAGCGGGGCGCTGGGGCCGGCTGCAGGCGGCCGTCGCGCTCCACCAGCGTGCCGCGGGCGGCGAGGTGGGGGTGGTCCTTGGCCTCGGTGAGCGGGATGATCCCGGCGACGCAGGCGTCGGTGCCCTCGAAGAGCTCCACCCACTCGGCCTGGGTGCGACCGCGGAAGGTCTCGGCGAAGAGCGCCCGCATCTCGTCGTACCGCTCGGGCTCGCCCTGCCCGGGGCACCGGTCGGCGACCCCGAGCAGGCGCACCAGCTCGGCGAAGAACTGCGGCTCGAGGGCGCCGACGCTCAGGTGGCGCCCGTCGGAGGTCTCGTAGACGTCGTAGAACGGGACGCCGCCGTCGAGCAGGTTGGCCGCGCGCTCCTCGCGGAACAGGCCCGCGCCGACGAACGCGGTGGTCATCGCGTTGAGGTGGGCGGTGCCGTCGACGATCGCCGCGTCGACCACCTGGCCCTCGCCGCTCACGCGCGCCTCGAGGAGCGCGGCCAGGATCCCGATCACCAGGTACGTCGAGCCACCCCCGAAGTCGCCGAGCAGGTTGGTCGGGAAGTGCGGGCGCGCCTTGTCCTGCCCGAGGCCGAAGAGCGCACCGGTGACCGCGACGTAGTTCATGTCGTGGCCGGCCGCGCGGGCCAGCGGCCCGTCCTGGCCCCAGCCGGTCATCCGGGCGTAGACCAGCCGCGGGTTGCGCGCACGGCACTCCTCGGGGCCGAGCCCCAGCCGCTCGGTGACACCCGGGCGCATCCCCTCGACCAGCACGTCAGCGCCCTCGACGAGGTCGAGGACCGTCTGCACGGCCTCGGGGTTCTTCAGGTCGAGCGCCACGCTCGGACGACCGCGGTTGAGCAGGTCGTGGCTGCCCCCGCTCATCGCCGACCCCCCGGGACGCTCGACCCGCACCACGTCGGCACCCAGGTCGGCCAGCAGCATGCACGCGTGCGGGCCCGGCCCGATGCCCGCGATCTCCACGACCTTGACGCCCTTCAGCGGGCCCGTCCCCTGCCCCAGCTCGTAGCTCATGGCCGCCATTGTGCCCTAACCGTGACAGTAGTGGTGTCACGATTGCCTCGGCTGGGCGCTCGTGTCGGGGTCGGTCGCCGCGCGGTCGGGACGTCGCCACGCGTCAGCCGGGCAGGACCCGCCGCAGGAACTCGCGGGTGCGCGGCTCGCGCGGGGCGGAGAAGATCTCCTCGGGCGGGCCCTGCTCGAGGATGCGGCCCTCGTGCAGGAAGCAGACCGACGTCGCGACCTCGCGGGCGAAGGCCATCTCGTGGGTGGCGAGCACCATGGTGGTGCCGGCCGCGGCGAGGTCGCGCACGATGGCCAGCACCTCCCCGACCAGCTCGGGGTCGAGCGCGGCGGTGATCTCGTCGAGCAGCAGCAGCGTGGGCGACGTGCACAGCGCCCGCACCAGCGCGGCCCGCTGCTGCTGACCGCCCGAGAGCTTGTCGGGGTGCTTGTCGGCGTGGTCGGCCAGCCCGAACTGGGCCAGCAGCTCCCGCGCCCGCGCGTCGGCCGCCGCGGGAGACACGCCGTGCACCCGCCGCGGGGCGAGCGTGCAGTTGTCGAGCACCGACAGGTGCGGGAAGAGGTTGTAGGCCTGGAACACCATCCCGATGCGGCGGCGCACCTCGCGCGGGTCGACCAGGGGGTCGGAGACCTCGCGGCCCTCGAAGACGATGGTGCCGTCGTCGACGTCCTCGAGCAGGTCGAGGCAGCGAAGCAGCGTCGACTTGCCCGACCCCGACGAGCCGATCAGGCAGATCACGTCGTGCGGCTGCACCTCCAGCGACACGTCGGCCAGCACGACCCGGTCGCCGTAGGACTTGCGCAGCCCCGAGGCCTGCAGCAGCGCGCTCACAGGGCACCGGTCCGCTCGCGGCGGGCGTAGCGGCGGCCCAGCCAGTCGGTGAGCCGCGCCAGCGGGATGGTGAGGGCGACGAAGAACGCCGCGACCACGACGTACGGCGTGTAGTTGAAGTTGTAGTTGGTGTAGTCGCGGGCCACGAAGACCGCCTCGAAGACACCGATCGTGGAGGCCAGGGCGGTGTCCTTCTGCAGCGAGACGAAGTCGTTGAGCAGCGGCGGCACGACGCGGCGCACGGCCTGCGGCACCACCACGAAGCGCAGGGTCTGCGCGCGCGAGAGCGCCAGCGCCTCGGCGGAGGCCACCTGGGAGGGGTGGATCGACTCGATGCCGGAGCGGAACACCTCGGCGACGTAGGCGCTGTAGGAGATCACCAGCGCGGTGGTGGCCCAGAAGAACGGGCTGTTCGGCAGGCCCTGCAGCTGCAGCGCGGGCATGCCGAAGCCCATGAGCAGCACCAGCAGCAGCGTCGGCACGCCGCGCACCACGTCGGTGTAGGCCACCGCGAGCACCCGCAGCGGCGCCAGCAGCGGCGCCCGGGCGCCGCGGGCGAGCGCGATCAGCAGGCCGAGCACCAGGATGATCGGCTCGGCGACCAGGAACATCGTGACGTTGATCCAGAACGCGTCGGCGATGTCGCCCACCGAGGCCCCCGCGTGGAAGCCGTCGAAGAACGAGTCGCGCACCCGCGCCCACCCGGGCGAGGTGACCAGCAGGGCGCCGAGACCCACGAAGACGACGAGCAGCGCGGTGGTCGCCGTGGCCAGCGAGCGCCGGCGCACGCCCCGGCGCACGGCGCGGCGCTCGAGCTCGCGCTCGCTGGGGGTCCAGGCGGCGGGGGTGGCCGGGGTCGCGGGGGTGGCCGGGGTGGCCGTCACTGCAGCTGCGGCACGTCGACGACGTCCGAGAGCCACTGCTGCTCGAGGTCGGCGAGGGTGCCGTCGTCGCGCATCGCGGTGAGCGCGGCGTCGACGCAGGGCACGAGCGCGCTGCCCTTCTCGAACAGCATGCCGAACTCCTCCTGCTCGCCGGTCTCGGGCTGGAACTGCCCCACGAGCACGCTGCCGGGGATCTCCACGGCGGAGATGTAGAAGGCGGTGGGCAGGTCGGCGAGGACGGCGTCGACCTGGTCGTTCTGCAGGGCCTGCTTGGCGGCGTTGGTGTCCTCGAAGACCACGGCGTCGGTCTCAGGCTGGATCACGTCGCGGATCGCGGTGAGCGAGGTGGTGCCGGTCTGGGCGCCCAGGCGCAGCCCCTTCAGGTCCTCCAGGCTGGCGGCCTCGGCGCCGGGGGTGCCCTCGAGCGCGATGACGGCCTGCGCGGCGGAGTAGTAGCCCTGCGAGAAGTCGACGACCTCGGCGCGGGCCGGGGTGATCGAGATCTGGTTGATGTCGAGGTCGAAGTCCTTGGGGCCCGGCTTGTAGGAGGTGTTGAACGGCACCGTGAGCCAGGTGACCTCGTCGGCGGCGAACCCGAGCCGGTCGGCCACCTCGTAGGCCACCGCCGACTCGAAGCCCTCGCCGGTCGTCGGGTCGTTCTCGGTGAACCAGGGGTCGTAGGCCGGCGAGTCGGTGCCGACGGTGAGCGTGCCGTCCTCGACGAGACCGGCCTCGGCGGCGCACTGCGCCGGGTCGACGTCGGCGGCCGGCGTGGCCGAGCCGGAGGCGTCGGACGACTCTCCGGTCGAGGGGGCCGGGTCGCCCGCGGTGTCGCTGTCCTCGACCGGCGCGCAGGCCGCGGTGAGCACCAGCAGGGGCGGGAGGACGGCGGCGGAGGCCAGCGAGCGCAGGAGCATGGGCGAATCGTAGGCCGCGCCGCGAGACCCCGCGGGCGACCGGCACCGCCCGTGGACGCCGGCGGTCGCCGTCCCGGTGACCAGACCCGCCACCGGGTCGGGCGCGGCTTGCAACTCGTTGCATAGGTGGGTGACGATGGCGGCATGGCCCTGGAGCACGCACTGCTGGTCGCCCTGCGCGAGCAACCGGCCTCCGGGCTCGACCTCACCCGCCGCTTCGCCCGCTCCATCGGCTACTTCTGGTCGGCCACCCACCAGCAGGTCTACCGCGTGCTGGCCCGCATGGAGGCCGCCGGCTGGGTGGCGGTGACCGAGGTGGCGCAGGTCGGGCGCCCCGACAAGAAGGTGTACGACGTCACCGCGTCCGGACGCGCCGAGCTGGCCGACTGGCTGGGCCGTCCCGGGGAGCCCGAGCCGATGCGCTCGGGCCTCGCGGTGCGCATGCGCGGGGCGTCGTTCGGCGACCGCGCCGCCGTGCTCGACGTCGTGCGCGCCGAGCTCGCCGACCACCACCTGCGCCTCGCCCACTACCGCCGCCTGCTCGAGCGCGACGGCGACCCGTCCGCGCCGGGCGCCCTCGCCCCCCGTGCCGGCCGGGACACCCGGTACGCCGACGGCGGGCTGGCCCTCGACCAGCACCTGGTGCTGCGCGGCGGGGTGCGGCTCGAGGAGTTCTGGACGTCGTGGCTGGAGGAGTACCTCGCCGCGCACGACGCCGCCCCCGACCCTCCCCGCACCGACACGACCACCGACACGACCACCGCTGCCGCACCCCAGGAGCCCCGATGACCGACCACCCGCTGCTGCTCTCGCCGCTCACGCTCGGCGCCGGGGCCGACGCGCTCACCCTGCGCAACCGCATCGTGATGGGCTCGATGCACACCGGCCTGGAGGACCGCGTGCGCGACCTGCCGGCGCTGGCGGCGTACCTCGCCGAGCGCGCCCGCGGCGGCACCGGGCTCATCGTCACCGGCGGCTACGCCCCCTCCCGGCGCGGCTGGCTCAAGCCGTTCGCCTCCGAGCTGTCGACGCGGCGCCAGGCCCGCCGCCACCACGCGGTGACCGGCGCGGTGCACGCCGAGGGCGGTGCGATCGCGCTGCAGGTGCTGCACGCCGGGCGCTACGGCTACCACCCGTTCAGCGTGTCGGCGTCGAGCCGCAAGTCGCCGATCACCCCGTTCCGGCCCTCGGCGATGTCGAGCCGCGCCGTCGACCGCACCGCCTCCGACTTCGCGCGCAGCATCGGCCTGGCCCGCGAGGCCGGCTACGACGCGGTGGAGGTGATGGGCTCGGAGGGCTACCTGCTCAACCAGTTCCTCGCCGCGCGCACCAACGACCGCAGCGACGCGTGGGGCGGGACGGCACAGAAGCGGATGCGGCTGCCGGTGGAGGTGGTGCGGCGCGCCCGTGAGGTGGTGGGCGACGACTTCCCGATCCTCTACCGCATCTCGCTGCTCGACCTGGTCGAGGACGGGCAGTCGTGGGAGGAGACCGTCGAGCTCGCCCACCGCCTCGTCGAGGCCGGGGTGACGGTGCTGAACACCGGCATCGGCTGGCACGAGGCGCGGGTGCCGACGATCATCACGCAGGTGCCGCGGGGCGCCTGGCGCTCACTCACCGCGCGGCTGAAGGCCGAGGTCGACGTCCCGGTGTGCGCCTCCAACCGGATCAACACCCCCGACCTCGCCGAGGCGGTGCTGGCCGCGGGCGAGGCCGACCTCGTGTCGATGGCGCGCCCGCTGCTGGCCGACCCCGCGTTCGCCCGCAAGACCGCCGAGGGCCGCGCCGACGAGATCAACACCTGCATCGCCTGCAACCAGGCCTGCCTCGACCACGCCTTCCAGAACAAGCCCGCCTCCTGCCTGGTCAACCCGCGCGCCGGCCGTGAGACCACGCTCGTGCTCGCCCCGACGCGCAGCCGCGCCAGGGTGGCCGTGGTCGGCGCCGGGCCGGCGGGCCTGGCCACGGCCGTCTCGGCGGCCGAGCGCGGCCTCGCCGTCACCGTCTTCGAGGCCGGCAGCGAGCTGGGCGGGCAGTTCCGCCTGGCGATGGAGGTGCCGGGCAAGGAGGAGTTCGCCGAGACGCTGCGCTACTACCGCCGTCGCCTCGAGGTCCTGGGCGTCGACGTGCGCCTCTCGACCCGCGCCGGCGTGGCCGACCTCGCCGGCTTCGACGAGGTCGTGGTCGCCACCGGCGTCACCCCGCGGGTGCCGGACCTCGCCGGGATCGACCACCCGAGCGTCGTGTCGTACGCCGACGTGCTGGCCGGTCGCGTCGTGCCCGGGCGGCGGGTGGCGGTGGTCGGGGCCGGCGGCATCGGCGTCGACGTGAGCGTCTGGCTGACCCATCGAGACGGTCGCTCCGCTCCCTCCTCAGGGACCGCCCACGACGCCACGGAGGACCTCGACGCGTGGCTGGCGCACTGGGGCGTCGGCGACCCGTCGCTGCACCGCGGCGGCCTCACCGACCGCACCCCGCGCGAGCCCCTGCGCGAGGTGACCCTGCTGCAGCGCAAGACCACCCCGATCGGCGCCGGCCTCGGCAAGACCTCCGGCTGGGCCCACCGCGCGGTGCTCAAGCAGTCGGGCGTGACGCTGGTGAGCGGCGCGACGTACGACCGAGTCGACGACGACGGTCTGCACTACGCCGTCGACGGCGTCGACCACGTGCTCGCCGTCGACCACGTCGTGCTCTGCGCCGGGCAGGAGTCGGTGCGCGACCTGTACGACGACCTGGTCACCGCCGGTGTCACCGCCCACCTCGTCGGCGGCGCCGACGTCGCCGCCGAGCTCGACGCGAAGCGCGCCATCGAGCAGGGCACCCGGGTCGCCGCGGCGCTCTGACCGTGCTGGTCGTCGGGGGCCGCCCGGCGGCGCGCCGGGCCGTACGTCATACGAATGGTGGGTGCGACTCCACGCGACGTATGACGCTCGGCCCCACCCCGCGCAGGAACCGGAGCGAGGGAGCGGGTCTCAGTCCAGCGGGTCGAGGAAGAGGTCGGCCTCGAGGGGCCCGTCGCCGGGGCCGGCGCGGTAGCCCGACAGGTCGGTGACGCCCTCCTCGGCGAGCACCTCGTCGTCGAGGTAGAAGTGCCCGGTGCAGGTGCGGGGGTCGCGCGACAGGATGACGTGGGCGGCGTCCGCGACGATGGCGGGGGTGCGCGCCTTGGCGACGGCCTCGGCCCCGCCGAGGAGGTTCTGCACCGCGGCGGTGGCGATCAGGGTGCGCGGCCACAGCGAGTTGGCGGCGACGCCCTGCTCGCGCAGCTCCTCGGCGAGGCCGAGGGTGACCAGGCTCATCGAGTACTTCGCCATCGTGTAGGCGAGGTACTGCCCGGCCCAGCGCGGGTCGAGGTCGAGCGGCGGCGACATGGTCAGCACGTGGGCGTGCTCGGAGCGCACCAGCCACGGCAGCGCGGTCTTCGACAGCAGGAAGGTGCCGCGCGCGTTGATCGACATCATCAGGTCGTACTTCTTCATCGCGATGTCGGCCGTCGACGACAGGTCGATGGCGGAGGCGTTGTTGACCACCACGTCGATGCCGCCGAAGCGCTCCACGGCGAGGTCGACGGCGCGCTGCACGTCCTCCTCCTTGCGGACATCGCCCACCACCGCGAGGGCCTGACCACCGGCGGCCTCCACCTCGGCCGCCGCGGTGTGCACGGTGCCGTCGAGGCGCGGGTCGGGGGTGTCGGTCTTGGCCAGCATCACCACGTTGGCGCCGTCGCGGGCGGCGCGCAGCGCGATGGCCAGGCCGATCCCGCGGCTGCCGCCGGACATCAGCAGCGTGCGTCCGGCGAGCGGGGCGGTGGGGGCGTCGGTCACGAGGTCTCCTCGGGGGTCGGGGCGTCGAGCCACCCTAGGAGCGGGTACGCCGCCGCCGCCGCGCCGCCCGCGTGGTGGGCCCCGCGTGGTGGGCCCCGCGCGGCGCGCCCGGCCGAGGTCAGCCGTTGGGGCCGGCGTCGGTGAGGTCGACCAGGCCGGTGGACGCCACCGTGTCGTACCCCAGGTCGCGGCCGCCGCCACGCTCCTCGACCAGCGACGCCGACCGCAGCCGCACCGACCCGTCGGGCAGGCTGCTCAGCGGCACCTCGACGGCCAGCACGTCGCCGCGGTAGTCCTCCGTGGTGGTGGTCCCGGGCGGCAGCTCGACGAGGCCGTCGCGGCCCACCGCGACGACGACGGTCCATCGGCTCTCCCCGCCGGAGGAGCCCGTCAGGACGAACAGCTGCTGGCCGCGGGCCCGAGCGGGCCGCACCAGGTCGTCGACCTGCCAGGTGACCTGCAGCGACGGCGCCGCGTCCACCGGCCGGTCGACGGTGTAGGTCGCCGAGAACACGTCGAGGTCGTCGCGCCAGGCCCTGCGCTTCCCGCCGTCGACGACCACGTCGCCGGCGGGGTCGTCGACCGTCACGGTCGTGGAGACGGGCTCTGCGCCCGGCTCCGGAGCCGACGCAGCGGCGGGGGCGGACACGGCGCCCAGGAGGGGGGCCGCGAGCAGCAGCGGCAGCAGGGCGGTCGACGGGCGGGGGACGAGGCGCATGACGGGCCTTCCGAGAGGGCACGCGGACGGGTGGCGTGCGAGGCCACCCACCCTAGGACCGCCGGACGCCGTGCGGCGGCTGGTGCGTGGCCTAGGTTCGACCCATGATCCGCGACCTCACCGATGCCGAGGCCCGCGCCGCGCTGGTCACCAAGTGGGACGTGCCCGCCGACGTGCTGCCGCTGTGGGTGGCCGAGATGGACTACGCCGTCGCCCCGGTGGTCACCGCTGCGCTCCACGCCGCGATCGAGCGCGGCGTCACCGGCTACCCCGCGATGGCCCCGACCGAGGGCGCGCCCACCGAGCTCGGCGAGGCGTACGCCGGGTTCGCCCGGCGCCGCTGGGATTGGGAGGTCGACCCGGCGCAGGTGCTGCCCACCGTCGACGTGAGCGCCGGGGTGCGGCTGGTGGTCGACGCGCTGAGCGACCCCGGGCCGGTGGTGCTGCCGCTGCCGGCGTACGCCCCGCAGCTCGACCTGCCCCGGGTCACCGGCCGGGAGCGGTGGGACCTGCCGGTCACCCCCGACGGCGACGCCTACGTGCTCGACCTCGACCACCTCGAGCGGCTCTTCGCCGACGGCGCCCGCACGCTGCTGCTCACCCAGCCGCACAACCCCTGCGGGCACGCCCACACCCGCGCCGAGCTGGAGGCCGTGCGCGACGTGGTGGTGCGCCACGGCGGGCGGGTGGTCAGCGACGAGATCCACGCCCCGCTGGTGCTGGCGGGCGCCGAGCACGTGCCCTACCTGTCCCTCGACGGCACCGCCGACCACGCCGTCGCGCTGGTGGCGGCGAGCAAGGCGTTCAACACCGCGGGCCTGAAGTGCGCCCAGGTGGTGAGCGCCGACGCTGCCACCCACCGTCGCCTGCGCGAGGTCGAGCTGGTCCGCAACGACTCCTGGTCGTCGCTCGGCGTGGTCGCCGCGGTGGCGGCGTACGACGACGGCGACCCCTGGCTCGACGCCCTGCTGGAGCGGCTCGACGCCCAGCGCACCCTGCTCGGCGCACTGCTCGCCGAGCACCTGCCGGCGGCCCGGGTGCGGCCGCTGGAGGCGACGTACCTGGCCTGGCTCGACCTGCGCGCGCTCGGTCACGACGACCCCGCCGCGGCGGCGCTCGAGCGCGGGCGGGTGCGGCTGGCGCCCGGTCACGACTACCACCCCGGCCTGCCCGGCCACGCCCGGCTCAACGTCGCCACCAGCCCCGAGCGGCTCACCGAGGCGGTACGGCGGCTCGCGACCGCGCTGGCCTGAGGGGTCGGTGCCTCAGACGGTGAGCCGGCCCAGCCGCCCGACGAGCGGGCGGGGGGCCTGGGGCAGCCAGGTGCGGGTCACGTGGTCGACGACGTGGACGCCCGGCGGTGCCTCGATGCGCTGCAGCCCCACGACCTCGTCACCGCGGCCGTCGCGCAGCGCGCTCCACACCTCCCACTCGCGGCGCTTGCGCGGCGCCCGGGAGGAGTCGAAGTCGTTCGGGCTGGTCCAGTGGGCGAACTCGTCGCGGTCGAGCCACTTCAGCTCCACCACCATCCCCTCGGGGGCGATGATGCGGTCGGCGTCCTCGGGGAACTCGCGCACCTCCCACTCGAAGGCCTTCTTGAAGGTGTACTCCGGGCCCATCGGGTAGACCCACGGCTCCAGGAAGCGGTAGCCGAGGTCGAGCCAGGCCAGCGACTCGCTCACCACGGTCAGCGGGTGGCGCGGGATCGCCACCACGGCGCCGGAGTCCTCGAGCTGCCACGACAGGTCGGCGAGCAGCGCGGAGCCCTCACGGGTCAGCACCATGTCGCCGTCCCACTTCATCGAGTACGTCGTCGTCACCTGCGACAGCGACCAGTTGTAGAAGTGCGTCAGCGAGTGCACGGAGTCGGGCGGGGTCGTCAGGTGCTCGGTGCCGGCGCGTGACACCTGGAAGGGGTAGTCGAGCACGGTGAGCCGGTCGCCGGCGCCGCACTCCTCGGCCACCCGGCGGGCCACCTCGGCGGTGCCGTCGTCGGAGCGGTTGTCGACCAGCACGACGCGCTGCACCGCCTCGAGCATCGGCGGCAGCACCCACGGCAGGTTGTGCGCCTCGTTGCGCACGCGGAACACGCAGGTCAGCCCGGGGATCGCCGGGCCACGGTGCCAGGGCCAGCGCACGTCGTAGGCCGGGTCGCCCTCCCGGCAGGGGATGTCGGCGCCGCGCACGGGGCTCATCGCGCGCGGCCCGCGGCCTTCCGCAGCCCCCGGCGCACCGACGGCGGCACCAGCGCCCGCACCGAGTGGGGCACCCGGTCGACCCCGGCGCGCGCAGGACCGGCAGCAGGCGCCGCGACCACGTCCGGCTCGACGGCCGCCGCCTCGCCCTCCCGGCGCGCCGCCACCGCGACCGACGACGCGACGGCCGCCGACTCCTCGAACAGCGTGGTGTAGGCCGCGCGCAGCTCGTCGAGGCGGGCGTGGGTCTCGGGGGTGTCGCCGTCGTCGTCGGCGAGCCGGTCGAGGGCCAGCCACGACTCCTGGGCCACCTCGCGCAGCCGGGCGGGTACGTCGAGGTCGGCCCAGGTGAGCTGCCCGCGGCGCAGCGCCGGGTCGACGAAGCGGTGCACGGCGCGCACGTCGTTGGCCGAGGCGGCCTTCACGGCGTCGAGGTCGAAGCGCTGCCCGAGGCCGAACACCGGCACGGTCCAGTCGTCGAGGAGGTCGCCGTAGCGCACGAAGCCCCGCAGCGACCCGCGCGTCGCGCGCTCGGTGTGGAGCATGACGTTGACCCAGGCCGCGGTGCGGGTGGTCGCCTCGTGGCCCGCGGCGCCGGACGCCGCGCCGGCACCCACCACCTCCGCCGGCGGGCGCAGCATCGTGACGTAGGCCGGGGTGGCGTCGCAGCGCAGCGCCGCGGCCCGCCACAGGCCGAGGAACCACGCCGCGCGGGGGTCCTTCACCACCAGCTCGGGACCGCCCTCGACCAGCTGCTGCTCCAGCCAGGTGTGCAGCCGCGCGCGCAGCGGGCCGTAGGTGGCCAGCTTGCCGGCGTCGAACCACGCCGAGGGCCGGGCGTCGGCGACCTCGACGTTGCAGCGCCCCAGCAGCTCGTCGTGCAGGTCCACCACCCACTGCGGCTCGACGGGGCCCTTCGGGTTGGTCTCGTCGGGGGCCACCTCGGGCTGCGGCACGTGCATGCCGAGCGCCTGCAGCGCGCCGGCCATGGTGCTGGTGCCGCTGCGGCCCGGGCCGACGACGAACACGATGCGCCGCGGCACCTCGGTCGGCTCGGCCAGCACGTCGCTGGTCGGCGCGGGGCCGGTCGGCGCGGGGCCGGGGGTCGCCGGGGACGGGCGGGGCACCGGGGTCTCGGACGACATGGCCCTCACCCTAGCGACGCCCGGTGCCGCCGGGGTCAGCCCCGCGAGCGGCTCTGCGCGGCGATGGTCTCGGCCAGCCAGCCGTACGCCGCGCGCGGTGCCGGGGCGCCCGGGCCGTCGGTGCGCACCAGCCCGCGGGGCGCCGGGGTGCGCCTGGCGTCGGTGGGGCCAGCGGGGTCGGCGGCGGCGTCGGCGGGTCCGGCGGGGTCGACCGGATCGGCGGGGGGGTCGAGCAGGGGCCCCACGTGCACCACCCGCACGTCGACGCCGCGCCGGGCGGCGGTGGCCACCGCACGCAGGTGGCCGTCGAGGTGGTCGACGCGGTCGGCGTCGCGGTGCTCGCCGTACGCCGGGCCCAGCAGCGTGACGTGCACCGGGGGCAGCGCGGCGCGGTAGCGGGCGCGCAGGGTGATCAGCCACTCGCGCAGCGCGTCGGGCACCACCGGGAGGCCGTCGTCGGTCACGGGGTGGCCCAGCAGCGCGCACACCTCGAAGGGCAGCGGGGAGTCCTCGCCGGCGATGCCGATCTTGACCGGGCTGTCGTAGGTGACGCCGTAGAAGTCCAGCGGCTGGCGCACGGTGGCGAGGTCACCGCCGAGCCCGAGGTCGTCGAGGAGGGGCTGCAGGTCGACGGGGTGCCGGCCCAGCAGCATCGGCTCGAGGAACATCGCGTTCCACAGCGCGTCGTAGAGCTTGGTCGCGGCGACGTCGGCGGCGTCGTCGCTGACCGGCCACATCGGGGCGTGGTGGTTGGCGCACCCCACGCTCACCCGCGGCCCGCGCGGGCCGGGCCACCCGGAGGCGCCGGCGCGCAGGGCACCGACGGCCAGGCCGTGGCCGAGCAGCAGGTGGTGGGCGGCGGGCAGCGCGTCGAAGGCCAGGCGCCGCCACGGCGCCCGACGTCCGGTCATGTGGCCGTCCACCGCGACGACCGCGGGCCGGTCGACCGGCACCCAGTGCTCGACGCGGTCGCCCCAGCGGGCGGCGAGGGCGGCGGCGAGGTCGCCGAAGCGCTCGGCCGTGGCGGGGTTGAGCCACCCGCCGTCGTCCTGGAGCGCCCGCGGCAGCGTGCCGTCGTGCAGCGTCACCGACGGAGCCACCCCGGCCTCGGCCAGTGCATCCAGACGGCGGTCGGCCCGGTCGAGGGCCGCGGCGTCGAGCGGACCGCGGCCGTCGGGCTGCAGCCCGGGCCAGGACACCCCCAGCCGCACCGACGTCACCCCCAGGCCGGCCAGCAGCGCGGTGTCGGCGACGTCCACGCCGGCCCCTGCGGTCTCGCCCGACGTCTCGCCCAACGTCTCGCCCAGCACCCCGATCCGTGAGCCCGGCACGAGCTGCGGCGGGGGGCCGGCGACAGGGCGGTGGGGGGTCGGCACGGCACAATGATGGCCGTGACCAGCCAGATCCGCCGGGGAACCGCTCGCTTCGTCAGCCGCGCCCCCGGCCGGGAGACCCGCCACTCCTTCTCGTTCGGCGAGCACTACGACCCCGAGCGGCTCGCCTTCGGCCCGATGGTCTGCCACGACGACCACCACCTGCGCGGCGGGACCGGCTTCGACCCCCACCACCACCAGGACCTGGAGATCGTCACCTACGTCGTCAGCGGCGCCCTCGAGCACCGCCACGGGGCCACCGACGAGGCCGGCGACGAGCCCGTGCGGGTGGAGGCCGGCTCGCTGGCGCTGCTCAGCAGCGGCACGGGCGTCACGCACAGCGAGGTGGCGGTCGCCGGCGCGGGGCCGGTGCGCCTGGTGCAGGTCTGGCTGCGCGTCGACCCCGACGCCGAGCGCGCCCCGGCGTACGCCGTGCACCCCGGTGCCACGTCGCTGGAGGTGCCGCGCGTGCCGGGCGCCCGGCTGCAGGTGCTGCGCCTGGAGACCGGCGACACGGTGACCCTGCCCGCCGCGCCCCTCGCCCACGTCTTCGTCTCCCGCGGCGCCCTGATGCGCGCCTCGCTGGCCGAGCCGGTGCAGTCGGGCGACGCCTACCTGTTCACCGACGAGCCCGCCCACGACGTCACCGCCGCCGTACCCACCGAGCTGCTGGTCTGGACCTTCGCCGGCTGACCTCCGCCTCGGCGTGGTGTCACGCCCCGGGTGCCGGGTCGGGCGTCATGCGAATCGTGGAGTCGCACCCACCATTCGCATGACGCACCGGCCAGCGCGAGGCGGCGGCTCAGCGCACCACCGTCAGCGCCGCGGGGCGCAGCTCGACCACGGCCGGGGCGGCGCCGAGCGGGGGCAGCACGCCGAGCGGCTCGCCGTCGGCGCCGACGGGCACGGGGGTGCGCGAGTCGGCGGTGAGCTCGACGCGGGTGCCGGTCAGCACGGTGACCTCGGGCAGGTGCACGTGGGAGCCGTCGTAGATCTTCGGGAAGCGGCGCACCAGCTCGAGGCGCGAGGCGGCCTCGACCACCACGACGTCGAGGCGGCCGTCGTCCACGGCGGCCGCGGGGGCGACGTGCATGCCCTGGCCGTAGTAGCCCGAGTTGGCGACCACCACGGTGGCGGCGGCGTACTCCGCGGTGACGCCGTCGACGCTGACCCGGAACCGCCCGGGCTGGTACGTCGCGAGCGCGCGCACCGCGCCGAGGGGGTACTGCAGCGCGGCCGGCGTACGGCGCATGCGGTCGACCAGAGCAGCGGCGCGGGCGTCGACGCCGCTGTAGACCGAGCCCGCGACGAGCCGCTCGGGGGCTCCGGGCAGGCACCACGCGAGCAGGTCGACCGGGGTGGCCGCGCCGTCGAGGAGGAGGGTGGCCACGGCGTCGGGGTCGGTGGGCAGGCCGAGCATGCGGGCGAAGTCGTTGCCACGCCCGGCCGGCAGCACGCCCAGGGTGCCGCCTCCGGCGGCCACGCCGCCGACGAGGTGGGACAACATCCCGTCGCCGCCCACCGAGACCACGACGTCGCCGCGGGCCACCGCCTCGTCGACCAGCGCGGCCACTGCGCGCGGGCCCGGGGAGTAGGTGACGTCGACGCGGGCGCCGGCCTCGCGCAGCAGGCGGGCCACCGGCACGACGGCCCCGGGTGCGGCCCCGCCGCCCGAGGCGGGGTTGACCAGGAAGGTGAAGGAACGGGTCACGGGACGAGGACTCCGGGGTTGAGGATGCCGGTGGGATCGAGCTCGGCCTTGACCGCGCGCAGCAGCGACACCCCGAGCCCGCCGACCTCCTGCGCCAGCCACGGCCGGTGGTCGCTGCCCACGGCGTGGTGGTGGGTGATCGTGCCACCCGCGCCCATGATGGCCTCGCTCGCGGCCGCCTTGGCGGCGCCCCACCGCGCCAGCGGGTCGTCGCCGCCGCGCGCGGCGACGGTGAAGTACAGCGAGCAGCCGGTCTCGTAGACGTGGCTCACGTGGCACAGCACCAGCACCGAGCCGCCGTCGGCGCCCAGCGAGGCCTCCAGCGCCTCGCGCACCGCGGCGTGCAGGCGCGGCACCCCGCTCCAGAACGTGGCGGTCTCCAGGGTCTCCACCAGCACGCCGGCGTCGAGCAGCGCGTCGCGCAGGTAGGGCCCGTCGTAGCGCCCGCGCACCCAGGCCTCGCCGGGCTCGTCACCGAGGGGGGTGCCGCCGAGGTCGGCGAGCACCGCGGCGACCGCCGCCCGGCGCGCCGCGACCGTGGTGGCATCGCCCTCGTGGCCCACCACCATCAGGCAGCCGCCCGCCGCCTCGCCCCCGATCTCGTCGGGGCGGGCCAGGTTGACCGCGGTCTCGGCCTCGTCGGAGAGCCGCAGCACCGTCGGCAGCAGCCCCGCCTGGGCGAGGGTGCGCAGGGCGGTGGTGCCGGCCGCGAGGTCGGGCCAGCGCCAGCCCTCGTACGCCGTGGCGGTGGGCGCCCGACGCACCCGCACGGTGACCTCGGTGAGCACGCCGAAGGCGCCCTCCGACCCGAGCAGCAGCTGGCGCAGGTCGGGGCCGGCGGCGCTGGCGGGGGCGGTGCCGAGGCGCAGCTCGCCGCGGGGGGTCGCCGCGCGCAGGGCCACCACGAGGCTGTCGAAGCGGCCGTAGCCAGCGCTGGCCTGCCCGCTGGAGCGGGTGGCGGCGAAGCCGCCGATCGTGGCGTGCTCGAACGACTGCGGGAAGTGGCCCAGGGTCAGTCCGTGGGCGCCGAGCAGCGCCTCGGCCTCCGGGCCGCGCAGCCCCGGCTCGAGCACCGCGGTCATCGACACCTCGTCGACCGCGAGGAGCCGGCGCAGCCGGCCCAGGTCGAGGCTGACCACCCCGGCCCAGCCGTCGCGGCGCGCCACCAGGCCGCCGGTGACCGACGTACCGCCACCGAAGGGCACCACGGCGAGGTGGTGGTCGACGGCGAGGGCCAGCACCGCGGCCACCTCGTCGTGGTCGGCGGGACGCACGACGACGTCGGGGGCGTCGGCGAGGTCGCCGGCGCGGGCGCGCAGCAGGTCGGCGGTGGACTTGCCGCGGGTGCGCAGCCGGCGTGCGGCGTCGTCGGTCGACACGTGCGCCTCGCCGAGCAGCGCCACCAGCGCGGCGTGCACCTCGGGCGCCAGCCGGGACGGCGGCGGCACCGGGTCGCTCACCGGCGTGCGCTCGTCGACGCCGAACGCCAGCTCCACCAGTCCCCGGGCGGCCTCCGGCAGCGGCGCCGCCCGCTCGGCCCGGCCCCAGCGCTGCGGGTGCATCTCGGGCTGCCGCGCCTCGGTCGACGGGGTCTCGGGGTGCGGTGCGGGCGGTCCGTCGGCGCCGGGCGTGGTCGTGGTCACGTGTTACAGTGTGACACATGTCGTCACTTCGTCACAACGCTGCGGCCGGCGGCCCGGTCGACCCGCGCGACGGGTACCTCGACGCCGCCCGCGCCTGCATCCTCGACGTCGGGTGGCGCCGGACGACCCTGACCGAGGTGGCCCGCCGTGCCGGGGTGTCGCGGATGACGATCTACCGCTCCTGGGCCGACATGCCCACGCTGCTCGGCGACCTGATGACGCGCGAGTGGTCGGCGGTGGTCGTCGACGCGGTCAGCGCCGGTGCCGACCTGCCGCCCGTCGAGCGGCTGGTCGCGCAGGTCTCGGCCACCGTGCGGGGGCTGCGCGACGACGAGCTGTTCGTGCGCATCGTCGAGCTCGACCCCGAGCTCGTGCTGCCCTACCTGCTCTCCCGACGCGGCCGCTCCCAGGACCTGGTGCTCGACGTCGTGGAGCAGGCCGTGCGCGCCGGCCAGGACGCCGGAGCCGTGCGGGCCGGCGACGCCACGACGATCGCCCGCGGGCTCGTGCTGGCCGTGCACGGCCACGTGCTGTCGGCCCACACCATGGTCGACGACCGGGTGGACGCGACGGCCCTCGACGACGAGCTGACCACGACGCTCACCCGGGCGCTGCGCCCGTGAGCCGCGACGGGTCGGCCATGCGGATCGCGGCCGGGCTGACCGGCGCGGCCACCGACGTCGACGTGCTGGTCGTGGGGCTCGGTGTCACCGGCGCCGGGGCCGCGCTCGACGCCGCCACCCGCGGGCTGCGGGTGCTGGCCGTGGACGCCCACGACCTGGCGTTCGGCACGTCGCGGTGGTCGTCGAAGCTGGTGCACGGCGGCCTGCGCTACCTCGCCCAGGGGCAGGTCGCGGTGGCCCACGAGAGCGCGGTGGAGCGTGGGGTGCTGATGGACGTCACCGCGCCCCACCTCACCCGGCCCGCCCCGATGCTGCTGCCGCTCACCACCTCGCTGGGCCGGGCCCAGGAGACCGTGACCCGCGCCGGGCTGCTGGCCGGCGACGCGCTGCGCCGCGGCGCGCGCACCTCCACCGACACGCTGCCCCGGCCGCGGCGACTCTCCCGGACCGAGACCCTCAGCCTCGCCCCGGCGCTGCGCCCCGACGGCCTGCGCGGCGGCCTGCTCAGCTGGGACGGCCACCTCGAGGACGACGCCCGGCTGGTCACCACGCTGGCCCGCACCGCCGCCGCGCACGGCGCGCAGGTGCGCACCCGCGCGCGGGTGGTGTCGATCGTCCCGCGGGACGGCGGACCGGGCGGCCCGGGCTGCGGCACGGGCGGCTCGCGGGTGGAGCTGCGCGACGAGCTCACCGGCGCCGTCCACGTGGTGAGCGCCGGCGCGGTGGTCAACGCCACCGGCGTCTGGGCCGGCTCCCTCGACCCGCGGGTCACCCTGCGGCCCAGCCGCGGCACCCACCTGGTGCTGCGCGCGGAGACGCTGCCCGGGCTGCGGGTCAGCGTGTTCGCGCCCGTGCCGGGCCACCGCAACCGCTTCGTGCTGGTGCTCCCCCAGGCCGACGGCACGGTGTACGTCGGGCTCACCGACGAACCCACCGACGGGCCCGTGCCCGACGTGCCGCAGCCCACCGAGCCCGAGGTCGGCTTCCTGCTCGACGTCGTCTCGGCGTGCTTCGCCCGGCCGCTGCACCGCCACGACGTGGTGGGTGCCTTCGCCGGGCTGCGCCCGCTGCTCGACAGCGCCGACGGCTCCACCTCCGACCTGTCGCGCCGCCACGCCGTGCTGCCCGGGCCGGGCGGCGTGGTGACCGTGGTCGGCGGCAAGCTCACCACCTACCGCCGGATGGCGCAGGACGCCGTCGACGCCGCCGTGCTCGCCCTCGGCCCCGGGGCCGCCGACGCAGGGCCCTGCCGCACCCGCACCCTGCCGCTGCTGGGCGCCGCCCCCCGACCGGTGCTCGCCGCGCTCGAGGAGCCCGAGCGGCTGGTGCGCCGCTACGGCACCGACGCCGCGCTGGTGCTCGCCACCGCCCGCGAGGTCACCGGCCTCGACGCCGACGCCCTGCTCGCCCCGCTGGCCCCCGGCGTGCCGGCCACGCTGGCCGAGCTGGTCTTCGGCGTCACCCACGAGGGCGCCTGCGACGTCGGCGACCTGCTCGACCGTCGTACCCGCGTCGGTCTCGTGCCGGCCGACCGCGCCCTCGCCGAGCCCGCCGCCCGCCGCGCCCTCGACCTCGTGCGCGCCTCCGCCGCGCGGTCCTGACGCCGCTCCCGGCGCCTGCCGCTGAGGCGGGGCGTGCGTCATACGAGTCGTGGAGTCGCATCCACCGTTCGGATGACGTCCCGCCCGCGGGCCCCCGCGGCCACCCGGACGTCATCCGTTCTGTGGAGTCGCCTCCACCATTTGCATGACGTCCCGCGCCGCCCGCCCCCGCGGCCCCCCGAGCGTCATACGTTCCGTGGAGTCGCCTCCACGACTCGTATGACGCAGGCCCCGCCACCACCCGGCCCAGCCGGGCGCAGCAGGTCCGCCCGGGACCGATGAGTTCGACCGTCGACGCCGGTCGGTGCAGGCGGGCACACTGACGAGGGACCAGGAGCGGCGATGACGGCCACGGCGACAGGCACGAGGACGATGACCCAGACAGGCACCGGCACGACCAGCGGCACGACCAGCGGCACGACCAGCGGCACGAGCACGACCCGCACCACCCGCAGCGCCCACGGCGCGACCGCGCAGGGCGAGCTGACCGACTTCCCGGCGCTGACCGAGCGCTACCAGCGCGAGCTGCTGGCCCACTGCTACCGGATGAGCGGCTCGGTGCACGAGGCCGAGGACCTGGTGCAGGAGACGTTCCTGCGCGCCTGGAAGGCCTCGGCCGACTTCCAGGGCCGCTCGTCGGTCCGCACCTGGCTCTACCGCATCGCCACCAACGTCTGCCTGACCAACCTCGAGGGCCGCCCGCGGCGTCCGCTGCCGGCCGGCCTCGGCACGCCCGACCAGATGGCCGGCGACGCCCTGGAGCAGGACCACGAGATCGCCTGGCTGGAGCCGGTGCCGGACGCCGCGGTGGTGGTGGCCGAGCGCGACTCGATCCGCCTCGCGTTCGTGGCCGCCCTGCAGCACCTGCCGGCGCGCCAGCGCGCGGTGCTGATCCTGCGCGACGTGCTGCGCTGGTCGGCCGCCGAGGTCGCCACCGCCCTCGACACCACGTCGGCGGCCGTCAACAGCGCCCTCCAGCGCGCCCACGCGCAGATGGAGCAGCGCGGCCTCACCGAGGACACCGTGCGCCCCGAGCTCACCCCCGACCAGGAGCGGCTGCTCGAGCGCTACGTCGACGCCTTCTGGCGCAAGGACGTCGACCAGGTCGTCGCGATGCTGCGTGCCGACGCGATCTGGGAGATGCCCCCCTTCACCGGCTGGTACGTCGGCGCCGCCAACATCGGCGCCCTCATCGACGGGCAGTGCCCCGGCGGTCACCACGACATGCCGATGCTGGCGACGTCCGCCAACGGCCAGCCCGCCTTCGGCCTCTACATGCGCACCCCCGCCGGCGACTTCGAGCCGTTCCACCTGCAGGTGCTGGAGCTCGACGGCGAGCGCGTGCGCCACGTCGGCGCGTTCTTCGACGTCGACTTCACCCGCTTCGGCCTCCCCGCGCGGCTGCCGACCGGCTGGACCCCCGGCGACCCCACCCCGGCCGTTGACCCGGCGACCCCGGCGAGCCCCTCCCCGGCGAGCCACGGGTGATCCCGCGGCTCGGCCCGGCGGTCGAGCTGCTCGAGCGGTCGCTGGGCTACACCCGGGTGGCGCTGGCCGGCGTCGACCTCGACCCGGCCGGGCTGCGACGTCCGACGCCGTGCGCGCGCTGGGACCTGCAGGCCCTGCTGGCCCACATGGAGGACTCCCTCGACGCCTTCACCGAGGCCGCCGCCGGGTCGGTGGGGCTGCCCGCGCCGCTGGGCCCGGGGGCCGTCGACCCGCGGGAGGACGTCGTGGCGCGCCTGCAGGTCAAGGCCTGCGCACTGCTCGCGGCATGGGTGGCGCCCGCACCCGGTCGTCCCGCCACCGTCACGGTGGGTGACCGCGACCTGCCGGCGCCGCTGCTGGTGGCGGCCTCGGCGCTCGAGGTCACCGTGCACGGCTGGGACGTCGCACGCGCGACCGGCACCGAGCACCCCGTGCCGGCGGCCCTCGCGGCGCGGCTGCTCGAGGTGGCTCCGCTGCTGCTGGACGTCGCCGGCGGGTCGTTCGCCCCGGCGCAGGAGCCCGCCTCGAGCGCACCCGACGTCCGGCTGCTGGCCCTGCTGGGCCGTGACGTCGACCACGTGCCGGGGCATCGGGCCCGACCCCACCGCAGGACCGACGCCACGCCCGACGCCACGCCCGGGAGGGTCAATCGGGCCAAACGGCTGCCGGGGGAGCCCCGGGCTTCCTAACCTGTGCCCATGCAGGTCTCCCCGGCCGCCCCGTCCGGCGAGCGCACCACCCCCGCGACACCCGGGGTGCCCGCCGCGCCGGGCACCCCGGCAGCCGACGGCCCCGGTCCCGCCGAGCTGGCGGCGGCCCTCTCCACCGGCCTGAGCGCCCGCCCCGACCGCGCAGACCGCACCGACCTCACCGGCCTGAACGGCGCCCGCGACGGCCAGCTCGACGGACGCCGCACGCTCCCCCCGCCCGCGCACGCCGGCGCCCCGGACCCGGCCGGCGGTGCAGACCCGACGCCCGGTGCGGCCGCGGTCACCGTGGCCGGCGCCATCCACCTGCTGCGCGCCGGGCGGGCCGGGGCGGCGCTGGAGTCGCTGACCCCGCTGCTGGTGCCGCTGATGGCCCCGCACCCCTCCCCGCGACCGGTCGGCACCGTCGTGCGCCCCGACCCGGTGGCGGTGCGGGCGGTGGCCACGGCCGTGGACGCCCACCTCGCCACCGGTGCGCTCGGCGACGCGCTCGACCTGGGTCGCGTGCTGCTGCGCCTCGCCCCGGTCGGACCCGACGACCGCCCCGCCCAGGTCGTGCAGGCGGTCGTGCACCACGCCCTCGGTGAGCTGGCCGCCGCCACCGGCGACACCGCCGGCTGCGTGGAGCACGCCCGGGCCACCGGCCGCCTCGACCCCGACGCGCACCCCGCGCTGCTGCCGTGGAGAGCCAGCCTGGCCATCGCACTGGTGCGCACCGGAGACCGGGTCGAGGCCCGCGAGCTGGCCCGCGAGCACCTCACGCTGGCCGGTCGCTCCGGGTCGCCGTACGCGCTGGCGGGCGCGCTGCGCACCCACGCCACCGTGGTGGCCGGCCCCGACACCGTGGCCCGCCTCGAGGCCGCGCGCGCCGCGCTGGAGGGCGTGCCGGCGGCCCGGCTGGCCGCCCAGGTCGACACCGACCTCGCAGGCGCCCTCGCGCTCACCCTCGGCGTCGAGGCCCGGGAACGCGCCGTCGCCCTGCTCCGCCCGGTGGAGCGGTTCGCCAGCCGGTCGGGGCTGCGCCCGCTGCACGACCGCGCCCGGCGGCTGCTGACCCACCTCGGCGAGGAGCCGCGGCGCGCCGCCGCCGAGCTGCTGGCCCCGCTCGGCGAGCGCGAGCGGCTCGTGGCGACGGCCGTGGCCGGCGGGTCCACCAACCGCGAGGTCGCCGCCCGACTCGACGTCACCGTGAAGGCCGTGGAGTGGCACCTGTCCCGCATCTACCGCAAGCTCGGCATCTCCTCGCGTGCCCAGCTCGCCGTGCTGCTCGCCGACTGAGCCTGCGTGGTGCCGCGCTCAGCCCAGCCACTCCATGCGCCGCCCGTGGCCGTGGGTGAGGGCCAGCGCACGCCCGTCGAGAGCCAGCACGAACGTGGAGCGAGCCGGGTCGAGCCCGGCGACCGTGGCGGTGACCTCCGGCAGCACGCCGCGCCCCTCGTTGCTCACCCAGCGGCAGGCGCCGTCGGCGACCAGACCGGTCATCATCGTGGTGAAGTCGCGGCGCCCGGCGTCGTCGAGGTAGGCCACGACCGCGCTGTGGAACACCACGACGCGTCCGCGCGGGGCGACCTCTGCCACCAGCGCAGGCAGGTCGGTGAGCAGGTCGCCGCGGCGCAGGTCGGGCGGGTCGGCCCTGGCCACCTCCACCGCCTGGTCGAGGCGGGCCCGGCGGTCGTCGTGCTCGGGCCACACCAGTGCGCGCAGCCAGGTCGCGTCGTCGGGGTGGTCGGGGTCGGTGACGTCGAGCGGGTGCAGGTCGAGGCCGCCGCGCCAGGCCACCGGCGGCAGCGGGGCGCGCAGCAGGTCGACCGGCACGCCCGCCGGGCCGGTCGCGGTGACGTCGCAGGTGAGCAGCGGCAGCGCCGGCCCACCCTGCTCGACAGCGCCCTCGGGCGTCGTCCAGCGGTAGCGCCAGCGGTCGGGGTGGAGGCAGAGCCCGGCGCTGGCACCCACCTCGAGCAGCACCAGCGGCTCGTCGCCTCCTGCCGCGGCCAGCGCGAACGCCGGGCGCAGCGTGGCCAGTCGACCGGCCTCGTTGGTCTGCGTGGCCCGCGACAGCACGGTGGCGCGCAGCCGCCCGTCGTCGCCGAGCAGCGCGTCGCGCAGCCCGGCGTACGGCCCCGGCGCCGCCACGCCGTGCCAGCGGGCCGCGGCCAGCACCAGGTTGGGCTGGCGCTTCGCGTCGGGCAGCGTCGCGAGCCAGGCCAGCACCTCGGGGTCGTCGGCCACCGCGCGCGCCCAGTCGGCGAAGCAGGACGAGTCGCCGTCGGCGTACGCCGCGAAGTCGCGGTAGCGCTCGGCGAGGTCGCCCCACAGCTCCATGAGCGCAGTGTGCCGCGTGGGGCCGGGGTTTGCGCGGGGGGCCGCTCGGACATGCTGGCTGTCGACCGGGGCTCCCCGGCGCGGAGAGGGGGGCGGCGCGGGTGACGGTCTACGTGGTGGTCGGGCTGGTCGGGCTCGTGGTGCTCACCGTCTCGCTGCTGCTCGGCGACGTGCTCGACGGCCTCCTCGACGCGCTGTCGGGCGACGTGTTCTCCACCGCCGTGCTCGGCGGCTTCCTCTCCGCGCTCGGCTTCGGGGGCGCCACCGCCCAGGCGCTCGGTGCACCCCTCGCGCTGTCGCTGCCCGTCGGCGTGGTCGCCGGCGTCGTGGCGGGGTGGTTCGCGACGTGGCTGACCCGCCTGGTGCGCGACGGCGGCAGCGACGACACCCTCACCACCGACGACGCCCTGGGCCGCGACGGCCGGGTGGTCAACGCCGTGCCGGTCGACGGGTACGGCGTCGTCGACGTGCTGGTCGGCGGCCACACCGTGCGCCTCAACGCCCGCGCCGAGGCGCCGCTCGCGCCCGGCACGCGGGTGCACGTCACCAGCGTGCTCTCCCCCACCGCCGTCACCGTCGCGCCGCTGTGGCCCGAGGTGCGCTGAGCACCACCGCTCCCGTCCCGCCCCACCCCGCTCGCCCCACCCCGCTCGCCCCGCCCCGCTCGTCACCGCCCCACTCCCGGAAGGTCACCCATGGACCTGCTCATCCCGCTCGGCGGGCTCCTCGTCCTGCTCGTCCTCCTCGTGCTGCTGGTCACCAGCCGCTACAAGGTGGCCGGGCCCAACGAGGCGTACATCGTCACCGGCCGCAAGGGCAAGGCGGTGCTCAACCCCGAGACCGGTGCGCTGACCACCGACCTGTCGGGGCAGAAGGTCATCCTCGGCGGCGGCACGTTCGTCATCCCGTTCGTGCAGAAGCTGGCCACCCTCGACCTGTCGTCGCGGCGCATCTCGGTACAGATCCGCGGCGCGGTGTCGGGGCAGGGCATCAAGCTCAACGTCGAGGGCGTGGCGATCGTGAAGGTCGGCGGCAACGCCGACCAGATCCGGCTGGCCGCCCAGCGCTTCCTGTCGCAGCAGGCCGACGTCGAGGCGTTCACCCAGGAGGTGCTCGCCGGCGCGCTGCGCTCGATCGTGGGCGGGCTGACCGTGGAGCAGATCATCCGCGACCGGGCCGCCTTCGCCCAGCGCGTGGCCGACGAGTCGGAGAACTCGCTGACCGGGCAGGGCCTGATCCTCGACGCGTTCCAGATCCAGGACGTCACCGACGACGGCAGCTACCTCGCCGACCTCGGTCGCCCCGAGGCCGCCCGCGTCGGGCAGGCCGCCCGCATCGCCGAGGCCAACGCCCGCCAGGCCGCCGAGCAGGCGCAGATCGCCGCGGAGCAGGAGATCGCGGTCTCCCAGCGCGCGCTGGCGCTGAAGCAGGCCGAGATCAAGGCCGAGACCGACGCCGCCTCCGCCAACGCCGCCTCGGCCGGCCCGCTGGCCCAGGCCGACCGCGACCAGGCGATCCTGCTGGAGCAGGAGAAGGTGGCGGTGCGCCAGGCCGCGCTGACCGAGCGCAACCTGGAGACCGAGGTGCGCAAGCCGGCCGACGCCGCCCGCTACAAGGTGGAGCAGGAGGCCGAGGCGCGCCGCAGCTCGGAGATCGCCGGCGCCGAGGCGCGCAAGGCCGCCACCATCGCCGCCGCCCAGGCCGGCGCCGAGGAGGCCCGGCTCAGCGGTGAGGCCGAGAAGTCCCGGCGCACCGCGCTCGCCGAGGCCGAGGCCATCGAGGGCGAGCGCCGCGGTGAGGCCGAGCGTGCCCGTCGTACGGCGGAGGCGGAGGCCACCCGGGCCGAGGGCGAGGCGCAGGCCGCGGCCACCCTGGCCATCGGCCAGGCCGAGGCGGAGGCGATGGACAAGCGCGCCGAGGCCTTCGCCAACTACAACGACGCCGCCGTGCTGCAGATGCTGATCGAGGTGCTCCCGCAGATCGCCCGCGAGGTCGCCGCCCCGATCAGCGCGATCGACCAGCTCACCGTCATCTCCACCGACGGCGCCGGCGCGATGCCGAAGCAGGTCACCGACAACGTCGTGCAGACGCTGACGATGCTGAAGACCGCCACCGGCCTCGACCTCGAGGCGCTGATCAAGCAGTCGGTCGGCAAGGCCGCCGTCGGCACCGGCCTCGAGGTCACCCCCGTCGACGGCACCGGGCCCGCCTGAGCGGGGCAGGCAGTTTCCCCGGCCGGCCGGGGAAACCGGAACATGGTGGCGGATATTTCAGCCACCAAGAGGCAGTTTCCCCGCTCGAGCGGGGAAACTGCCCCGCCCCGCCCCGCCTCAGCCGGCCGGCAGGGCGACGTAGGTGGTCTCGAGGTACTCCTCGATGCCCTCGAAGCCGCCCTCGCGCCCGAAGCCGGAGGACTTGACCCCACCGAAGGGGGCGGCGGGGTTGGAGATCAGGCCGGTGTTGACGCCGACCATGCCGAACTCCAGGCGCTCGGCCAGCCGGATCGTGCGCGAGAGGTCGCGGGTGTAGACGTACGAGGCCAGGCCGTACTCGGTGTCGTTGGCCAGCGCCAGCGCCTCGTCCTCGGTCTCGAAGG
The DNA here is from genome assembly GCF_058681775.1 of Nocardioides sp. FY1077. Lineage (NCBI taxonomy): Bacteria > Bacillati > Actinomycetota > Actinomycetes > Propionibacteriales > Nocardioidaceae > Nocardioides > Nocardioides sp. FY1077. Next base: position 756,030 of record NZ_JBZWDB010000001.1, on the reverse strand, counting down.
TGGTCACCGGCGCCACGGGGCCGAAGATCTCCTCGCGGTTCAGCGCGCTGTCGGCCGGTACGTCGAGCAGCACCGTCGGGGGGTAGAACCAGCCCGCGCCGTCGACGGGCGAGCCGCCCGTGACGACCCGGGCACCGGCGTCGACGGCGTCGCCGACCAGCGTGGTGACCGACTCGACGGCCTTCTCGTCGATCAGCGGGCCCACGTCGACGCCGTCGTCCTGCCCGCGGCCCACGGTGAGCCCGCCCATCCGCTCGCCCAGGGCGGCGGCGAAGCGCTCGGCCACCGAGGAGTGCACGAGGAACCGGTTGGCGGCGGTGCAGGCCTCGCCCATGTTGCGCATCTTGGCCACCATGGCGCCGTCGACCGCGGCGTCGACGTCGGCGTCCTCGAACACCAGGAACGGCGCGTTGCCGCCGAGCTCCATCGACACCCGCTGCAGCCGGTCGGCCGACTGGCGCACCAGCACCTTGCCGACGCCCGTGGAGCCGGTGAAGCTGACCTTGCGCAGCCGGTCGTCGCCCTGCAGCGCCTGGCTGATCTCCGCGGCCCGCGTCGACGGCACCACGTTGAGGACGCCGTCGGGCAGGCCGGCCTCGCCGAGGATGCGCGCCAGCGCCAGCATGGTCAGCGGGGTCTGCGCAGCGGGCTTGACCACCATCGTGCAGCCGGCGGCGACCGCCGGGCCGATCTTGCGGGTGCCCATCGCGAGCGGGAAGTTCCACGGCGTGACGAAGAAGCAGGGCCCGACGGGCTTCTTGATCGTCAGCAGCCGGCTGCCCCCGGCGGGGGCCTGCATCCAGCGCCCGTGGATGCGCACGGCCTCCTCGGAGTACCACCGGAAGAACTCGTTGCCGTAGGCCACCTCGCCCTTGGCCTCCTTGACGGTCTTGCCCATCTCCAGGCTCATCAGGAGCGCGAGGTCGTCGGCGGCGGCCGCCACGGCCTCGAACGCGCGGCGCAGGATCTCGCCGCGCTCACGCGGGGCGGTGGCCGCCCACCCGGCCTGCGCGGCCACCGCGGCGTCGAGCGCCGCGCGGGCGTCGTCGACCGAGGCGTCGGCCACCTGGGTGAGCACCGAGCCGTCGGCGGGGTCGAGGACGTCGAACACCTCGCCGCCCGCCGCGGGGCGCCACGTGCCGCCTACCAGGATCCCCCGGTGCTCGTCGGACAGCAGGGAGGAGGGGACGTCGAGACCAGTCATGTCCTCGATCCAACTGCGGGCCCGCACTTGTGACAAGTCGGTGACACCGTCGCCCCCACCGTGGGAAACTCGCCACGTCGAACTCGGAGGGAGCAATCCGACGACGGCGGTGGACCCCTTGCTGACCCCATGCAGCGAGGGGTCCGTCCTTGCACGGGTGTGCCCGACGTCCCCACGCGGCACGCCCACGCACGGCGAGCGCGGGGCCGGTCCGTCCGGCCCCGCGCCCACACCGCGGCTCAGCCCTCGGCGCCGGGGCGCAGCAGGGTGGCCAGCTGGGTGCGCGAGCGCACGCCGAGGCGGCGGTAGACGCGCGTCAGCGTGGCCTCGACGGTCTTCACGCTGACGAAGGTGCGCTCGGCGATCTCGCGGTTGCTGGCGCCGGTCGCCACCTCGTGGGCGATGCGGGCCTCGGTCTCGGTGAGCCGCTCCAGCAGCGCTGCGCCGGTTGCCCCGGCCGGGCCGGCCGTGCCGGTCGTGCCGGTCGTGCCGGCCACGCCGGCGACGGCCACCGGGCCGGCCCCGGGGACCAGGTCGCGGGCGAGCTCGGCCTGCACCTGCGCGACCCACGGTCGGGCGCGCAGCGCGGTGAGCTGGGCCAGCGCGTCCTCGAGCGCGGTGCGCGCGGCCGCGGCGCGGCGGCGGCGCCGCTCGAGGTGGGCACGCGCCACGGTCGTGCGGGCGAGGTCGACGCGCAGGCCGAGCACGGCGCACGCCACGGCCGCCCGCTCGAGCAGCAGCAGCGCGGCGTCCACGTCGCCGCGCGCGGTGAGCAGCTCGCCCTCGGCGCGGTCGAGCTGGGCGCGCACCCCGTCGGTGCCGCTGCGCCCGTCGAGGGCCTGCCGGGTGGCGGCCAGCAGGTCGGCGGCCTCGCCGTAGCGGCCGAGGCGGGTGAGGGCCGCGACCAGGTCGTGCTGCCAGCGGTTGACCGTCGGGTCGGCGATGCCGTGGCTGGCCTCGAGGGCGGGCAGCCGACCCAGCACCAGCGCCGCCCGCGCGGCGTCGCCCCCGCGCAGCAGCGCCTGGCCGAGCACGACGAGGTGGCGCTGGAGGTAGCGCAGGTCGCCGCTGTCCTCGGCCGCGGCGGCGCCGCGCTCCGCCAGCCGCCGCGCCTCGCCGAGGTCACCGGCCACCAGCTCGGCCTGGGCGGAGACGAACCAGGCGGTGTGGGGGTCGAGGCCGTGGGCCTGCGCCACCCGGGCCGCCCGGGCGGCGTACTCGACCACCTCGCGGCAGTGCCCGGCCCGCGCGCCCACCTCCACCAGGCACCGCAGCACGTGCACCTGGTCGGCGCCGGCCCCGCGGTCGACCTGCCCGAGCATCGTGCGGAACGCGCTCCAGGCGACGTCGAGGCGGTCGTCGTAGAAGGCGAAGCGCGCCGCCATGTAGCCCGGCGAGGTGTGCACCAGCCCGTCGGGCCCGGGCCCCGGCCCCGCGAGGCGCACGGCACTGGCCAGGGTCTCCGCGTGGGGCCCGCCCACCCAGCGGTGGGCCGCGGCCAGCGCGGTGAGCGCGGCGGCGCGCCCGAGGTCGTCGCCGGCGCGGGCCATCAGGTCGACGGCGTGGCGTCCGCGGCGCACCGCCTCCTCGGGCCGCGCCTCCATCAGCGCCACCCGGCAGCGCTGCAGCAGGACCATCGCCACCAGCCGGTCGTCGTCACCGGCGTCGGCCAGCGCCACCGCCAGCACCTCGTCGAGGGTGCCGGCCGGGGAGCCGGCCAGCTCGGCCAGCGCGAGGCGCACCCGCACGGTCTGCGCGGGGCTCGGCGCGGCGTCGAGCAGGTCGCCCAGCGCCCGGTGCACCAGCTCGCCGTGGTTGCCCGGAGCCGCGGTCTCGATGCCGGTGGCCAGCCACTCCACCGCGTCGGCGGCCCGCTCGGCCGGGGCGCGGTCGGCGGCGAGCACGTAGAGCTCGGCGGCCAGCTCGCGGGCGCCGTACGCCGCGGCCGCGGCCGCCTGCGTCGCGAGGTCACCGGCCAGCGCGGCGTCGGGCCGCGGGTCGGCCAGGGCGCGGTGGCGCGCCGCCTCGGCGGGTCGGGCGGCCCAGCGGGCGAGGTCGTGGTGGAGCGCCGCCCGGCGCGTGGCCGGGGTGACGTCGAGCAGCACGCGGCGCAGCCGGGCCGGGGTGAACCGCACCCCGCCCTCCACCACGTCGTCGCGCTCGCGCACCACGAGCCCGGCGAGCTCGGCGTGGCGCAGGTCGTGCTCGGCGTCGAGGCGTCCGCAGCGCGCCAGCTGGCGCGCGGTGGGCCGGTGCAGCGCAGCGGCCACCAGCAACGTCTCCCGCACGCCGTCGGGCAGGGCGAGCAGCCGCTCGCGCAGCACCCCCTCGATGCTGGCCGGCAGCGGCACCGGTCGTCCGAGCAGGGCGGGCTCGTCGCGCAGCGCGCCGGCCAGGGCGAGCGCCGGTGCCGGTAGGCCGGCGGCGTCGAGGTGCACGCGCTGGGCGACATGGGCCGGCAGCCCCAGGCGGGCGAGCAGCTCGATGGTGTCGCCCGGGCGCAGCGGCGGCACGCTCAGCTGGTGCAGGTCGGCCAGGTCGGCCGCGCCGGCGTCCGTGGTCCGGACCGGCCCGACGGTGGACACCAGCCGCACCCGCCCCGGGAGCCGGCGCCGGGCGTAGCCGACCACCGCCGACGACTCGGCGTCGAGCCACTGCACGTCGTCGAGCAGCACCAGCACCGGCGCGGTCGTCGACAGCCCGGCCAGCAGGGCCTGCAGGGTGGCGCCGAGCCGGGCGCGCAGGGCGTCGTCGACGTCGTCGGGCAGCCCGAGGAGGCCGGCGCCCACCCGGTCGCGCGCGGCGGGCGCCACCGCGAGCAGTGCGGCGTCGACCAGCGGGCGGGGCAGCTGGGCCACCAGGTCGCGCAGCGCCGCCAGCGGCAGGCGCCGCTCGGCCGGCACGCCCGCCGCCCGCAGCACCGTCTCGCCGCGGGCGTGGGCCGCGGCCTCGAGCTCGTCGAGCAGGGCGCTGCGACCGCTGCCGTGGGGCCCGTGGAGGGCGACCGGCGTCCCCTGCCCGAGGAGGTCCGCGACCTCCCGGAGCAGGTCGAGGCGACCCACGAGCCGAGACATGGTGGCGTCACCCTACGTCGGCCGCACCCCCCGCAGCAGCGGGGCCGACGGGCCGGGCGGGCGGGGCGGGAGGCTCAGCGGGCGGCGCGCAGGAACGCCTCCAGCACCGGTCCGGCGGTGCCCGACCCCGACTCGCCGACGTCGACGAACACCGCGACGGCGAGGTCGCCCTGGGCCGCGATCATCCAGGCGTGGGTCAGCACCCGCCCGCCGCGCTCGAACTCCGCGGTGCCGGTCTTGGCGAGCACCGGCGGTCCCGGCACGTCGGCCAGCAGCGACCCGCTGCCCTCGGTGACCACCGCGCGCAGCACCTCACGCAGCGCGGCGGCCTCGCGCCCGGTGAGCGGCGCCGCGCCGTCGGGCGGGGTGGAGCGCTGCCCCTGCACCAGCCAGGGCACCGTGAGCTCGCCGGAGGCGACGGTCGCGGCGACCGAGGCCATCGTCATCGGCGAGGCCAGCACCGTGCCCTGACCGATCAGGTCGGCCGCCTCGGCGGTGGGCGAGCCGGCCGGCTCGACGCTGCCGAAGTACGCCGGGAACCCGAGGTCGTGGTCGATGCCGAGCCCGAGCGACACGGCGGCGTCGTACAGGTCGGTGCCCCGCAGCCGGTCGGCCTGGCTGATCACCGCGGTGTTGCAGGAGTTGGCGATGGCGGTGCGCAGCGGCACCTGGCCGGTGGCCCCCGCGGGGTAGTCGGAGTAGTTGCCGAACTCCCGGCCGTCCACGGTGATCGTCGTCGTGCACGGCACCGGGCTGTCGGGGGTCAGGCCCGCGCGCAGCAGCGCGAGCGTGCTCACCGTCTTGAACGTCGAGCCCGGCGCCAGCTGGCCGTACGTCGCGAGGTTGAGCCCGTCGTTGGCGGTGCCGTTGGCCGCGGCCAGCAGCGCGCCGTCGCTGGGGCGCAGCGCCACGAGCGCGCTCGCCGACGGGACGCCCTCGAGCAGCCGCTCGGCCGTCGTCTGCAGGCCGCGGTCGAGGCTGAGCCGCAGGTCGTCGCCGTCGCGCGCCCGCACCCGGTGGAGCTCGCGCTCGGCCGCGCCCCCGGTGTCCCCGGTGTCCCCGCCGTCGGCCGCCACGGCGCTGACGACCGCGCCGGGCGTGCCGCGCAGCTCGGGGTCGTAGCGCGCCTGGAGGCCGGTGGTGCCGGCCTCGTCGCCCGCGGCGTAGGTGTCGGGCGACTCCTCCACCATCTCGGCGGTCACCTCGCCCACGGCGCCGAGCAGCGGCGCGGCGAACTCGCGGGTGGGCGCCAGCGGCAGCTCGTCGGCCACGGCGAGCGCGCCGGCGATGCGGCGGTAGCCGTCGGCCACCCGGGTCGGCACCTCCTCGCGGCGGAAGGTGATCGCCTCCACGAAGGCCTCGTCGCCGGCGGCGGCGACCCGCTCGGCGTACGGCGCGGGGTCCACGCCCACCAGCCGTGCGAGCGCGAGCGCGGCGGGTCGCGCCTGGGGGGCCCGGCGGAACTGGCTGCGGTCGATGCCGAGGCGGGTGACCGGGCGGTCGGTCACCAGCGTCTGGCCGCCGGCGCCCATGACGTCGCCGCGCGCGGCGGCGACCGGGGTCAGGTCGAGCACCTCCTGCTCGCCGAGGCTCGGCTCCACCAGCGCCGGCTCCCAGGCCACCTGCCACTGCTCGCCCTCGCGCACCAGGTCGACCGTGCTGTCGTAGGTCCACGTCGAGCCGGCCACCGGCCAGGCCCAGGTCAGCGTGGCGGTGGCGGCGTCGCCGTCCTCCTCGACGGGTCCGGCGGTGACGACGGCGGGCTCGAGGTCGCCGAGCCCGGCCACCACGTCGTCGAGCAGGGCCTGCGCCTGCGCGCCGCTCAGGCCGGCCCAGGCCACGGCGCTCACGTCGCCGCCGCTGAGGCCCTCCGCGAGCGCGTCGACCGTCGGCACCGGGTCGGGCGTGCGCACCTGCTCGGCCACCTGGTCGCAGGCCGACAGCAGGCCCGCGACGGCGAGCAGGGCGGTGGTGCCGGCGGCGCGGCTCCGCAGGGTGCGGGTCGTGCGGCCAGGCCGGGTGGTGCGGGCGGTGGTGGGTCGCTCGGCGGGGACCGGCGGGTGGGGCGTGGTGCGTCGCGGCATGTCGTCCCTTCTACGTGACGGTCGGGTGCTCCGCCAGGGAGACGCGCGGGAGCGCCGTCCGGTTGTCGACCGGCCCCGCGCCGCCGCTGCTCAGTGGCGCGCCAGCCACCGCTCCAGGTCGATGCCGGCGCGGCGGGCGGCGGCGCGGGCGGCGGGGGTGGTCAGGTCGGGCGCGACGAAGCTCTCCGGCTCGATGGCGGCGTCGGCCTCGGCGTAGGTGCGCTGCTGGGCGGCCAGCGCCTCGCCCTGGGCGTCGGCGGCACGCCGCAGGTCGGCGTCGACGGGGGCGGGCCGGGCGGTGCGGGCGGCGCCGACCAGGGCCCCTGAGACGAGCGGGGTGTAGCCGGAGGCGTGCCCGGGCTGGTTGGGGTGGTAGCTCTCGGAGACCGGGTTGCTGAAGCCGTTGATCCACTCCACGTCGTCGCAGACCGCGTGCCCGCGGAAGCGCGAGGTGGGATCGGCGAAGGCGAACCCGCGCGCCGCGGCGGCGCTGGCGAGCCGTGCGTTGAGCCGGTCGGCGGTGGTCTTGAGGCGGGTCTCCTCGGCCGGGGAGAAGAAAGTGGCGGCGTTGCAGTCCTCGCCCATGAACACCCTCGGGTAGCCGACCACCACGACCCTGGCCTGCGGCGCACGGCTGCGGATCGAGGCGTAGAGGGTGGACAACCGGCCCGGGAGGGTGCCGCTGATGAAGGCCTGCGCCCGGTCGACGGCGTCGTCGCAGTCGCTCAGCCAGCCCGGCTGGGCGCACTCGGTGAGCACGTCGGCGAAGCCGGCGTCGTTGCCGCCGACCGACACGGTGACGTACGACGTGGCGGCGCCGAGCGCGCCGAGCTGCGTGGCGGTGACGTCGGGGATCGTCGCGCCGGAGCAGGCCCGGAAGTTCAGCGCGTAGCCACGCTGGGCGGCCACCAGGCTGGGGAAGGCGCGAGTCGAGCGCTGGCAGGTGGTGCCGTCGTCGAGGTAGCTGCGGGTGCCGGTGCCCGAGGAGTAGGAGTCGCCGAGGGCGACGTACGTCGGCGCCGCGGCCTGGGCCGGCACCACCGGCAGCAGCGTGGCGGCCGAGGTGGCGCCCAGCGAGGCCACGACGGTGGCGACGCCGACGGCAGCGCTCACCAGCCGGCCGCGCGACGTCCGGGTGGTGGGGTGCGGGGCCGCGGAGGGCCGGGGCGTCGGGTGGGCGGCGGGCTGGTCGGGCACGGGTCCTCCGGGGGGTGTCCCGGGGCCCCGAGCGGCACCGGTGCTCCGCAACCTAGGGCCGCAGGACCCACCGCGGAAGGACCTCGGCCCGACCCCGCCCACGACGAGGGGTTCCCCTCGTCGTGGGCAGCGCGCGCCTCGAGTGCTCCTCGGGCGGCGAGGGGTGCCTCAGTCCTTGTGGCGCGGCTTGCGGGACGACGCCTCGTCGGCGCCGGGCGCCGTGCGACGCACCGGGCCGCTGGCGTCCTCGCGCAGCTCGATCAGCTTGCCGGAGATCCGGGTGTTCTCCAGCTTGGCGTAGACGCTGTTGTCGAGGTCGGCGGGCAGCTCGACGAGGGAGAAGTCGGGCCGGATCTGGATGTGCCCGAAGTCGCCGCGCCGCAGGCCGCCCTCGTTGGCGATGGCGCCCACGATCTGGCGCGGCTCGACCTTGTGGCGCTTGCCCACGGAGATGCGGTACGTCGCCATCGGCACGTCGCTCTGGCCGCGGCGCGCCGGGCGGGCGCCCCGCTCGCCCCCGCGGTCGGGACGCTCGCCCCGGCCCGGTCGGTCGCCGCCACGGTCGGGCCGCTCGGCCGGAGCACGCATCGCGCGGTCGTCGGCGGGGTCGAGCAGCAGCGGGGTGTCGCCCTGCGCCACCACGGCCAGCGCAGCGGCGACGTCCACCTCGGGCACGTCGTGCTCGCTCATGTAGTGGGTGATGATGTCGCGGAACCGGTCGATGCGCGCGGTCTCCTGCAGCGCCGCGGTGATCGCCTCGTCGAAGCGGGTCAGCCGGGTGCTGTTGACGTCCTCCACGCTGGGCAGCTGCATCTGGGTCAGCGGCGAGCGGGTGGCCTTCTCGATGTGCTTGAGCAGGTAGCGCTCGCGCGGGGTGATGAACGAGATGGCGTCGCCCGAGCGGCCGGCGCGGCCGGTGCGGCCGATGCGGTGCACGTAGGACTCGGTGTCGGTGGGGATGTCGTAGTTGACGACGTGGCTGATCCGCTCGACGTCGAGCCCGCGGGCCGCGACGTCGGTGGCGACGAGGATGTCGAGCTTGGCGGCCTTGAGCTGGTTGATCGTGCGCTCGCGCTGCACCTGCGCGACGTCACCGTTGATGGCCGCGGCGGAGAAGCCCCGTGCACGCAGCTTCTCGGCGAGGGTCTCGGTCTCGTTCTTCGTGCGGACGAACACGATCATGCCCTCGAAGTTCTCGACCTCGAGGATGCGGGTGAGCGCGTCCACCTTCTGCGGGTAGCTCACCATCAGGTAGCGCTGGGTGATGTTGGCGGCCGTCGCGGTCTTGTTCTTCACCGTGATCTCGGCCGGGTCGTTCAGGTACTGCTTGGAGAGCCGGCGGATCTGCGAGGGCATGGTCGCCGAGAACAGCGCGACCTGCTTGTCGTCGGGGGTGTCGGCGAGGATCGTCTCGACGTCCTCGGCGAAGCCCATGTTGAGCATCTCGTCGGCCTCGTCGAGCACCAGGAAGCGCAGCTGCGACAGGTCGAGGGTGCCCTTGTCGAGGTGGTCCATGATGCGCCCGGGGGTGCCGACGACGATGTGCACGCCGCGGCGCAGCGCGCTCAGCTGCACCCCGTACGCCTGACCGCCGTAGACCGGCAGCACGTGCACGCCCTTGATGCCGGCGGCGTACTTCTGGAAGGCCTCGCACACCTGCAGCGCCAGCTCGCGGGTCGGGGCGAGCACCAGCGCCTGCGGCGTCTTCTGCGACAGGTCGAGGCGGGACAGGATCGGCAGCGCGAAGGCCGCCGTCTTGCCGGTACCGGTCTGCGCGAGGCCGACGACGTCGCGGCCCTCGAGCAGGGTGGGGATGGTGGCGGCCTGGATGGCCGAGGGGGTCTCGTAGCCGACGTCGCGCAGCGCCTTGAGCACCTGGTCGGAGAGGCCGAAGTCGGCGAAGGTGGGCTCGACAGGGGCGTCGGCGGGGGTCTCGGGAGCGGGTGCGGCGGCCGGTACGTCAGAAGGGGGCACCCGGCAACGGTAGTGGGTCGGCGCGGCGGCGGTGGATTCGTCGTCGCGGAGGCCTGGGTCACGTCGCCGCCGAGGTGGGGTGACAGGGCCGGGTCGTGTGCCCCCCGACGCGCTGCGGCGCGTCGCCGCACACACGACCCGAGACCCCGCCGGCCTCACTCCACCGTGACCGACTTCGCCAGGTTGCGGGGCTTGTCGATGTCGTGGCCGAGGTGCTTGGCGGCGTGGTAGGCCAGCACCTGCAGCGGGATCGTCATCAGGATGGGGTCGAGCTCCTTCTCGCTGCGCGGCACGTCGATGCGCTCCACGTCGAGCTCGCCGAGGTCGACGCCCTCGTGGGTGATCACCACCAGCGGCCCGCCACGGGCGGCGATCTCGTGCAGCGCCGCGACGTTGCGCCCGGTGAGCTCGTCGTCGGGCACGATCGCCACGGTCGGCACGTCGGCGGAGATCAGCGCCAGCGGGCCGTGCTTGAGCTCGGAGGTCTGGTACGCCTCGGCGTGGCGGTAGCTGATCTCCTTGAACTTCTGCGCGCCCTCACGTGCCACCGGGAAGCCGCGCACCCGCCCGACGAAGAACAGGCTGTCGGCGGCGGCGAGGCGGGCGGCCACGTCGGCGAGGCGGTCCTCGCCGGCCAGCACCTCCTCGAGCTGGGCCGGCAGCGCCGTGAGCCCCGCGATGAGGCGGCGGCCGTCGGCCACCGACAGGTCGCGCACCCGGCCGAGCTGCAGCGCGAGCAGCGCGAAGCCCAGGAACATGTTGGTCAGCGCCTTGGTGCTGGCCACCGCGACCTCGGGCCCGGCGTGCAGGTAGATGCCGGCGCCGGCCTCGCGGGCGATGGCGCTGCCGACGACGTTGACCAGCCCGATCACCCGTCCGCCCTTGCGCTGGATCTCCTGCACCGCCAGCAGCGTGTCGACGGTCTCGCCGGACTGGCTCACCGCGACGTAGAGGGTGTCGGGCTCGATGATCGGGTTGCGGTAGCGGAACTCGCTGGCCGCCTCGGCGTCGGCGGGGATGCGGGCGAGCTCCTCGATCATCGAAGCACCCATCTGCCCGACGTAGTACGCCGAGCCGCAGCCCAGGATCTTCACGCGGCGCACCGCGCGGGTGTCGCGGGCGTCCATCTCGAGGCCGCCCAGGTGGGCGGTGCCGAACCGCTCGTCGAGGCGCCCGCGCAGGACGCGCTCGGCGGCGGCGGGCTGCTCGAGCATCTCCTTGCGCATGAACGACTCGTGCTCGCCGGTCTCGTAGGAGCCGGGGTCGACGTCGACCTCGGTGGCGGTGCGGGCGATGCGGGTGAGGTCGTGGCGGACGGTGGTGAAGCCCGAGCCGGTGAGCGTGGCGATCTCGCCGTCCTGCAGGTGGGCGACGGTGGTGGTGTGGCGCACCAGCGCGGCGAGGTCGGAGGCGACGAGCATCTCCTTCTCCCCCACGCCGATGATCAGCGGGCTGCCGTTGCGCGCAACCACGATGCGGTCGGGGAAGTCGGCGTGCACCACCGCGATGCCGTAGGTGCCCTCGACCGCGGCGAGCGCCTCCACGACCTTCTCCTCCAGCGTCGGGGCCTCGGAGCGCCCGACGAGGTGGGCCAGCACCTCGGTGTCGGTGTCGGAGGCCAGGCTCACGCCCTCGTCGGCGAGGCGGGCGCGCAGCGAGGCGGCGTTGTCGATGATGCCGTTGTGCACGACGGCGACGTCGCCCTTCTCGCTGGTGTGCGGGTGGGCGTTCACGTCGTTGGCCGGACCGTGGGTTGCCCAGCGGGTGTGGCCGATGCCGACCTTGCCGGCGAAGCGCTTGGGCAGGTCGACGCCGAGGTCGCGCACCCGTCCGGCCTGCTTGGCGACCTTCACCACCGGCTCGCGGCCGGTGCCGACCACCGCGACGCCGGCGGAGTCGTAGCCGCGGTGCTCCAGGCGGGTCAGGCCCTCCAGGAGCAGGGGGGCGGCCTGCTGGGTGCCGATGTAGCCGACGATGCCGCACATGCGGGGGTCTCCTCTGGTCGTGCCGGGTGGGGTCGAGCTCGTGAACGGGGACGTGCGGGGTGGGTCAGCCGTAGACCAGGCGCCGCAGCTGGCGCTCGGTGAGCGGCGGCGCCGCGACGACGCGGCTCCGCAGCTCGACGGCCAGGAGCGCGAAGATCTCGGCGTTGCGCACCCCGCGCCGCTGCAGCTCGGCGTGGCGCCGGCGGACGACGACCTCCACCGGCTCGGCGAGGTGGTCGACGACGTCCTGCACGACGCGGGCCGCCTCGGCCTCGCTGAGGCCGGTGGTGGCCGCGACGTGCTCGACGAGCGGCGTCCAGGCGGGGGTCACCCGGTGATCGTGGGCCACCGACCCGTTTTCGGCAAGTTCCTGCCCGGATCCGGGCAGGAATGGGGTCTTGCATCCGCCCGCTCTCGTCGCGGTGCGTCGTGAGGGCGTTCGGCAGGGGGGCCTGATCCGTCGAGGTGGAGCGGCATCGCCGCGCCAGCCGCTAGATCACCCCTCCAGGTGGGGGACCGCGTCCACCTGAGCGCTCCACGGGACTTCCCGGTGGGGCCGTGCTACCTTTGGTGAACAGAGGATGAACAGGAGGTGTCTCATGCTGAACTCACAGATGGCCGACCGGCCGACCCAGGTCTGGGTGAGCGTCACCGACGCCACCGGACGCGCCCACCTCGAGGCGCGCTGGATCGACCCCGCTGCTGCTCAGACCGCGATGCCGGCCCACCGGCCGTACGCCGCCTGACGCAGCACCAGCCACGAGCCGCGACCCCGCCGGGGTCGCGGCTCGTCGCACGTCGGGACTCGCCGAGCCCGCCCGGGAATGAAATCGGACCATGGTCCGGTTAGAGTGGTTGAATCTTCACCGACCACCCCGCGCCAGCCTCGCCGACGCCACACCTCAGGAGCACCTCATGGGTATCTTCAGCCGCAAGACCGACACCGCCACCTTCGACGCCCCGCCCACCACGGTCGTCGACGACCTCACCGGCGACTACACCATCGACGCCACCCACAGCCGCCTCGGCTTCAGCGCGCGCCACGCCATGGTCACCACCGTGCGCGGCCAGTTCAAGGACTGGTCCGGCACCGCCCACATCGACACCGCCGACCCCGCCGCGTCGTCGGTGACCCTCTCCATCGTCACCGCGTCGATCGACACCGGCTCCGCCGACCGCGACGGCCACCTGACCTCCCCCGACTTCTTCGACGCCGCGGCCAACCCGACGATCACCTTCGTCTCCACCAAGGTCGAGCGCGACGGCTCCGAGTGGGCGATCACCGGTGACCTCACCATCGCCGGCGTGACCAAGTCCGTGACCATCGACTTCGAGTACGCCGGCTCCGCTCAGGACCCCTTCGGCAACACCCGCGTGGGCTTCGAGGGCGAGACCTCGATCAACCGCAAGGACTGGGGCCTCACCTGGAACGCCGCGCTCGAGACCGGCGGCGTGCTGGTCTCGGAGAAGATCAAGCTCGACTTCGACGTCTCGGCGATCAAGAACGCCTGACCACCGGCTCCCGACGGGAGCCGCACCCGGACGGGGCCGCTGGAAAACCAGCGGCCCCGTCGTGCGTCTGCTGCCAGCATGGCGGGATGACCAGCACCCCCGCCGACGGCCCCGCCCTGCCGACGGACCTGCCGACGGACCTGCCGCCCGGCGTCATCGCTCGGACACTGCAGCCCGGCGACAGCCGTGCGGTCTTCGAGCTGATGGCCGCCCAGGAGCTCCACGACCTCGGCCACACCACCCTCGACGAGGCCGACATCGTCGCCGACTGGCAGCGCCCGTCGTACGACCTGGCGAGCAGCTCGCTGGGGGTGCTCGAGGGGGAGCGGCTGGTCGGGTACGTCGAGCTCGTCTGGCCCACCCGCTACGACGCCGCCGTGCACCCCGACCACCGCGGACGGGGCATCGGCACGCTGCTCGCCGACTGGGTGGAGGAGTTGGCGCGCTCGCGCGGCGCCGAGGTGGTCGGCATGCCGGTGCCGGAGGGCTCGGCCGGTGACCGGCTGCTCGCGGCGCGCGGCCACCACGTGCGCTGGACCAGCTGGGAGCTGCGGCTGCCACCGGGCCACGTCGTCCCGGCGCGACCACTGCCGCCGGGTCACGTGGTGCGGGCGGCCACCGCCGCCGAGCACGAGGCGTGCTGGCGGGTCAACGAGGACGCGTTCCTCGAGTGGTCGGACCGGGAACGGCTGCCGTACGCCGACTGGCGCGCCGCCGTCGTCGACCGGCCCGACGCCGAGCCGTGGGCGCTGCGGGTGGTCGTCGATCCGGGGGGCGAGGTGGTGGCGATGGCCGCGGTGGTGCTCACCGACGACGGCGACGAGCGGGTCGCCTGGGTCGACCGGCTCGCCACCTGCGCCGACCGGCGCGGCCAGGGCCTCGCCCAGGCGCTCCTCGTCGACGCCTTCGCCGAGGCCGCCGCCCACGGCGCCACCACCTCCGCCCTCTCCACCGACTCCCGCACCGGCGCGCTGGGGCTCTACGAGCGGGTCGGCATGCAGGTCGCCTCCACCTGGGTGCACCGGGCCACCCGCCTCTGACCCACCTGTCGCGGCACGGGGCTCGACACGGGTCGTCGAGACCACCCCGGTCCCAGCGCAGGCTGCGGGGGCCTCGATACGGGCGCTGCGCGCCCTACTCGACCAACGAACCGGGCCAGCCCTCGGTGGTCGAGTGCCGAGGAGCGCCGTACGGCCTTCGGTGGTCGAGTGCCGAGGAGCGCCAGCGACGAGGTGTATCGAGACCACCCCGGTCCCAGCGCAGGCTGCGGAGGTCTCGATACGGGCGCTGCGCGCCCTGCTCGACCAACGAACCGGGCCAGCCCTCGGTGGTCGAGGTGTGTCGAGACCCCCGTCTCGGCGATAGCGTGCGGAGCGTCCGCTCGTCACCACCGAGGAGTCCCCCCGTGCGCCAGCTGGTCGTCACCGCGTTCATGTCCCTCGACGGCGTGATGGAGGCGCCGGGCGGCGAGCCCGGCTACCGCAACAGCGGGTGGACCTTCCGCGACGTCGCCCACGACGACGCCGCCTACGAGCTGAAGGGCCGCGAGCAGGAGGAGGCCGGGGCTCTGCTGCTGGGCCGGGTCTCCTACCAGGCCTTCGCCCCCGTGTGGCCCACGATGGTCGACGACTTCGCCGGCTACAACGCGATGCCCCGCTACGTCGTGTCCACCACCCTCGCCACCGACGACGAGCGCTGGCCGGCCACCGTGCTGCGCTCCCTCGACGACGTCGCCGCGCTCAAGCAGACCGACGGCGCACCGGTCCTCGTGCACGGCAGCGCCCGCCTCGGTCGCAGCCTGGCCGACGCCGGGCTGGTCGACCGCTACCACCTGCTGGTGTTCCCCGTGCTGCTCGGCGCCGGGAAGCGGCTGTTCTCCGACGCCGACCGCGACCGCACGCCGCTCGACGTCGTCGAGAGCCAGACCTACGCCAACGGCGTGACCAAGATCGTCGCCGACGTCCGGCGCTGAACCGCGCCGGCGTGCGGCCGGCTCAGCCCGGCACCTCCACCGTGGTGACCACGGAGGTGACCGACGGGCGGCGCGGGGTGGAGGAGAACCCGAAGCGCGGGGGCGGGTCGACCGCGGCCAGGGCGCCGAGGTCGGCGCCCCCGAGCGATCCCGAGACGGCGGTCACGGCGTGGTTGTCGGTGGCGCCGTACCACTCACGGCGGCTGCCGCCGGCGGTGCCGCGGGTGCGTACGCCGCGCACCGCCACGCGCGCCACGGGGTCGGTGACCGCGCACCACCAGGGCGCGGCAGCGACCCGGTCGGGCACCGCGCGCAGCAGGACGCCGATCGCGGTGCGGCGCCCGACGGCGAGGTCGAGCTGCAGCGAGGGCGACCGCACCTGCCAGGCCGTGGCGCCGGAGACCACCGAGAACGGCTCGATGCGCACCTCGTCGAAGGTGTAGGTGGCCTCGATGAAGTCGGCCGCCTCGGTGTGCGGGGCCAGCAGCACCCGGTGGCCCGCCGCGGTCTCCACCATGGCGTCGGAGAACCGCCCCAGGGGCGTGTCGTGCCAGTGGCCCACCACCACCCGCACCCCGCTGGTGGTGCCGACGCCGGCGATCCGGCCGTGGAACCGGCGCCGTGCGGGCGCACCAGCTCGGTCAGCGCTGCGGCTCACGCCTCTCCCCCGCCCCCGCCGGCCGGCTGCTCCCGGCGGGCCCGGCGCTCGGCGCGGCGCTGCACCACCGCCGACAGCGGCAGGGGCGGGCGGCCCATCGGGTTGGCCGCGGCCACCTCGTCGAGGGCGTCGAGGATGTTGCGCAGGTTGATCACCAGCCCGCCCAGCACCGGCCACAGCCGCGGTGCCGGGTCGGCGGGGTCGAGCTCGGCGCCCAGGCTGTCGCCCAGCTCGTCGACCAGCGCGTCGAGGCGCACCCGCACGTCGCGCAGCGCCGTGGGCTGCGCCTCGGCCACCGCGTGCCCGGCGTCGCGCAGCAGCTCCACCCAGCCGTGTCGGAAGGACGCGGGCCAAGCCGCGCGGTCGGTCGAGCGGTAACCGAGGGTGCGCGCCATGCTGCGGGCCTCCGCCACGGCCTGCTCCATGCGGCGCAGCAGGCCGTACCACTCCTCGGGGTCACGCATCTCGCGTGCGGAGCGGCGCACGTTCATCCGGGCGCTCTCACGCGCCTGGCGCACCAGCCCCCAGGCGTGGTCGAGCTCGCCGTCGAGGTCGCGGGTGCGGTCGATCCACCCGTCGGCGGCCTCGTCGGAGCAGCCCTCGGCGAGGCCGTCGGCGATGTCGGTGAGCAGGGCGCCGATGCCGTCGTCGATGCGGTCGATCGCCACCACCGCGACCCGCCGCCGCAGCGGCGGCCACACCAGCAGGTTGACCAGCAGGCCGACGACCACGCCGATGGCGGTGTCGGCGAGCCGGGAGAACAGCATGCTCTGCTCGTCGGAGAAGCCGGTGGTGAGCACGATCAGGGCGGTGGCGGCCACGGTCGTCGACTCGGTGCCGAACCACGGCAGCGCCCCGACGGCCAGGCCCAGGGCAAGCACGACGACCACGGCCGCGGTCTGCAGGCCGAGCAGGTCGCCCACGCCCCAGGCCAGCACCACCCCGGCCACCGCCGCGGCGACCTGGCGCACTCCTTGGGAGAAGGTGCGGTAGACGGTGGCGTGCACGACGAGCAGCGCCGACCACGGCGCCAGGAACGACTGCGGCAGCGACAGCACGTGGGTGGCCACCACCCAGGCCAGCGCCGCGGCCACCACGGTCTTGACCAGCTGGGTCACGTCGGTCCAGAAGATCGGGTCCTGCGCCCGCTCCTCCCACCGCTGCCTCATCTCCGCGACGCTAGCGAGCAGGGCGCCGCCACGGACCCCCGGGAGGGGTGAGCGCGGGCCGCGCGGGCCCGCCGTACGGCGTCGGACGTCGGGCGTCAGGCGTCAGGCGTCAGGCGCCGGAGCGCACGTGCATGCGCTCGCCCTGGGGGCCGAAGAGGCCGAGCAGCTCGATGGGGTGGTCGCCGCGGTTGGCGATGACGTGGGGGGTGCGGGTGTCGAACTCGACCACCTCGCCCGGGGCGAGGTCGAGCGAGCGGTCACCGAGCACGAGGTGGAGCCGGCCCGACAGGACGTAGAGCCACTCGTAGCCCTCGTGCACCCGCGGCTCGTAGGGCTCCGGGGGGTCGTGCGCCGGCACCACGATCTTGAACGCCTGGAGCCCGCCGGGACGCCGGGTGAGCGGCACGTAGGTGCGACCGTGCCGCACGATCGGCCGGGCGCGCACCCGGGGGTCGCCGGTCTCGGGGGCGTCGACCAGCTCGTCGAGCGGCACCTGGTGGGCGCGGGCCAGCGGCAGCAGCAGCTCGAGGGTCGGCTTGCGCTGCCCCGACTCCAGCCGCGACAGGGTGCTCACCGAGATGCCGGTGCTCGCCGCGAGGTCGGTCAGGGTGGCACCCCGCTCGACCCTCAGGGCGCGCAGCCGCGGCCCCACCCGCTCCAGCGCACCTGCCAGTCCGTCCATGCGACCAGTTTGCCACTCCGGCAACAATGTTTGTCAATCGGCGCGGGGTCACGCAGGCTGGTACGACGGTCGCGGACAGCGGCCGACGAGCGCGAGGAGCAGCGATGAGCGGGCACGAGCAGCACGGGGACGCCACCTACCGGGACCAGGGGCACGCGACGGAGATGTTCGAGCCGCCCGCCTGGGAGGAGCGCTACGCCGGCGAGGAGACGATCTGGAGCGGTCGGCCCAACCCGCAGCTGGTGACCGAGGCCGCCCGGCTCACCCCCGGCACCGCCCTCGACGTCGGCTGCGGGGAGGGCGGCGACGTGGTGTGGCTGGCCCAGCAGGGGTGGCGCGTCACCGGCGCCGACTTCTCCGCCAACGGCCTCGCCCGCGCGGCCCGGCACGCCGAGCAGTCCGGCGTCGCGGAGCGCACCGACTGGTGGCAGGTCGACGCCCGCACCTTCGACCCCGCCGGTCGCACCTGGGACCTGGTGACCACCCACTTCCTGCACCCGCCGGACGGCGGCATGGTCGAGGTGGCCGGCCTGCTGGCCCGCGCCGTCGCCCCCGGCGGCCACCTCCTCGTCGTCGGTCACGCACCGTCGTCGGTGTTCACCCAGCTCAGCGACAGCCACCGCCGCGCGATGTTCCTCGCCGAGGAGCTGGTGCCGGGCCTGCCCGACGGCTTCGAGGTCGTCGTCGTGGAGCAGCGCCCGCGCACGATGGTGCGCGACGGGGTCACCGTCGACGTGCACGACGCCACGCTGCTGGCCCGTCGTACGGCCTAGTCGGCAGGCGGGCCGGAGCCTGGTGAGGGACGGCCTCGTCGCCCGGGCGGCCCGACGGACGGGCGGCGCCGCGGCGGCGCTGGGATCCACGCTGCTCAACGGAGGGGCACACGTGTGCCCCTCCGTTGACCACGCCGGCGCCACGCCCCCAGGCCCCGGCCTGGCGGGCGGGCGGGGTCAGCGGCGGGCGGTGAGCGCGAAGGCGCGGGTGGCCGCGTCGACGATGTGCGTCGGGTCGGTGTCCACGGCGTTCTCGAGCCAGGCAGTCACCAGCTCGGTGATCCCGCCGATGAACATCAGTGCCCAGAGCCGGGCCTCCTCGCCGGTGAGGGCGTCGTCGCCGTACAGCTCCTGGGCCTCGCGCACCGCGAGCTCGCCGAAGCTCCGCAGCAGCGCGTTGCGCTCGGGGCGGGTCTCGGGGCGGGCGGGCGCCTCGAGCATCGCCACCCGGCCGCGCCGCGGGTCGTCGGCGACCACGGCGACGAAGGCCCCGAGCCCGGCGCGCACCCGCTCGGTGGGGCCGCCCTCGGTCTCGTCGATCGCGGTGACGACCGCCCGGGTGATCTCGTCGCTGATGCCGCGCAGCACCGCGACCAGGGCGTCGTCGAGGGAGGCGAAGTGCTCGTAGAAGTAGCGCTCGGTGAGCCCGGCCTCGGCGCAGATCCGCGTCATCGTCACCCGCGGACCGCTCGCCGCGCCCCACACCTCGAGGGCCGCCTCGAGCAGCTGCGCGCGGCGGGTGGCGGTACGCTCCTGGGCCGACATGCCCCGGTAGCGCCCCGCCTTCACCGCCATGTCCCCATCCTGGCACCCCCCGGCCGCCGGCGTGGCGGATGCCCGGTCGACGCCCGGCCGGGCCGTGGGACGATCGGCCGGTGACCGCTGACGGCCCCTCCCCCGCGGCGCCCCCGGCCCGGCGCGGGCGGCCCGGCTACGACCAGGAGACCGTGCTGCGGCGGGCGATCGACCTGTTCAACCGGCAGGGGTACGACGGCACCAGCATGGGCGACGTCGCGCGCGAGCTCGGCCTGACGAAGTCGGCGATCTACCACCACGTGCCGAGCAAGGAGCACCTGCTGTCGGCCGCCCTCGACGAGGCGCTCGACGGGCTCACCGCGGCGGTGGCCGACGCCGTCGACGACCCCGCCACCAGCGCCGGCGAGCGGCTGCGCACGGCGGTGCACCAGTCGGTGGAGATCCTGGTGCGCCACCTGCCGGCGGTGACGCTGCTGCTGCGCGTGCGCGGCAACAGCGCCGTGGAGCTCGCCGCGCTGGAGCGGCGCCGGGCGGTCGACGACCAGCTCGCGCGACTGGTGCGGGAGGCGGCCGCGGAGGGCGCCGTGCGCGACGACATCGCGCCCGACCTGATCAGCCGGCTGCTGTTCGGCACGGTCAACTCCCTGGTGGAGTGGTACCGCCCCGGCGGTCCGGTGGACCCCGCCGAGCTGGCCGACGCGGTCACCGCGCTGGCCTTCGAGGGCCTGCGCGCCCGCTGACCGCCGCCGGCCGCCGGTCGCCCGCAGGCATCGCGTAGGCAGCGCGGCGGGTCAGGCGTCGAAGTCGACGCTCACCTGCTCGCCGACGGCGTACGTCTGGCAGGTGAGCACGTAGCCGCGCTCCACCTCGTCGTCGTCGAGGGCGTAGTTGCGGCGCATGTCGACCTCGCCGGCCACGACCTGGGCCCGGCAGGTGCCGCACACGCCGCCCTTGCAGGCGAACGGCAGGTCGGGGCGGGTGGCCACGGCGCCGTCGAGCAAGGAGCGCCCGCGCGGGAGCGCCGAGGTGGTGGCGCGGCCGTCGAGGACGACGGTGACCTCGCTGGTGTCGCCGTCGGCCGCGGGCGCGGCACGGCGGGGCTCGGGCGGCGGCTCGTCGACGTGGAACAGCTCGACGTGCACCCGCTCGCGGGGCACCCCCAGCTCGTCGAGCACGGCCCGGGCGTCGGTGACCAGGCCGAACGGGCCGCACAGCCACACGTGGTCGAGCTCGGCGACAGGCACCAGCGCGGCGAGCAGCCGCCGCAACCGGTCGGCGTCGAGACGCCCGGAGAACAGCTCGCCGTCGCGCGGCTCCCGCGACAGCACGTGCACCAGCTCGAGCCGGTGGCCGTGGCGGTCCTTGAGGTCGGCGAGCTCCTCGGCGAACATCACCGACCCGCTGGTGCGGTTGCCGTAGAGCAGGGTGAGCCTGGCGTCGGGGTCGGCGAGCACGGCGGCCGCCACCGACAGCAGCGGGGTGATGCCGGAGCCGGCCGCCACGCAGAGGTGGCGCCCGCCCGGGCGCGGGACGACGCGGAACCCGCCCGACGGCGGCGCCACCTCCACGGTGTCGCCGGGGCGCACGTCGCGCACCAGCCACGTCGAGAACAACCCGTCGGCGACCTCGCGCACCCCCACCCGCGGCGCCCCGCCCGGAGGGGCGCACAGGGAGTAGGAACGACGGTGCTCCTGGCCGTCGACGACCCGGCGCAGCGTGAGCGCCTGCCCCGCGGTGAAGGCGTACGCCGCGCGCAGGTGCTCGGGCACGTCGAAGGTGACCGCCACGGCGTCGTCGGTGAGCCGCTCCACCGCCGCCACCGTGAGCGGGTGGAACCCGAGCCTGCCGGTCCCGGTCCCGGTCCCTGTGCCGGTGCGGGCGTCGGTCGTCGTCGCGGGGGCCACTCAGATCTCCTTGACGTGCTCGAAGGGCTCCAGGCAGGCCGGACAGCGGTAGAGCGCCTTGCAGGCCGTCGCCCCGAACTCCGAGACCAGCACCGCGTCGGGCGACCCGCAGCGCGGGCAGGTCAGCGCCCGGCGCGTGGGCGCCAGGTCGAGCAGCACCCGCCCGGGGAGCGGGGCCGGTGCCGGTGCCGACAGCCCGTGGGCGCGGAGCCGGTCGCGTCCCCGGGCGGTGATCCAGTCGCTCGACCAGGCCGGCGCCAGGCTCACCCGCACCTCCACGTCGCGGTGCCCGTGCTCGTGCAGCAGGTGCACGACGTCGTCGCGCATCGTGGCCAGCGCCGGGCAGCCGGAGTAGGTGGGGGTCAGCGTGACCACCACCCGGCCGGCGTCGTCCACCTCGACGCCGCGCAGCACGCCGAGGTCGCCCAGCGTCAGCATCGGCATCTCCGGGTCGACCACCGTGGCGACCAGGGCGCGGACGTCGTCCGCGACGACGGGGCGCACGGGGGTCGGCGTCGGACCCACCGGACTCACCACCGGACGCACCACGGGACTCACCACGGGACTCACCACGGGACTCACCACCGGCCCAGCGGGTGGGCCCGCGCCACGACCTGCATCTCGGCCAGCATGGGCCCGAGGGCCTCGGTGTGGCGCCCGTGGCGGCCGGTACCGCCCGCCACTGCCCCGGCCTGCGGCACCGCAGGACGCTCCACGGAGGCGGCGGTGAACACCTGGTCGAGCACGTCGGCCACCTCCGTGGCCAGCCCGGCCGGGTCGACACCGACGCCCTGCCGGGCGAGGGCCGCCTCCACCGGGTGGGTGCCGAACAGCTCGTCGTGGTGAGGCCACACCACGGCGAGCCCGGCGCGCAGCCGACGGCGCGACTCCTCGGTGCCGCGGGCCAGGGTGACGAACCAGCGAGCGGAGTAGTCGCGGTGGTAGGCGACCTCCTTGACACCCTTCGCCGCCACCGCCGCCAGCACGGGGTCGCGGCTGTCGCGCAGGCGCTGCAGCAGGGCCAGGCGGTGGGCCGAGAAGACCAGCAGCCGGGCGGTCGTCGCGGCGAAGTCGCCGTTCGCGGCCTCCACCAGGCGCACGTTGCGCAGCTCCCCGGCCTCCCGGAAGAACGCCAGTGCGTCCTCTGCGGGCACCGGCGACGCCGCCGGCAGCACCGGCACCACCGAGGGGTCGGCGGCCGCGGCGCGCGCCAGCAGCAGCCGGGCCTGGCCGAGCAGGTCGAGCGCGACGTTGGCCAGCGCGATGTCGTCCTCGAGGTCGGGGGCGTTGCTTGCCCACTGCGACAGCCGGTGGGCCAGCACGAGCGCGTCGTCGCCCAGCATCAGGCAGTACGCCGCGAGCGCGGCGGGGTCGACGCCGTCGGGCACCGTCGTGTCGACGCCGGCGAGGGGGTCCTCGACGTCGGTGCCGAACGCCCAGCGGGAGTCGTCGCCGCCGGCGAGGCCGTCGTAGACCGACCCGTGGTCGGTGCTGGACCCGGTGTCGGGGCTCATCGCACGCTCACAGGTGCGGGACGTCGTCGGCGACGGAGTAGAAGGTGGGGTGGCGGTAGGCCTTGTCGCCGGCCGGGGCGAAGAAGGGGTCCTTCTCGTCGGGGCTGGAGGCCACCACCTGCTCGGCGCGCACCACCCAGATGCTGACGCCCTCGTTGCGGCGCGTGTAGACGTCACGGGCGTGGTGCAGCGCCATCCGGTCGTCGGCGGCGTGCAGCGACCCGACGTGCACGTGGTTGAGCCCGCGGCGGCTGCGCACGAACACCTCGTAGAGCGGCCACTCGCCCCGTGGTGACGCGCCCACCCCGTCGGTCGGCCCGTCGGCCAGCCCGCTCGGCACGCCGGCCAGCGGCACCGCCCCGTGGCCCCCACCGGCTGCCAGGTCGCGCGGCTGGTCCTGGTCGGCGCTCACGCCGTCGCCCCCGCGGTGAGGCGCGCCCCGGTCCGCGGCGTGGCACCCGGCCCGTCCGGGGAGCCCAGCGGCAGGCCGCCGCGGGCGTACGCCGTCGCGGCCTCGCGCACCCAGGCGCCGTCGTCCCAGGCGCGGCGCCGGTGGGCCAGCCGCTCGGCGCTGCACGGCCCGCCGCCGCGCACCACCCGCATCAGCTCCTCCCAGTCGGGGGTGCCGAAGTCGTGGTGGCCGCGCTCGGCGTTCCACGCCAGGTCGGGGTCGGGCAGGGTCACCCCGAGCGCCTCGGCCTGCGGCACGGTCATGTCGACGAACTTCTGGCGCAGCTCGTCGTTGGTGTCGCGCTTGATGCCCCAGGCCATCGACTGCGCGGTGTTCGGCGAGTCGGCGTCGGGCGGGCCGAACATCATCAGCGCCGGCCACCAGAAGCGGTCCACCGACTCCTGCACCATGGCCCGCTGCTCGTCGGTGCCGCGCATCATCGTGGCCAGCAGCTCGAAGCCCTGGCGCTGGTGGAACGACTCCTCCTTGCAGACCCGGATCATCGCGCGGCCGTAGGGCCCGTAGGAGGTGCGGCACAGCGGCACCTGGTTGCAGATCGCCGCGCCGTCGACCAGCCAGCCGATCGTGCCGACGTCGGCGTAGGACAGCGTGGGGTAGGCGAAGATCGAGGAGTACTTCTGCCGCCCGTCGATCAGCTTCTCGGTGAGGTCCTGGCGCGAGACGCCGAGGGTCTCGCAGGCGGAGTAGAGGTAGAGCCCGTGGCCGGCCTCGTCCTGCACCTTGGCCAGCAGGATCGCCTTGCGCCGCAGGCTCGGGGCGCGGGTGAGCCAGCCGCCCTCGGGCTGCATGCCGATGATCTCGGAGTGGGCGTGCTGCGCCACCTGCCGCACCAGCGTCGCGCGGTAGCCCTGCGGCATCCAGTCGCGGGGCTCCACCCGGTCGTGCCGGGCGACGATCGCCTCGAACTCCGCGAGCCGGTCGGCGTCGGTGGCGGCGTCGGTCCCGGCCTCGGTGGCGGCGCCGGTGGTCTCGGTGGCGGGGTGCGTGGTGGTCATCGTGCCTCCGGGAGCGGGTGCCGGTGCGATTACAGACCGAGCGGTCGGTAATAGTCTGGCAGGCCCCACGCGCCCACGCAACGGCTCCTGCGGAGCCGGAAGCGTGCAGGTGTCAGCGCGGACGCCGGTCGCGGCGGTCGTGGCCCAGCACGACGACCAGCGCCACCAGCGCGCCGAGCAGCAGCCACCACGTGGTCGTCCACCACCCCACGACCAGCACCGCGGACGCCCCGAGCGCCAGGCTCACCGTCGTCGTGCCGGGCAGGCCCCTGCGGGCGGGGCCGGCCGGCGACGACCCGCGCGGCCGCACCGGCAGGGGTGCGACGGGCGGGTGGCCGTAGGCGTACGTCGGGGCCGGCCCGCGGCCCGACGACCACCCGGGCTGCTGGTGGGGTCCGGGAAGGTCGGCGAAGAGCGGCACCAGGTCGCCGCGGGTGGTCGCGGCCCAGATGCGGCCCACGCGGTCGGCGTGCTCGTCGGTGGTGAGCAGCCCGTCGGCGTACATCGCGGCGAGGTAGGCCGAGGCCTGCTCCCGCTCCGCGTCACCGATCCGCACCTCGTCGCCCACACCCCCACCCTGCCCCGCCACCGCCCGGGCCAACCCCGACGGCCCCCGACGGCCCCCGACGGCCCCGAGCGCTCCTGCGGCACCGATGACATCTGTCACCGCCGAGGCGTGCAGCCCCCACCGCGACCGGTGAGCCCAGGCACTGCCGCCGACGGCGTCGGCGCAGCAGGCTGGTGCCCATGGACGACGACCGCAGCCCCTCCCCCCACCGACCACCCACCGACGACACCGCGCCGGCCATCGAGCTCACCGACCTGCGGCGCAGCTACGGCAGCGGTGCGACGGCCTTCGAGGCCGTGCGCGGTGTCAACCTGCAGGTCGCCGCCGGCTCGGTGACCGCGCTGCTCGGCACCAACGGCGCCGGCAAGACCTCCACCCTCGAGCTCGTGGAGGGCCTCGCCTCGCCCAGCTCCGGCAGCGTGCGGGTGCTGGGCCTCGACCCGGTGGCCGACCGGGCGACGGTGCGGCGGCGCACCGGCGTGCTGCTGCAGACCAGCGGGTTCTCCGGCGACCTCACCGTGCGCGAGACGCTGCGGATGTGGGCCGCCACGCTCACGGCCCCGCGCGGGGTGGAGGAGTCGCTGCGGCGGCTCTCGCTCACCGACCGTGCGGACGTGCGGGTGGGCTCGCTCTCCGGCGGCGAGCAGCGGCGGCTCGACCTCGCCTGCACCCTGATGGGCCGCCCCGACGTGGTGCTGCTCGACGAGCCCACCACCGGGCTCGACCCCGAGAGCCGGCGCGACGTGTGGCGCATCGTGCGCGACCTGCGTGACCAGGGCGCGGCGGTGCTGCTGACCACCCACTACCTCGAGGAGGCCGAGGCGCTGGCCGACCACCTCGCGATCATGCACGCGGG
This sequence comes from Nocardioides sp. FY1077, assembly GCF_058681775.1. Classification (NCBI taxonomy): domain Bacteria; kingdom Bacillati; phylum Actinomycetota; class Actinomycetes; order Propionibacteriales; family Nocardioidaceae; genus Nocardioides; species Nocardioides sp. FY1077. The sequence continues at coordinate 730,681 of NZ_JBZWDB010000001.1, read as the reverse complement.
CCGGGTGCAGCGCGCCGGCACGCCGGCGGAGATCGCCGTTGGCCACCCGTCGACGATCCGGTTCGCCTCCCCCGGCCGCCCGCTGCCGGCGCTCGCCGCCGCCCGGACCGAGGACGACGGCCACACCACCGCCGTGCACACCCCCGACCTGCAGGCCACCCTCGGCGCGCTGCTGCGCTGGGCCGACGAGCACGGCGTGCGCCTCGAGCGCCTCGACGCACGCACGGCCAGCCTGGAGACGGTCTTCCTCGCCGTCGCCGACGGGCGCACCCCCGACACCCACCCCGCCCCCGAGACCCCCGACACCGCCACCCCCGACACCGCTGGAGCGAGCCGATGAGCACCCCCACCGCGACCCCGCACGACCCCACCGGCCCCACGAGCCCGGACTCCGCGGGCGGCGCCGACGGCAGCCGCGTCGCCCTGCGCCGCGTCGTCGGCCTGGCCCGCGCCAACGCCACCCTGATGGCGCGCAACCGGCTGACCCTGCTCTACGGCCTGGTGCTGCCGGTGGCACCGCTGGCGCTGCTGCTGGCCGCCGATCGCGGGGACGTCGGCGCGGGCGCCGCCAGCCTCGTCTCGTGCCTGATGATGACGCTGCTGTTCCCCGTCTACTACACGCTGCTCTCGCAGTTCGTCACCCGCCGCGACGAGCTGGTGCTCAAGCGGCTGCGCACCGGCGAGACCCGCGACCTCGAGCTCCTGGTCGCCCTCGCCCTGCCCGGGGTGGCGGTGGGCGTGGTGGTCTCGGTCCTCACCGCGGTGGTGGCGCTGGCGATGGGCGTGCCGGCCCCGGTCAACCCGCTGCTGCACGTCGTCGCCGTCCTCGTGGGGTCGGTGATGGCCGTCGCGCTGGCGTTCTGGACGGCGGCCTGGACCCGCAACGCCGAGGCCGCGCAGATGACGAGCCTGCCGGTGATCCTGCTGCTCGTGGTCGGCCAGGTGGCGGTGTCGTTCTCCGACTCGGTCCAGCGCTTCACCGACCTGACGCCCGGCTCGGCGCTGACCGAGCTGGTGCGTGTCGGGTGGTTCGGTCTCGACGGCTCGGGCACCACGCCCAGCCTCGGCCTCGGCGAGAGCTGGGCCGCCGCCGGCCAGCCGCTGCTGGTGCTCGTCGCCTGGACGGCCATCGGTGTGGCGATGGCCCGCCGCTGGCTGCGCTGGGAGCCCCTGCGCTGACCGGCGTCGGTCGGCGCTGACGACCCACGGCGTGACGGGGCCCCAGGAGCGGGCCTGGTTACGCTCGCTCCCGGCGTGGCGAGGAGCCCGCACCCGATCGACCAGGAGGCCCGGCATGAGGTGGACGCCGTGGTCGGAGCGCAGCGAGATCGAGCGCGTCGACCTCTACACCCGCCAGTCGCTCTACCTGCTGCTGTGGACGTTCAACGCCCTGGTCCTCCTCGGCGCGGAGGACGCGGGCGCCCAGCCGCCGGTCCTCGTGGCCGCCCTGGTGCTCGCCGTGGCCGGCACCACCGCGCTGGCCACGGCGGTGCTGCACGTGGTCAGCGGCCTGCACCCCGCCACCGGTCCGCTGCCGCGGGGCCTGCTGACGCTGTTCCTCGCGGCCGTGACCGCATCGCTCGTCGTCGACCGGTTCCTGCCCGACGGGCTGCGAGGCCTCGGCACCATGATCGCGGTCAGCTCCGCCACCTGGAGCCTGGGAGGGCTGCGCGACAACCGGGTGGCGGCCGCGCTGGTCGTCGGCGCCGCGCTGGCCTTCGGGCTGACCACCGGGCTGCCGTGGCTGGCCCTGGGCGGGGCGGCCACCGCGGCGTTCCTCGTGTTCACCGCCCGGGTCTCGCTGTGGCTGCTCGGCGTCGTGCGCGAGCTCGACCGTGCCCGGCGCGCCCAGGCCGAGCTGGCGGTGGCCGAGGAGCGGTTGCGCTTCTCCCGCGACGTCCACGACGTGCTCGGACGCCGGCTGTCCACCATCGCGCTGCAGGCCGAGCTGGCCGCCCGGCTCGCCGAGCGCGGCGACACCGGCGCCGCCGAGCGCATGCTGGAGGTCCGGGAGGTCGCCCACGACGCGCTGCGCGAGGCCCGGGCACTGGCGCGCGGCTACCGCGCGACCGACCTCGACCAGGAGCTCGACGGCGCCCGGTCGCTCCTCGGCGCGGCGGGCATCGCGGTGCGCCTCGACGTCGCCGCGCTGCCGTCCGCGTGGCACGAGGCGGCCGGCTGGGTGGTGCGCGAGGCGGTCACCAACGTGCTGCGGCACTCCGCGGCCACCACGGTGGAGGTCACCGGCACCGCCGAGGAGCTCGTGGTGCGCAACGACCGCCCCCGGCCCGCCGCGTCGGAGGCCGGCAGCGCGCCCGGCAGCGGGCTGGCCGGCCTCGCCGAACGACTGGCCCCCCTCGGCGCGCGACTGCTGGCCGGCGTCGAGGACGCGCCGACCGGTCCGGCGTACGTCGTGCGCGTGCGGCTGCCGCAGACCCCGGCGCCCGACGCGGGGCACGCCGCGGCCACGGTGCCGACGGGGGTGGAGGCGTGATCCGGGTGCTGCTCGCCGACGACGAGCACCTCATCCGCGCCGCGCTGGCCCAGCTGCTCGCCCTCGAGGACGACCTGGTGGTGGTCGCGCAGGCCGACACCGGTCCCGCCGCGGTGGCGGCGGCGCTGGCCGAGGACGTCGACGTGGCGGTGCTCGACCTGCAGATGCCCGGCCTCGACGGCATCGGAGTCGCGCAGGAGCTCGGCCGCAGCCGGCCGGGCTGCGCCACGGTGATCGTGACCAGCCACGGCCGCCCGGGCCACCTCAAGCGGGCGCTGGCCGCCGGGGTGCGCGGCTTCCTGCCCAAGACCACGTCGGCGGCCACCCTGGCCCAGGTGGTGCGCGCCGTGCACGCCGGCGGACGGCACGTCGACCCCGAGCTGGCCGCCGAGGCGATCGCGGCCGGCGACAGCCCGCTCACGCCGCGGGAGGCCGACGTCCTCGAGCTCGCCGCCGACGGCGCCCCCGTGGAGGAGATCGCCGAGCGGGCCTCGCTCTCGCCCGGCACGGTGCGCAACTACCTCTCCAACGCCGTCGGCAAGCTGGGCGCTGCCAACCGCCACGACGCGTGCGCCATCGCGCGGCGCATGGGCTGGATCTGACCCGGGCCCGCGGTCAGCGCCCGGCCCTCACCAGCCGGGGTGGGCGCGACCCGTCCGCTGCGCGCACCCGGAGCGACGCGACGCGCGGGAGTGCACGAACAGCCAGGCGCCGAGACCGAGCAGCAGCAGCGGCAGGTGGGCGACCACGCCCACCACGAGCAGGACGGCCGCCACCGCGAGCACCGGCGCGGGCAGCCGCGCCACCAGCCCCCGCGCTCCGCGGGCCGGGCGCGCCGGGGCGGTCGACCACTGGCCGGGCCACGGTGCCTGCTGTGCACCGGCCCAGGCGGCGGCGCGCGTGGCGCCGGACGCCGCTGCCGCAGCCCGGGCCACGGCCTCGGGCCAGGGGGCCGGCAGGTCGGTGAACAGCGGCACCAGGTCCTCGGCGGTGCGTGCCGCCCACGCCCGGTCGAGCCGCTCGCCGTGCTCCTCGACGTCGAGGCGGCCCTGGGCGTGGTGCTCCCCGAGCGCCGCGACCGCCTGCTCCCGCTCGGCGTCGCCGATGCGCAGCCCGGTCATCACGCGCCGGTCCCGTGCGGTCCGTCGGGCAGCTCGCCCTCGGTGCCCTCGTCGAAGCCGTCCTCGGCGTCGGGGCCGTCGAGCGGGGCGTCACCGTCGGCGAGCACGCCGTAGAGCCGGCGCCTCGCGTCGACCAGGATCTCCACCGCCGCCCGGCGCTGGCTGTCGGTGCCGGTGGTGACGATCTGCCACACCGCGCTCATGACCTGGCCGATCTCGGGACGCAGGTCGACCCGCTCGCCCGCGGGCTCGGCGTGCGGGACCTCGAAGGGGGCCCACACGGCGGCGAGCTCGGCGACGTGGGTGGCGACGTACGCCTCGCCCTCGGTGGTCAGGGCGAGGGTACGGCGGCCGCGGGGCTCGTCGTCGGCCTCCACCAGGCCCTCGTCCTGCAGCTGGGCGATGGTGGGGTAGACCGAGCCGGGGCTCGGGCGCCAGGCCCCGCCGGAGCGCTCGGCGATCTGCTGGATCACCTGGTAGCCGTTGACCGGCTCGCCGGCCTCGCCGGCACTGCGGACGACGTCCAGGATCGCGGCGCGCACGTCGCCGCGCCGCACCTTCGGGCCGCGGCCGGGCTCGGGTGCGCCCATGCCGAACAGCCCGGCGAGCCACGGCGGCGGGCCGGGCCGTCCGCCGCGTCCGCGAGGGCCACCCGGCGCACCGGGGCCACCGGCCCAGGAGCCCCACGGGCCCCAGGGCCCGCCGGGTCGGCCGCCGTGCTGGGCCCACTGCTGGGCCCAGTGCGCCTCCGCGCGTCCGGCCCAGGGGTGGTCGTGCCTGTCAGGTCCGTGCCTCATGGCGGGACTCCTCTCGACGGTGGTCGCGCCGCCACCGGCCGAATGTCGGCGACTGCTTCGCGATATATCGTGAGCGTACGCCGAGCGTCGAGGGCCCGCAAGGGCGTCAGGCGCCTCCGTCGGTCGAGCAGGGAGGAGCGCCAGCGACGAGCGTCGTCGAGACCTCCCCAGGCCACGCCGACTCCGCAGGTCGAGCAGGGAGGAGCGTCAGTGACGAGCGTCGTCGAGACCCCCGCAGGCCGCGCCGACTCCGCAGGTCGAGCAGGGAGGAGCGCGAGCGACGAGCGTCGTCGAGACCCCCGCAGGCCACGCCGACTCCGCAGGTCGAGCAGGGAGGAGCGCCAGCGACGAGCGTCGTCGAGACCACCGCAGGCCGCGCACCGGACGCGACGCACGCCGGGTCCTGGCCCGGGGGCGGGTGGTCTCGACGACGCCGAGCCTCCGGCCCTCCGCTGCTCGACCGACGGGAGCCGCGGCCCCCGCGCCGGGTCACCAGCCCCAGGTGCCGGGGGCGCCCTTGAACGGACCGACGACGCGGGAGGTGATCCAGCCGCCGTAGAAGCCGCCCTCCTGCGGCACGACGACCTCGTCGTCGACCGTGATCCGGTCGACGGCGGCGGGCATCACCGCGATCGCGCCGGTGATGGCCTCGAAGCCGGGGGTGGGGGTGAGGTAGGTCCAGGCCGCGCGGGCCGCCACGACGTCGCCAGGTCCGCCAGCCTCCCCGGCGACGAGGTCGAAGTACGTCGCCAGGCCCTTCCACTCGCAGAAGCTGCCCCCCTCGGCCGGGCGCAGGACGCCGTCGAGGAACGCCTCGCGGGGCAGGTAGTAGGTGGGCGGGTGGCTGGTCTCCATGACCCGCCAGCTGCGGGTGGTGCGGGCGACGACGACGCCGCCGAGCACCACCTCGATCGACTCGCGGCTCTCGTCGAGGGCCGGGGGGCGGGGGTAGTCCCACACCGACTCCTGGCCGGGTCCGGGCTTGTCGCGCTTGAGCGGGTTCAGAGGACGCACGCGGTGAGCGTAGGTCGGCCGCGGGGCGGGTTCCCCACCCCTCGGGCTCGGGTGGCCGGCTCAGGTGGCCCAGCGGCCGAGGTCGAGCCCGGCGGCGCGCACCCGCGCCTCGAGCTCGGCGCGGTGGCCGACGTCCGCCAGCAGCACGAGCCCCCGCCCGGGCGGCGCCGCGAGCGCCTCGGCCAGGGCGGTCAGCGGGGCCATGCGGCACCCGGGCGGCAGTCCGGGCGCGCCCAGCTCGGCGTAGGTGTCGGCGAGGGCCACCTCGTCGGTGTCGGGGTCGTGGCCCCACACGACGACGAAGTGCCCGACGTCCCAGGTGGCGCCGGGCGGGGCGACCGGACCGGTGCGCAGGTTGGCCACCACCCCGACCGGCCAGGGGGCCGCGCCGAGCCCACCCAGCAGGTGGCGCACCGCCGCGGCGCTCGTCCCGCGCCCCGGCACCGGCACCACCGCCACGCGGTCGCCGACCAGCGCCTCGAGGCCGTCGAGCAGGCCGGCCGCGTCGGTGCCGCAGGTCTCCGGCGAGCCGGCGCGGGGGAGGTCGGGCCAGCCGGTGCGGTCGAGCGGCGCGCCGGCCGGGCGCCAGGCGGCGACGTCGTGGGGCCAGACCGCGGTCCCGGACACCGCGGCGAGGGCGACGGCGCCGGGCGGGTCGGCGAGCACGGCGTGCAGCGCCACCGCGGCGGAGAACGGGCCGCACAGCTGGTCGGGCTGGGGCAGCGCGGGGCCGTGCGCGGCCAGCACCGCCTCGGCCCCCGGGAACGTCAGTAGAGCCATCGGTGCGACTCCACGACCTCCTCGGGCGTGTGGTCCTCGGCCCACGCGGCGTCGGCGTCGCGGCACGCCACGAACGCGCCGAGCAGGTCGGCGCCGAGCACGTCGCGCACCAGCGCGCTGCCGAGCAGGTGGGCGCGCTGCTCGGCGTGGGTGGTGGCCAGCGCCCGGATGCCGGCGCCGTCGCGGCGCGCGTCGTCCCAGGTGCCGACGTCCTCCTGCACCGGCTCGGGCAGGACGGCGCCGTCGGCCACGCCGGCCAGGCCTGCAGCGATCACCACGGCCAGCGCGAGGTAGGGGTTGGCGGAGGCGTCGCACGCCTTGAGCTCGACGTTGGTGTGCTCGGGGCCGAGCAGGCGCGAGGTCGGCGCCAGACGCAGTGCAGCCTCCCGGTTCTCCACGCCCCAGAAGCCGTAGGCGCCGGCCCAGTAGCCCGGACGACGGCGGCGCAGCGAGCCGCTGCTGGGCGCGGTGACCGCGACGACGCCGGGCAGCTCGCGCAGCAGGCCGCCGAGGTAGCCGCGGCCGACATCGGAGAGCCCGTGCGCGCCGTCGCCGGTGAGCGCGTTGTGCCCGTCGCGCACCAGCGAGGTGTGCAGGTGCCACCCGTTGCCGGCGCCGTCGGCGGTGGTCACCGGCGCCAGGCTGACCCGCAGGCCCTCCGCGCGCGCCGCGTTGTGCACGGTCTGGCGCACCCGCACCTGGGTGTCGGCCATCGCCAGGGGGTCGAGCGCCGACAGCGCCAGCTCCACCTGCGCCTCGCCGTACTCCGCGTGCAGCTGGCCGACCCCGATGCCCTCGGCGGCGAGGTCGCGCAGCAGCCGCCGGGTGAACTCGTCGACGTCGCGCAGCGCGTTGGGGCCGTACGCCGGCCCGCGGTGGGCGGGTGCGAAGTGCTCGCCCTCGCGCGCCACCACCATCTCCACCTCGAAGCCCGCGCGCACCTGGAAGCCGGCCTCGGCCGCGGCGTCGACCTGCCGCTCCAGCACCCGGCGCGGGCAGTAGGCCCACGGGTCGCCGTCGGCGTCGAGCAGCCGCCCGGCCGCCCACGCCAGCCCGGGCTGACCGGTCAGCGGCACCACGCTGCCGGGCCCGTCGAGCACCGGCACCAGCCGCACGTCGCCCGACGGCGTCGCCAGGCCCTCGTGGGCGAAGGTGATGCCGTCGTGGGAGTCGAACACCGCGAAGGCCGCCGTCACGCCCACCCCGCGGCGCGCCACGGCGGGCAGCTCGGCGGTCGGCACGGTGCGCGAGCGCACGATGCCGTTGTTGTCGACCCACCCGACCGTCACGCCGACGACGCCGCGCCGGTCGAGGCGGGCGGTGAGGTCGGCGACGTCGACTCCCGCCTGCTCCGCCTCGTGCGGCGGCGCGGGGTGCTCGCGGGCGGCGGGCTCGGTGGCGTCCATGACCGCACGCTACCGGCGCCGTGGCCCGAGCTCGGGCGTCACACGGATGGTGGAGCCGCACCCACCACTCGGATGACGTCCCGACCCCAGTCTCGACCGCGGCCCCGACCGCAGCCCACCCCCGGCCGCGGGCGGACCGTCGAGGGGCGGGGCGTAGGTTGCCGCCACGTGGGCATCCGGGACCTCGTCGCCGACACGCGGCCGCTGAAGAATCCGCACTTCCGGCGGCTGTGGCTGGCCAACATCGTCACGGTCGTGGGGGCGCAGCTCACGGTGGTCGCGGTGCCGGCGCAGATCTACGCCGACACCGGCTCGTCGGCGTACGTCGGCCTCACCGGCCTGTTCGGGCTGGTGCCGCTGGTCGTCTTCGGGTTGTACGGCGGGGCGCTGGCCGACGTGTTCGACCGCCGCACCATCCTCGTCGTCACGACCGTCGGGCTGATCGCGACCAGCGCCCTGTTCTGGGCGCAGGCCGCTGCCGACGTCGGCAGCGTGTGGCTGCTGCTGGGGCTGTTCGCGGTGCAGCAGGCGTTCTTCGCGGTCAACCAGCCCACCCGCAGTGCCGTGCTGCCCAAGCTGGTCGGCCCCGAGCTGCTGCCGGCGGCCAACTCGCTGAACATGACCGTGATGCAGGCCGGCGCCATCGCCGGGCCGCTGGTGGCGGGGGTGCTCATCCCGGTCGTGGGGTTCGAGTGGCTCTACCTCGTCGACACGATCACGCTGTTCGCGACGCTCGGGGCCGTCGTGCGGCTGCCCCGCCTCGCCGTGGTCGACGCCGTGGCCGGCACCCCGGGCCTGCGCTCGGTGGTCGAGGGACTGCACTACCTGCGCAGCCAGCCGGTGCTGCTGATGTCGTTCGTCGTCGACCTGGTCGCGATGGTGTTCGGCATGCCCCGGGCGCTGTTCCCCGAGATCGCTCACGTCGACTTCGGCGGCCCCGACGAGGGCGGCCTGGTGTTCGCGCTGCTCTTCGCCGCGATCCCTGCGGGGGCGGTGGTGGGCGGCGTGTTCAGCGGGTGGGTCTCCCGCGTGGAGCGGCAGGGCCTCGCCGTCATCGTGTGCATCCTCGTGTGGGGGGCCGCGATCATCGGCTTCGGCACGGCGGTGCTGCTGGCCGCCGTCGACGGCTGGCGCACCCCGATGCTGGTGGTGGCGCTGCTGATGCTGGTGCTCGGCGGGGCCGCCGACATGGCCTCGTCGGCGTTCCGCAACTCGATGCTGATGACCGCCGCCGCCGACGCCGTGCGCGGGCGGCTCCAAGGGGTGTTCATCGTGGTGGTGGCCGGTGGGCCGCGCATCGCCGACGTCACCCACGGCGCCGCGGCCGCCTCCGTCGGGGCGGGCGCCGCCGCGGCCGGCGGCGGGGTGCTGGTGGTGGTCGGCACCGTCGTGGCCGCGATCGCCGTGCCCTCGTTCGTGCGCTACCGGCTCACCCGCTCCCCGCAGCCCGCACCGCCCGTCGCCGGGTGAGGCCGGTCACCCGTGCGGACGATGCCCGTGCAGGTCGGCGTGCCTACGGTGGCTCGATGAGACTGCCTGCCATCCCCGGTCCGTCCGACGTGCTGGGCCTGCTCGACCAGGTGGGCGGGGCGGGGCCGCGGGCCCTCCAGCTGCTCGGGGCGGCCGAGGCCGTGCTCGGCGACGTCCGGGGCCTGGTGGCGCGCATCGAGGAGACCCGGGTGCGCGCCGACGAGCTCGTCACGGCCTCCGACCTCACCCGCGAGCGCGCCGACGACGCGCTCACGTCGTTCGAGCCGCTGGCCGAGCGCACGTCGTCGGTGCTGGACGACGTGGAGCCGCAGGTGGCCCGGGTGGCCGGGCTGCTCGACGACGCGCAACCCCTGGTGGCCCGCGCCGACGGGCTGGTCGGCGAGGTGGAGCCGCTCGTCGTCCGCGCCGCACCGATGGTGGAGCAGGCGGAGGGGCTGGTCGCGCAGGGCGGGCCGCTGGTCGGTCGCGCCGAGGGGCTGGTGGGGCAGGCCGAGCCGCTCGTGGGTCGCGCGGCCGCGCTGCTCGCCGAGCTGGAGCCGCTGCTGGCCGCGGCGGTGCCGTCGCTGACCCGGCTGATGCCGGTGCTCGACCGGCTCGCCGAGACCACCCACCCCGGCGAGGTCGACGCCATGGTCGCGCTGATCGACCAGATGCCTGAGCTGGCCGAGAAGGTGCAGACCGACGTGCTGCCGGTGCTGTCGACGCTGGCCACCGTGGCGCCCGACATCCACGACCTGCTCGACGTCTCCCGCGAGCTCAACGAGATGCTAGGCAAGCTGCCCGGGCTGCGCGGCATCAAGAAGCGCGTCGAGAAGGCCCAGGACGAGCTGGAGCAGCAGGACCAGGAGCAGCAGGACCACACGCAGGCACCCGAGCACACCCACGAGGGAGACGACCACCGGTGAGCACCACGATCCTGGCCATGGGCGGGGGCGGCTTCTCCATGGAGCCCGACAACCCCCTGCTCGACGACCACCTCCTCTCCCTGGCCACCCGGCGCCGGGGCGCCGGCGGCCGCCCGCGGGTGCTGTTCGTGCCGACCGCCAGCGGCGACGCGGAGACCTACGTCGAGAGCTTCGAGGCGGCCTTCGCCGACCGCGCCGAGACCGACGTGCTGCGGCTGTTCCAGCGCGACGGCCGCGACGTGCGCGAGGTCGTGGGCGGCGCCGACGTGGTGTACGTCGGCGGGGGGTCCACCCTCAACCTGCTCGCGCTGTGGCGCCTGCACGGCGTGGACGCCGCGCTGGTGGAGGCCGGGCGCGACGGCGTCGTGCTCGCCGGGGTCAGCGCCGGCATGAACTGCTGGTTCGAGGGGTCGGTCACCGACTCCTGGGGTCCCCTCGCGGCGCTGTCCGACGGGCTCGGGCTGCTGCGCGGCAGCGCCTGCCCCCACTACGACGGCGAGGCGGAGCGGCAGCCGACGTACGTCGACCTCGTCGGCCGCGGCGACCTCCCCTCCGGCATCGCCGTCGACGACGGCTGCGCGGTGCTCTACCGCGACGGCGAGGTGGTGGAGGCGGTCTCCTCGCGGCCCGACGCGCGGGCGTTCCGCGTGCACCGCGCCGGCGACGCCGACGGGCTCGACGACGCGATGGCCGAGGTCACCGTCGCCGAGAGCCCGGTGGACGTGCGCTTCCTGGGGTGACCGGGCCCTCCGGCCCGGTCAGCTGGCGGATCAGCAGGCGGGTCAGCGGCCGAGCAGCCCGCGCACGTAGGCGGCCTGGCCGACGTGCTGGGTGTCGTCGTCCACCACGCTCACCAACCGGGTGGCGAGGGTGACCGGCGGGTCCCAGCGCTCGTCTACGACCCGGTCGAGGTCGTCCGCCTCGAGCGTGGCGAGGTAGGCGACGGTCTGCGCGTGCACCGCTCGCAGGTAGTCGGCGAGCAGGTCGGCGCTCACCCGCAGCCGCCCGACCTCGTCGCTGTCCTGGCCGTAGCCGATGTCGGTGTCGTCGTAGGGCAGGTCGAAGCGGCGGGCGAAGCCCTGCGCCGTCCACACCTGCTCGTGCCCCGCGACGTCGGCGACGTGGTCGTCCTGCACGCGCGCGAGGTGCCACACCAGCCACCCGACCGGGTTGGCGCCGGGCGCAGGCCGAGTCGCGAGCGCGTCGACGTCGAGGCCGTCCACCGCCGCCACCCCGCCCTCCACGACCCGCTCGAAGGCGTCGGTCAGCAGCTGTGCGGGAGTCATGCCCCGACCGTACGTCGGTGCCGTGCGGCCCCGGTGGAGGTGGTTTCGCGCGCAGGCGCCAGGGGTCTCGATACACCTCGTCGCCGGGGCTCCTCGGCACTCGACCGACGAATCCCGCGGTGGTCGAGGAGCGAGCGGCCCCGGTGGTTGAGGAGCGAGCGCCAGCGAGCGTCCCCGGTGGTTGAGGAGCGAGCGCCAGCGAGCGTCTCGAAACCACCGGGTCGCGACGGAGCCCGCCGGCGGTCGAGTCCGCGCGCAGGCGCCAGGGGTCTCGATACACCTCGTCGCTGGCGCTCCTCGGCACTCGACCAGCGAGCGCCCGCGGTGGTCCAGGAGCGAGCGCTGGCGAGCGCCCGGTGGTTGAGGAGCGAGCGCAGCGAGCGTCTCGAAACCATCGACCCACGCGAGAGCCCGAGGCCCCGGCGGGTCAGCCGCGGAGGCGCTCGAGGCGGGAGGTGAGGAGGGGGACGCGGTGGGCGTTGCCGTGCAGGGCGACGTAGCGCTCGCCGTAGGCCGCGAGCAGGGCGTCGTCGAGGCGGCGCACGGCGCCGGGCGGGTAGCGGTAGTCCATCCGGTCGTTCAGGTCGACCTCGGCGACGGGGCGCAGCGCCTCGGCGAGCTCCTGCAGCGAGGTGACGCCGAGCTCGAGCAGCAGGCCCGAGATCCAGGCGTAGTGGTCGGTGCGCGACCAGCCGGCGTCGGCGTACTGCCCCGCGAGGAACGCCGCGAGCTCGCGCGCGTCGAGGCGCGGGTCGGTGTCGGGGTCGTCGGCGGGGCCGGCCTCCGGCGCCTCGTGGGGGGCGGCGCGCAGCCGGTCGCGGATCGCGGCGAACTCGCGGTCGGCGAGCTCGAGCAGGCCCGCGGCGAGGGTGAAGCGGCGGTCGAAGTCGGCGGCGTGCTCCTCGGGCACCACGCCCTTGTAGCGGATGTCGTGCTCGAACTCCGCCCACGCGTGCTGCAGCACGGTGCGCACCTGCACCTGGGCGGTGCGCCCGTGCAGGTGGGCCAGCGCGGGGTCGGCCTCACCGGCCGGCGCCGGCGAGATCAGCAGGTGGCGGCTGGCGTAGCCGAACCCGCCTGCCGAGATCGCCTGCTGGCCCATGTCGCGGTCGTCCTTCACCACGACCTGGTCGCCGAGGAGCTCGGCCACCGCGTCGACGTCGCCGACGGTGTAGGTGATCACCCGCACGCCCACCTGGTCGGTGATCTGGGTGAGCGGGTCGGAGTAGAGGGCCACGCCGGCCGACGTCCGCGCCGCCTTCTCCGCGAACGACGCGACGCTCTTCGCGCGCGCCGTCACCGTGAGGTAGTTGATGCCGGCCTCGTCGAGGATGCCGGTGACCAGCCGCGCCGCCTCCTCGGCGGCTCGCCGCAGGTCGCCGTGGGCGGCGTCGTAGGCCCGCACCGCGGCGCGCACCACGTCGTCGCGGGCCCGCTCCGGCGCAGCGCCGGGCAGCGACGGGGTGAGGATGTAGCCGGTCGCCAGGTCGCCGTACGTCGTGACGCGGTCGGGCGAGCGGGCCGCGAACAGCGCGACGTAGGCGCAGACCACCGCGTCGACCTGGTCCTCCACCACCCGCAGCTCGCTCTTGCGGGCCGCCCGCTCCACCTGCCGGCGCAGCCCGGCCCAGGTGTCGTCGACGTCGACGACGCCCTCGACGTGGGTCATCAGCGTCAGCAGGGCGCCGCGCAGGGTCTCCAGGTCGCGGCCGCGCTTGTTCTTGTACTTCAGCGTGCGCGGCAGGTCGAACAGCACGACCGTGGCGGGGTGGGGGTAGACCTCGATGGCGCGCCGGCTGCGCGAGGAGCGCGGGTCGATGTCGAGGTCGAGCCGCTCGGCCACCCGCGCGCCGCGGGTGCCGTCGGCGAACTCCGGCTTGCCGGTGTTGGCCGGGTGGGCGCCGGCCTCGTAGCGACGGAAGTCGGCGCTCAGCGCCTTCTCGGCCGGTCGCGACCCGGTGGGGTTGGTGACCACCAGCGGGGCATCCAGGGCCACCAGGCAGTCACCGGCGACGTACGGCGCCAGCGCGTCGGCGATCTCGTCGTCGGTGCGCACCGCGGCGAGGTGGAGCAGGCGCGCGGTGCCGTCGAGCACGGCCAGGCCCGTGGGGCTGCGGTCGCCCCAGGCGAGGTCCACGCCGATGAAGTACACGCCCTCACCCTGCCCTATCGCGGTCCGCACCGAGGCCACGACCTGACGGGGTGGGCCAGGATGGGCGGGTGACGACCGCGCCCGGCCCCTCCGACAGCCCCGACCGCCCCGACCCCCTGGACGCGGTCACCTGGCCGGTGCTCACCGACCGGCTCGTGCTGGAGCGGGCCCGACCCGCCCACACCACGGCGACCTACCTGCTGCGCCGCGCGCCCGAGGTGCACCGCTGGCTCTCGCGGGCCGCGCTCGACCCGGGCTCGTACGCCACGTCGTTCACCGACCCGCGCCGCCTGGCCACCACGTTGGTCTACTCCCTGCGCGGGCCCGACGACGCCCCGGGCCCGCTGGTGGGCGACCTGATGCTCGCGGTGGGCGATGCGTGGGCCCAGGTCGAGGTCGCCGACCGGGCGGCCGGCACCCAGGCCCACCTGGGCTGGGTGCTCGACCCCGCGCACGCCGGCCGCGGGCTCGCCACCGAGGCGGTCGCCGCCGTCGTCGACCTGTGCTTCGGGCCGCTGGCGCTGCGGCGGGTCGTGGCGGAGTGCTTCGTCGACAACGAGCCGTCATGGCGGCTGATGGAGCGCCTCGGCATGCGCCGCGAGACCCACACCGTGCGCGACTCGCTGCACCGCGGCGGCGAGTGGCTCGACGGCTACGGCTACGCGCTGCTCGCCGAGGAGTGGCACGCCCGCCGCGGCTGACGGGCCCGGCCGGCTCGGCGCTGCCGGCTCAGCGGGTCAGCTCGAGGACGCGGTCGTCGCCGTCGTCGACCACGCCGCGACCGTCGGTGTCGGAGGTGACCAGCCACAGCCCGGAGCCGTCGGGCAGCGTGGTGACGGTGCGCAGCCGGCCGTACTCGCCCGCGAGGTGCGACACCGGCTCGCCGACCGTCTCCGGGCCGTCACCGCCGTCGAGCGGCACCTCCCACAGCCGCTGGCCCCGCAGCGCCGCCATCCAGAGCGAGCCGTCCCAGAACGCCAGCCCCGAGGGGGAGGCGTCCTCGGTGCGCCAGACCGCCACCGGGTCGACGTACTGCGACCCGCCGCCGGTGCCCTCCACGCGCGGCCACCCGTAGTTGCCGCCGGCCTCGACGAGGTTGAGCTCGTCCCACGACTGGGCGCCGAACTCCGAGGCCCACAGCCGGCCCTGGTCGTCGAAGGCCAGCCCCTGCACGTTGCGGTGGCCGAGGCTGTAGACGGCGGTGCCCGACGGGTTGCCCGGCGCCGGCTCGCCCTCGGTGGTGACGCGCAGGATCTTGCCGCCGAGCGAATCGGGGTCCTGGGCCAGCTCCACGTCGCCGGTCTCGCCGGTGCTGACGTAGAGCAGGTCGTCGGGCCCGACGACCATCCGGCCGCCGTGGTGGTACGTCGCACCCGCCGGGATGCCGTCGAGCACCACCTCGGGCTCGCCCAGGCGGACGCCGTCCCAGCTCATCGCGACCACGCGGTTGTCGTCGGCAGCGGTGTAGTAGGCGAGCACGGTGCGCTCGTCGGCGGTGACGGCGAGCCCAAGCAGACCGGCCTCGCCGCTGGGGCGCACGTCGTCGAGGGTGGCGACCACCTCGGGCGAGGCGGGGTCGCCCGCGGGCAGCAGCAGGACGTCGCCGGTGTCGCGCTGGCTCACCAGCGCCGCGCCGTCCTCGAGCAGCACCATGCCCCAGGGCGTGGTCAGGTCGCGGGCCACCTCCCGCGCCACCAGCGGGTCGGCGGCCACGGCGTCCGGCGCGGCCGTGCGGGTCGCCGGGTTCGGCTCCGCGCCCGGGGCGTCGTCGCCGGCGCCGCAGCCGGTCAGGGTGGCGCCCAGCACGCCGCACAGGCCGACGGCGACCAGCAGGGCCGGGCCACGACGCGGCGGAGGCAGGCGCGAGGTCATGTCGCCCACTGTGGCAGCGGCCGGCAAGCCGGGCCGGTCGCGCTCAGGGCTGCGGCTGGCAGGTCGGGCACCAGAACACCCGACGCGCCGCGAGGTCGCCGGAGGCCACCGGCGTCCCGCACAGCCGGCACGGCAGGCCCGCGCGGCCGTACACGTAGTGGGCGTCGACGCGGCGCGGTCGCCCGGCGGGGCGCTCGCGGTGCTCGGGGTCGGTGGTGACGATGCGGCCGGTGCGCACGCCGTCGGCCATCAGCACCCGCAGGTCCTGCCACACGTGCTCCCACGTGGCGGGGTCGAGCTCGCGGCCCGGCAGGAACGGGCTGGTGCCGTGGCGCAGCAGCACCTCCGCGCGGTAGACGTTGCCGACGCCGGCCAGCACCGACTGGTCCATCAGCAGCGTCCCGACCGGCGCCCGGCTGCGCAGCACCCGCCGGGTGGCCGGACCGGGGTCGGCGTCGTCCTGCAGGGGGTCGGGTCCGAGCCGCGCCAGGAGGACGTCGCGCTCGGCCGGGGTGATCAGCTCGCACGCCGTGGGCCCGCGCAGGTCGAGCCAGTGCCGCTCGGTGACCAGGCGCAGCCGCAGCGCACCCCGCGGCTCGGGCGGCTCGCCCGAGCCGTCGGTGTACTTGCCGTAGAGGCCGAGGTGCACGTGGAGCCACAGGTCGCCGTCGTAGCGGTGGAACAGGTGCTTGCCGTGGGCGGTGGTCTCCTCCAGCACCTGCCCGTCGAGCAGCGCCGCACCCTCGGCGAACCGCCCCTGCGGGCTCGATGCCGCCACCCGGGCGCCCACCATGCGACGGTGGCGCCGGGCCAGCCGGTGGATGGAATGACCCTCGGGCACCGGCCCAGTGGAGCAGGCCCGTCCAAGCCCGCCGCCGCTGTCCTCCTCGCCGAGGTGGTTTCGAGACGCTCGCTGGCGCTCGCTCCTCAACCACCGGCACGACGCCCGCTCGCGCTCGCTCCTCGACCACCGGCACGACGCCCGCTCGCGCTCGCTCCTCGACCACCGGCACGACGCTCGATGGCGCTCGCTCCTCGACCACCGGGACGATGCGCGCCGGCGCGACGGGCCTACGGCCGGGCGGCCCGCTTCGTCTTCAGCGGACGCTTCGGCAGCTGGGTGGCGCGCCCGTGCAGCGCGGTGAGCAGCGTGGCGAAGGTGGTGTCCTGCGCGGGGGTGCGGTCGAAGGTGGTGAGGTTCAGCACCGGCTTGAACCGCTGCCGCGTCACCGCCTTGGCGAACGTGAACTCCTTGAGCCCGTCGGGCCCGTGGATGCGCCCGAAGCCGGAGTCGCCGACGCCACCGAACGGCAGTCCCGGCACGGCCGCGAACGCGATGACGGCGTTGATCGCAGTCATCCCGGTGCGCAGCCGGCGGGCGATCTCGGGGCCCCGCTTGGCGGAGAACACCGTCGAGCCCAGACCGTACTTGCCGGCGTTGGTGAGCTCGACGGCCTCGTCCATGTCACGCACCCGGCGCACGGTGACGGTCGGTCCGAAGGTCTCCTCGGTGACGGCCAGGCTGTCCTCCGGCACGTCGACCAGGACGGTCGGCTGCACGAAGCGCTCGCCGACGGCGTCGGGCCCGCCGACGACCGCACGACCACCGCGGGCGATCGCGTCGTCCACGTGGCTGCGCACGACGTCGAGCTGGCTGGCCATGGTCATCGGCCCGAGCTTGGCCTCCGAGTCGACGCCGGCGTGCACGGCGCGAGCGCGCTGGGTGAGCTGGGCGAGGAACGCGTCGTACACGCGGGTGTGCACGTAGACCCGCTCGACGCCGATGCAGGTCTGCCCGGCGTTGCTGAACGCGCCCCAGGCGGCGGCGTCGGCGGCGGCGACGAGGTCGGCGTCCTCGTCGACGATCAGCGCGTCCTTGCCGCCGGCCTCGATGACGACGGGGGTGAGCCGCTCCGCGCAGGTGGCCATCACCCGCTTGCCGGTGGCGGTGGAGCCGGTGAAGGCCAGCTTGTCGACCTCGGCGCGGCACAGCGCGGCGCCGGTCTCGCCGAAGCCGGTGACGACCTGCAGCAGGTCGCGGTCGGGCACGACCTCGCGCAGGCTCGCGGCCAGCCAGGCGCCCACGCCCGGGGTGAGCTCGCTGGGCTTGAACACCACGGGGTTGCCGGCGCCGAGCGCGTAGGCGATCGAGCCCATCGGCGTGAAGACGGGGTAGTTCCAGGGGCCGATGACGCCGACCACGCCGAGCGGGAGATACTCCACGGAGGCGGCGTTGTTCGACAGCAGCAGCCCCGGCGAGACCCGCCGGCGCCCGAGCACCTTCTCGGCGTGGGCGCCCACCCAGGCGAGGTGGTCGATGGCCAGGCCGATCTCGAGGGCGGCGTCGGCATGGGGCTTGCCGGTCTCCTGGTGCACGACGTCGGCGAGCTGGCCGATGCGGCGCGTCAGCACACCGCGCCACTGCTCGAGCACCGTGCGGCGCCCGGCGAAGCCGAGGTCGGCCCACCAGCCCGCGGTGGCCCGGGCGCGGGCGACCGCGGCGTCCACCTCGGCGGCGTCGTGGACCGGGTGCACGCCGACCACGTCACCGGTGGCGGGGTTGACCGACTCGAACGTCTCGGGGCCCGTGGGGGCCTGCCCGTCGGTGCGGGATGCGGTGTCGATGCTCATCGGACTGCCTTCCCGGCCAGCGCGACCCGACCCTGCAGCAGGTCAGCGGCGCGCTCGCCGATCATGATCGAGGGGGCGTTGGTGTTGCCGCGGGTGACCATCGGCATGACGCTGGCGTCGGCGACGCGCAGGCCCTCCACGCCGCGCACCCGCAGCTGGGGGTCGACGACGGCGCGCTCGTCGCCGCCCATCGCGCAGGTGCCGACCGGGTGGTAGAGCGTCTGGGTCTGCGCACGCACGTGCTCGACGATCTGCGCGTCGGTGGGGTCGTCGCCCCAGCCGGCCATCGTCGGCAGGCCGGGCCCGGAGACCAGCTCGGCCAGGGGGCCGGTGGCCACCGTCTCGAGCATCCGGCGCACCCCGGCGGTCATCGCGTCGAGGTCG
Organism: Nocardioides sp. FY1077; assembly: GCF_058681775.1. NCBI lineage: Bacteria > Bacillati > Actinomycetota > Actinomycetes > Propionibacteriales > Nocardioidaceae > Nocardioides > Nocardioides sp. FY1077. Next base: position 712,348 of record NZ_JBZWDB010000001.1, on the reverse strand, counting down.
GCCTGGTCGTCGTAGTAGCCCGGGTCGATCTCGGGGTGCCAGTGCGGGTCGGTGGAGCGCAGCCGCACCGAGCCGCGGCTGGCGACGTGCACCAGCGTGGGGGCCACGGTCACGTTGCGCGTGGTCGGCTCGTGCAGGCCGTTGTCGTAGAAGCCGGTGGGCGCGATGTGCACCTGGAGGTCGGGAGCCACCAGGTCGTCGCGGGAGCGCCAGAAGCCGCCGCCCTCGCCGACGTTGGAGGTGAGCGGCCCGCGGCCGGTGGCCTTGGCGCGGGCGAACTGCGTCAGGGTGTTGTGGTCCATCAGGTCGGTGGTGCCCCGGGTGCGGAACACCAGCGGCACCGCCGGGTGGTCGTGCAGGTTCTGCCCGACGCCGGGCAGGTCGACGACGACGTCGACGCCGACCTCGCGCAGGTGGGCGCCCGGGCCGATGCCGGAGAGCATCAGCAGCTGCGGGGAGTTCACCGCGCCGCCGGCGAGCACGACCTCGGCCTCGACGTACGCCGTGCGGGTGGTGGGCCCGTGCTGGTAGCGCACGCCCACGGCCCGCCCGCCCTCCACGACGACCTGCTCGGCCAGCGCGCCGGTGCGGATCGTGAGGTTGGGGCGCTCGGCGGCCGGCTCGAGGTAGGCCTTGGCCGTCGACCAGCGCCGGCCCTTCTTCTGCGTCACCTGGTAGAGCCCGGCGCCCTCCTGCTCGGCGCCGTTGAAGTCGTCGGTGGGCCGGAAGCCCGACACGACCGCGGAGTCGACCCAGGCCTGGGTGAGCGGGTGGGTGTAGCGGCGGTCCTCGACGTGCAGCGGGCCGTCCTGGCCGTGGTACGGCCCGCCGAGGCGGGTGTTGCCCTCCGAGCGCACGAACGCCGGCAGCACGTCGTCGAAGCCCCACCCGGTGGCGCCGTAGGCGTCGCGCCAGGTGTCGTAGTCGTGGTGGTTGCCGCGGATGTAGATCATCGCGTTCATCGACGAGCAGCCACCCAGCGCCTTCATCCGCGGCCAGTAGGCGCGCCGGCTCTCCAGCTGCTTCTGCTCGGAGGTGGTGTAGTTCCAGTCCCAGCGGGTCTTGAAGAGGTTGGCGAACGCCGCCGGGATGGTGATCTCGTCGGCCTCCGCCGCGCCTCCCGCCTCCAGCAGCAGCACCGAGACCGACGGGTCCTCGGTCAGTCGTGCCGCGACCACCGCACCACCGCTGCCGGCCCCCACGACCACGTAGTCGAAGCTCTCGCGCTCGGCCACCGCACACTCCTCGTCCTGGCGCCCCGGCGGGCCGCGTCCCCTCGAACCTACGACGCCGTGTCGGCGGTCACAACGCGCGTCCACGCCACGGGCCCGTGAGGTACCCCCGCCGGCCCCGACCAGACCCCGAACCGGCCCGGAACCGGCCCGGAACCGGCCTCGAACGGCCCACGAGGCGCGTCGTTCCGCGGTTTTCGAGGGGTCTGCACGGTGCGTCGACTTGGCAGGAACGCCCTCGGCGCGGTGGGATCGAGGCTCCCGCCGTCCGACGACGGCACCGGCCCGGGCCCTCACGGCCCCGCGGGACGGGCCGTCGGCGAGCGGATCCCGATACTCGACAGGGGTGCCCCGGCACCCGAGAGGTGGTTCCACCATGAACAAGACCGAGCTCCGCGACGCCGTCGCCGCCGCAGCCGACATCAGCGGCGCGCAGGCCGACAAGGCCGTCAACGCCGTCATCGACTCCATCACCAAGGCCCTCGCCGACGGTGACAAGGTCACCCTGCCCGGCTTCGGCACCTTCGAGACCCGCGAGCGCTCCGCGCGCCAGGGCCGCAACCCGCAGACCGGCGAGAGCATGGACATCGCCGCGAGCACCGCTCCCGCCTTCAAGGCCGGCGCGCAGCTGAAGAAGGCCGTCGCCAAGAGCTGACCCGACTCCCCCGGCCCACCCGGCCGGACGTCGTACGACGAGGCCGCCCCCGACCACGGGGGCGGCCTCGTCGCGTCTGCGGCGCAGCGCGGCGCGGGGCCTCGCGGGGCGGCGCAGGGCGACGCGGTCAGCGGCCGAAGAGGGTGGTCCGGCTCTCGGGGTCGGTGGGCTCGGTCAGCTCGGGCCCCAGGGTGGCCCCGGCCCGGGCGGCCCGCTCGCGCAGCAGTCCCACGAACCGCTGCCGGCCGGGGTTCACCACGTCGTCGCCCTCGGAGACCATCCACAGCAGCACGGCCTCGCCGTCGCGGGGCTGCACCCACGGCGCCGCGAACGACGACAGCCCCACCTGGGTGACCTCGTGCAGGTCGAGGGCGCGCCGCGAGAAGCGGCCCTGGGCGACCAGCCGGTCGTCGGTGACGGTCACCTTGCGCCACAGGTTGGACACCATCACGAACCCGAGCACCACGAGCACCAGACCCACGAGGTTCGCGCGCGCGACCACCAGGAACACCCCGATGAGCAGCATCGGGACACCCGGCAGGACGCTCACCATCCGCTGCGTGGAGTGCGGCCGGCCGACGAGGTCGTTTGAGGTGCGCGCCACGGGGAGACCCTACGGTGACAGCGCCCCCCGAGGGGCCCACGCCTCCGAGGAGCACCGCATGTCCGCCTTCTCCGTCGTCCCGGCCGACCTCGACGCGTTCGCCGACTTCCTGACCAACTACGGCGGGGGTGCCACGATGAGCGGCGCCTGCCAGGAGGCCCAGGACTACGTCGCGAAGTACTCGGGCGTGCCCCACGACGGCGGCGACCTGTTCGCCGACATCTACGCCGCCAACGCCAACGTGGTGACCCGCCTCGACGCCGCGTTCCAGCAGCTCGGCTTCGTGTTCGCCGGCAACGGGATCTCGCTGCGCCACTCGGCGCAGATCTACCGCGACACCGACGCCGACCAGTCGGCGCGCATGGACGGCGTGTGGCCCGGTACGGCGGTGCCCCCGCTGCCGGAGTCGAGCGGCACCCGGCCCGACCCGGGCGACACCACCGCGGCCCTGTCGGCGGTGCCGTCGCAGGACGCGCCGATCCCCGACATGGTGCACTGGGTGATCGACAAGGCCGGGTGGCTCTCCATCGCCGGCGTGGCCCTGAAGATCGCCCAGGTCTTCGGCCTCGACCCCGTCAAGGACCTCACCCAGTCGGTGCTCGGCGACTACGACGAGCTGGCCCAGGCCGGTCACGCCGCGGAGGCGCTCGCCGACTTCGAACGGGCCCTGGCCGGGGCCCTCGAGCAGGGGGTCGGCACCCTGCTGACCACCTGGAACGGCAACGGCGCCGACGCGGCGCAGGCGTACTTCACCGAGCTCGCGACCGCCATCACCGACCACGCCGGCGAGCTCGACGAGCTCGGCGAGAAGTACGCCGAGCTCGTGCAGTGCTGCTCCCAGATCGCCGAGATCCTCGGCAGCGCCCTGGCCACGGCCATCGACCAGGTCCTGATCTGCGTGGCCGAGCTCGCCGCGGCGGGCTGCCTGGCGAGCGTGCCGGGCATCAACGTCATCATCGCCGCCATCGGGGCCTACCAGGTGTGGGTGACCAAGGAGGCCGTCGCGCTGTTCATCAAGTACACCGGGCACGTCTCCACCGTCGTGGAGAGCTTCCTCGGCCTGGTGATGTACCTCGACCAAGCCTTCAAGGACACCGACACCGGCCACCGGTTCCCGCGGACGCCCTACAGCAACGGCGCCCACGCGTGAGCAGCGCCGGGGGCCCCACCGGGCCCGACTTCTCCGGCATCGAGGCGATGACCAGGGGCGACGTCCGGCAGGCCCGGCGGCTCCGGGCGACGATGGCGGTGATCGCCCGCCGCACCGAGGACCCCGACCTGCGGCGGCTGTGCCTCAGCGTGCTGGCCGGCGAGCAGAGCGTGCGCCGCGTGTTCGAGCACCCGACCTTCTGGGCGATGGCGACCCGGAACTACGAGAACCTCGAGGAGGGCCTGGCCCGCCTGAGCGACGAGGAGCGCGAGCAGGTGCAGGAGCGGTTCGAGGCGGTCTCCGCCGACGAGGCCACCGACGACGAGGTCATCGACACCCTGCAGGACGGCGGCGAGCTCCCGCCCGAGGACCCGCCGCCCGGCCAGGGCCGCGACCGTGGGCCCGACCGTGGGCCCGACCGTGGGCCCGACCGTGGGCCCGACCGTGGGCCCAGCCGCTGGGGCTGAGCCCGCGGCAGCAGGGCCCGCGGTGCAGGATGGTGGGGTGCACAGCATCGACGGGACGGCCGCGGCGTCGTCCCGGGGCGCGCCGGGGCGCACCGTGGGCCAGGCGATGATCACCGTGCCGCGCACCCACGGCGACGCCACCACGGTCGCCGAGGCCCGTACGGCGCTCGAGGGCGCCCACCTCCACCTCGTGCTGCTCGTGGCGGACGGCGTGCTGCGGGGCGCGGTGGGCCGCGACGAGCTCGCCGCGGCCGCACCCGCCGAGCCCGCGCTGCGCCACGCCCGGCTGGGCGACCTCACCGTGGGCCCGGACGCCGACCTGGCGACGACCCACGAGGCCATGGTCGACGCCGGACGCCGCCGCCTCGCGGTCGTCGACCCCGACGGCCGGCTGCTCGGCCTGCTCTGCCTGAAGGCGACCGGCGCCGGGTTCTGCACCGACCAGGGCGTGCTGAGCCGCGCGGCCGACCGCCGTACGGGCTGAGGCGGCGCCTCAGGAGGCGAGCATGTCCTCCATCGTCGCGATCTCCGCGCGCTGGCCCTCCGCGATCGCGCCGGCCAGCTCGACGGCCGGGGCGTACCGACCGCTCTCCTGCTCGGCCTGCGCCATCTCGACGGCACCGGTGTGGTGCTCGACCATCATCTCCAGCCAGAGGGCCTGGAACTCGTCGTCGGGGGCGTCGGCGAGGGCGCTCATGTCAGCGGCGCTCATCATGCCGGGCATGTCGGTCATCTCGGGGTCCATGCCCTCCATGGCGTGACCGGGGTCGCCCGCACCGTGCCCGGCGTTGGCGTGGTCGCGCACCGTCTCCGGCACCTCCTCGTCCCAGTCGACGAGCCAGTCGCTCATGGTCTCGATCTCGGGGGCCTGGGCCGCCCGGATCTGGTCGGCGAGCTCCTGCACCTCCGGGTCGAGCGGGCGCCCCAGCGTGAGGTCGACCATCGACAGGGCCTGGGCGTGGTGCTGGACCATCTCGGTCGCGAACGCCACGTCGGCGTCGTTGTGCTCGGTGGCCGAGACCTCGGTGGAGGCGCTGGTCCCGCCCTCGCCCTCGCCGTCGCCGCAGGCGACGGTCGTGGCGCTCAGCGCGAGGACGAGGACAGCGGACCCCGCTGCCCGGCGGGCGGTCGTACGGCGTGCGGTGGTGCGGCGGGCGGTGGTGCGTGCGTGCATGTCGGTTCTCCTGGGATCGCTTCGGTGGGGTCGACGGCAGCCGTCCGGAGCCACGACGAGGTCGTGGCACGGCGGCGGCGCCGATCAGCACCTGACGACGGAGAACCTCCACACCGGGGGCGGTCCGGTGCCGGTGGGCGGCGGACGGGCGGCCACCATCGCGACCACCGCGGCGGGCAGGACCGCCCAGGTGCGTCGGGGCAGGCGGCGGGCGAGGGCGCGCAGCGCCAGCAGGCCGCCCACGGCGGCCAGCACGGCCAGGCACAGCGCCGCCGCGCCGCCGGAGCCGTGGTCGCCGTGGCCCCCGCCGCCGCTGTCGCCGCTGTCGCGGCTGGCGCTGCCGGCGCTGCCGGCGCTGCTGGCGCTGCCGCTCTCGGCGGCGTCCGCGGGAGCCGTGGTGTGCCCGTCCGCGTGGGCGGCGTGGGTGGCGTCGACCGGGGCGGCCGCTGCCGTGCCGTGCAGGCCGAGGGCGTGCATCCCGAGGATGCCCAGGACGACGGCGACGACGCCCGCCACCACCGCGGCCCGGCCGGCCCGCCGGGCCCTGGTGGCAGAGCGACCTGAGGCCCCGGCCTGCCCGACCGGCGCACGTGCGCTGTTCGGGCGGCCCGGCACCGACCATGACGCGGCCGGCCGCGCCTGCGTCGGGGTTTGCACGGTTCGGACGGGTCCGGACGCGCTGGGCCTGCGCAACTGGCGCGACTGCGCCGGTCGGGCAGCGCGAGGACCGCCCCGCCCCGTGCGCACCGTCACCATGCCGCCAGCCTACGAACCGGACCGAACCGAGCACGAGTCGATCAGCCTCGGCGGTCCGCCCGGACCGTCAGTGGGCCGGCAGCCGGCCGGTGAGCCGACCGTGGCGTTCGGCGCTGGCGTCGTTCAGCCCGACGATCTCCACGGTCGCGCCGCGGCGGGCGTACTTGGTGGTGATCGCGTCGAGGGAGGCGACGGTGGAGGCGTCCCAGACGTGGGAGTCGGTCAGGTCGATGACGACGCGGTCGGGGTCGCCGGCGTAGTCGAACTGGGTGTAGAGGTCGTTCGACGAGGCGAAGAACAGCGAGCCGGTGACCCGGTAGACGGCCGTGGCGCCGCCGTGGGCGTCCTCGACCAGCTCGCGGTGGGTCTCGGTGAGGTGGGCGACCCGGCGCGCGAACAGCGTCATCGCGACGAGGACGCCGACGACGACACCGATGGCGAGGTTGTGGGTGGCCACGGTCACCGCGACCGTGGCCAGCATGACCGCGGTCTCCGACTTCGGCATGCGGCGCAGCGTGGCCGGCTGCACGGAGTGCCAGTCGAAGGTGGCGACCGAGACCATGATCATCACCGCGACCAGGGCGGCCATCGGGATCACGGCCACCACGTCGCCGAGGCCGACCACCAGGACCAGCAGGAAGACGCCGGCGAGGAACGTCGAGATGCGCGTGCGGGCCCCGGAGGCCTTCACGTTGATCATCGTCTGACCGATCATCGCGCAGCCGCCCATGCCACCGAAGAAGCCGGTGATGATGTTGGCGGCGCCCTGGCCCCACGACTCACGCGTCTTGTCCGACGGGGTGTCGGTGATGTCGTCGACGAGCTTGGCGGTCATCAGCGACTCCAGGAGGCCGACCAGCGCCATCGCCAGCGCGTACGGCGCGATGATCTGCAGGGTCTCGAGGCTCAGCGGCACGTCGGGCAGCAACAGCGTCGGCAGCGAGTCGGGCAGGTCGCCCTGGTCACCCACGTCCGGGACCGCGATGGCGGCGAGCACGGTGAAGCCGGTCAGCGCGACGATGGCGACCAGCGGCGCCGGCACCACCGCGGTGACCCGCGGCAGGGCCACCATCACCGCGAGACCCACGGCGACCATCGGGTAGACCAGCCACGGCACGTCGACCAGGTACGGCACCTGGGCCAGGAAGATCAGGATGGCCAGGGCGTTGACGAAGCCGACCATCACCGAGCGGGGGATGAAGCGCATCAGCCGGCCGAACCCGGCGAGACCCAGCACCACCTGCAGCAGCCCGCCCAGCAGGACCGTGGCGATCAGGTGGTCGAGCCCGTGCTCGCGCATGACGGGGGCGATCACCAGCGCCACCGCGCCGGTGGCCGCCGAGATCATCGCCGGTCGCCCGCCCAGGAACGCGATGGACACCGCCATCGTGAACGACGCGAACAGCCCGACCCGCGGGTCGACCCCGGCGATGATCGAGAACGAGATCGCCTCGGGGATCAGCGCCAGCGCGACGACGAGCCCCGCGAGCACCTCGGTGCGCAGCATCGTCGGGGACCGCAGGGCGTTGCGCACGGTCGGCTCGAGGGGGGTGGCCGGGGCGGGGGAGGGCGCAGTGGTGGACAGGGTGGTCGCTCCGTTCGAGGGCGCGGGTCGCGCGGTGGGCTCGGGACACGCGTGCCGGGGTTGGCCGGGCACGACACTACCCTGACGTAAGGTGAGGGTTGCAGTCCACCAGCAGTGAGCGAGCCCACGATGACCGGTCAGCCCCGCCCCGCCGCAGACCCTCCCGCCGAGCCGGCGGTGCCGGCGTTCATGCACATCGGGGAGGTCGCGGCGCGCACCGAGCTGTCGTTGCGCAGCCTGCGCCACTGGGAGGAGGTCGGGCTGATCACGCCGTCGGGGCGCACCGACGGCGGCTTCCGGCTCTACACCGACGACGACGTGGAGAAGATCCTCGTCGTACGTCGCATGAAGCCCCTGGGGTTCAGCCTCGAGCAGATGCGGGCGGTGATGACCGACGTCGAGACGCTGCGCCGCCCCGACGCCACCGGGGCCGACGTGACCGCCGCCCGGTCCCGGCTCGCCGACATCCGCGCCGACGCCGACGCCCGCCGAGACGCCCTCGCCGGGCAGCTGGCGATGGCCGAGGAGTTCCTCGCGCTGCTGCGCGACGAGGTCACCTGAGCCGGCCCGCCGTCCGACCCGGGCAGGGTGTCAGTGGGCCATGTCGACGAAGCGGCTGTAGTGGCCCTGGAAGGCCACGGTGATGTCGCGGGTCGCGCCGTTGCGGTGCTTGGCGACGATCAGGTCGGCCTCGCCGGGGCGGGTCGACTCCTTCTCGTAGACGTCGTCGCGGTGCAGCAGGATCACCATGTCGGCGTCCTGCTCGATCGAGCCCGACTCGCGCAGGTCGCTCATCATCGGGCGCTTGTCGCCGCGCTGCTCAGGACCACGGTTGAGCTGGGAGAGGGCGATGATCGGCAGCTCCAGCTCCTTGGCGAGCAGCTTGATCTGCCGCGAGAACTCCGAGACCTCCAGCTGTCGCGACTCCACCTTCTTGCCCGAGCTCATCAGCTGCAGGTAGTCGATCACGATGAGCTTGAGGTCGTGGCGCTGCTTGAGCCGGCGGGCCTTCGCCCGGATCTCCATCATCGTCATGTTCGGCGAGTCGTCGATGAACATCGGCGCCGAGGAGATCTCGCCCATCTTGCGGGCCAGCTTGGTCCAGTCGTCGTCGTTCATCGCGCCGTTGCGGATGTGGTTGAGCGGCACCTTCGCCTCGGCCGACAGCAGCCGCATCGTGATCTCCGAGCGCGTCATCTCCAGGCTGAAGAAGACGCTGGACAGGTTGTTGTGGATCGACGCCGAGCGGCACAGGTCCAGGGCCAGGGTCGACTTGCCCATGGCGGGCCGCGCCGCGACGATGATCATCTGCCCGGCGTGCAGGCCGTTGGTGAGGTCGTCGAGGTCGGCGAAGCCCGTGGGCACGCCGTAGAGGCCGTTCTCCCGGTTGCCGATGGCCTCGATCTCGTCGAGGACGCCGTCCATGATGTCGGAGAGCGGGGCGTAGTCCTCGCTGCTGCGCTTGTCGGCGATCTTGTAGACCTCGGCCTGCGCCTGGTCGACGATGTCGTCGACGTCGCCCTCGCCGGCGTAGCCGATCTGCACGATCTTGGTGCCGGCGTCGACGAGCCGGCGCAGCACCGCCTTCTCGTGCACGATCTGGGCGTACCAGCCGGCGTTGGCCGCGATCGGCACGTTGGCCGACAGCGTGTGCAGGTACGGCGCGCCGCCGATGCGCTGCAGCTCGCCGCGTCGCTGGAGCTCGTTGGCGACGGTGATCATGTCGACCGGCTCGGAGCGGCCGTAGAGGTCGATGACCGCGTCGTGGATGGTCTCGTGGGAGGGGCGGTAGTAGTCCACCCCGCGCAGCACCTCGGAGACCTCGGCGATGGCGTCCTTGGAGATGAGCATCGAGCCGAGCACCGACTGCTCGGCGGCCATGTCCTGCGGGGGCGTGCGCGCGCCGGGGGTGCTCGGACGCTCGCCGGGGGCGTAGGACACCGGCCCGTCGCCCCAGTCGTCGAAGGGGGGCTCGGCCGGCTCCGCGGACCCCGAGGGACCCGTCTGCTCGGTGATGCTCACGCACTGCCTCCTGCTCGCCACGACCCCGGACCGACGTCCCGGGCGGGCCGCGCACGGACCGTCCCCGGTGGCTGTCGACGGTAGGGATCCCCACCGACAGTCGTCGGACCGTACGCGTCCCGAGGGGGCCGGCGACACCACCTTGTCCACAGGCCCTGTGGATAACCCCGGTCACCCCGTGGACGACACGCGCCGAGTTGTGCACCGCCTGGGGAGGAGCCTGTGGACAACTCACCGATGTGGGCGACCTGCACGTCCCTGACCTGCAGGAACGGCACTTTCCGGGTGTGGAACGGAAGATTTCTCGGGGAGTTCCGTTCACCAGACGGTCATCCCGGGTCTGCGCGGCACCTATGTCGACAAACCCCCGCGGCTAGCAGATTTGCACAGCGGAGGGCGAGTTATCCACCGATTCGCGGAGACCGGTGGCGTCAGGACCACAGGCCGCTGGTGCCCCTTACGGGGCTAGGCTCCGGCCCATGCGCAGACCCGAGGACCGCGAGATCCTCCGCCTCGCGGTGCCGGCGTTCCTCGCCCTGGTGGCCGAGCCGCTGTTCCTCCTCACCGACGCCGCCGTCGTCGGCCACCTCGGCACCCCGCAGCTGGCCGGCCTCGGCGTGGCCGCGGTCGTGCTGCAGACGGCCGTGGGCCTGTGCGTCTTCCTCGCCTACGGCACCACCGCCGCCGTCGCCCGCCACCTCGGCGCGGGCGACCGGCGCCGGGCCCTGGCGCAGGGGGTGGACGGCATCTGGCTGGCCGTGGCCATCGGCGTCGTCGTCACCGTGGTCGGGGTCGCGGCCACCACGCCGCTGGTCGCCGCCTTCGGCACCGGCACCGAGGTCGCCGGCCACGCCGAGACCTACCTGCGACTGGCCTTCCTCGGCACGACCCCGCTGCTGGTCATGCTCGCCACCACGGGGGTGCTGCGCGGCCTGCAGGACACCCGTACGCCGCTCGTCGTCGCGGTCGTCGGCAACCTGCTCAACATCGTGCTCAACCTCGTCCTGGTCTACGGCTTCGACCTCGGCATCGCCGGGTCGGCGATCGGCTCGGTGGTGGCCCAGGTCCTAAGCGCGGTGGCCCTGCTGGTGGTGGTGGTGCGCGGGGCCCGCCGTGAGGGCGCCCCGCTGCGCCCCGACACCGCCGGGATCCGGGCGGCCGCGCGCGCCGGCGTCCCGCTGGTGGTGCGCACGCTGACCCTGCGGGCGGCGCTGCTGGTCACGACGTACGCCGTGACGCTGGGGGTGGTCGCCGAGGCCGAGGGGGGCCGGCTCGACGTCGACCTGGCCACCCACCAGCTCGCGATGACCCTGTGGACCTTCCTGGCCTTCGTGCTCGACGCCATCGCCATCGCCGCGCAGGCGCTCACCGGCCGCGCGCTCGGCGCCGGAGACGTGCGCGGCACCCGCGCGGTCACCCGGCGCATGGTGCAGTGGGGCCTGGTCTCGGGGGTGGTCACCGGAGCGGGTCTCGCCGCCCTGAGCCCGGTGCTCGGGGGGTTGTTCAGCGACGACCCGGCAGTCGCGGAGCGACTGGTGCCGGTGCTGCTGGTGGCCGCACTGGGCCAGCCCGTGGCCGGGGTGGTGTTCGTGCTCGACGGCGTGCTGATCGGTGCCGGCGACGGGCGCTACCTCGCGTGGGGCGGGCTCGTCACCCTGGTGGTCTACGCCCCGCTCGCCCTGCTGCTGGCACCCGTCGGCGGGCTGGTGCTGCTGTGGGTCGTCTACAGCGGCGTCTTCATGGGCGCACGCCTCGCGGTGCTGGTCCACCGTGCCCGCGGCGACGCCTGGCTCGTCGTCGGCGCGGCGCCCCGGCCGGCCCGGCACCCCGGGTGACCCGCCTAGGGTGAGGCCATGAAGCCGCTGCAGTCCGTGGCGATGGGGCTGGTGATCATCGTCCTGGTCGCCCCGACGCGCAGCGGTCACGACCTGCTCGCCGACCCGGTCGGGTGGGTGCTGGTGCTGCTGGGGCTGCGCGACCTGCGGGTGGCGCACCGCTCGTGGTTGCTGGGCCTCGCCGCGCTCGCCGCGGCCACGTCGGCGGTGGTCTGGTTCCCGTCGGTGGGCGACGCGGTCGCCGGCGCCGACCCGGCGCTGGTGTGGACCGCCAGCCTGCCGCAGCTGCTGACGGTGGTGCTGCTGTGCCACGAGCTCGCCGTCGCGGCGGCCGCCGGTGGCGAGGCCCGCGCGGCGGCCTGGCTGCGCAGCGCGCGGGCGCTGGCAGCGGTGGTGGCGGTGCTGCCCCCGGTGGTGTTCGGCTCCGGGGTGCGGGCGCTGGAGACCCCGGCGTACGTCGCCTCGCAGGCGCTGCTGCTGCTGGTGGTGTGGCTCGGGTTCCGCTACGCCGGACGGGCCTGGGCGCTGCCCGCGCCGGCCGCCGCCGGTGGCCACCCCGCTCCCCCGGTCACCTGAGCCCGGTCACCTGGGTCGGGTACCGGCCCGCCGGCACGTCACGGCAACACGACACGGCAACGGGGCCGGCCCTCCCGTGTGGGAGGACCGGCCCCGGTGGCCGTGCGGGTGTGCTGCGGCGTCAGCTCTTGACGACGTTGAGGGCGACCTGGGCCGACACCTCGTCGTGGAGCTTGACCGACACCTGGTGGGCGCCGAGCGAGCGGATCGGGTTGGTGACCGCGATCGTGCGCTTGTCGACGGGCTCGCCGGTGCTGTCGGTGATCGCCGTGGCGATCTCGGTGACGCTGACGGAGCCGAACATGCGACCACCCTCGCCGGCGCGCACCTTGACGGTGACGGGACCCGACTCGAGCTGGCCCTTGATCTGGGCGGCGTGCTCCTGGTCGCGCACCGCGCGGGTGGCGCGGGCGGCCTTGATGGACTCGACGGTCTTCTGCGCGCCGCGGCTCCAGCGGATGCCGAGGCCTCGCGGGATGAGGTAGTTGCGGCCGTAGCCGTCCTTCACCTCGACGACGTCGCCGGGGGCACCGAGACCGGTGACCTCCTGGGTCAGGATGAGCTTCATCTTCTCCGCTCCTCTCAGCGACCGGTGGAGGTGTAGGGCAGCAGGGCGACCTCGCGGGAGTTCTTGACCGCGATGGCGACGTCGCGCTGGTGCTGCACGCAGTTGCCGGTCACCCGACGCGCGCGGATCTTGCCGCGGTCGGAGATGAACTTGCGGAGCAGGGTGGTGTCCTTGTAGTCGACACCGGTCGCCTTCTCCTTGCAGAACTGGCAAACCTTCTTCTTCGGCTTGCGGATCACTGCCTTGGCCATTGTGGTGCTTCCTTTCTAGAAGCCCGTCCCGGAGTGGTTACCAGGTCGGAATGGTTGAGGGTGGATGGACAGGGCGCTGGTCGACGACCAGCGCGGTCGAGCGGGTGGTGCAGGTGGTGCGAGGTCAGAACGGGGGCTCGTCCTGGACGCCGGGAGCAGCCCACGGGTCGTTGCCGGCCGCGGGACGCGACTGGCCCCCGCCCTGGCCGCCACCGGAGGGGGCCGGGCTGGCCCACGGGTCGTCGCCGCCGGACTGGCCGCCGGACTGCCCGCCACCCTGACCGCCCTGGGAGCCCCCACCGCTGGGTGCGCCGCCGCCGGAGTAGCCGCCCCCGCCGCCCTGACGGGAGGCGCGGGTGACCTTGGCGGTGGCGAACTTCAGCGAGGGACCGATCTCCTCGACCTCGACCTCGAAGACGGTGCGCTTCTCGCCCTCACGCGTCTCGTAGGACCGGGCCTTGAGTCGACCCTGGACGACGACCCGCATGCCGCGCTGCAGCGACTCCGCGACGTTCTCCGCCGCCTGCCGCCAGATCGAGCAGCGGAGGAACATGGCTTCGCCGTCCTCCCACTCGTTGGTCTGGCGGTTGAACGTGCGCGGGGTCGAGGCCACCGTGAAGTTGGCGACCGCCGCCCCGGACGGGGTGAAGCGGAGCTCCGGGTCGTCGGTCAGGTTGCCGACCACGGTGATGAGGGTCTCGCCGGCCATGGGGTCTCCCTAGGGGTGTCGGGTGGTGCGCATCAGTCGTGTCCGATGCCGGTGGTCGCCATCGTGGCGGCTGGCACCGACAAGGGACAGGGGTCGTCCACAGGTGGTCGGACCGGTCGCAGGACGACCGGGACGCCACCCACGCTCACTTGGCGTCGGGGCGGATGACCTTCGTGCGCAGGATCGCCTCGTTGAGGGTCAGCTGACGGTCGAACTCCTTGACCGTGGCCGGCTCGGCGGTCAGCGAGACCACCGCGTAGATGCCCTCGGCGTTCTTCTTGACCTCGTAGGCCAGACGGCGACGTCCCCAGACGTCGACGGACTCGACGGAGCCACCGTCCTTGGTGATCACGTTCAGGTACTTCTCGAGCGAGGGCGCGATCGTGCGCTCCTCCAGGCTGGGGTCGAGGATGACCATCACTTCATAAGCACGCATAGCGGTCTCCACCTCCTCTGGACTCGGCGGCCACGGTCTCTCCGTGGCAGGAGGGCTGTGCGGACCACCGTCGCCGGCTGCGCCGGCTCGGGTGGCTGTCTCGCCGAGAGGACCCGTCGGTGGGCCGTCGTGCGAGACGCCTGAGATTACCAGCGCCGGCCCGGGGGCCGGGAATCCGCGTCCGTCGCCTGGGGAGGACCGCCGCGGCCCTGTGGACGACGCCCGGCCGCCCGGGGCGCCGCGGCACTAGCGTCGGTGCCGATGCGCCCGCCCGACCGATCGCACCCCGTCCACGGCCCGACCCCGCCGGCGCCCCTGGTCCCGGGGCCGGTGGTCGCCGGGCGCTACGTGCTCCTCGACGAGGTCGGCGCCGGCGGCATGGGTGCGGTGTGGCGGGCCTGGGACCGGCGCCGCGGGCAGCACGTCGCCGCCAAGCTGCTCGGTCGCCACGACGGGTCGATGCTGCTGCGCTTCGTGCGCGAGCAGTCGCTGCGGGTCGAGCACCCCCACGTCGTCGCGCCGCGCGGCTGGGCCGCCGAGGACGACCTGGTCGTGCTGACCATGGACCTGGTCGCCGGGGGCTCGCTCGGCGGGCTGCTCGCCACCCACGGGCCGCTGCCGGCGTCGTGGGTGGCGGTGGTGCTCGACCAGCTGCTGCTCGCGCTGGACGCCGTGCACGGCGCGGGGCTGGTGCACCGCGACGTGAAGCCGGCCAACGTGCTGCTCGAGGTCACCGGCACGGGCCGGCCCCACGCGCGCCTGGGCGACTTCGGCGTGGCCACCTCCGCCGACGAGGTGCGGCTGACCCGTCACCCCGGCGGCGTCGGCACCGACGGCTACATGGCCCCCGAGCAGCGCCTCGGTGCCCCGCCCGCCCCGCGCCAGGACCTGCACGCCCTCGGCGTGCTCGCCGTCGAGCTGCTGACCGGCCGGGCCCCAGCGGCGACGGGCCCGGCGGTGGTGCCGCCCGGGGCGCTCGCACCCCTGCTCGACGCCCTGACCGATCCCGACCCCGAGCGGCGCCCGGCCTCCGCCGCCAGGGCCCGCGGGCTGTTGCACGAGCTGGGGGTGCCGGCCGGGTGCCCCTGGCAGGACGACGACCGTCCGCCCGACGTCGTCGACCGGCTCGGCCCGCCACCCCTGCCACCGCCGCCCGCCGTGGCCGGCCCCGCCCCGGCGACGGACCGGCTCGCACCGGGACCGGCACCGGGACTGGCACCGGCGCTGGCGTGCCTGGTCGCAGCCGCCGGGCTGGTCGTCGCGGCGCTGCGGCTGCTCCTGGGCTGAACCCCGCCGGGTACCGGGTCAGCCCGCGCGCCGCGACCGGGCGACCCGTCGCAGCAGGAGCACCCCCGCGGTCGCCAGCAGCGCCGCCAGAGCGAGCATCGCGCCTGCGGCCGCGACGTCGCGGCGGCCCGGAGCGCCGTCCGGCTGCGGGGGCGACCACGCCACGGGAGCCGTCCCCTGCGGCGCCGGGAAGGATGTGTCGACGGGCGCCGCGGCCGTGGCGGGCGGCGCGGCGGTGACCGTCGTCGTCAGCGTCACCGGCACCACGTCGCCCGCGTCCCCGGCACCGGCACCGGGCTCGACCCACACCGCGAGGTGCTGCACCCCGGCACCGTCGGCCCCCGGGGCCGGCCCGACGACCTCCACGTCGAGCCCGCCCTCCCCGCCGTCGCCCGCCCGCCCGGAAGCGCCTACGACGACGCCGCCGAGCGGCCCCACCAGGGCCAGCCCCGCCCCGGCGGGCGACCCCGTGGCGAGGCGGGCCGCCACCCTCCCCCCGGCACCCACCGGCACCCCCACCCAGGCCACCCGGCCCGCCTCGACCTCCACCCGCACCGCACCGCCCGGCTCGACCACGGCTGCGGTCGCCGGCGCCGCCCCCGGCGTGACCCGGGCGGTCGGCGCGACGGGGTCGGGCAGGGTGGGCCGCGGCGCGGCGGCCCGGGTCGCGCGTCCGCGCGGGACGAGCTCGCGCACGTCGAGCTCGTACGGCGTGCCGACCGGCACCCTCGAACCCGCGGGCGCGAACACCGACGCCGCCAGGGTGTCCTGGGCGGCGCAGCCGCGGTCGACGACCGACCGGGCCACGGCCGTGGCCAGCGGCATGCCCGGCGGTGCCGCGACGTCGCTGCTCGAGCGCCCGCAGGCCACCAGCCGCCCGTCGGGGCGCTGGTAGCCCAGCAGCACCGCCAGCCGCGGGGCGCCGGGCCCGACCGGCCCGAGGGCCGTCGCGCCGACTTCGAGGACGGACCCGGGCACCGTGCGGCGCACGGAGTAGATGTTCTCCGCCGCCGGCTCGACCGTGGCGTCGAGGTGGCGCCCCGGGGTCACCGGTGGCACCGGCTGGCCGCTCGCGGCGCCGTCGACACGCTCCAGCACGTCGGCGGGGTCGGCCGGCGCCGGCGCCGAGGTGGCGGTCGGGGCCCGGCAGCCCGCCAGCAGCAGCACCACAAGGACGGACGCGACCGGTGACACCGACCGCGACGACCCCGGCCACCCCGTCGACCCGGCCGACTCCGACGCCATGACCTCAGCCTGGCAGCGCGTGGCCCGCGCCGCCGTCCGCTCTCCACAGCCCCGTCTCCACCGGCCCGTCTCCGGCCCGTCTCCGGCCCGCCGCTGTCGGCGTCCGCTCGTAGGGTGAGGCCATGAGCCACGACGTCCGCATCGGTGCCCACGTCGACCAGGTCGACCCCCTCGCCGAGGCCGCGGCGCGGCAGGCGCCGCTGGTGCAGTTCTTCCTCGGCGACCCCCAGGGCTTCCAGGGCCCGGAGGTCGCGTACGCCGGGGGCGCGCAGGCGTTGCGTGCCGACGCCGAGGCGGCCGGCGTCGACCTCTACGTGCACGCGCCCTACATCGTCAACGTCGCCACGACCAACAACCGCATCCGCATCCCGAGCCGCAAGCTGCTGCAGCAGCACGTCGACGCCGCCGCCGAGATCGGCGCGAAGGGGCTCGTCGTGCACGGCGGCCACGTCGGCAGGTCCGACGACCCGGCGACCGGGTTCGACAACTGGCGCAAGGCCGTCGAGGCCACCGACCTCAAGGTCCCGCTGCTGATCGAGAACACCGCCGGCGGCGACCACGCGATGACCCGCCACCTCGAGCGCATCGCGCGGGTGTGGGAGGCCATCTCGGCGGCCGAGGGCTTCGAGCAGGTCGGCTTCTGCCTCGACACCTGCCACGCCCACGCCGGCGGCAACCCGCTGGAGAGCGTCGTGGACGACGTGCTGGCCATCACCGGGCGCATCGACCTGGTGCACGCCAACGACAGCCGTGACGAGTTCGACTCCGGCGCCGACCGGCACGCCAGCTTCGGCACCGGGCGCATCGACCCCGAGCTGCTGGCCGGCGTGGTCCGCCAGGCCGGGGCGCCGGTCGTGTGCGAGACGCCGGGGCCGGCGCAGGCCCACGTCGACGACTTCACGTGGCTGCGCGACCGGCTCTGAGCCCCACCCCCGCCGGGCCCGGGGGCGGCTGCGCGGGCGGTAGCCTCCCAGGCGTGCCTCGTGACCAGACCGCCACCGCCCGCACCGTCAGCGCGCTGGTGGTGCGCCCGATCTCCGACGCGGAGCACCTGGCCTTCCTGGCCACGCAGCGCTCCGCGAGCTTCCTGCAGACCCCCGCGTGGGGCCGGGTGAAGTCGGAGTGGCGCCGCGAGTCGCTCGGCTTCTTCCGCGACGGCAGCCCGGCGCCGGTCGGCGTGGCGCTGGTGCTCTACCGCAAGCTGCCGAAGGTGCGGCGCTACCTCGCCTACCTGCCCGAGGGGCCGGTGATCGACTGGGCCGACGACGACCTCGCAGCGTGGCTCGAGCCGCTCACCACCCACCTGGCCGGGCAGGGGGCGTTCGGGGTGCGGATGGGCCCGCCGGTGGTGTGCCGTCGCTGGAGCGCCGCCCAGGTGAAGGCCGGCATCGCCGACGCCGACGTCGCGACGCTGGGCCAGCTGCCGCCGGCCGGGCGCGAGCACACCGGGGCCCGGGTGGTCTCCCAGCTGCGCGACCTGGGCTGGCTTCCGCAGCAGACCGAGGGCGGCTTCGCCGCGGGCCAGCCGCAGTACGTCTTCCAGGTGCCGCTGCGCGACGAGCACGGCGAGCCCCGCACCGAGGACGACGTCCTGAAGGGCATGAACCAGCTGTGGCGGCGCAACATCAAGAAGGCCGCCAAGGAGGGGGTCGAGATCACCTCCAGCACCACCCCCGCCGAGGCGCTCGCCGCTCTCGACGACTTCCACCCCCTCTACGTGCACACCGCCGAGCGCGACCACTTCACCCCGCGGCCGCTGTCGTACTTCCGCACGATGGTCGAGGCGCTGGGCGCCGAGGAGGACGACCGCATCCGCCTCTACGCCGCCCGCCACGAGGGCGACCTGGTCGCCGCCACCATCGCGATCCGCGTCGGCGGCCACTGCTGGTACTCCTACGGCGCCTCCTCCACCGAGAAGCGCGAGGTGCGCGGCTCCAACGCGGTGCAGTGGGCGATGCTGCGCGACGCCCTGGCGGCCGGCGCCGACGTCTACGACCTGCGCGGCATCACCGACACCCTCGACGCCGAGGACTCCCACGTCGGGCTGATCCAGTTCAAGGTCGGCACCGGCGGCGAGGCCGTCGAGTACGCCGGCGAGTGGGACCTGCCGCTGAACAAGCTGCTCTACAAGGCCTTCGACCTCTACATGGCGAGGCGCTGAGATGAGCCTGACCCTCACCGTCGACGGCGACCGCTGGCGCCGCCACCTCCTGGCGACCGCCGAGAAGCACCCCGGGCTGGTGCCGGTGTGCAAGGGCAACGGGTACGGCTTCACGCTGGCCCGGCTCGCCCGCAAGGCGCAGTGGCTCGACGACCGCGGCCACGGCATCGACACCGTTGCCGTCGGCACCTACGACGAGCTGCCCCACCTCGCCACCCGCTTCGACGGCGACCTGATGGTGCTCACCCCCTGGCGCCCGTTCGAGTCGGCCCTCGAGGTCGACCCGGCGCTCGCCGGTCGGGTCGTGCACACGCTCAGCCGGGCCGCCGACGTCGCCGACCTGCTCGCCCGCCAGCCCGACGCCCGCTTCGTGCTGGAGCGGCTCACCAGCATGCAGCGCCACGGGCTCTCCGCGCGCGAGCTGTGGACCGTGGCCGACTCGCTGCGCGCCCACCCCCGGGCGCGGCTGGAGGGCATCGCCCTCCACCTGCCGCTGCAGCAGGGCTCCCACGTCGGCGAGGTGCACCGACTGATGACCGACGTGATCGGTGCCGGGCTCCCCGACACCACGGCGGCCCGCACGGTGTGGGTCAGCCACCTCACCGACGCCGAGCTGGCCGAGCTGCGCGGCGCCTACCCCGACTTCCGGCTGCGACCGCGCATCGGCACCGGCCTCTGGCTGGGCGACCGCGGCGCGCTGCGGGTCACCTCCACCGTCCTCGACGTGCACCCCGTCGCGCGCGGCGACGCGTTCGGCTACCGCTCGCGCACGGCACCCAAGGACGGCCACCTGCTGATCGTCTCCGGCGGCACCGCCCACGGCATCGGCCTGGAGTCCCCCACCGGCGACTCCGGGCTGCGCGCCCGCGCGGCCACCCTGGCCCGGGGCGGGCTCGACGCGGTCGGGTTCGTCCGCTCGCCGTTCTCCACCGACGGCAAGCAGCGGCTGTTCGCCGAGCCGCCGCACATGCAGGCCTCGATGCTCTTCCTGCCGGGCGGGGCGCGCGTGCCCGAGGTGGGCGAACGCATCGACGTGCGGGTGCGCTACACCACCACGTCGTTCGACCGCGTCGTCACCGACTGAGCGCGGGCGTCCGACCGAGGTCCGGCGACCCGCGCACGGGGTCGTGGGCCGGCTGCAGGACGTCACGCACCACGACGGCGACGAGGTAGAGCTCGCCGAGCAGGCGCAGCACGATCGCGACGGAGTAGAAGCCGGAGTCGTCGCCGCCAGCCGCGTCGAGGTAGCCCCCGAGGTGCCACCAGACCATCGCGAAGTACAGGACCTCGGTGGCCTGCCACACCACCTGGTCGCGCCAGCGGGGTCGCGCCAGCACCGCCAGCGGGAGCAGCCACAGCACGTACTGCGGTGAGTAGACCTTGTTGACCAGCAGGAAGCCGACGACCACCAGCAGCCCCAGCTGCGCCAGCCGGGGCGTCACCGGGGCGCGCAGGCCCAGCAGCAGCACGCCCAGGCACCACAGCGCGAAGAACAGCCACGAGCCGACGTTGACGGTGTGGGCGCTGATCGGGTCGTCGACCAGGCCCTGGGCCACCAGCCAGATCGAGCCGAGGTCGGGCCCGCGCTCGGAGTTGAACGTCCAGAAGACCGTCCACTCCTCGGGTCCGGTGAGGTACGCCGGCGCGTTGACGACCAGCCAGGTCACCACCGCGGCGCCGATGCAGGCGCCGAGCTCGCGGTAGCGCCGCTGCCGCACGCAGATGATCAGGACCCCGCCGAGCAGGAACAGCGGGTAGAGCTTCGTGGCGGTGCCGAGACCCACGAGCACGCCGGTGAGCACCGGCCGGTCGCGCGACCAGGCCCACAGCGCGCCCGCGACGGTGACCACGGCGAGCAGGTCCCAGTTGACCAGGCCGGTCAGCAGCAGGGCCGGGGAGACCGCGAACATCGCGGCGTCCCAGGGCCGGCGTCGGTGGGTGGTGGCCAGCAGCCAGGTGGTCAGCAGGGCCACCAGCGCGAAGCCCAGCGCGCTGAGCACCACGAACCAGCGGATCTCGGTGACCACCTCGGGGTCGACGAACTGCCCGGCCGTGGGCTCGGCGCGACGCTCGTCGAGGTCGGGCCACCCGACCACCGCGTGGGTCAGCACCGAGGTGCCCCACGCGACGTACGAGATGCCGACGGGGTACTCCATGACCTGCGGGAAGCGCTCGCGCACCTCGGCGTCGTCGGAGTAGGGCCACGCCCGCTCCACGAACCCGCGCCCGGTGTAGAGGTAGGGCAGGTCGGAGTAGCACATGTGGGTGTAGCGGGCCTGTCCGTCCTGCCAGGTGTCGTCGAAGCAGCTGCTCTTCTGCACCATCCCCAGGGCGAAGCAGATCGCGGTCAGCGCGAGCAGCACCCGCACCGGGGTCCACCAGGGGTGGTGGCCCGCGTGGTCGCCCACCGGCCCGCCCACGCCCTCCGAGAGCGCCCGTGCGACGGCGTCGTCGCGCGTGGGGTGCACGTGGGGGCGGCGGGCCTCAGCCACGCGGGGTCACCACAGGGCGGTGAGCCACGCCGGCACCCACGAGAGCGTCGCCGAGGTCGAGGCCGGTCGGACGGCCCAGGGGGCCGGCCGCGGCGCGACCCGGGTGGTCCCGGGATTCCCCGGCTCCTTCGGCCCCTTGGGCTCCTTCGGCTCCCTGGGGCCCTGCCCGCCCCCGCTGGAAGGCTCGGCGGTCGGCGTGGGAGTCGGCGTCGGCGTGGGAGTCGGCGTCGGGATGATCCCGCCGTCGTCCGTCGGTGACGGGGTCGGCGTCGGCGTGGGTGTCGGCGTCGGCTGCTGGGTCTGCGACGGCTGCGGGGCCGGGGCCTGCGACGACGGCTGGGGAGCCGGCGGCTGGGAGGACGGCACCGGCGCGGGCTCGGGGGCTGGCGCCGACGTCTCGGGCACCGTGGTCTCCACCGGCTCGGAGTCCTCGCCGGGGGCGTCGCCGTCGACGTAGGCCGGCTCGGGGAACTCGATGACGTCGCGGCCCTCCATCAGCGGCTCCATCACCGCCAGCCAGGTGTCGGTGGGGTAGGCGGAGCCGAAGTACGACGGCAGCCAGCCGTCGAGCTGGTCGTCGCCGTCGCCGCGCACGTACATGACCGCGGTGGCCAGCTGGGGGGTGTAGCCGACGAACCACGCCGACGACACCTGGTCCTTGTCGTTGGTGGCGGTGCCGGTCTTGCCCGCGGCGGGGCGACCGAGCCCGGCGGCGGTGGCGCCGGTGCCGTCGGCCACGGTCTCCTGCAGGGTGAACGAGACGTCGGCGGCGACGTCCTCGTCGAGCACCCGCCGGGTCGGCTCGTCCCAGGTGTAGTCGTCGTCGCCGTTGGGGCTCTCCACCTTCTCGATGAGGTGCACCTCGGCGCGCTCGCCGCCGTTGGCCAGCGTGGCGTAGGAGTTGGCCATGTTGATCGGGCTGATCCGGGCCCGGCCCAGCGTGATCAGGGTGTCGTCGGGTGACAGGTCGGTGCTGGTGCGCGGGATGCCGGGGTACTGCTTGTCGGCCTCCGCCGGCGGCACGCCCATGTCGGCGGCGGTGCGCAGGATCTTCTGCGGGCCGTCCTCGAGGGAGGCCGACATGTCCACGAACGCGGTGTTGATCGACTGCTCCATCGCGTAGGTCGCGTCAACGGCGGCGCCGTAGTCGTTGCCGAGGCCGTCGGGGCCGTCGCCCTCGTTGCGCACCTCGAGGCCGTCGGGGAACTCGTAGGGCGAGTTGCCCTCGAAGGTGTCCTGGATCGAGAAGCCCTCGTTGATCGCGGTGGCCAGGGTGAACGGCTTGAAGGTGGAGCCCACCATCCCGCCCTCCACGGCCCAGTTCAGCTGCGACTTCAGGTAGTCCTGACCCCCGTAGAAGCCGCGCAGCGCACCGCTGCCCGGCTCCACGCTGGCCACGGCGACGTGCAGCTGCTTGTCGCCGAAGCCCTCGGGACGCGCCTCGACGACACCCTGCTGGGCGGCCTGCATGGCCTGCGGGGTGAGGGTGGTGGTGACCTTCAGCCCGCCGCCGTCGATCTGCTCGTCGGTGTAGCCGAGCCGGCGCAGCTCGGAGCGCACCAGCGTGAGCACGTGGCCCTTCTGCCCGCCGTAGGTGCTCTCGGCGTCGATCTCGGGGAAGACCGGCAGCTTCGCGGTGGCCCGCTGGGCGTCGCGCTGCTCGACCATGTCGAGCTCGGCCATGCTGTCGAGCACGTAGTCGTAGCGGCCCTTGAGCTCGGCGCGCGCGTCGCGGCCGTTGTCGGGGTCGAGGTTGGTGGGGTTGTTCAGCACCGAGGCCAGCACCGCCGACTCGCGCAGGTCGAGGTCCTGCACGTCCTTGGCGAAGTAGGCCTCCGAGGCCGCCTGCACGCCGTACGCGCCGCGGCCGAAGTAGATGGTGTTGAGGTAGCCCTCGAGGATGTCGGTCTTGCTCTCCTTGCGCGCCAGCTTCAGCGACAGCACGGCCTCCTTCACCTTGCGGGTGTAGGAGCGCTCCTGGGAGAGGTAGAGGACCTTGACGTACTGCTGGGTGATCGTGGAGGCGCCCTGCGTCGACTCGCCGGTGGCGTTGTTGAGGAAGGCGCGGGCGATGCCCTTGAGGTCGATGCCGTTGTCGGACCAGAAGGTGCGGTTCTCCGCGGCGACCACCGCGTCGCGCAGCTCCTGGGGGATCTCCTCGATGTCGACCGGCACCCGGTTCTGCGTGGCGTAGCTGCCGACCTCGCTGCTGCCGTCGTTGTAGTAGACGAACGACGTGGCGGTCTCGAAGTCCTCGTTGGGGTCGGGGATCTCGGTCGTGGAGTACAGGTAGTAGAAGCCACCCGCCGCGACGAGTGCACCGACGATGCCGAGCACCAGCAGCCACTTGACGGCCGTCAGGAGGCGCCGCTTGAGGCGCCCGGGCTGCTTCGGGGCCTTCGTCACGGGCGGGCCGTCGGCCCTGCGCTTGCCACTCACGTCGTCGTCTCCAGGTCGCCTCGAGGTCACAGCGGAGCACCACCGGCGGGTCGGACCCGGCGGCGGTGCGCCCCTCAGGGTACGCAACCGCCCGCCGTACCGCGGTTCCTCGCCGATCCGGGGCCCCGGTCCTCCGCCCGACACCGTGCTGGACACGCGCGATGCATCGGTGGTTCGCGACAACTGGATATATCGCTACGATAGGTCGCATGACGCGTCGGGCAGAGACCATCGAGCTGGCAGTCCTCGGGCTGCTGCACGAGGGCCCCATGCACGGCTACGAGCTGCGCAAGCGGCTCAACCTCATGCTCGGGTGGGGGCGGGTGCTGTCGTACGGCTCGCTCTACCCGACGCTGAAGAAGATGCTGAAGGGCACCCTCATCGAGGAGGCCGCGACGACCACCACCCCGGTGAGCCGTCGTCCCCGCATCGTCTACCAGGTCACCGACACCGGCCACTGCGAGTTCGAGCGGCTGATGTCGGAGGTCGGTCCCACCGCGTGGGAGGACGACAACTTCGACATCCGGTTCGCGTTCTTCGGCCGCACCGACATGGAGATCAGGCTGCGCGTGCTCGAAGGCCGCCGCACCCGTCTCCAGGAGCGGCTCGAGCGCGTGCAGGGCCAGCTGGCCATGACCCAGAAGGAGGTCGACCGCTACGCGGCCGAGCTCCAGCGTCACGGGGTCGAGTCGGTCGAGCGCGAGGTGCGCTGGCTGTCCGAGCTCATCGACGCCGAACGGGTCGCCGACGAACTGGCGCGTCGCCAGGAACGCACCACCACACCGCCCGCGGCCTCCGCGGCTGAGCAGCAGAAGTAAGGAAGGAATCCGATGGGTTCGGTTCGAGTAGCCATCGTGGGAGCCGGCAACTGCGCCACCTCCCTCGTCCAGGGTGTCGAGTACTACAAGGACGCCACGCCGGACACCACCGTGCCCGGCCTCATGCACGTGATGTTCGGCGAGTACCACGTGCGCGACGTCGAGTTCGTCGCCGCGTTCGACGTGGACGACAAGAAGGTCGGCAAGGACCTCTCCGAGGCCATCAACGCCTCCGAGAACAACACGATCAAGATCGCCGACGTGCCGACCCTCGGTGTCGAGGTCCAGCGCGGCCCGACCATGGACGGCCTCGGCAAGTACTACCGCGAGACCATCGAGGAGAGCGCGGCCGAGCCGGTCGACGTCGTCCAGGTCCTCAAGGACACCCAGGCCGACGTGATGGTGTCCTACCTCCCCGTGGGCTCCGAGCAGGCCGACAAGTTCTACGCCCAGTGCGCCATCGACGCCGGCGTGGCCTTCGTCAACGCCCTGCCCGTCTTCATCGCCTCCGACCCCGAGTGGGCCAAGAAGTTCGAGGACGCCGGCGTCCCGATCGTCGGCGACGACATCAAGAGCCAGGTCGGCGCCACGATCACCCACCGCGTGATGGCGAAGCTGTTCGAGGACCGCGGCGTGGCCCTCGACCGCACCTACCAGCTCAACGTCGGCGGCAACATGGACTTCAAGAACATGCTCGAGCGCGAGCGCCTGGAGTCCAAGAAGGTCTCCAAGACCCAGGCCGTCACCTCGAACCTGCAGGGCGAGCTGGCCGACAAGATCCACGACCGCAACGTGCACATCGGCCCGTCGGACTACGTCCAGTGGCTCGACGACCGCAAGTGGGCCTACGTGCGCCTCGAGGGTCGCGCGTTCGGCGACGTGCCGCTGAACCTCGAGTACAAGCTCGAGGTCTGGGACTCCCCCAACTCCGCCGGCATCATCATCGACGCCCTGCGCGCCGCGAAGATCGCCAAGGACCGCGGCATCGGCGGCCCGATCATCTCGGCGTCGTCGTACCTGATGAAGTCCCCGCCCGTGCAGCTGCCCGACGACGAGGGCCGCCGTCGCGTCGAGGCGTTCATCGCCGGCGACGAGTGAGCCCGGCGGACACCCGCGAGGAACGAGCGGGTCGTCCGCACCGGGCCAGGTCGAGCGAGCCCCGCGGCTGAGGTGAGCCCGGCGGACACCGGCGAGGAACGAGCGGGGGGTCCGCACCGGGCCAGGTCGAGCGAGCCCCGCGGCTGAGGGACGAAGCCGCGACGGGCGTGTCGAGACCACCGCAGCCGACAGCGCGACCTGAGCCGGACAGCAACACACGAGGCCCGCCACCCGACGAGGGTGGCGGGCCGTCGTGCGTCCCGGGTCACGTCGGGTTCGGCAGCCCGGGGCGGGGAGAAGCCACGTAACCCGGCGCGCAGGTGCGTCGTTCCCCTGGCAACCGGTCGCCCGTCGGCGACCCCCCGCCTCGAGGAACCCCATGACCTTCGCTCCTGTCGGGCGCCTGCGCCCCGTGGTGGCCACCGCCGCCCTCGCCGTCGGCCTCGCCGGCGTCCTGTCCGCCGCAGCCACCACCGCAGCCACCCCACCCGGTCTCGCCGCCGCGGCCGTCGCGCCGGCACGCCTGGCCCCGGTCGAGTCCACCGTCAGCGCCGGCGCACTGGAGCTCGAGAACAGCTTCGTCTCGGACGTCGGGTGGGTGAAGCCCGGCGACACCTACTCCTCGCGGCTGATCCTGACCAACCCCGGCGACACCGCCGTCACCGGAGCCACGGTGACGGTGACTGCGCCCGAGGGCACGACGTTCACCGGCGTCGACGAGCCTGGCGGCACCACCGCGGCGCAGTCGGCGTCCACGGTCACCTGGCGCGTGCCGTCGGTGCCCGCCACCCCAGCCGGCGAGGAGCCCGCCACGCTCACGCTGGTGCTCGGTCACCGTGCGGCCACGCTGGCCCAGCTGCCGACGCTGGTGTGGCGCGACCTGTCCACCACCGCGCAGCTGCAGGTGGGCCAGACGACCGGGTCGGCCGGCAGCCACGGCCCGAAGGTGATCCCGCCCGGCACGGCGTACGAGACCGCTCGCTACGGCGACCGCCCGTTCCCGGTGGTGCCGGTGCAGTACCGAGACCGCGCCTACACCGACGGCCACACCGGCGAGCAGCTCGAGGAGGTCATCAACTCCCCCGCCCTGCCCGGGTCCACCTTCAACCTGTTCCAGGAGATGTCACTGGGCCAGCTGTTCCCCGAGGGCACGGTGCCCTCGGCCGGCGTCGACACCGCCGGCTTCGACTACGAGCCCGGGTTCGACTTCTCGCAGGTCCAGCCTGGCCAGACCTGCGGCGGGGTCACCCAGACCTCCACGCCGCTCGGCGACGTGCCCGCCCCCGGCACGGTCGGTGGTGTCGACTACAGCGAGCGCATCACCGACGGCGTCTACAACCTGCCCGGCACCACCGGCTACTACGGCTCCGACGCCAACGGCTCCGCCGTGGTCGGCTCCCTGGCCGGGGTCGGCACGCTGCAGCAGATCGACTCCGGGTGCGGCCCGGCAGGCAAGCTCGTCTACGACGCGGCCGCGATCGCCGACCCCGAGATCGACTACTCGGACTACGACACCGACAAGGACGGCGTGGTCGACTTCTTCATGGCCGTCTTCGCCGGCTGCGGCGGCAACGGCGGCTCGCAGCTCGGAGCGGTGGGCTGCACGTCGCAGTCCGACGCGGTGCCCTACGACAACATCTGGCCGCACTCCTCGTCACTGGAGTTCTCCTACACCGACCCCGAGACCGGCCTGCCCGGCTACACCACCGACGACCAGCTCGAGAACCTCCAGGGCGAGCCGGTGTTCTACACCGACGAGACCCGCTCGCAGCAAACCACCGACGTCACCGACTTCCCAGTCTTCGTGCGCGTCGGGCCCTACAACGTCAACCCCGAGACGGCCATCGACAAGGCCTCGGTCATCTCCCACGAGTACGGCCACTCCCTCGGCCTGCCCGACTTCTACTCCACCGGCAGCCGCGAGACCTACGGCGACTGGAACCTGATGGCCACCGACAAGTCGCAGCACATGGACGTCTTCTCCCGCCAGGAGCTCGGCTGGGTGGTGCCGCGCGTGCTGGAGCCCGGTACGTCGCCCACCGTCGACGACTGGCGCGACTCCAAGCAGGACGTCGACACGATCGCCTGGAAGACCGCCGACGGCACGCCGTACACCCTCGTCGAGGGCGAGGGCGTCGGCCGGGTGCAGAACTCGGAGGCGTACGTCGCCAAGCTCCCCGGCCGCCAGCTGCTCGACGCCTCCGTCTTCGACTCCGGCGAGGGCGCGAGCGCCACGCACGCCTGGTGGTCGGGCTCGGGCAACGACTTCGGCTGCGCTCCCCAGGGCGGGCACAACCTCGACCTGTCGATCCCGCAGCTGGCCGACCTCCCCGCGGGCACCACGGCCGAGCTGAGCCTGAAGTCGCTGTGGAACATCGAGTGGGACTACGACTACGGCTTCGTGATGACCACGACCGACGGCGGAGACAGCTACACCTCGCACGAGTCGCTGGAGGGCTACACCACCTCGGTCGCCGACCCTCTGGCCGGCAACCCGAACCAGAACGCCTGCCTGGCCACCTACGACCACGGCCTCACCGGCAGCAGCGCGTCGTACGAGGCCGGCACGGAGGTCACCGACCGCAAGCTCGGCGAGCAACCCGACCCCGTCTTCCTCACCGACCGCTACGACGTCTCCGACCTGGTCGGCGAGCCCGACGGCGCGCTGCGCTTCAGCTACGCCACCGACCCCGGCCTGGCGCTGCCCGGCTGGTTCATCGACGACGTCACGGTGAGCGTGACCGAGCCCGGCAAGGCCCCCTACGACGTCCTGGTCACCGACTTCGAGACCTCGGGCACGCCCGACGACGACCGGGTCTTCAACGGCGGCTGCCGGCGCGACCTGCAGACCGCCCCGCAGTGCACGGTCGGCTGGAGCTACGTGGAGGCCGGCGCCGAGGCGGCCAACGACCACGCCTACTACCTCGAGATGCGCGACCGGTCGGGCTTCGACCTCGACGGCGAGGGTCAGGTCGACCGCGAGCCCATCGGCTTCGGCGCCGGGCTGTCGCTGGTCTACACCGACGAGGCCCACGGCTACGGCAACGCCGGGGTCGACGACCCGCCGGCCCAGTCGCCGCTCGACAGCCAGCCCGAGCCGGGCAGCGCCACGCCCGACCTGGACGACGCGGCGTGGACCGCGGCGTCCGGTGACTCCCGCTTCACCGACTCCGGCGAGGGCCACACCGACAACTACGCCGACCCCGCCGAGGACGACGTGGACGAGCGCCACCCCGACGTGACCACGCCGTGGCGGTTCCAGTTCGACTGCCTCACCTTCGACGTCCTGTCGATGACCGGGCAGGGCGAGGGCCCGACCACGGCCGACGGCGACCTGACCGGCGACGTCGCGTTCGACCTCGGCGCCGGCTGCGGCACCTTCGACCACGGCTACCCCGGCTCCGTCGAGGAGCCGCCGGCCAACACCGCCCCCAGCGCCAGCGCGTCGGCCACCCCGTCGTCGGCGCGGACCGGCGACGAGGTCACCTTCGACGCCGCGGGCAGCACCGACGCGGAGACCCCCGGCGACCTCGAGTACTCGTGGGACTTCAACGACGGCAGCGAGAAGGCCACCGGGGCACGGGTCACCCACACCTTCGAAGAGGCCGGCACCTACGACGTCGTCCTGACCGTTGCCGACCCCGCCGGTCTCAGCGACTCCGAGACCGTCACCGTCACCGTCGCCGACGACGCCGCGGCCGGCACCTCCCCCGAGGCCGCGTTCACCGTGTCGCCGCGCTCGCCGTACGTCGGCGCCAGAGCGACCCTGTCGGCGGAGGACACGACAGACGCCGACTCCGGCGACGACGACCTCGTCTACAGCTGGGACCTCGACGGCGACGGCGTCGCCGACGCCTCGGGTGAGCAGGTGACGACCCGCTTCCCCTCGGCCGGCCCCCGCGAGGTGACGCTCACCGTCACCGATGAGACCGGCGCCAGCGACACCGCGACCCGCGACGTCACCGTGCGCCGCATCGTGGTGTGCGGCTCCGGCAGGGTGGAGCGCACCGGTTCGTGGCGCCAGGTGCGCGCGGGTGGCGCACCCGGTGGCCAGTACTGCGACAACCTGGGCTCGCGCCGCGGTCGCGACGTCCTCACCACCACCTTCTCCGGGCCCAGCCTGGAGGTCGTGCACGGACGCGCCACGGCGGGCGGGCGGGCCGTGGTGCTGATCGACGGCGAGCGGGCGGGCGTGGTGTCGTTCCGCGGCGAGCGGAAGCGGCCGGCCTTCCCCGCCCGGGCCCGGTTCTCCGGCCTCGGTGAGGGGGAGCACACCGCACGTCTCGTGGTGAGGCGCGGAGCGGCCTACGTCGACTCCTTCGTCGTGAGCCGCTGACGGGCGCGTCGAGACCACCGCAGCCGACAGCGCGACCTGAGCCGCACAGCAACGAACAGCACCACACGAGGCCCGCCACCGACGAGGGTGGCGGGCCGTCGTGCGTCCAGGGTCTCGACACGGCTCGTCGCTGGCGCTCCTCCCCTGCTCGACCAACGAGAGCGGAGGTCGAGCAGGACGTGTCGGAGAGACAGGGGTCTCGACACGGCTCGTCGCCGACGCTCCTCCCCTGCTCGAACGACGAGGCCGAGGCGTCAGGTGAGGTCGACGACCGCGACGGCGAGGTTGTCGTCGGCGCCGGCGGTCTCGACGGCGCCGGCGACCGCGTCGGCGACGGCCTGCGGGTCGCCGCCGGCGCACAGCAGGTCGGCGAGGGCGGCGGGAGTAAGCCGGCCGTGCACGCCGTCGGTGGTCAGCACCAGCCTGTCGCCGGGGCGCACGGCGAACGCCGACAGGTCGGGCTCCGGGGGTCGGGTGCCGGCCAGCGCGCGGTTGAGCTGCACCCGCCGGTCGTCGGCACGCGCCTCCTCGTCGGTGAGACGCCCCTCGTCGACGAGGGTCTGCACGACGGTGTGGTCGCGGGTGAGCCGGGTCAGCCGCCCGTCGCGCACCAGGTAGCCGCGGGAGTCGCCGACATGGGCGAGCACGGCCTGGCCGTCGGCCAGCGTGACGGCGGTCAGGGTGGAGGCCGCCGCGGGGTCGGCCGCGACCGCAGCGGCCGCGCGCGTGAGCGCCGCGTCGAGGGCGGCGACCGGGTCGGTGCCGGGGAGGTCGCCGTCGCGCTCGGCGGCGGCGAGCGCCGCGAGGGCGCGCTCCGCGCTGCCGCGGGCCGAGCCGACGCCGTCAGCCACGGCGACGAGCCGGGCTCCGAGGAGGACGGCGTCCTCCTGGCTCTCGCGCGCGCCCTGCTCAAGGCGGGCGGCGCTGCGGGTGTGCAGGTGGTGGGTCATCTCGTTCTCCTCGCTCGGCTCACGGGTGAGCTCGTCGACGAGGTCGGCCAGGAGGGCCCGCGCCGAGGCCGTGTCGGCCGCGAGCTGGCGCCCGTACGACACCAGCTCGGCCGCGGCGGGCCCGGGAGGGAGGTCGGCGACCACCCGGATCCGGGCCAGCGGCATGCCGACCAGCCGCAGCCGCGCCACCAGCCGGGCGCGGCCCAGCTGGTCGGCGGCGTACCACCGGTAGCCCGTGACGGGGTCGACGGCGGCCGGGGCCAGCAGGCCCGAGTCGTCGTAGAGCCGCAGGGCCTTCGGCGTCAGCCCGCTGGCGCGGGCGAAGTCGCCGATGGTCATCGGTGCGGGTGGGGGCACGGGTCGATCCTGTCCGTCCTCGTCACCGGCGAACCGTTCGCCGGTGAGGCGACCGTGCGGCCTGCCGCTGGGACAAGGTCAACCCCGGAATCGACCCGGGGTCGGCCCCGTCAGCGCTCGAGCTCGGTCTTGATCCGCTCGAGGGTCTGCCGCATGCCCTGCTGCAGCTCGCCGACGAAGGTCGGCACCCCGCCCATCGCCACCTTGACCAGTGCGTTGGAGACTGCGGCGATGCCGTCGGGGGTCTCGCGACGCTGGGTGATCCGGGTGCCGCCGTCGGCGGTCGGCTCGAGGGTGAACGACCAGATCGTGCGGTTCTCGCTCACGCGGAACGCGAACGAGCGGTGCGGCTCGAAGCGCACGACCTTGGCCGTGGTCGGCCACACCAGCCGGCCGCGGTGGTTCAGGTTGACCATCCGGCTGCCCTGCTGCACCGCGCCGCCGGGCACGAAGGTGCGCAGCACCTGCGGGCTCCACTCGCGCATCCGGCGCACGTCGGAGACGAGCGCCCAGGTCTGGGCGGGGGAGGCGGCGACCTCGATGGTGGCCTCGAGCTCGGTGGGGGCTGTGGTGTCCGTCATAGCCCGAACGTACCGTCAGTACGTCGCGACGTCAGCGTGTCGCCCACCACGCGAGCAGCTCGGCGCGGGCGACGTCGGGCTCCACCGGCCCGCGGTCCATCCGCCGCTCCAGCAGCCACCGGTAGGCCTCGCCCACCTCACGGCCGGGCGCCACGCCCAGGGCCTCCATGATCTGGTTGCCGTCGAGGTCGGGACGCAGCGCGTCGAGCTCCTCGGCCTCGGCCAGCACGCTGATGCGCGCCTCGAGCTCGTCGTAGGTGCGGCTGAGCCGCTCGGCCTTGCGCCGGTTGCGGGTGGTGCAGTCGGCACGGGTGAGCACGTGGAGGCGCTCCACCTGGTCGCCGGCGTCGCGCACGTAGCGGCGCACCGCGGAGTCGGTCCACTCCCCCGAGCCGTAGCCGTGGAAGCGCAGGTGCAGCTCGACGAGCCGGGAGACGGCGTCGATCTCGTCGTTGGAGAAGCGCAGCGCCTTCATCCGCTTGCGCGTCAGCTTCGCGCCCACCACGTCGTGGTGGTGGAAGGTGACCGTGCCGTCGTCGACGAAGCGGCGGGTGCGCGGCTTGCCGACGTCGTGCATCAGGGCGGCGAAGCGGGAGACGAAGTCGGGTCCGCCGCCCGGCAGCCGGTCCTCGAGGTCGATCGACTGCTCGAGCACGGTGAGGGTGTGCTCGTAGACGTCCTTGTGGCGGTGGTGCTCGTCGCGCTCCAGCGCCAGCGCCGGCAGCTCGGGCAGCACCCGCTCGGCCAGGCCCGTCTCCACCAGCAGGCTCAGGCCGGCGCGCGGGTGGGGGGCGCAGACCAGCTTGACCAGCTCGTCGCGCACCCGCTCGGCCGAGATGATCTCGATGCGCTCGGCCATCGCCGTCATGGCCGCGGTCACCGTGGGGTCGACGTCGAAGCCGAGCTGGGCGGCGAAGCGCGCCACCCGCAGCATGCGCAGCGGGTCGTCGGAGAAGGAGTCCTCCGCGCGCCCGGGGGTGCGCAGCCGGCGGTGGGCGAGGTCGACCACCCCGCCGAACGGGTCCTCCACCTCGCGGCCCGGCAGCCGCACCGCCATCGCGTTGACGGTGAGGTCGCGCCGGGCGAGGTCGCCGACCAGCGAGTCGCCGTACTGCACCTCGGGGTTGCGCGAGGAGGGGTCGTAGGTCTCCGAGCGGTACGTCGTGATCTCGACCTGCCAGTCGCCGCGGCGGCAGCCGATCGTGCCGAACGCGCGACCCATGTCCCAGGTGGCGTCGGCCCAGCCCTTCAGCAGTCGCTCGGTCTCGTCGGGGCGCGCGGAGGTGGTGAGGTCGAGGTCGTTGTGGCGCCGTCCCAGCATCGCGTCGCGCACCGGACCGCCCACCAGCGCGATCTCGTGGCCGGCGTCGGTGAAGCGGCGGCCGAGCTCGTCGATGACCTCGGCGATGCGGTCGAGCTCGTCGGCGACGGCGCGCTGCACCTCGACCACGCTGAGGGGGCCAGGGGGGCGCAGGAGGGCGGGCTCGTCGGACGACACGGGCGGGCAGTCTATCCGCGCGGGCACCCCCGTCGCGCTTCCCGGGACCCACAGGCTCCTCGTCTAGCATCGATGCGTGTCCCGACCGTCCGCGCTGCTGCCTGCCCTCGTGGCGGCGCTCGCGGTGGCCCTCGGCACCACGGCCCCGGCGACGGCCGCCCCCGGGCCCGCCCAGGTGGCCCCCGCGGCCGACGAGCCGGTCGAGCCGCTCGAGGTGACCATCGACTCGATGACGCCGGCGGTGGTGCCCGAGAACGGCAGGCTGCGGATCACCGGCACCATCACGAACGTCGACGACACCGACTGGGCCGCGATCAACCTCTACCCCGTGCTCGGCACCGCCAGCCCCGGGGCCACCTCGTCCACGCCGGGGGTGACCACCCCGATGACGACCCCGGCCGAGCTCGCCGCGGCCGCCGCCACCGACCCGCTCTCCTACGCCGGCGACCGGATCGTCGACCCGGGGCCCTACGACACCGTCGAGTCCCTGGCGCCCGGCCAGAGCACGACCTACCGCATCACGCTGCCGTCGCGGCGGGTGCCGGTCAGCGAGCCCGGCGTCTACTGGTTCGGCGTGCACGCCAACGGCGAGAACGAGGACGGCCGCGAGGACACCGCCGACGGCCGGGCCCGCACCTTCCTGCCGCTGGTCGACGGCACCCGCGCCGACGACGACGCGGTGCCCCTGGCCCTGGTGGTGCCGCTGCGCCGCGGCGTCACCTACGCCGCCGACGGCTCGATCGACGACGTCGAGGACTGGACGACCAGCCTCGGCGACGGCGGCCGGCTCCGCGCCGCCCTCGAGTTCGGCGCGGCCGCCGGCTCCCGTCCGCTGACCTGGCTGGTCGACCCCGCCGTCACCGACGCCGCCGGGCGCCTCGCCGCCGGCAACCCGGCCCGCTCCATCGCCCCCACCGTCGACCCCGACGAGGGCGGCGATGACGCGGGCGACGAGGGCGACGGCGACGGCGACGAGGGGGACGGCGACGAGGGGGACGGGGCCGGCGAGCCGACCTCGCCGGGGGCCACCGCCGGCACCGCCTCGCCGAGCGCCAGCCCCTCGGCGGAGGAGGAGCCCGCCCAGCTCGACCCGACCACCGCGGCCGCCGCGGAGGCCGGCTCCGCCTGGCTCGACGACCTCGGCACCGCCCTCGACGGCTCGAGCCAGCTGCTGTCGCTGCCCTACGGCGACGTCGACGTCTCGGCCGCCGCCGTGCACGAGCCCGGCCTCTACGAGCGCGCCCGACGCCGGTCGGGCTCGGTGCTCGCGCCGTTCGACGTCGAGACCACCCCGGCCCTGCGCTCCCCGCTCGGCTACCTCTCCGGCCAGGCGGTGGAGGGCGCCGACGAGGACGAGACGGTGCTGCTCGCCGACCGCGCCGTGGCCCGCGGCGACGCCGGCCTGCGCCGCGACGACGGGTCGGTGCCGACGACGGCCACCGTCGGCGGTCGCCGGGTCGTGGTCACCTCCTCCGGCGCGATGGCCGGCGGGCCCGCCCCCGGCGAGCGTCGTACGCCGACCGCGATGCGCCAGCGGCTGCTGGCCGAGGTCGCGGTGCGGCTCCTCGACGTCGAGGGCGAGGGGAGTGCCGAGCCGCTGGTGGCCGTGCTGCCCCACGACTGGGTGCCGAGCGACGGCGCGTCGTTCTTCACCGGGCTCGACCAGTCGTGGGTCGACCTGGAGACCGTCGAGGACGCCACCGCCGGCCGGTCCGCGTCCCGCGACGCGGCCGTGGCGCCCGCCGACCTCGTCTACCCCGAGCACCAGGCCGCCACCGAGGTCCCCGCGTCGGGCTTCGACGCCGCGGAGCGGCTCGTCGAGGCCGGTGGGGCCCTGGAGACCCTGCTGACCCTGAACGACCAGGTCGGCACCGCCGTGCTCGACCAGGCGCTCACCACCGTGTCGTACGCCGCGCGGCAGGAGCCCGAGCTCGCCCTGGCGGCCGCCGCGGGAGCGCAGCGCGGCGTCGACGTCCTGCTCGGCTCGGTCGACGTGATGGCCCCGCCCGGGGTGACGCTGTCGAGCGAGAGCGGCAAGTTCGGCGCGACCATCGACAACCGTCTCGACGAGCCGGTCACGGTGCGGCTGACCTACCGCACCGACCGACCGCTGGTGATCAGGGGTCCCGAGGACGCCATCGAGGTGCCGGCCGACAGCCAGACCACGGTGCTGCTGGACGCCCGCACCGACGCGCTCGGCGTGCACGACGTCACCCTCCTGCTCACCGACCGCGACGGCCGGGTGATCGGCACCAGCGCCGACCTCCCGGTGCGCTCGGCCCAGGTCAGCCAGATCATCTGGCTGATCATGGGCACCGGCATGGTGCTGCTCTTCGGCACCATCGCCCTGCGCCTGGTCCGCCGGCTGCGCGACGCCCACCGCGAGGCCGGCGGGGCGGCCACCGCCGCCGGCGACCCGGCCGGGGCGAGGCCCGCGTGAGGCACCGCGCCCCTGGCCCGCCGGTCGTCGGCCACGACGCCGCCGACGGCGCCGACGACCCCACGGGACCGGTCGAGGCGGTCGGGGAGGCCCAGCGACTGACCGGTCCCGAGGGACCCGACGGGTCGGCGGCCGAGCAGCGCTCCATCCTGTCGTCCAGCGCGGTGATGGCCGCCGGCACGGTGGTGTCGCGGATGAGCGGCTTCGTGCGCTCGGCGCTGCTGGCCGCGGCGCTCGGCATCCAGCTGCACGGCGACGTCTTCACGATCGCCAACACGATCCCGAACATGCTCTACATCCTGCTGGCCGGCGGCGTGTTCAACGCCGTGCTGGTGCCCCAGCTGGTGCGCTCGATGAAGAACGACGCCGACGGCGGCGCGGCGTACGCCGACCGGGTGGTCACCCTCGCGCTGCTGTTCCTCGGGGCGGTGACGTTGCTGCTGGTGGCGCTCGCGCCGTGGGTGATGGCGGTCTACCTGCCGTCGGGCTGGGACGCCGGCGCGCGGGAGTCGGCGATCGACTTCGCCCGCTACTGCCTGCCCCAGGTCTTCTTCTACGGCATGTTCGTGCTGGTCGGGCAGATCCTGAACGCCCGCGGCCGGTTCGGGCCGATGATGTGGGCGCCGATCGCCAACAACGTGATCTCGGTGGCCGTGCTGGTCGTCTACCTGCTCGTGTTCGGGCCCGCGGCGGGCGACGAGGTCACCGGCGGATTCACCGCGGCCGAGGAGCTGCTGCTGGGGCTGGGCTCCACCCTCGGCATCGTGGCGCAGCTGGTGATCCTGGTGCCGTACCTGCGCTCGGCCGGCTTCCGGTTCACCCCCCGCGTCGACTTCCGCGGCACCGGCCTGGGCCAGACCGCCCGGCTGGCGAAGTGGACCGTGGCCTACGTCGTGGTCAACCAGGTGGCCTACTCCGTGGTGGTGCGCCTCAGCGCGACCGGTGTGGCCGGGGGCAGCGAGGGCGGCACCGGCAACACCGTCTACGCCTCGGCGTTCCTCATCGTGATGGTCCCCCACTCGGTCGTCACGGTGTCGCTGGCCACCGCCGTGCTGCCGCGGCTCTCGGCGCGCGCCGCCGACGGCGACCTCGCCGGGCTCGGGCGCTCGCTGGGCGCCACGCTGCGCACGGCGCTGGCCGTGCTGGTGCCGTTCGCCGCGCTGCTGCCGGTGGTGGCTCCCGAGGTCGCCCGCGTCGTGTGGGGCTACGCCGCGGCCGCCGACACCTGGCCCAACGCGGTGCCGACCCTCGCGCTGTTCGGCCCGGGCATCGTGGTGTTCACCGTGCACTACCTGATGCTGCGCGGCTTCTACGCCCTCGAGCAGACCCGCACCGTGTTCTGGATCCAGTGCGCGGTGGCGGCCACCAACATCGTGGTCGCGGTGGCGCTGGTGGGTCTCACCGACGACGCCGCCACCGCGTCGTCGCTGGCGGTGGCGTACGCCGCGTCGTACCTGGTCGGCTCCGCGATCTCCTACACCGTGCTCGAGCGCCGCACCGGCGACCTCGGCGGTCGCACCACCTCCCGCTTCCTGGTGCGCCTGGCGCTGGTCGTGACGCTCTCGACCGCGGCGGCGTACGGCGTCTCGGCGCTGCTGGGCGACCTCGCCGTCGACGCGGGCGTGCTCACCACGCTGCTGCGCGGCGCCGCGGTGGCCGGGGTCGACGGCGTCGCGTTCCTGCTGCTCGCCCGGCTGTTCCGCCTCACCGAGGTCACCTCGGTGCTGGCCGTGGTCTCGGCCCGCCTGCCGGTGCTGCGAGGTCGCTGACCCGGCGGCGGACGCCTACGATGTGGGCGGTCCGGACCCCCCGGCCCCGGCCAGACCAGCCAGCCCCGCGTCGAGCCTGCGAAGGAGCCTGGAGCACCGTGGCCCACTCGATCTCGCACGGCGACGTCCTCGCCGGGCGCTACCGGCTGGTCGACCTGCTCAGCGAGAGCGGCGGGGGCCGGTTCTGGCGGGCCAACGACCGGGTGCTGGAGCGCCAGGTCGCGATCCACGTCATCCCCGCCGACGACGTGCGCGCCGACACGCTGCTCTCCGCCGCCCGCCGCTCCGCGGTGGTGCACGACCCCCACCTGCTGCGGGTGCTCGACGCCGAGCGCACCGACGACCTCTGCTACGTCGTCAACGAGTGGGGCTCCGGCACCTCCCTCGACATCATGCTCGCCGCGGGCGGGCCGCTGCAGGCCCGCCGGGCGGCGTGGCTGGTGGCCGAGGTGGCCTCCGGCATCGCCACCGCCCACGCCGCCGGGGTGGCCCACGGCCGGCTCAACCCCGAGAACGTGCTGGTCGACCGCGCCGGGTCGGTGCGGATCATCGGCCTGTGCGTCGACGCCGCCCTGCACGGCCTGGCCACCCTCGACCCGCAGGACGACGTCACCGACCTCGCCGGCCTGCTCTACGCCGCGCTCACCGGCCGCTGGGCCGGCATCTCCGGCTCGGCGGTCGCCCCGGCGCCCCAGGAGCACGGCCGGCTGCTGCGGCCGCGTCAGGTGCGCGCGGGCATCCCCCGCACCCTCGACCAGCTGTGCGACAACGTGCTCAACCCGTCGGCCGACCTCCCGCTGGGCGACCGGCGGTGCCCCACCACCGCCGCCGCCATGACCACGGCGCTGCTCGACCTGGTGGGCGACCCGGCCGGCTTCCCCGAGGAGCTCGCCGCCCGCACCGTCGACCGCGGCGACGAGACCATCAACCTGCCCGCCGTGCCGCTGCCCACCCCCCGGGACACCCCGCCCGCCCCCGCGCCCACCGCCGCCGCCGACCCGACCGTGGCGCTCGCCGTCGCAGGTGGGGCCACCGCGGCCGACGCCCGTGCCGACGAGGCCACCACCGTGCTGCCCGACGCCACACCGGCGGGCGGCCAGCACCGCGGCGACGCACCCCCCGACGACGCGAGGACGTCGCGCGGGCCCGGCGAGCACCCCACCGAGGCCGGTCTGCCCATCTTCGACGACGAGACCGACGACGTGTCGTGGCTGCGCGCCCGCTCCGAGCCGGTGCCGCCGCCCCCGCCGTTCGAGGACCCTCCGGAGCGTCCGCTGTTCGCCCCCGAGCCCTCCGACGGCGAGCCCGTGCGCCGGCCGCGACCCGGGACGGTCGCCCCCGACTCCGCGGAGTTCTGGCCCTGGGGCAGCCCCGGCGCCTCACCGCCCCCTCCGCCGGGCTCCGCCGCCCCCGCCGCCGCCACCGCCACCGACGTGCCGGGACGCAACACCTTCCGCCTCGCCGCCGCCCTGCTCCTGCTGCTCCTGCTGGTCGTGGTGGTGGTCGTGGTCGTCAACCTGGGCCGTGGCCGCACGCCGCTGGGCGCCGAGCCCGACGCCGACCCCACCACCTCGGGCCCGGCGCCGAGCTCCGCGCCGTCGTCCACGGCGCCGCCGGCCCTGCTCACCGACCTGGCGGCCACCGACCTCGACCCGCAGGGCGACCCGCAGGAGGAGTACCCCGAGCTCGCGCCGCTGGCCGTCGACGGTGATCCCGCCACGAGCTGGCGCACCGCCACCTACCTCCAGGACCTCGGTCCCGCCGGGCTGAAGACCGGCGTGGGCCTGGTCGTCGACCTCGGGGGCGAGCAGGACGTCGCCGAGGTCGACCTGACGCTGGTGGGCGAGGGCACCGGCGTGACGCTCTACGTCGCCGACGCCGCCCCCACCGCGGTCGCCGACCTGACCGCGGTCGCCGAGGTCGAGGCCGGCCGGCAGGAGCAGGTCGTGCTCGACGAGCCCGTCACCGGGTCGCACCTGGTCGTCTGGCTCACCTCGCTCCCCGCCGTCGAGGGCGGCTTCCGGGGCGAGGTCGCCGAGGTGCAGGTGCGCGGGTGAGCCCTGACGACGCCCCCACCGACGCCGAGCTGCTCGCGGCCCACGTCGCCGGCGACCCCGAGGCCTTCGGGGTGCTGTTCGCGCGCCACCGCGACCGGTTGTGGGCCGTCGCGCTGCGCACCACCGGCAACCCCGAGGACGCCGCCGACGGCCTGCAGGACGCCATGGTGGCCGCCTACCGGCGCGCCGCGTCGTTCCGCGGCGAGGCGGCGGTGACCACCTGGCTGCACCGCGTCGTGGTCAACGCCTGCCTCGACCGCCACCGCGCGGCCCGGGTGCGCCGCACCGAGCCGCTGCCCGACCACCTCGACGAGCACGCCGACCGCGGCTCGCGCGCCGTGGCCGGTCCCGGCACCGAGGACCCCGCCGAGCTGGCGGTGCGCGACGAGCAGCGCCGGGTCGTGCTCGACGCGCTGGCGACCCTGCCCGCCGAGCAGCGCGCCGCGCTGGTGCTGGTCGACATGGAGGGCTGGTCGGTCGCCGAGGCCGCGGCCGTGCTCGACTGTGCGGTCGGCACGGTGAAGTCGCGCTGCTCGCGCGGACGCGCCCGCCTCGCCGTGCTGCTGGGAGTGCTGCGTGCCGAGCGTGAGCCCACCCACACCACCGCGGGGAACCCGCCGCCGTCGGCGCCCGTCCGATCTACCGGCGACCCGCGCGGTCCGCCCCCGCGCTGAGCCCCGCACCCCCCCGCCGCCCCTGCACCACCGAGCACCGACCAGCACCCACCAGCACCGAGAGGAGGCCACGATGGACGACCCGGCCCTCACCCCCGAGCAGGAGCAGGACGTCGCGCGCCGCCTGGCCGACGCCCGGCACACCGAGCCGGCACCCGTCGACGTGGTCGCCCGCCTCGACGCGGCCCTGGCGC
This sequence comes from Nocardioides sp. FY1077, assembly GCF_058681775.1. Classification (NCBI taxonomy): domain Bacteria; kingdom Bacillati; phylum Actinomycetota; class Actinomycetes; order Propionibacteriales; family Nocardioidaceae; genus Nocardioides; species Nocardioides sp. FY1077. Next base: position 671,932 of record NZ_JBZWDB010000001.1, on the reverse strand, counting down.
GGCTCTCGGTCTCCGACGTCGAGCCCGCCACCGCCATGGCCACCGACACCGACACCGCTGGCACCGACGAGAGCGGCGACGCGGCCACCGGCACCACCACGGACGCGGGCCCGGCGGGCGTGGTGCGCCACCTCTCCCCGCACGACACGCACGCCGCCCACGCCACCCGCCGCCGCCGCGCGGGCGCCATGCTGCTGGCCGCCGCCGCGGTGGTCGTGGCCGGCGTCGGCGTGGGCCAGGTCGTGGACACCGGCGGCGAGGACGAGTCGTCGTCGTCGGCCGAGACGCTGGACTCCGTCATGGAGTCCGCCGGGTCCGACGAGTCGGCCGGGTCCGCCGGTGCCGACGCGCAGCTGAGCGAGCGAGGTCCCGCGCTCAGCGACGCGGAGAGCGGGGTGGCGAGCGGGGCGGACAGCGGGGGCGAGAGCCTGGACCGCGACGCGCCGGCAGCCGGCGAGCTGGAGGACCTGGGTGCGCTGGCCCTCGTCGCCCGCGGTGACGTGCGCCCCCTCTCCGACGACGACTTCACCCGCGGCGTCGACCGCATCCGGGCCGAGCTGACCCCCGCCGGCCGGCGCTCCGACGTCACCGCCCAGGGTCCGCGGTCGGACCCCCAGACGTACCGAGGGCGGCGGGCCACCGGGCCCGCCCTGGGCCCGGCCGCCGCCCGGGTGGCCCTGGCCCGGTGGGAGGCGTGCCCGGCGGCGCCGTGGGGCCCGGGGCTGCTGGTGCGGGTGCGCTACGACCGCGAGCCGGCCGTGCTGGCCTACCGCGCCCCGGCCGGCGACACCCAGGTGGTGGAGCTGCTGCAGTGCGGCACCGGTGAGGTGCTGCGCGCGGTCACCCTCCCCCGCGACTGACCGCTCCCCACGAGGCCCCCACGGGAGCGCGCGGGCTGGCGTCGGCGGCGCCGCTGCGGCACCCTCGACGGGAATGCCGCCGCCCGTGGACCGGTTCTGGTCCCAGGTGCTCGCGCACGTCCCGCACCACCCCGTCCACCGAGGAGACCGGATCCATGTCCGACACCCGCCCAGACGTCACCCGCCAGGTCATCATCATCGGCTCGGGTCCCTCCGGCTACACCGCAGCCGTGTACGCCGCGCGCGCCGGCCTCGAGCCGCTGGTGTTCGAGGGGTCGGTCACCGCAGGCGGTGCGCTGATGAACACCACCGAGGTGGAGAACTTCCCCGGCTTCCGCGACGGCATCATGGGCCCGGCGCTCATGGACGAGATGCGCGCCCAGGCGGAGCGGTTCGGCGCCCAGCTGGTCTCCGACGACGTCGTCGAGGTCGACCTCACCGGCGCGGTGAAGGTCGTCCGCACGGCCACCGACACCTACACCGCCCGCTCCGTGGTGCTCGCCACCGGCTCGGGCTACCGCAAGCTCGGCATCGCCCGCGAGGACGAGCTGTCCGGCCGCGGCGTGTCGTGGTGCGCCACCTGCGACGGGTTCTTCTTCCGCCAGCAGCACATCGCGGTCGTCGGCGGTGGTGACAGCGCGGTCGAGGAGGCCACCTTCCTCACCCGCTTCGCCTCCAAGGTGTCGCTGATCGTGCGTCGCGAGGAGCTGCGCGCCTCCAAGATCATGCAGGAGCGCGCCCTGGCCGACCCCAAGCTCGAGATCGTGTGGAACAGCACCGTGGAGGAGATCCACGGCGCCGACCGGCTCGAGTCGCTGACCCTGCGCGACACCGTGACCGGCCAGACCCGCCCGCTCGACGCGACCGGGCTGTTCATCGCCATCGGCCACGACCCGCGCTCCGAGCTGCTCACCGGCCAGGTCGACCTCGACGACGAGGGCTACGTGCTCGTCGCCCACCCCTCGACGGCCACCAACATCCCCGGTGTCTTCGCCTGCGGCGACCTCGTCGACCACCACTACCGCCAGGCGATCACCGCGGCCGGCACCGGCTGCGCGGCCGCCCTCGACGCCGAGCGCTACGTCGCCGAGCTCGACCACAGCGACGCCACCCGCGCCGAGGCCCAGGACGCCGTCGCCGGCTCCGCGGCCTCCGACGCGGTCAAGACCGCCGGGCTCTGAGCCGCGGCAGCCCGGGCCGCCGGCCCGGGACGACGCCGACGGGAACATCCCGCCCGGTGCCGTGGTTCCACCTCCACACCCCGCACGACCACCAGAAGGGATCCATCGTGGGCAACATCAGTGCCGTCACCGACGCCGAGTTCGAGGCTCAGGTGCTCAAGTCCGACAAGCCGGTCCTCGTGGACTTCTGGGCCGAGTGGTGCGGCCCGTGCCGCCAGGTCGCCCCGATCCTCGACGAGATCTCCACCGCCCACGGCGACAAGATCACGTTCCTGAAGATGAACGTGGACGAGAACCCCGTGACGCCGTCGTCCTACCGGGTCACCGGCATTCCGACGATCAACGTCTACCAGGGCGGCGAGGTCGTGAAGACCATCGTCGGCGCCCGGCCCAAGGCCGCGCTGCTCAAGGAGCTCTCCGACTACATCGCGTGATCCCCGCGGGGGTCTCGTCCCCCGCACCGCGCCACCGCGTCCCCGTCGCCCCCAGGGCGGCGGGGACGCGTGCGTCCGGGGCCGGGGCCCGGGCGGGGCGCACCACGCCGGCCAGCCGGCCCCACGCCGCCCCGACCTCGTCGCGCCAGGTCACCGCGGCGCGCAGGTCCATCCGCAGCCGGGGCACCCGGTCGTGCGGCCGACGCGTCGCGAACCCGACGCTGCCGAGGAAGTCCGCCGGCACGACGCAGGTCGACCCGGCGCCCGCCCCACCCCCGGTGCGGCCGAACGCCTCGACGGCCCGGTAGCCCCCGCGCCGCACCAGGTCACTCGCCATGGCCTGCACGAGCAGCCGGCCCAGGCCACCGCCGGCGTGCTCGGCGTCGACGCGCACGGTGGTCAGCACCACCGCGTCCGGGGAGACCGGCGAGGTCGGGAACCCGTCGGCGGCCGGCACGTGGGCGCTCGGGGCGTACAGCAGGTGGGCCACGGGGCGGTCGTCGACGAGCACCACCTGTCCGCACGTGCCCCAGTCGCGCTGCACCCGCGCCACCCAGTCGGCCTTGGCCTCGGCCTGCGCGGCCGCGGCGTCGGCGCGTGCCCGGCGTACGGGGTCGAGCTGCCAGAACGCGCAGGAGCCGCACGACCCCGGCAGCGCGGCCAGGTGGTCGACCTGCAGCGGCTCGACCCGACGCGACACCGGCACTCCCCCGATCGCAGACCCCGTGGCGGACGCACGAGGTGGCCGAACGAACAGCGATCCCTGCGTGCACCTCGCCCGCCCATCCCTCATGCTAGGGGGGTCATGGATCCCACGCCCACGCCCGCGCGCTCGCAGTCCCGCCTCGACTCCTACGTCGACCGATACGCCGCGCGCACGGCCGGCATGACCGCCTCGGAGATCCGCGCGCTGTTCGCGGTCGCCTCGCGGCCCGAGGTGGTCTCGCTCGCCGGGGGCATGCCGAACATCTCCGGGCTCCCCCTCGACGTCGTGGCCAGCGCGATCGGCGACCTGGTCACCACCCAGGGCCCGGTCGCCATGCAGTACGGCTCCGGCCAGGGCGTGCCGCGGCTGCGCGAGCAGATCACCGACGTGATGCGCCTCGAGGGCATCGAGGCCCACCCCGACGACGTCGTGGTCACCGTGGGCTCGCAGCAGGCCGTCGACCTGGTGACCCGCATCTTCATCGACCCCGGCGACGTCGTGCTCTGCGAGGCCCCGTCGTACGTCGGCGCGCTGGGCGTCTTCAAGGCCTACCAGGCCGAGGTCGTGCACGTGGAGATGGACGCCGCCGGGCTGGTGCCGGAGTCGTTGGAGCAGGCCATCGCCACGGTGCAGGCCGCGGGCGGGCGGATCAAGTTCCTCTACACGATCCCCAACTTCCACAACCCGGCCGGTGTGACGCTGAGCGCCGAGCGCCGTCCGCGCATCCTCGACATCTGCCGCCGCGAGGGCGTGCTGGTGCTGGAGGACAACCCCTACGGGCTGCTCGGCTTCGACCAAGAGCCGATGCGGGCGCTGCGCGCCGACGAGGCCGAGGGCGTCATCTACCTCGGCTCGTTCTCGAAGACCTTCGCCCCGGGGTTCCGCGTCGGCTGGGCGCTGGCCCCCCACCCGGTGCGGGAGAAGCTGGTGCTGGCCCAGGAGTCCGCCACCCTGTGCCCGCCGCAGTTCTCGCAGATGGCGGTGTCGGCCTACCTGGAGACCCACGACTGGCAGGGCCAGATCAAGCAGTTCCGCGAGATGTACCGCGAGCGCCGTGACGCGATGATCGACGCCCTCGACGACCTGATGCCCGCCAGCTGCCGGTGGAACGTGCCCGACGGCGGCTTCTACGTCTGGCTGACCCTGCCCCCGGGCATCGACGCCAAGTCGATGCTGCCGCGCGCGGTCACCGCGCGGGTGGCCTACGTGCCCGGTACGGCGTTCTTCGCCGACGGCTACGGGTCGAGCTCGATGCGCCTGTCGTTCTGCTACCCGACCCCCGAGCGCATCCGCGAGGGGGTGCGGCGCCTCGCCGGCGTCCTCGAGGCCGAGATGGAGCTGCGCGCCACGTTCGGCGCCTCCGCCCCCGACCGCGGCATCGGCCCCTACCAGTCCTACGACGCCCCCGGGACGGACCTCTCCTGATGCGCGACCTCACCTATCCCCCGGTCATCGCTGTCGCCAAGACCGGGTTCCGGCTCCTGGGCCAGCGGTTCGACATGTCCGGCACGGAGCACGTGCCGCGCCGCGGCGGTGTGCTGCTGGCCTACAACCACATCGGGTACGTCGACTTCGTCTACGGCGGCCTGGCCGCCAACCCGTCGGGTCGGCTGGTGCGGTTCATGGCCAAGCGGGAGATCTTCGACCACCGGCTCGGCGGCCCGCTGATGCGCTCGCTGCACCACATCGAGGTCGACCGCGGCGAGGGCGTGGCGTCCTTCCACACCGCCGTCGAGCAGCTGCGCGCCGGTGAGGCCGTCGGCATCTTCCCCGAGGCCACGATCTCGCGGTCGATGGAGCTCAAGGAGTTCAAGACCGGCGCGGTGCGCATCGCCGCGGCCGCCGGCGTACCGCTGGTGCCGGTCGTGCTCTGGGGCACCCAGCGGATGATGACGAAGGACCACCCGAAGGACTTCTCGCGCGGCACGACCATCGCCATCACCGTGGGCGCACCGCTGCACCCCACCGGTGCCGACCCCGTCGCCGAGACCACGCAGCTGCGCGACGTCATGGCGGGCATGCTCGACGACACCATCGCGCGCTACCCCGCCGCCGAGCAGCCCCCCGGCAGCTGGTGGCTCCCGGCGCGCCACGGCGGCTCGGCCCCGACACCGGCCGAGGCAGAGGAGCTCGACCTCGCCGAGAAGCGTGAGCGGGCCGCGCGCCGGGCCGCTCGACGCTCGACCGAGAGCTCCTGACACCGCCCCACCCCGCGGGGCGGGCGGTCGACGGCTGTCGGGGCCGCTGGGAGCGCGCTCCTGCGGCGTTCAGGGCGCCTGCGGCCGTCGCCGGACCACCGGCACCTCGCTCAGATCGCCGCTGACACAACATTCCGGTGCGCAATAAGTCGACTTGTCGAGAAGTCGCCGTGTCGGCATGTCGCTTTAGCGACCTGTTGACGGCGGGTCGATGACGTCGACGATGCGCTGCAGGTCCTCGACCGACGCGAACTCCACCGTCACCCGGCCCTTGGCCTTGCCGAGGTCGACCTTGACCCTGGTCTCCAACCGCTCCGACAGGCGCTCGGCCACGTCGGCGAGCCCGGGCGCCGCGTCGCGGCGCCGGGCCACCCGGGGCCGGTCCTCTCCCCCGGTCTCCCCCAGCGACACGATCTCCTCGAGCGCCCGCACGCTGATGCCCTCGGCCACCACGCGGGAGGCCAGCCGGTCCTGCACCTCGGGGTCGGGCACCGCCAGCAGCGACCGCGCGTGGCCGGCGCTCAGCACGCCCGCCGCGACCCGCCGCTGGACGGCAGGCCCGAGCCGCAGCAGCCGCAGCGTGTTGCTGATCTGCGGCCTGGAGCGCCCGATGCGCTGCGCGAGCTCGTCGTGGGTGCAGCCGAAGTCCTCGAGCAGCTGGGCGTACGCCGACGCCTCCTCCAGCGGGTTGAGCTGCGCCCGGTGCAGGTTCTCCAGCAGCGCGTCACGCAACATGTCGACGTCGTCGGTGGAGCGCACGATCGCCGGGATCGTGGTCGAGCCGGCCTCCTGCGAGGCACGCCAGCGCCGCTCCCCCATCACCAGCTCGTAGGAGTCGGGCCCGACGGCGCGCACCACCACGGGCTGCAGGAGCCCGACCTCTCGGATGGAGTGGACCAGCTCGGCCATCGCGTCCTCGTCGAACACCTGGCGCGGTTGCACGTGGTTGGGGTGGATCTGGGTGATCGGCAGCTCGGCGAAGTACGCGCCCGCCACCGGGGCGAGCCCGTCGTGCTCCACCGCGGCCGCGTCTGCGCTGCTGAGCGCAGTGCCGCCACCGTCGGGAGCACCCGACGGCGCCGTCGCGCCCGCGGGGAACGCCGCCGCCGCGCGCTCCGGCGTCGCGGCGTCCCCCGACGCGGTGTCCGGCGCCGTCTGCGGCGCCGGAGCCGTCGGGATCAACGAGCCCAGGCCGCGCCCGAGGCCGCGGCGGGCCGGCGTCCGGGGGCCGCTCACGCCGTCACCGCCCGCGACGCGATCTCGCGAGCCGCGTCGAGGTAGCTCAACGCGCCAGGGGAGCCCGGGTCGTAGGTCATCACCGTCTGCGCGTACGACGGCGCTTCCGAGACGCGTACCGAACGCGGGATGTTGGTGCGCAGGACCTGCGCGCCGAAGTGCTCCCGCACCTCGCCGGCCACGCCCGCGGCGAGGCGCGTGCGGCCGTCGTACATCGTGATCAGGATCGTGGAGACGTCGAGGCCGGCGTTCAGGTGCTGGCGCACCATGCCGACGGTCTCCAGCAGCTGCCCGAGACCCTCGAGCGCGTAGTACTCCGCCTGGATCGGGATCATCATCTCGTCACCGGCCACCAGCGCGTTCAGCGTGAGCAGGCCCAGCGACGGGGGACAGTCGATCAGCACGTAGTCGAGGCGCTCGTCGCCCACCTCGGCGAGCGTCCCCACCCACGGGTGGGCGTGGATCGCGGTGCGCAGGCGCTGCTCGCGTGCATCGACGCCGACCAGCTCGATCTCGGCCCCGGCCAGGTCGATCGTCGCGGGGAGCACCCACAGCCGGTCGACGTCGGGGCACGGCACGGCGAGGTCGACGATGGGGGTGCCTTCCACCAGGGCGTCGTACGTCGACGCCACTCCACGCTGGTGCTCCACGTTGAGGGCGGTGGAGGCGTTGCCCTGGGGGTCGAGGTCCACCACGAGGACCCGCTGCCCGAGCTGGGCCAGCGCCGCGGCGACGTTCACCGTCGAGGTGGTCTTGCCGACGCCGCCCTTCTGGTTGGCCACCACGAACACCCGGGTGTGTGCCGGTCGGGGGACACCCGGTCCGATCCGCAGCCCTTCGCGGGCGAGCACGGTGTGCTCGGCGGCGCGGGCGAGCGGCGTGGCGTCGTCGTGGAAGGACGGCGACTCCTCGGCCACGTCGGCGGCCGTGCGCACGGTGAACCCTCGACTGGTTTCACGTGGAACATCGGCTGTCACAGGCGGGGGAGTGCTCCCGGTTTCACGTGAAACATCGCCAGCAGCGGGCGTGTCAGCAGCGGGGGAGCGGTGGTCGGCCATCGGGAAGACGGGCCTCTCTGAGCGGGGATCCAGCGGACACACCCCGTCGGCAGCTACGCGCGACCACCCCGACGCGGACGACCGCGGCGACGAGCGGGCGGAGCCGTTCGCGAGGGAGCGAAGGGGGCAAGCGGCCAAGATACCGCCGCCGGGTCGGCCCAGGCCACTTCCAGCAGCGTGGTCGGCGGGTCCACCAGGCCGACACCCACCGTGCGGACCACCGGCGGGGCACACCCCCAGTGGGCGAGCGCCGGCTCGGCACGGGCGACCTCGTCGGACACCGAGGACCCCTTCATGGCCACCAGGCGCCCGTCGGCGGCGACCAGGGGCATCGACCAGTCCAGCAACCGGGCGAGCGGCGCCACCGCCCGCGAGGTCACCACATCGAACACCTGTTCGAAATGCAAGGCCTCTGCCCGGTCGCGCCGGACCACCACCTGGGACAGTCCGAGGTCGTCGACGACCTCCTGCAGGAACACCGTCCGCCGCAGCAGCGGCTCGACCAGCGTCAGCTGGAGGTCGGGGCGGGCCACCGCCAGCACCAGCCCCGGCAGGCCGGCCCCCGAACCGATGTCACACACCCGGGCACCCTCCCGCAGCGCCTCGCCCACCACGGCGCAGTTCAGCAGGTGCCGGCCCCACAGCCGCGGGACCTCACGCGGCCCGATCAGGCCGCGGGTCACCCCGGCGCCGGCCAGGTGGGCCCACAGCCGGTCGGCCAGCTCGAGCCGGTCAGCGGGGAACGCCGCCGACGCCGCCTCCGGCCGTGCGGCCCCGGTCTCGTCGAGCACCGTCCCGTCCGGCGCCGAGGCGCCCGGCTCCGTCGCGCCCGGCGCCGTCGCGTCCGGGGAGGACCCGGGAGCGGGGGAGGGGGTCTGCTCCACGTCGCTCAGACCGGGACGACGACCACGAAGCGGCGGGGCTCGACGCCCTCCGACTCCGAGGACAGCCCGGCGGCGGCGACGGCGTCGTGCACCACCTTGCGCTCGAACGGGCTCATCGGCGTCAACGACAGCCGCTCGCCCGACTCGCGCACCTGCGCCACGCTCTGCGCGGCCAGCTCCTCGAGCTCGGTGCGTCGCTGCGCACGGAACCCGGAGATGTCGAGCATCAACCGCGAGCGCTCACCGGTCTCGCGGTAGACCGCGAGCCGCGTGAGCTCCTGCAGGGCGTCGAGCACCTCGCCACCGTCACCGACGAGCTGGGTCAGCTCCGCACCGACGATGGACACCGCAGCGCGGTCACCGTCGACGTCGATGTCGAGGTCGCCGTCGAGGTCGGCGATGTCGAGGAGCTCCTCGAGGTAGTCGGCGGCGATGTCACCCTCCGCCTCGAGCTCGCGCAGGCGTCGCTCGCGGGCCGACTCCTCGCTGCCGGGGCCCTCGGCCGCGGCGGCGGTGAGCTGGTGCGTGACGGCCTCGACCCCGGCGTCGGTGGTCGTGCGCGCGTCGTCCGGGCCTGGCCCCTCACCCTGCTCGGGCACCGACGCCTCGACCGGCTCCTGGCCCTGGTCGTCAGTCGGGTCGTCGCCCACGTCCTCGCCCACGTCCTGGCTCACTTCCTGCCTCCCTTGCCCGGGCCGGCCTGCTTCGAGGCACCCGACTTGCGCTGCTGCTTGGTCTGCTTCTTGGGCTGCTGACGCACCACCGGGCGGGGCGGCTCGACCTCGGGCACCGGCTCGACGGCGGGAGCGGTGCCGGACTTCTCGGCCTTCGCCTTGTCGCGCTCGGCCTTGGCCGCGAACGCCGGCGTCCCCGGGGCGGGGTTGTTGCGGATGACGTAGAACTGCTGGCCCATCGTCCACAGGTTGGAGGTCGTCCAGTAGAGGAGGACGCCGATGGGGAACGCCACGCCACCGAGGCCGAAGGCCACGGGGAGCACGTAGAGCAGGAGCTTCTGCTGCTGGGCGTAGGGGCCCGACATCGCGTCGGCCGGCATGTTCTTGCTCATCAGCTGGCGCTGGGTGATGAAGGTGGTGGCGGTCATCGCCAGCACCAGGAACAGCGCCAGCAGCATCACGCTGAGGTCGCCGCCACCGGAGCGCCACACGCCGGCGCCCCAGAAGCTGTCGGCCAGCGGGATGCGGCCGAACAGCTTCGACTCACCGAAGTCCTCGGCCAGGGTCTGGGTCAGGAAGCCGCGCCCGGTCCCGTCCTTGGCGGCCTCGTTGAGGAGGTGGAACAGGGTGAAGAAGATCGGCATCTGGAGCAGGATCGGCAAGCACGAGGCGAACGGGTTGGTGCCCGTGTCCTTGTACAGCTTCATCGTCTCCTGGGCGAGACGCTCCCGGTCGTGGCCGTACTTCTTCTGCAGCTCCTTCACCTTGGGCTGGATGAGCTGCATGTTGCGGCTGGACTTGATCTGCTTGACGAACAGCGGGATCAGGGCCGCCCGGATGACCAGCGTCAGGCCGATGATCGACAGCGCCCAGGCCGAGCCCCCCTCGGGGTCGAGGCCCGCCGCGGTGAAGAGCTTGTGCCACCCGATCAGCACGCCGGAGATGGCGTAGTAGAGCGGGGTCGCGATGAAGCCGAAGAAATCGCCTATGGCGCCCACCGGTCAGGCTCCTTGCTGGGGTGTGGAGGTGGCACCCGCCGAGCGGCGGGTCGAACGGTCTGAGGGCGGAACCGGGTCGTAGCCGCCGGCCGCCCAGGGGTGGCAGCGGCCGATGCGGCGCACGGCGAGCCAGCTGCCGCGCACGCTGCCGTGCTCGGTGACCGCCTCGAGGGCGTACGCGGAGCACGACGGGTGGTAGCGGCACACCTGGCCGTAGAGCGGGCTGATGACCGCGCGGTACACGCGCAGCAGACCGATCAGCAGGTATTTCACGACGTCACCTTGTGCAGGCAACGGTCGAGGTCGGTGCGGAGTTCCGCGCTCGACGCCGAGGCGGAGGCCGGCAGCGCCCGCACGACGAGGACAGCGGAGCCCGGGAGCGTCGAGACGTGCTCCCGGGCGAGGTGGCGCAACCGGCGCTTGACCCGGTTGCGGACGACGGCGTTGCCCACGGCCTTGCTCACGACGAAGCCGACCTGGGCCGCAGCGGGCCCCTCGCGCCGGGCGAGGTGGACGACGAGCGTCCGCCCTCCGGCGCGCCGACCCCGGCCGGCGAGGCGGAACGAGTCCGCGTCGCGCAGCCGGTGGTCAGGGGGCAGCACTGCTGCGACCGGGCGCCGTCGGTCTCAGACGGCCAGTTCCTTGCGGCCCTTGCGGCGGCGCGAGGAGAGGATCGACCGGCCGGCGCGGGTGCGCATGCGCAGGCGGAACCCGTGCACCTTGTGGCGACGACGGTTGTTCGGCTGGTAGGTACGCTTGCTCACGAGCTTCTCTTTCGGTTCGGGGAAGGGTCCGGCACGGCGTGAGCCGTACCGCCACGTCCCGCGGGCGGGAGCCGGGGGTGTCGGCCGGCACCGCCCACCCGCGTGCCCCGAGGGCCACGTGGACATGCGGCACCCGTCGACGCCGGGTGACCGGCAAACGGTACGCGTTGCGATTCGACAGGGTCAAACCCTCGGTCGAGGCCAGCCTACCCACACCCCCCAGCCTGTGGATGACGTCTTGCCGCGGCCTCCGACCGGGCGTTACGTTCGACGAATCCGCCGGCTCCCCACGTCGTCGCGGTCCCCGGGCCTGCCCGGCCCGGTCACCACCCGCTCCGCGCCCGCAGACGCCTGTGACCTGCGGAAACGTGGTCCGCAGCGCGGTCCGGCCCTGGCCGTCCGCGGTCCGGGAGGTGGCGCCGACCGTGGATGCACAACCTGTGGACAAAGGTGTGGACGACCGATCCGCACCTCTGGTCCCACACACCACGACCGCCCCCGGCCACCAGCCCCGCACAGCGACAGGAAGCGGCACCCCATGGACGACACGGACCCCGACCTCGCACCCGCCTGGCGCGCCGTGGTCGCCGACCTGCAGCCCAACCAGCGCGCGTGGCTGACCGCCAGCGAGCCGGTCACCCTCCACGGCAACACCGCGATCGTCGCGGTGCCCAACGACTTCACCCGCAGCCAGCTCGAGGGCCGCCTGCGCGGGCAGCTCGAGGACGCGCTGACGGTCTCCTTCGGCCGGGAGATCCGCATCGCGGTCACGGTCAACCCCCAGCTCGAGGAGGCCGTCGACACCGAGCCGACCCCGATCCCGGTCGTGGAGACCCCGCCGCCGCGCCGCGACGACCTGGCGGCACACCGCGGTGACATGTCGGTGGCCGCCGACGCCGGCCACGCCTCCAGCACGTCGGGTGCCTCCGGCGAGCGCACGTCGCTGGAGACCCGGCTCAACCCCAAGTACACCTTCGAGACCTTCGTCATCGGCTCGTCCAACCGGTTCCCCCACGCCGCCGCCGTGGCGGTGGCCGAGGCGCCCGGCAAGGCGTACAACCCGCTGCTGGTCTACGGCGACTCCGGGCTGGGCAAGACCCACCTGCTCCACGCCATCGGTCACTACGTGCGCTCGCTCTACACCGGCGCCAAGGTGCGCTACGTGTCGAGCGAGGAGTTCACCAACGAGTTCATCAACGCGATCCGCGACGACCGGCAGGACCGGTTCAAGCGGCGCTACCGCGACGTCGACGTGCTGCTGATCGACGACATCCAGTTCCTGGAGGGGAAGACCCAGACGCAGGAGGAGTTCTTCCACACCTTCAACACGCTGCACAACGCCAACAAGCAGATCGTGCTGACCTCCGACCGCGCCCCCAAGCGGCTCGAGGCGCTCGAGGACCGGTTGCGCAACCGCTTCGAGTGGGGGCTGATCACCGACGTCCAGCCGCCCGACCTGGAGACCCGCATCGCCATCCTGCGCAAGAAGGCGGCGATGGACCGGCTCACCGCCCCGCCCGACGTGCTGGAGTTCATCGCCTCGAAGATCCAGACCAACATCCGCGAGCTCGAGGGTGCGCTGATCCGGGTGACGGCGTTCGCCAACCTCAACCGCCAGGAGGTCGACATGACCCTTGCCGAGATCGTGCTGAAGGACCTGATCCCCGAGGGCGGCGAGCCCGAGATCACCGCGGCGCTGATCATCGCCCAGACCGCGGCGTACTTCGGGCTGTCGATCGAGGAGCTGACCGGCCCCAGCCGCGGGCGCCACCTGGTGATGGCCCGCCAGATCGCGATGTACCTGTGCCGCGAGCTCACCGCGCTGTCGCTGCCCAAGATCGGTGCGCAGTTCGGCAACCGCGACCACACGACGGTGATGTACGCCGACCGCAAGATCAACCAGCTGCTCGCCGAGCGCCGTGCGGTGTTCAACCAGGTCAGCGAGCTCACCAACCGCGTGAAGCTCCAGGCCCGCCAGTCCTGACCGGCCAGTCCTGACCTGCCAGTCCTGACTCGCCGGTCTCGACCGGTCCTCCGCCCGACAGCCTCCCGTGACCCAGCCGGTCCGGGAGGCTGTGGTGCGTCCGGCGCCGCGGCAGCGGGCCCGCGCCGGCCTCCGGAGCACCCGAACTACACGCGTGTGAGATGGGGAGCGCCCTGTGCGACCCGCCGCGCCGCCCCGGGAGAGCCTGTGGAGGAGCGGTGCACGACCACCGGGCCGGCCCGCGCCGTGCACACGGCCCGCTGTGGTTCCACCTCGCCGTGCACACCCCCTGTGCACCGACGCCACGCGGCCTGACCTGCACCGATGAGCCCTCTCCACAGATTCCACCGTTGCTACGACTCCTGCGTACCTCTCCATGGATCGATCATCGGCCAACCTGATCCCGGACCTCTGCCTGTGGACAACTCGCTCGCTCCAGGCACCGGAGCAGGTGCCAGGACGGCCTTGCACGTGCCCGGTTGGACGGACCCGAGCGACAGCCGCAGGACACTGCGCCACCGCCGTCGGTCGTGGCACCCGGCGACCCCGCCCGGTGAACGGCCCGCGTCGAGCTCCCGACCGGCCTGCCGCCACCGTCGGCGACGTGGCACTATCTGTCGTCCAAGGCCCCGCCCGCTCCCGGAGGACCCACCGTGAAGTTCCGCGTCGAACGCGACGTGCTCGCCGATGCCGTCGCCTGGGCTGCCCGCAGCCTGCCGGTCCGTCCGAGCGTCCCCGTCCTGGCCGGTCTGCTCGTGGAGGCCGGTGACGAGGGCCTGGTCCTGTCGACGTTCGACTACGAGACCTCCGCCCGAGCCACCCTCAAGGCCGACGTCACCGGTGAGGGACGCGCGCTGGTCAGCGGCCGGCTGCTCGCCGACATCTGCCGCAGCCTGCCGGCCAAGCCGGTCGAGATGGTGCTCGACGGGTCTCGGGTCTCGCTCACCTGCGGCTCGGCGCGGTTCAGCCTGCAGACGATGCCGGTCGACGACTACCCGACGCTGCCCGACATGCCGGCCGCGACCGGCACGGTGCAGAGCGACGTGTTCGCGCACTCGGTGGCCCAGGCGGTCACCGCCGCCGGACGCGACGACATGCTCCCGGTGCTGACCGGCGTCCGCATCGAGATCGACGGCGCCAGCATCTCCCTGCTGGCCACCGACCGGTTCCGCCTCTCGCAGCGCGAGCTCGGCTGGGACCCCCGCACCCCCGACGAGACCGTGGCCGCGCTGGTGCCGGCCAAGGTGCTCGGTGACACCGCCAAGTCGCTGACCGCCGGCAGCGAGGTCACCATCGCGCTGGCCGCCACCGGCAGCGGCGAGGGCATCATCGGCTTCGAGGGCGCAGCGCCCGGGGGAGTGCGACGCACCACCACGCGTCTCCTCGACGGCGAGTTCCCCAAGGTGCGCAGCCTCTTCCCGCAGGAGCACCTCACCGTCGCCAAGGTCGACAAGGCCGCGCTGATCGAGTCGGTCAAGCGCGTCGCCCTGGTCGCCGAGCGCAACACCGCGGTGCAGCTGGCCTTCAGCGACGGCGTCCTCACCCTCGACGCCGGCTCCGGCGACGAGGCCCAGGCCTCGGAGTCGATCGAGGCCGAGATCGACGGCGACGACATCACCACCGGCTTCAACCCCCAGTTCCTGCTCGACGGCCTCGGCGCCATCGACGAGCCCGTGGTCGAGCTGGCCTTCACCCAGGCCGCCAAGCCCGTGGTGATCAGCGGGTCGGCCGGCGAGTCCGGCACCGACACCGGGTTCCGCTACCTGCTGATGCCGCGCCGCCTGCTCTCCTGACCCACCCCCACGCCGGCCCTCGGGGGTCCGGTTCCCCGCGCACCGGAGGTACGCCATGCACATCGGACTCGTCGGACTCGGCAAGATGGGCGGCAACATGCGCACGCGGCTTCGCGAGGCCGGGCACACCGTCGTCGGCTACGACCGCAACCCCGACCTGGCCGACGTCGAGAGCCTCGAGGCGATGGTGGCGCAGCTGCCCTCGCCGAAGGTGGTCTGGGTGATGGTGCCGGCCGGTGACCCGACCCGTGAGACCGTCACCGCCCTCGGCGGGCTGCTCGGCGAGGGCGACCTCGTCGTCGACGGCGGCAACTCGAAGTGGACCGACGACCAGGAGAACGCCGCGGCGCTGGCCGAGCGCGGCGTCGGCTTCGTCGACTGCGGCGTCTCCGGCGGCGTGTGGGGCCTGAAGAACGGCTACGCGCTGATGTGCGGCGGGAGCAACGAGGACGTCGCCAAGGTGCAGCCGGCCTTCGACGCCCTGAAGCCGGCGGAGGGCGGGTTCGTGCACGCCGGGCGCAAGCCGGGCGCGGGCCACTTCGCCAAGATGGTCCACAACGGCATCGAGTACGCGATGATGCAGAGCTACGCCGAGGGCTGGGAGCTGCTCGAGAAGGTCGACCTGGTCGAGGACGTGCCCGCGGTCTTCGACTCGTGGCGCTCCGGCACCGTGATCCGCTCGTGGCTGCTCGACCTGCTCGTCTCCGCGATCGAGGACGACACCCACCTCGACGCCCTGCGCGGGTACGCCGACGACAGCGGCGAGGGCCGCTGGACGGTGCAGGCCGCCATCGACAACGCCGTGCCGATGCACGTGATCGCGGCGTCGCTGTTCGCCCGGTTCACCTCGCGCCAGGACGACAGCCCGGCGATGAAGGCGATCGCGGCGATGCGCAACCAGTTCGGCGGCCACGCCGTGCACACCGACGCCCCGCTCGGCGGCGACGCCAACCCCGACGACACCGACGCGGGCCCGGGCGCGGGCGCGGACGCCGGCTAGGCCCGGTTGTACGTCTCCCACCTGACGCTGCACGACTTCCGCTCCTACGCCACGGCCGACGTCGCGCTCGAGCCGGGCGTCACGGCGTTCATCGGCCGCAACGGCCAGGGCAAGACCAACCTGGTCGAGGCGGTCGACTACCTCTCCCGCCTGGCCTCCCACCGGGTGGCCTCCGACGCCCCGCTGGTGCGCGCCGGCGCCGAGCAGGCGGTGGTGCGCGCCGCCGTGGTGCGCGACGGGCGCACGGCGGTGCTCGAGGTGGAGATCAACCCCGGGCGCAGCAACCGCGCCCGGATCAACCGCTCGCCGCTGCCCCGGGCGCGCGAGCTGGTCGGGCTGGTGCGCACCGTGGTGTTCTCGCCCGAGGACCTCACCCTGGTCAAGGGCGACCCGTCCGACCGGCGCAAGTTCCTCGACGACCTGCTGACGCTGCGGGCCCCGCGGCTGGCGGGGGTGCGTGCCGACTACGACCGGGTGCTGCGCCAGCGCAACTCGCTGCTGAAGACCGCAGGCGCAGCGCGGCGCGGCAGCAGCGCGCAGGAGGGGGCCCTGGCCACCCTCGGCGCCTGGGACGCCCACCTCGCCGCGAGCGGCTCGCAGCTCCTGGCCGAGCGGCTCGACCTCGTCGACGAGCTGCGGCCGTACGTCGGCGCCGCCTACGCCACGGTGGCGCGCGGCGCGACCCGCTCCGACGCCGCGGTGGAGTACCGCCCGTCGTTCGACCTCGGCGGCGCCCGCACCCCCGAGGACCTGTCTGCGGCGCTCCTCGCCGAGGTGGAGCGGCGCCGGGGCGACGAGCTCGACCGCGGGGTGTCGCTGGTGGGCCCGCACCGCGACGAGCTGCTGCTGACGTTGGGCCACGGCGTGCCCGACGACGACGCCCCCGACGGCTCCGGCACCCCCGGCTCGCCCGACGGCGGCGACGACCCGGACGCGGAGGCGCCGGTCGCGACCGGGCCCCGGCTGCCGGTGAAGGGCTACGCCTCCCACGGGGAGTCGTGGTCGTTCGCGCTGGCGCTGCGGCTGGCCTCCTACGACCTGTTGCGCTCCGACGGCGACGACCCGATCCTGATCCTGGACGACGTCTTCGCCGAGCTCGACACCGAGCGACGCGCCCAGCTGGCCGAGCTGGTGGCCGGCGCCGAGCAGGTGCTGGTGACCGCCGCGGTCGGGGCCGACGTCCCCGCGGCGCTGGCCGGCGCCCGGTTCCTGGTGGGTGGGGGAGAGGTGCGGGCGGCCGATGACTGAGCCCCGCGACGACGAGACCCCCACCGACACCCCTGACGAGGCGCCCGCCCCGCCCCCGGCGGGGACCGACGCGGCGCCGGCGGAGGACGCCGTCCACCACGCCGACGGCCTCGAGCTCGCCCGGGCCATCGCCCGCGCCACGGCCGGCACGACCCCGGCCGCGCGGCGCCGTCGTCCGCGTCGTGACCGGCCGGTGGCCGGACGGGTGAGCGGGGCCCACCCCGACGACCGCGACCCGCAGCTGCTCGACGCCACGTTGGCCCGGCTGGTGGGCGACCACGGCTGGGAGCTCGACCTGCGGGTGCACGGCGTCCTGGGCCGCTGGCCCGAGCTGGTCGGCGCCGAGATCTCGGCGCACTGCGAGCCGGAGTCGTTCGCCGACGGCCGGTTGGTGGTGCGCACCACGTCGACGGCCTGGGCCACCCAGCTGAAGCTGCTCGCGCCGACGGTGGTGCGCCGGCTCAACGAGGAGCTGGGCCACGGCACGGTCACCGTGATCGAGGTGCTGGGCCCGCACGGGCCGTCGTGGAAGAAGGGCCCGCGCTCGGTGCGCGACGGCCGCGGTCCGCGCGACACCTACGGCTGACCCCGGCCGGCGTGCCAGACGTTCCGGTGGGGTCGTCCACGTACGGGACCCTGTCGGCCCCCCTGGACGGCGCTCCCAGCCGCCTCTGACAGCTCCTGAGGGGCCTGCGCGCACAACCGTCGTCCCCCGCCCGGGGCGGGTGGCGTGGCAGGAGGCCCTCAGCGGGCTACCATGGACCGTGGGTCGCCCCGTGCGACCCGTGCCATGTCACGCTCCGTCGCGGAGCCAGGTCAGAAGAGGTGGACGTGTCCGAGGACAACCAGGACCAGATCCCGGAGACGACCGCCCCCCAGCCGCCCAACGGCGTCGAGTACGACGCGTCGGCGATCCAGGTGCTCGAGGGCCTCGAGGCCGTGCGGAAGCGTCCGGGCATGTACATCGGCTCCACCGGTGAGCGCGGGCTGCACCACCTGATCTGGGAGATCGTGGACAACGCGGTCGACGAGTCGCTCGCGGGCTACTGCGACCGCATCGTGGTGAGCCTCGCCGACGACGGCTCCGTGCGCGTCGAGGACAACGGACGCGGCATCCCCACCGACACCGCCCCGGGCCAGGAGATGGCGGCGCTGACCATGGCGCTGACCATGCTCCACGCCGGCGGCAAGTTCGGCGGCGGCGGCTACAAGGTCTCCGGCGGCCTGCACGGCGTCGGCGTCTCGGTCGTCAACGCGCTGTCCACCCACCTCGTCGCCGAGGTGCGCAACCGCGGCCACCTGTGGCGCCAGAGCTTCACCATCGGCGTGCCCGACGGCCCGCTGGAGCAGGTGCGCGAGATGGAGCCGGGGGAGCGCACCGGCACCACGATCACCTACTGGGCCTCACCCGAGATCTTCGAGACCACGCAGTACTCCCTGGAGACCATCAGCAGCCGCATCCGCGAGATGGCCTTCCTCAACAAGGGCCTCGAGATCGTGGTGCGCGACGAGCGCAGCAGCGCCGAGGGCGTGGCCGACGCCGTCGACGACATCACCGCCGACGAGACCATGGACTCCGCGGGCCACGACGCGATCAAGAAGGCGGAGTCCGGCGGGCTCGAGCAGGTCTTCAAGTACGAGCGCGGCCTCGTCGACTACGTCGACCACCTCAACCGACGCAAGCAGGTGGCCAACCCCACGGTCATCTCCTTCGAGGCCGAGACCCCCGGGGTGGTGGACAACCACATGAGCCTCGAGGTCGCGATGCAGTGGAACACCACCTTCACCGAGTCGGTCCACACCTTCGCCAACACCATCAACACCCACGAGGGCGGCACCCACGAGGAGGGCTTCCGCGCGGCGCTGACCAGCCTGGTCAACACGTGGGGCTTCGAGTGGGGCCTGATGAAGAAGCCCGAGGACCGCGTGTCGGGCGACGACATCCGCGAGGGCCTCACCGCGATCATCTCGATCAAGATGGGCGAGCCGCAGTTCGAGGGCCAGACCAAGACCAAGCTGGGCAACACCGAGGCCAAGGGCTTCGTGCAGCGCATCATGAACGACCAGCTCGGCGCCTGGTTCGAGCAGAACCCCGCCGAGGGCAAGGACATCGTCCGCAAGTCGCAGGCGGCGGCCTCGGCCCGCATCGCCGCCCGCAAGGCGCGCGACCTGGCCCGCTCCCGCAAGGGCTTCGGCAGCGGCGGCGGCCTGCCCGGCAAGCTGTCGGACTGCCAGTCCACCAACCCCGCCGAGTGCGAGGTCTTCATCGTCGAGGGCGACTCCGCCGGCGGGTCGGCCCGCCAGGGCCGCGACCCCCGCATCCAGGCGATCCTCCCGATCCGCGGCAAGATCCTCAACGTCGAGAAGGCGCGCATCGACCGCGTGCTCGGCAACACCGAGGTGCAGTCGATCATCTCTGCCCTGGGCACCGGCATCCAGGAGGAGTACGACGAGGCCAAGCTGCGCTACCACAAGGTCGTGCTGATGGCCGACGCCGACGTCGACGGCCACCACATCAACACCCTGCTGCTCACGCTGCTGTTCCGCTTCATGCGCCCGCTGATCGAGGGCGGCTACGTCTACATGGCCCAGCCGCCGCTCTACCGGCTGCGGTGGAACAAGCCGGCCGAGCACGAGTTCGTCTACTCCGACTCCGAGCGCGACGCGCTGCTGCGCGACGGCCAGGCCGCGGGCAAGAAGCTGCCCAAGGAGAACCCGGTGCAGCGCTACAAGGGCCTCGGCGAGATGAACGCCAAGGAGCTGTGGGAGACCACGATGGACCCCGACCAGCGCCTGATGCTGCAGGTCACCCTCGACGACGCCGCCCACGCCGACGAAATCTTCTCGATCCTGATGGGCGAGGACGTCGAGCAGCGCCGCTCGTTCATCCAGCGCAACGCGAAAGACGTCCGGTTCCTCGACATCTGATCAGCGCGGCGACGGCCGCGCACTGGCGGCGTTGTCGTCGCTTGACGGCCCGCTTCGCTCGAAGGCCGCCTTCGCTCCTCCGCCTCGCCAGCACACGGCCCTCCCCACGCTGATTCCCGGAAGGTAAGACCCCATGACTGAGACGCCCACCGACGGGACCACCCCTCCCGGCGGCCGCATCGAGCCCGTCGAGCTGCAGACCTCGATGCAGCGGGCCTACATCGACTACGCGATGGCGGTCATCGTGGGCCGGGCGCTGCCCGACGTGCGCGACGGGCTGAAGCCGGTGCACCGCCGGGTGCTCTACGCGATGTTCGACGGCGGCTACCGCCCCGACCGCGGGTTCTCCAAGTGCAGCCGCGTCGTCGGCGACGTGATGGGTCAGTACCACCCCCACGGCGACTCCGCGATCTACGACACCCTGGTGCGCCTGGCGCAGCCGTGGGTGATGCGCGCGCCGCTGATCAACGGCCAGGGCAACTTCGGCTCGCCGGGCAACGACTCGGCGGCCGCGATGCGGTACACCGAGTGCCGGATGGCCCCGCTCGCGCTCGAGATGGTGCGCGACATCGACCAGGACACCGTCGACTTTCAGCCCAACTACGACGGCCGCTCGCAGGAGCCCGTCGTCCTGCCCTCGCGGTTCCCCAACCTGCTGGTCAACGGCTCGGCCGGCATCGCGGTCGGCATGGCCACCAACATCCCGCCGCACAACCTGCGCGAGGTCGCCGACGGCGCCCGCTGGGCCCTGGAGCACCCCGACGCCTCCCGTGAGGAGCTGCAGGACGCGCTGATCGAGCGGATCAAGGGTCCTGACTTCCCCAACGGCGCGCTGATCACCGGACGCCAGGGCATCGAGCAGGCCTACCGCACCGGTCGCGGCTCGATCACCCAGCGCGCGGTCATCGACGTCGACGAGGACGCCCGCGGCCGCACCAACCTGGTGATCACCGAGCTGCCGTACATGGTGAACCCCGACAACCTGGCCGAGAAGATCGCCGACCTGGCGCTCAGCGGCAAGGTGCAGGGCATCGCCGACGTCCGCGACGACACCTCCGACCGCACCGGCCAGCGCCTCGTGGTCGTGCTGAAGCGCGACGCGGTCGCCCGGGTCGTGCTGAACAACCTGCTCAAGCACACCGAGCTGCAGACCAACTTCAGCGCCAACATGCTGGCACTGGTCGACGGCGTGCCCCGCACGCTGTCGATCGACCAGTTCATCAGCAACTGGGTCGCCCACCAGGTCGAGGTCATCCAGCGGCGCACCCGCTACCGCCTCGCCGCCGCCGAGCGCGAGGCCCACGTCTACCGCGGCCTGGTCAAGGCGCTCGACGCGCTCGACGAGGTGATCGCGCTGATCCGGCGCTCGCCCGAGGTCGACGACGCCCGCCAGGGCCTGATCGAGCTGCTCGGCATCGACGACGTGCAGGCCGACGCGATCCTCAACATGCAGCTGCGCCGCCTCGCGGCGCTGGAGCGACAGAAGATCATGGACCGCCTCGCCGAGATCGAGGTCGTCATCGCCGACCTCGAGGACATCCTGGCCAACGAGGCGCGGCAGCGGCAGATCATCGCCGACGAGCTCGCCGAGATCGTCGACAAGTACGGCGACGACCGCCGCACGCAGATCATCGCCGCCGACGGCGACCTCTCGATGGAGGACCTGATCCCCGACGAGGAGCTCGTCGTCTCCATCACCCGCGGCGGTTACGCCAAGCGCACCCTGCGCCACCAGTACCGCACCCAGAAGCGCGGCGGGAAGGGCGTGCGCGGGGCCACCCTGCGCGGCGACGACGTGGTGGAGCACTTCATCGCGACGTCCAACCACCACTGGCTGCTGTTCTTCACCACCGCCGGCCGCGTCTACCGCACCAAGGCGTACAACCTGCCCGAGGCCTCCCGCGACGCGAAGGGCGGCCACGTCGCCGGGCTGCTGTCGTTCCAGCCCGACGAGTCGATCGCGCAGGTGCTGGCGATCCGCGACTACGAGCAGGCTCCCTACCTGGTGCTGGCCACCCGCAGCGGCCTGGTGAAGAAGACCCGGCTCGCCGACTACAACAGCCCGCGTCAGGCCGGCGTCATCGCGATCAACTTCCGCGAGGACGACGACGAGCTGATCGGCGCCGAGCTGGTCAGCTCCGACGACGACATCCTGCTGGTCTCCCGCAAGGGCCAGGCGATCCGGTTCCGCGCCGACGACGCCCAGCTGCGGCCGATGGGGCGCGCGACGTCCGGCGTCTCCGGCATGAAGTTCCGCGCCGGCGACGCGCTGCTGTCGATGTCGGTCATCCGCGCCTCCCAGGTGGCCGCCGAGGTGGCCGCCGGCCTCTCGGAGCGCAACGAGGACACCCCCGACGTCGACCCGGCCTCCCACGACCTGGTCTCCCCCGTGGAGGAGGGCGACGAGGTGAAGCCGCAGTACGTCTTCACGATCACCGATGGCGGCTTCGCCAAGCGCACCCGCATCTCGGAGTACCGCCTGCAGTCGCGCGGCGGTCTCGGCATCAAGGCGATGGCCCTGGCCAACGAGGACCGCGGCGTGCTGGTGGGCGGGTTCATCGTCGAGGACGGCGACGAGGTCATGGCGATCACGCAGAACGGCCAGGTCGTCCGCAGCCCCGTCAACGAGCAGTTCCGGCCCACCGGTCGCTCCACGATGGGCGTGAAGTTCGTCGGCCCCAAGGCCGGGGACGCCGTGGCCGTGGTGGCCCGCTCGGTCGAGGCGAAGGTCGAGGAGCTCGTGGAGGAGGCCGTCGCCGGCTCCGCGGATGCGGACCCGGATGCAACAATCGACGGCGTGGGTACGTCTCCCGAGGTGCTCGCTGACCACGACGCGGCCTCCGCCGACACCGACACCGACTCCGCCGCACCCGCTGGCGACGGAGAGGGCGAGGACTGATGACCGACCGACCCACCGAGCCGGGCGCCACCCGCACCGATGCCCAGCACGCCGCGCCGCAGGGCGCTGGCCCGGACGCGACCCGGGAGGTGACCCGGGGTTCGACGGAGTCGACGAGCCGCAGCAGCGACGACACCGCGACCCGACCGGCCATCACCGAGCGGGTGCAGGCGGCGTTCGCCTCGCGGTCGACCCGCTCGACCGGTCCGTCGTCCGCCCCGGCGGCCGCGTCGTCCTCGGCGACGGTGCCGGGCGGGCGCGGCCCGCGCCGGGCCCGGCTGCGGCTGACCCGCATCGACCCGTGGTCGGTGATGAAGACGTCGTTCCTGCTCGCGATCGCCTTCGCAGTGGTCACCGTCGTGTCGGTGCTGATGGTCTGGTCGGTGCTCGGCGCCGCCGGCGTCTGGGACTCCATCAACCAGACGGTGCGCGACATGATCGGCGGCCAGGACGCCGGCGACTTCGACGTGGAGGAGTACGTCGGCACGTCGCGGGTCATCGGCTTCACCATGCTGGTGGCGGCCGTCGACGTCGTGCTGATCACCGCGATCGCCACGCTCGGCGCGTTCCTCTACAACATGGCGGCCGCCCTGCTCGGCGGCATCGAGGTCACGCTGTCCGAGGACAGCTGACCCTCCGCACGTACGCCGCGACCCGGCCCGGCAGCCGTTTTGTCGGGCCGTCGGCGGGTGGGGTAGTGTCCCCTCTCGGTCGCCCGGCGTCCACTCCCCTGGTCCGTCCAGGGAGCGGGCCTATAGCTCAGACGGTTAGAGCGCTTCCCTGATAAGGAAGAGGTCACAGGTTCAAGTCCTGTTAGGCCCACCACCGGGGCTCCGGCCCCGGCAGCACCGGGGCACGAGCCCCACCCCGACCCGCGGAGGAACGTCGTGAAGAAGATCGTCCTGCTGGTCGCCGCCGCAGCCGGCGCCGTGCTCGCCAAGCGCAAGATCGACGACGGCCGCGCCGAGCAGGCCCTCTGGGCCGAGGCCACCGACCCGGTCGCGCGTTCCTGACGCTGCTCCACCACCCGCGGCCACGGCCGCCACGGGGCCTTGGCGCAATTGGTAGCGCACCTGCTTTGCAAGCAGGGGGTTAGGGGTTCGAGTCCCCTAGGCTCCACCCCTCCTCCACGTCGCACCACTCGGTAGTGCCCTTCCCGAGCGAGCAATCTTGTTGTGCCGACTTCGCCCGCGCTGAGCTCGCGGCGATGGCAGACTGCCGCGCGTGCTAGCCCGCCTGCCCCTCGCCGTGTGCGCCGTGTTGCTGCTCACCGGCTGCGCCGACGAGATCCCGCCCCCCGACGCCGTGCAAGCTCCGGCCGCGCCGACGGTGGAGACCGCAGCAAGCGACGACCCGGAGCCCGCCGTCCTGGTGCTGCCCCACGTGCCGGCCGAGGCCGACCGGGTGCTGGTCACCGACTGGGCGCGGGTCGCGCTGCAGCTCGGCGTCGACGACATCAGCTCCGGCGACCCCGCCGCCGACCGCGCGTCGTTCTACCGCCGCGCCGCCGCCGAGACGGCGGTGCTCAGCGACGGGGTGCTGCGGGGCGTGGGGGACACCCTCGTGCAGCGCTTCGGCTTCGGCCAGGAGGAGGTGGCCTGGGAGGCGACGGTGCTGGACGAGGCCGGCTCCAAGCTGGGCTTCGTGCTCGGCATGGACGAGTCCGTGGAGCCCGCCGCCCTCCAGGACGCCGTGGACGCCGGCGTCGGCCCGCTCGCCGGTGCCGAGGTGCTGGCCGAGGAGGGCGTCGTGGTGCAGGGCCTCGACGCCTCGGGCGGGTCGTTCGCCGACGACCCCGCGATCGCCGCGCTCGTGGGCGACGCCGCGATCTCGACGTACCTCGACCGCGGGTGCACCGAGGACGCCTCCGGGGCCGACACCGGTGAGCTGGAGCCCCTCGAGGTGTGGGCGGTCGGCTTCCAGGGCGGCCTGGCGACCGCGACCCTCGGCCCGGACCGCTCCGACGCCTTCGTCCGGATGCGGCTCGGCGAGGACGACCCCGCCTTCACCGCGGCCTTCTCGGGCGGGGTGGCCGACCCCGCCGACGGCCGGGTCGGGTTCCGCCTCGTCGACCCCCCGGCCGCCGTCGAGCTCGCCGAGCAGGGTGGGCTGCCGTTCACCGTCTGCGCGCCGTGACCCCGCCCACGGCGCCGTGACCCTGCCGTCCCCCCGCGGAGGCGTTCGTACACTGGCGGGGTGACCTCGCCCTTCGCCCCGCGCATGTGGGGCGTGCACGCGATCGGGGTCGCCGCGGTGGTGGCCGCCTCGGGCCTCGGCTTCTGGCAGCTCGACGCGTGGCAGGCCCAGCGCACCGCGGAGGCCGCCGACCTCACCCGCCTCGACCCCGTGCCGCTGGCCGACGTCATCGGCGCCGACGACCCGTTCCCGGGCGACCGGGTCGGCCAGCCCGTGGTCGTCGACGGCACCTGGGTGTCCGACGGCACCGTCTACGTCTCCGGGCGCGAGCAGGACGGCCGCGAGGGCTACTGGGTGGTGACCCCTCTGGCCGTGGGCGGCGACGCCCAGCCGGCGCTGCCCGTGGTCCGCGGGTTCGTCGACGAGCCCGAGCAGGCGCCGGCCGCCCCCGAGGGCGACGCCGAGCTGGTCGCCTGGCTGCAGCCCACCGAGGGCACCGGGGAGGCCGACCCCGACCGCAGCGACGACGTGATCCCCCAGGTGCGCACCGCCGACCTCATCCAGCACGTCGACCAGGACCTGTACGGCGCCTACGGCGTGGTGGCCTCCGACGTCGCCCCGGGCGCCTGGCCCAGCGGTGACGCGGCGGTCAACGACGGCACCGCTGGCCTCGAGCCGGCCGCACTCGAGCAGCTGCCGGAGGCCGGCGCGTCCACCGGGCTGCGCAACTTCCTCTACGCCCTCGAGTGGTGGGTGTTCGCGGTGTTCGCGGCCTTCATCTGGTGGCGCTACGTGCGCGAGGTCACCGCCGAGACCGACGGCCCGGAGGCCGAGCCGGAGCCTGCGCGCGACCCGGTAGCGTCGCAGCCGTGACGATCCCCGCCTCCCCGCCCCCGGTCGCCGAGCACGACGTGCGGGGCGCGCTGCTGCGCTACCGCGTGATGGCCACGATCGTCGGCGTGCTGCTCGTCGTGCTGATCCTGGTGGGGGTGCCGCTGGCCAACTTCGACGGCACCGGCATGTGGGGGATCTTCCCCAGCACCCCCGACATCTGGTCGGCGGGCTCCACGGCCCACCGCGTGGGGGAGGCCATCACCGAGTACCTCGGGGTGGCCCACGGCTGGCTCTACATGATCTTCCTGGTCACCGCGTTCCTGCTCTCGCGCAAGGCGCGCTGGGAGCCGGGCTTCACGGTGGTGACCCTGCTGTGCGGCACCGTGCCGCTGCTGAGCTTCTGGGCCGAGCACCGCGCCACGGCCCGCACCCGCGCGGCGACGGTGCCCACGCCCGTCGGCTGATTGCCGTTGGTGGTTTCGAGACGCTCGTCGCTGGCGCTCCTCGCTCCCGAACACCGAGGGGACTCTCTGGTGTGCTCGCTCATCGACCACCGGGATCACGCACGCACGGTGGTTGAGGAGCGAGCGCCAGCGAGCGTCTCGAAACCACCGTCGTCCGGACGCAGCAGCGCCGGCCGGAGGACGAGTCCTCCGGCCGGCGCTGGTGGCTGCGAGCTAGTGCGTGGTCGTGTCGTCGAGGTCGACGACCTCGGCCGGCTCGTCCGGGGTGGTGATGGGGTGGGCGGTCTCGGCCTGGTCGGCCAGCGCCTCGTCGGGCGAGGCACCCGCGGCGTCGTCGGTCAGCTCGGCGCCCAGGGGGGCGGCCGGCGTCACGACGCCCGGTGCGGTCGCGGCCGGCGCCGGGGGCGGGGTCGGCACGTAGGAGGACTGCCAGTTGTCGGCGTGCTTGCCGCCGGTGACCTTCTTGGCCACCACGCCGCTCACGGCTGCGAGCGCGCCGACGACGAGCAGCTTCTTGAGCCGACCGCTCTTCTTCGGCGGCTCGGGCTCGCCCTTGAGGCGGGCCACGGTGGCCTGGGCGGCCTCCTGCAGGTCGGTGGCCTTGCTGCCGGCCAGGGCGACCCCGGCGACCGACGCCGCGGCGGCGCGGGTCTTGGCCTCGCTGCCGACCGTGGAGGCGGTCTCGGCCGCCTTGTCGCCGAGCTCGGCGGCCAGGACCTTGGCCTCGGCGCCGAGCACGACCGCCTTCTCACGGGCGTCGGCGAGGTAGGGGGCGGCCTTGTCGCGGGCGTCGACGACGTACGGCGTCGCCTTGTCGCGGGCGTCGGCCAACGCCGGCACGGCGCGCTCGCGGGCCTCGCCGATCAGCTGCACGGCCTCCTCGCGGGCGGCGGCGACGGCCAGCTCGATCTGGGGCCTCACCGACTCGACGTAGTCACCTGCCTGCTCGATCAGGGACTTCTTCTTGCGCAGACGCATTCGCGTCACTTCCTTCCGTCGGGGTGCTCGTCCATCGAACCACGGTCGGGCGTGACCGGGCGACCCCCGGGCAGGCGGGGTCGGCCTTGCGGCTCGTGCGAGGATCGTCCCGCACGGGTGGGCATTCTTCGCACACCCCGAAGTACCCAATCAGCACCGAAAGGCAGTCATGGCGCAGCCGCAGGCGGTCCTCAAGACCAACAAGGGCGACATCGTCCTCGACCTCTTCCCGAACCACGCCCCCGAGACCGTGGCCAACTTCACCGGCCTCGCGACGGGTGAGAAGAAGTACGACGCCGGCAACGGCCACACCGGCCCGTTCTACGACGGCCTCGGCTTCCACCGCGTGATCGCGGGCTTCATGATCCAGGGCGGGTGCCCCCTCGGCACCGGCACCGGCGGCCCCGGCTTCACGTTCAAGGACGAGCCGCACCCCGAGCTCACCTTCGACAAGCCCTACCTCCTCGCGATGGCCAACGCCGGCCCCGGCACCAACGGCTCGCAGTTCTTCATCACCGTCGGCGCGACCCCGTGGCTGAACTTCAAGCACACGATCTTCGGCGAGGTGGCCGACCAGGCCTCCCGCGACGTCGTCGACGCCATCGGCGCCATGAAGACCGGCCCCGGCGACCGTCCCTCGGAGCCCGTGGTCTTCGAGTCCGTCGAGATCCGCGACATCTGACCCACCGCCCGCTCCTGCTTCGTCCGACCGCCCAGGACCGACCGCGCCGTGACCGCTGACCCGACCCCCGAGACCGGGGTGCCCACCTGCTACCGGCACCCCGAGCGGGAGGCGCACATCCGCTGCCAGCGGTGCGGTCGCCGCATCTGTCCCGACTGCATGCGAGACGCGGCCGTCGGGTTCCAGTGCCCGCACTGCGTGGCCGCGGGCGCGAAGACGACCAGGAGCGGGCGCACGGCGTACGGCGGGCTCCGCCCCACGAACGCCTCGATCACCTCGATGGTGCTGATCGGCATCAACGTCGTGGTCTGGCTGATGGTGCAGGCCTCGGGCGGGCGGGCCAGCCGCCTGCTCGACTGGCTGGTGCTGCGGGCCAACGGCTACTGCGACCTGAACAACGGCTACTTCCAGGACCAGGGCGCCGCCGCCTGCAGCGCGGCCGGCGGCACCTGGCTGCCCGGGGTCGCCGACGGCGCCGTGTGGCAGCTGCTGTCGAGTGCGTTCCTGCACCTCGACACGTTCCACATCCTGTTCAACATGCTGGCCCTCTACGTCCTGGGCCCACAGCTCGAGCTCGCGCTGGGCCGCGCCCGGTTCCTCGCGCTTTACCTGCTCTCCGCCCTCGCGGGCTCCGCCCTGGTGATGTGGGCGGCCGCGGAGTACCAGGGCACGCTGGGCGCCTCGGGCGCCATCTTCGGCCTGATGGCCGCGCTGCTCGTCATCGCCTACAAGGTGGGCGGCAACTACCAGCAGATCCTGATGTGGATCGGGCTGAACTTCCTGATCACCGTCGTGGGGCGCAGCTTCATCTCGTGGCAGGGCCACCTGGGCGGCTTCCTCGGCGGCGCGGTGATCGCGCTGGTGCTGGCCTACGCGCCCAAGGGCGAGCGCCGCACCCGGGTGCAGGTCGCCGGCCTGGTCGGCGTCGCGGCGTTCATCGCCGTCGCCATCGCGCTCCGCGCCGTCTCTCTCTGAGGCTGCACCCGACCTTCCGCCGGGACCGGAGCGGTGCCGACCTCGTCGTCGGTTGCGGGGGTCTCGACACGGGCGCTGCGCCCTGCTTGACCGACGAGCGGGGCCGGGACCTTGCGCGCCCTGCTCGACCGACGAACGGGAACGGGGCGCTGCGTTCCCTGATCGACCGACGAACGGGTGCCCACCTCGACCGACGAGCGGGGGCCCCGGCGTGCCCGGGTTGTCCACAGCTGTGGAATCACATGTGGAGAACTACATCGGTGTAGTTCTCCACAGGTTTGTCCCCAGGTGTGCAGAACCGCCCGCCGTCCGGGTGGACGACGGGCGGCTCGGTCGGGCGGACGCTCAGGGCGCGGGGGTCACTCCCAGCGGGTGGCGAAGACGAACCCGACGGCCATGAACGCGATGCCGACGATCAGGTTGCTCTGGTTCAGGTCGTTGAAGACCGGCACGCCGGTGAGGTCGTCGCTGAAGATGTAGAAGGTGCAGATCCACACCAGGCCCACCAGGAAGCACCCGAGCATGCCGACGACGACGCCGCGGCCGCGTCCGAGCGGCGTGGAGGGGTGCGCCGAGATGACCAGGCCGAGCAGGACCAGCCCGAAGCCGATGACGTAGTTCCACCGCTCGATGTCGCCCATGAAGGCCGGCCCGGACGTCTTCGAGTCGAGCACCTCGGGGTCGGCGCGCACCCCGGTGTAGTAGTAGACGATCCAGGCGATGCCGGCCGCGATCAGCACGAGCGCGACGATGAAGCGCGGTCCCACGGCCGGGCCCAGGCGGGGTTCGGCGAACGGGTCCTTGTCCTTCAGCTTCACGGTGGGGGCTCCTCGTCCGGACAGGCGCCGGCGTCGTGCGGTCGGGCGGGGCCGTCGGGTGCGGTCCACGCGGGGTCGCGGGCTACCTTAGTCGCCATGAGCGCCGGTTCCCACGCGAGCGCGCCGGAGCCCGGAGGCCCTGCGCGACGCTGGCGGCTGCCTGCGCGCACGACCGGCGACGGCCCGCACCGCCCGCTGGTGTGGCGCCTCGGCACGCCGCTGGTCGTGCTGCTCAGCGGCGCGCTGTTCGTGGTCAGCGCGGAGTCGAGCGACGGCACCGACCTGCGTCCCGGCCGCTACAGCGACGTGGCCTCGCTGGTGCGCGCGGAGTCGCAGCGCTACGAGCGGCTGCGCCGCGAGGTGCAGGAGACCACCGCAGACGTGGCCGCCCTCAGCGAGCTGGTGGGCGACGACCCCGCGTCGCGGCGCGCACAGGCCGACGTCGCCGCGCTGCGCGACCCCGCCGGCCTCGAGCCGCGGGCGGGCGAGGGCGTGTCGGTGACACTGGCCGACTCCCCGGAGGACGTCGCCCGCACCTCGACCCAGGACGAGCGGCTGCTCGTGGTGCACGAGCAGGACATCCAGGCGGTGGTCAACGCGATGTGGCGCGGTGGTGCCAGCGCGGTGACCGTGGCCGGCCAGCGCATCGTGTCGACCACCGGCATCAAGTGCGAGGGCAACTCCGTCACGCTGCACGACGTGCCCTACCCGCAGCCCTACGTGATCGAGGCCGTCGGCGACCAGGACCGCATCGCCGCGGCCATCGAGGACGACGACTACCTCGGCTTCTACCGCGAGCAGAGCGAGCTGCCCGACGTGCAGATCGGGTGGGACCTCGCCCTGGAGCCCGAGGTGGCGGCGCCGGCGTACGACGGCCTGCTCGACCTCGGCTACGCGGAGCCGCTCGACGGCTGACCCGGGCGGCCGACGCCCTGCGGCCGGCCCGGGCCGTCGGACGCGCCCCCGGAGCCCTGGCCGTCGGACGGCTCGTCCGACGGCTGGGCGGACGGATCGCCGGGCTCGTCGCTCGGCTGGTCGCCGGGCTGGTCGCTGGGGTCGTCGGACGGCTGGTCCGACGGCTCCTCGGAGGGCTCGTCGGACGGCTCCTCGGGCTCCACGGCGACGAAGATGAGCACGTCGCTGCCCTGCTCCAGCGGCTCGCCGGCCTGGGGGAACTGGTCGGCCACCACGCCGGGGTCGACCTCGCCGGAGGTGTCGGGACGGGTGACGGGGTTGAACCCGGCGTCCACGATGGCGCGCCGCGCCTCCGCCTCGCTGGTCTGCACCACCGACGGCACGGTCTCCAGGCCGTCGGAGACGGTGAGGGTGACGGTGGCGCCCTCCTCGACCTCCTGCCCGGCCGGCGGGCTCGACCTGGTGACCTGCCCCTCGGGTGCGTCGGACTCGCCGACCACCACCGCCGGCACCAGGCCCGCGGCCTCCACCGCGCTCACGGCGGCGCGCCGGCCCTGCCCGACCACGGCCGGCACGGCGACCTCCGGGACGCCGGTCGACACGGTCAGCACGACCTCGCTGCCGGGGTCGACGAACTGGTCGCCGGTGGGGTCCTGCTCGATGACGCGGCCCGACGCCACGGTGTCGCTGGCGACGTAGTCGGCATTGCCGATGGCGAGCCCGGCGTCGCCTAGCGCTGCCTCGGCGCGTGCCTTGGGCAGGCCCACGACGTCCGGCACCTGCGTCTGCTCGGGCGCCGACGGGAACAGCCGCGGCCACGCCAGCACCCCGGCGACCACCAGGGCCACCAGCAGCAGCGCGAGACCGACCAGCAGCCCGGCCCGGGGGCCGCGGGAGTCGTCGTCCTGGTCGGCGACCGCGGTGGCCCCCGTGGGTGCCGCGGCCACAGCGGCTCCGGCGGCCCCGGCGGCGACCGGCATCGGTCGCGGCGGCGGGGTCTGCGGTGCGGCCACCACGGGCGGCGGCACGGTGGCCTGCACCGGCCGGCCGGCGAGGTAGCGCTCGATGTCGCTGCGCATGGACGCCGCCGACTGGTAGCGGTCCTCGACCCGCTTGGCCAGGGAGCGCATCACGATGGCGTCGATCTCGTCGGGGAGCGACGTGTCGTGGTCCGACGGGGGCTGCGGCTGCTCGCGCACGTGCTGGTAGGCCACCGCGACCGGGCTGTCGCCGACGAACGGCGGCCGGCCGGCGAGCAGCTCGTAGAGCAGGCAGCCCGCGGAGTAGACGTCGGAGCGGGAGTCGACGGTCTCGCCGCGGGCCTGCTCGGGGGAGAGGTACTGGGCGGTGCCGACGACGGCCGCGGTCTGCGTCATCGTCGACGCCGCGTCGCTGATGGCCCGGGCGATGCCGAAGTCCATCACCTTCACGTCGCCGCTGGGCGTGAGCATCACGTTGCCGGGCTTGATGTCGCGGTGGATGATCCCGGCGCGGTGGCTGTAGTCGAGGGCCGAGAGCACGCCGGAGGTGATCTCCAGCGCCCGCTCGGGGAGGATCTTGCGACCCTCGCGCAGGATGTCGCGCAGGGTGCGCCCGGCCACGAACTCCATGACGATGTAGGGCTGCTGCACCCTGGAGCCGTCGGTGGCCTGCTCCTCGCCGGTGTCGTAGACCGCGACGATCGAGGGGTGGTTGAGCGAGGCCGACGACTGCGCCTCACGACGGAAGCGCGCCTGGAACGTCGCGTCGCTGGCCAGGTCGGTGCGCAGCCGCTTGATCGCCACCACCCGGCCCAGCCGGGTGTCGGTCCCCTTGCGCACCTCGGCCATGCCGCCGCGGCCCAGCAGCTCGCCCACCTCGTAGCGACCACCGATGGTCGACGGCGAGCCGGTCACGGCGTGGCCGCCTCGGGGCGCGACGCGGACGACGACCCGGCGGCGCCGGGCGTCGCCTCGGGCTGGGCGGGCTCCACCGGCTGCCGGTCGGACTCACCGGGGCTCCCGCCGGCCGGCGGCGAGACCGGGGTGGGCGTCGCGGTCGTCGGCGTGGGGGTCGGGGTCGGCGTGGGGGTCGGCGTCGGGGTCGGTGTCGGCGTGGGGGTCGGCGTGGGCGTGGGGGTCGGCGTCGGGGTCGGTGTCGGGGTGGGCTCGGGGGCCGCGCCCCAGTAGCTGACGGTGACGGTGTCGCCCACGGTCAGCGTGCCGGTGGGGTTCACGGCGTCCACGACGCCCTCCGACTCCTCGCCCGGGTTGTCGACCTCGTTGAGGGTGACCTCCAGCCCGAGGTCCTGCAGCGCCTCCTCGACGTCGCGGTAGTCGCGCCCGACGTACTGACCGGCGTCGACGGTGACGGTCTCGGCGCTCGGGGCGCTCGACGACGGCTCGCGCGGGGTCTCCCGCGTGCGCGTCGGGGTGGACTGCGTCTCGGGGGCGTCCTCGTCGTCACCGCCGGAGCCGAGCACCAGCCACAGCACCAGCGCGGCGACGCCCAGCAGGGCCAGGAGCAGCAGCGCCCACACCCAGCCCGGCGTGCCCCGGCGGTCGTCGTCATCGGCGGGGGTGACCGGGGTGACCGGGGTGGAGGACGTCGGGGTGGGGGTGGGGTCGGACACCGAGGCGGCCCCCGCCGGCATCACCTGGGTCGCGCCGGCAAGCGGGAGCGCAGCGGCGCCGAGCACCTGGGTGGCGTCGCCGGGGTCGGGATCGGCGGCGCTCGACGACGGGTCGCGCAGGGCCGCGGCGAACGCCGCTGCGTCGGGGTAGCGCTGCGCGGGGTCCTTGGCCAGGGCGCGGTGCACGACCCGGGCCAGGTCGGCCGGCACGTCGTCGGGCAGGTCGGGCACCGGCTGGTTGAGGTGGGCCAGCGCGGTGGTCACCGGGCTCTCGCCCTGGAAGGGGCGACGACCGGCGAGGCACTCGAAGGCCACCACGCCGAGGCTGTAGACGTCGCTGACCGCGGTGGCGGTGGCACCACGGGCCTGCTCGGGGGAGAGGTACTGGGGGGTCCCCATGACCTGGCCGGTCTGGGTGAGGCCCACCGCCTGGGCGGCGCGGGCGATGCCGAAGTCGGTGATCTTCACCTGGCGGTCGCCGGTCACCAGCAGGTTGGCCGGCTTCACGTCGCGGTGCACGATGCCCGCGGCGTGGGCGGCGCCCAGGGCGTCGGCGGCCTGGGCCAGCAGGTCGCGGGTGACGGCGGGGTCCATCCCGACGCCGGGGCGGATCAGCGCCGACAGCGGCTGGCCCTCGACGAGCTCCATCACCAGGTAGGGCCGGGGCACGCCGGAGCCGTCGGTGCTGCCGGCCTCGCCGAAGTCGTAGACGGCCGCGATGTTGGGGTGGTGCAGCGACGCGGCGTGGCGGGCCTCGGTCTCGAAGCGGGAGCGGAACGTGGGGTCGTCGGCGTACTCGGTCTTCAGCAGCTTGACCGCCACCGTGCGCTCCAGCGAGGTGTCGCTGGCGCGCCACACCTCGCCCATGCCGCCGGTCGCGATGCGCGACTCGAGGCGGTAGCGGTCGGCGTCGTCGGCGAAGCGCTCCCCGGTCGAGGTGGTCACCGGAGCACCGCCTCCATCACGGCCTTGGCGATCGGGCCGCCGAGCAGGCCGCCGGCGATCTCGCCGCGCTCGACGCCCGGGGCCTCCTGGATCATCACCGCGACGGCCACCTGCGGGTCGTCGGCGGGGGCGAACGAGGTGAACCAGGCGTACGGCGGCACCTCGTCGACGCCGCTCTGGGCGGTGCCGGTCTTGCCGGCCACGTCGAAGCCCTCGATGGCGGCCGGGCTGGCGGTGCCGTTGTCGACGGTGGAGACCATCAGGTCGGTGAGCTGGTCGGCCGTGGACGGGCTCACGGCCTCCGAGAGCTCCTCGGGCTCGGTGGCGTCGATGCGCTCGAACTCCGGCGACTGCACCTCGTCGACGAGGTAGGGACGCATCACCGAGCCGTCGTTGGCGATGCCGGCGGCGACCATCGCCATCTGCAGCGGCGTGGCGCGCACCTCGAACTGGCCGATGCCGCTCTGGCCGGTCTCCGGCTCGTTCATGTCCTCGGGGAACACCGACGTCGCCTGGGGCTGCAGGTCCTCGAGGTAGTCCTGGTTGAAGCCGAACGCCTCGGCCTGGTCGCGCATGGCGTCGGCCCCGACCTCGACCGCGAGGCGGGCGAAGGTCGTGTTGCACGACTGCTCCATGGCCTGGGTGAACGGGATCAGGTCGGTGCCGCAGTCACGGCCCTCGTTGTCCACCAGTCCGCTGTCGCCGGAGGTCAGCGGCAGCTGGTAGGTCGCACCGCCCGGCACCTGGTCCTCCGCGGCGTAGCGCCCGCTCTCGATCGCGGCCGCAGCGGTGACGAGCTTGAACGTCGACCCGGGCGGCAGCGTGGTCTGGATGG
Source organism: Nocardioides sp. FY1077 (assembly GCF_058681775.1). Classification (NCBI taxonomy): domain Bacteria; kingdom Bacillati; phylum Actinomycetota; class Actinomycetes; order Propionibacteriales; family Nocardioidaceae; genus Nocardioides; species Nocardioides sp. FY1077. The sequence goes on along the minus strand of NZ_JBZWDB010000001.1, from coordinate 636,894 downwards.
CGCGGTTGGTCAGCGGCTCGTCCTCGTCGGCCTCGAGGGCGTCGTAGGCGTCGTTGACCTCCGTCAGGTCGTGCGAGGCCAGCCGGTTGGGGTCGAAGCTGGGCAGCGAGACCATCGCCAGGATCTTGCCGGTGCGGGGCTCGATCGCCACCACGGAGCCCTGGCCGTCGGGGCCGACGACGTCGAGCAGGCCGTCGTACGCCGCCCGCTGGGCCTCGGGGTCGAGGGTCAGCTCGACGTTGCCGCCGGTCTGGCCCTGGTTGCTGAGCAGGTCGACCAGCCGGGTCACGAAGAGGCGGTCGTCGTCGCCGGAGAGGATGTCGTTCTGGGTCTGCTCGATCCACTGCTGGCAGGTCGTGCAGTCGCTCGACTGGGCGTTGTAGTAGTTGAACCAGCCGGTGGCGTGGGCGTACAGCAGCGGGGTGCTGTAGGTGCGCTGGTAGTCGTAGCGGTCGTCGACGGGCTTGCTCTCGGCCACCGCGTCGCGGCCGACGACGATCGCGCCGCGCTCGCGGGAGAAGGTCGCGTCGACCGCCCGCCGGTTCTGCGGGTTGCTGTCGAGGCTGTCGGCGCGCCAGTACTGCAGGTAGGTGACGTTGAGCATGAGCGCCACGAACAGCAGCAGGATGCCGACGGAGATCGTGCGGATGGGCTTGTTCATCGTGCTGCCTCCTTCGCCAGGGGTGGGGTGCAGGTCGTGGGGGACCCGGGGGACGTCAGCGCCATCGTCAGAGCCTGATCACCTGCGTCGACTCCTCGGCCTCCTCCTCCTCGGCGGCGAGGTCGGGCACGGGACGGCGGGCCAGGTCGGAGACCCGCAGCAGCAGCGCGATGATCACCCAGTTGGCCACCAGCGACGAGCCGCCCTGCGACAGGAACGGCGTGGTCAGGCCGGTGAGCGGGATCAGCCCGGTGACCCCGCCGACCACCACGAAGACCTGCAGCGCGAAGACGCTGCCCAGGCCGGTGGCCAGCAGCTTGCCGAAGCCGTCGCGGGAGATGATCGCCGCCCGCAGGGCGCGCTCCACGATGAGGCCGTAGAGCAGCAGCACGGCCAGGACGCCGGTCAGGCCGAGCTCCTCGCCGAGCCCGGCGATGATGAAGTCGGACTCCACGAACGGCACCCGGGTGGGGTCGCCGCCGCCGAAGCCGCGGCCCAGCAGGCCGCCCCACGCCATGCCGAACGTCGCCTCGACGGGCTGGAAGGCGGTCTCGTTGGTGCCCTCGCCGTAGTAGGCGAACGGGTCGAGCCACACGTTGACCCGGGTCTGCACGTGGCTGAAGATCCGCCACGCGGTGAACGCCCCGGCGAGGAACAGCGCAGCGCCGACGACCAGCCAGCCGGGCCGCTCGGTGGCGACGTAGAGCATCACCAGGAAGAGGCCGAAGAACAGCAGGCTGGAGCCGAGGTCCTTCTGGAGCACCAGGATCCCGAGGCTGACCAGCCACATGCCGAGGATCGGCCCCAGGTCGCGCCCGCGGGGCAGGTCGACGAACAGCACGCGGCGACCGGCCAGCGCCAGCGCGTCGCGGTGGAGCACGAGGTAGCCGGCGAAGGCGATGACGAGCAGCACCTTGGCGACCTCGCCGGGCTGGAAGCTGAACGGCCCGACCGCGATCCAGATCTTCGCGCCGCGGATCTCGTTGCCGATCACCGGCATCATCGGCAGCAGCAGCAGGACGATCGCCGCCAGGCCGGCGGTGTAGGTGAACCGGGTCAGCACGCGGTGGTCGCGCAGCACCAGCAGGGTGATCATGAAGAGCACCACGCCGAGGGTCATCCAGGTGAGCTGGGCCCGCGCCAGGGAGCCGTCGTCGGCGAGGTCGACGCGGTGGATGAAGGCCAGGCCCAGCCCGTTGAGCGCGGCCACCACGGGCAGCAGCACCGGGTCGGCGTACGGCGCGACGAGGCGGACGACGACGTGGGCGGCCACCACCAGCGCGGTGAGCCAGCCGCCGTAGCCGACGACGTCGGCCGGCACCCGGCCCTCGACGCCGATCCCGACCGCGGCGTAGGCGCCGACGCCGACCATGAGCGCCAGCACGAGCAGGAAGAGCTCGGCGCCACGGCGGCGCCGGTGCACGAAGCCCATGATCGGGTTGTTGCCGGTGGACCCGGGGGCCGTCGCCGCGGCGCGGCTCGCCCGGGCCATCAGCGGGCCCCCGCCGACGTGGTCGTGCCGGTCTCGACCGGCTCCATCGCCGCCACCAGGTTCTCCACGATGCGGCGGGCGCCGTCGAGGCTGTCGGAGCTCATGCCGGCGCGCACGTCGTCGGCCTGCAGCGCGGTGAGCCGCTCGAGGTCGACGTTGGTGCGCTCGTACGGCTCGTTGAGCGAGACCCCGGGCAGCTCGGTGTTGACCCCGCGGTAGACGTAGACGACGCCGTCGTCCTCGCTGACGAAGTACTGCTGCTGGCTCCACGACCACGCGGCGGCCGCGGCCACCCACACCAGGCCGGCCACCACCAGGGCGAGCATCAGCCAGCGCAGCCAGCCGAAGCGGCTCGGCGGGCGCAGGGCGTAGCGGGCGACCTCGGGGTCGACGGGGTCGGACGGGATGGCGTGGGCGCCGGGGGGCAGGCCGTCGGGGATGTCGCCCGGCACCGGGTCGAGCTCGCCGGTGTCACCGGAGCGGTGGCCGCGGAACAGCGCCGGGCTGCGGGTGCCGCGCGGCACCCGGCGGCGCAGCTCGGCGGCCGCGCCCACCAGCAGCGGCTCGAGCTCGGCCAGCTCGGTGGCGCGCCGGGCCGCGCCGTCGTCGTCGAGGACGTCGGCGACCAGGCAGGTGACGTTGTCGGAGCTGCCGGCCTCCAGGCTGGCGCGCACCAGCTCGACGGCGGCGAAGTCGGGGGTGCCGGAGGAGAGGATGTCGGCCAGGCGGGTGTCGTCGAGCACGCCGCAGGCGCCGTCGCTGCACAGGAACACCCGGTCGCCGGCCTGCAGCTCGATGAGGAACAGGTCGGGCTCCGCCTCGTGCACGCCGTCGAGCGCCTTGAGGATGACGTTGCGGTGGGGGTGCACCCGCGCCTCGGCCTCGGTGATGCGGCCCTCGTCGATGAGGCTCTGCACGAACGTGTGGTCGGTGGTGAGCTGGCTCAGCTCCCCGGAGCGGTAGAGGTAGGCCCGGCTGTCGCCGACGTGGCCCACCGCCACCCGCGAGCCGTCGAAGAGCAGCACGGTGGCGGTCGTGCTGGTGCCGTTGAGCGCGGGCTCCTCGTCGACGAGCTCGCCGATGCGGTCGTGGGCGCGGTGCAGCGCGCCGGCCACCTGGCCGACCAGGTCCTCGGGCGAGACCTCGCCGGGAGGCGCGTCGTCGAGACGGCGCAGCTGCTGCACGGCGGTGCTGCTGGCGATGTCGCCGCGGGCCGCGCCGCCCACGCCGTCGCAGACGGTGAGCAGCCACGGGCCGGCGTACCCCGAGTCCTGGTTGTCCTTGCGCACCCGACCGACGTCGGAGATCGCTGAGTAGTCCAGTCGCAAGGTCACTTGCGCAGCTCCAGGATCGTCTTGCCGATGCGCACCTGGGTGCCGAGCGTGATCGTGGTGGGCTGCGTGATGCGGGCCGCGCCGATGTAGGTGCCGTTGGTGGAGCCGAGGTCCTCGACGAACCACTGGTCGCCGGAGGCGGCGATGCGGGCGTGCCGGGTGGAGACGTAGTCGTCCTCGAGGCGGATGGCGGCGTCGCTGCCGCGGCCGATGAGGATCGGGGCCGCCTCGAGCTCGGCGCGCTCGCCGGCGCTGGAGCCCTCGACGACCAGCACGTGGCTGGGGGAGCCGCGGCGCGGCTTGACCGGCTTGGCCTTCTTCTCCTTGGCCGTGCGCGGGGCGGCCCCGCGGGCGGCCTCGGGCACCCGTGCGCCGAACATGTCGGAGCGGATCACCGAGATCGCGGAGAGGACGAAGATCCACAGGATCGCCAGGTAGGCGATGCGGATCAGCAGCAGGGTGAGCTCAGACATCGACGCGCTCCTCGACGATCCGCACCGTCAGCGTGGTGTTCCCGATCTTCACCTCGGTGCCGTCGTCGGCGATCGAGCGGGTCATCTTCTGGCCGTTGACGAGCATGCCGTTGGTCGAGCCCAGGTCGTGCACCTCGATGTGCACGCCCTCGTCGGTGCCGGTGGTGCGGGTGGCGACGCGGAACTCGATGTGGCGGCGGCTCACGCCGGGGTCGTTGATGCGCAGGTCGGCCTCGTTGCCGCGGCCCACCACGACACCGGGGGGCGACAGCGGCTGGCGGGTGCCGTTGACCTCCAGCAGCGCGCGCGCCCGGCTCACCTGGGTGTGCGTGGCGTTGCCCGTGACGCGGGCCTGGGCTCGGCTGCGGATGCGGAAGCGGCCGGTGCTGAGGTCGCCGGCCTCCTCGAACTCGATGACGATCGGCCCCGGGAACGCGTACCCCTGGGCGTCGGCGTGCTCCTGCAGCTGGCGGGTCAGGTCGTCGGCGAGGGCCGAGTCGTACGGCGCGAGCCGGTCGAGGTCGGTGATCGACAGCTCGACGTGGAAGGCGTTCGGCACCAGCCGGCGCTGGCGCGAGAGGATCTGGGCGTTGTTGTCGCACTCGCGCTGCAGCGCGGCGGCGATCTCGACGGGCTGCACCGCCGAGCGGAAGGCGCGGGCGAAGGCGCCGGAGATAGCGTTCTCGAGCCGCTGCTCGAACTTCTGCAGGCCACCCACGGTGTCGCCTCCCTTCCGTCGTCGTCGACCGGCACCTGCGCCACGGCAGGCGGACCGACCCGGTGTCGGCCCGGGTTGGCAGCGATCGTAACGGGACCGCGCTCGTGGGGCCTTCACCTCCGCCGGGGGGTCGGTGACGGTTTGGGGAAGACCCGGGGGCTGGGATACGGTCCTCATGCTTCTCGCGCGAGTGGCGGAATAGGCAGACGCGCACGGTTCAGGTCCGTGTGTCCGAAAGGACGTGGGGGTTCAACTCCCCCCTCGCGCACCGAGCGGCACCGAGACCCGCAGGCCCCCGGCCTGCGGGTCTCGTCGTTCCCGGCCGTTCGGCTCGCGCCCCGGGGTCGGGGCGGGCGTCGTGCGGACGGTGGGGTCGCACCCACGTTTCGGATGACGTCCGGCCTCGCCGGGGTCCGGGTGGGTGCGTCACGCGGACGGTGGAGTCGCAACGGCCGCAAATGCGACCCGCCCCCGACCCTGGTCGTCGACCTGGGGCGGGGGCGGGGAGCGCATTGCTCGGGTGCCTGCATCCTCCTTGCCCGGCAGGCCGGGCCGGCAAACCTCGTTCGTGCAGAAAATTCTCGGGGTCCGCGTCGGGGTGGGGCGAGGCGCCCGTGTCCGGGCGGTGCTCAGCCGCGGAAGGGCGGCCGCTCGCTCGGGCACACGACGTCGGCCGCGAGCGGCTGGGCGGTGAGCAGGTACCGCGACACCAGGGCGGTCGCGCACTGGCTGGTGCCGGTGGCGACGTGGCCGTAGTCCTCGGCCAGCACGAGGCGGGATCCGGCGAACTCACGCTGCAGGGCGAGGGCGCCCGACAGCGGGGTGGCGGGGTCGTAGCGGTTGTTGACGATCAGCACCTTGCCGGGGTCGGGGGTGGTGAACGGACCCTGGAAGGCGTCGGCCGACGACCCGGGCCACCCGAGGCAGGCCGACGACGCCCAGGTCCAGTAGGGCCCGAAGTGCTTCGCGTCGGCGGCGTCCGACGCGGCGGCCGCGGCGGGCCAGGCGTCGATGGACGACGGGTTGGTGCTGTCGGAGCACAGCACGCCGTGGAACGAGCCGCTGATGCTGGTGCGGGCGTACGGGCCGGGGAACGGCGCGGCCTCGGCCGCCTCCTCGGCGTCGCGGAGCGCGGCCTGCAGCCGGCCGGCGCCGCCGACCACGCGGGCGTCGGCGTCGTGGGCGGCGATCGCGCGCTCGGCCTGGCGGGTCAGCCGGGCGATGAAGCGCACGTCGCCCGAGTAGAGGACACCCACGGTGGTGTAGATCAGGTCGTCGTAGCGGACCCCGATCGCGCGGGCCGTGCGGGTGTCGTTCTTCAGCCGGTCGGCGACGGCGTCGTAGCGCTCGATCGCCGACTGCGAGCGGCCGGCGAGGCGGCAGGCGTCGGGCCCGGCGGCGTCGCAGGCGGCCAGGCCGGCCTCGAGCGCCTCCCGGGTGCCCTCGCCGCTGCGGATGCGGGTGGTGACCGGCACGGTGGTGCCGGTGCCGTCGCGCCCGGCGGTCCACTCCACCGGGTCGAGGACGCCGTCGACGACGAAGGCCCGCATGGTGTCGGGGAACATCGAGGCGTAGGTGGCGCCGAGCACGCTGCCGTACGACGCACCGAAGTAGCTGACGGTGTCCTCGCGCATCGCGCGGCGCACCAGGTCCATGTCGCGGGCGACGTCGGCGGTGGTCATGTGGTCGACGATGCGGCGGTCGCCGCACAGGCGCCGCTCCTGGGCGTCGAAGTCGAGCCAGGCCTCGATCTGCGAGGCGGTGCGGGGGTAGGCGGTGCGCGGGTAGGCGGCGTCGCCGTTGCCGCGGCAGATCAGCTCGCCGGTGCCACCGACGCCGCGCGGGTCGATGCCGACGACGTCGAACCGGTTGCTGACCCGCGGGCCGAGGAACTGGCCGGCGTAGGTGGCGAAGTCGGTGGCCGACCCGCCGGGGCCGCCGGGGTTGACGAACAGGGTGCCGATGCGGCGCTCGGGGTCGCGCGCCGGCACCTTCAGCACGGCGAGGTCGACGGTGGCGCCGCCGGGACGGTCGTAGTCGAGGGGGGCCTCCACCGTGGCGCAGCGGTAGCCGTTGCCGCAGCGGCGGAAGTCGGCGCGCGGCACGGCGCGCTCGGCGGCGGGTGCCGTGGCTGCCGAGGTCGCGGCGGCGGGGGACGCCGGGGCGGCGGTAGCGGTGGACAGGGCGGTGGGCACGGCGGCGGCGGAGAGGCCGACGGCGAGGGCGGCCGCGAGCAGGCCGGTGACGAGGGGTGAACGGGTGGACCGGGCGCGGGGCCTTTGCTTTCTCACCGCGTCAGCATGCTGCCCCGCGGACCCCCTGGCAACAGACGTGTCACCCACTCTGGTGCGGCCGTTCCCGACGGGCCGTGGGGGAGGGCGTCAGCGGTCGGGGTGGGAGGTGGTGGCGGCGTCGAGGGCGGCCGCAGCCCCGCGCAGGTAGCGCTCCACCGCGGCCCGCTCGGTGTCGTCGAGGTCGGCGTCGAGCGCCCGGAGCCCCTCGAACATCGGCATCAGGTGGCCGAGCAGCTCGGCGCGCCCGGAGTCGGTGGGGGTCACCACGGTGCGGCGCCGGTCGGCGGCGTGGGGGCTGCGCTGCACGTACCCCTTGGCCTCGAGCCGGTCGACGATGCCGGTGGACGCGGCGGTGCTGACCTCCAGCAGGCGGGCGAGCTCGGCGGGCCCCAACGGCTCGCGCACGACGTGCTCCAGCGCGGTGAGCTCGGAGTCGCTGACGCGGGTGCGGCGGGCCAGCTCGTGGCGCAGGCGCAGCGCGGCACCGACGACCTCCCGCAGGAGGTAGGAGGAGACGGGTCCCTCGGGAGGGCCGGCGGGCTCCGGCATTTTCTTTCACCAACTTAGCGACTAAGGTTGTGAACTACATCGTACGTCGATCCCAGGAGCACCTCATGCGCGACCGCCTCGTCACCACGGTCACCGGACGCCGCACCGCTGCGGTCGTGGCCCTGGTGCCCCTGCTGCTCGCGGTGCTGGCCATCTTCCTGGTGGGGGAGGGCGAGCGCGACACCAGGAGCACCGACGCGGTCCCCGCCGGGCTGGACAGCACGCTCGGCACCGAGCTGCGCGACGCGCTGCCCGCCGAGGAGTCCAGCGCCGCCGTGGTGCTGCTGAGTGCCGACGAGGGGTCGTTCACCCCGCCCACCGCGCGCGAGCTGGCGACCCTGGCCGAGGACGTCGGCGGGGTGGGCTCCGGTCCCGACGGGCCGGTCACCCTGGCCGAGGACGGCACCGCCGCGCTCGTGGTGGTGCCGGTGCGGGCCGGCTCGGCGACCGCGACCGCCGACGCCGTCACCGCCCTGCGCGAGCGTCTCGCCGAGGCCGTGCCCGACGGCGTGAGCGCGCAGGTGACCGGGCCGGCGGCGACCCAGGCCGACCTCGCCGCGGTCTTCGACGGCGCCGACCTGCGCCTGCTCGGCGCCACCGCCGCCGTGGTCGCCGTGCTGCTGATCCTCACCTACCGCAGCCCGGTGCTGTGGGTCGTGCCGCTGACCGTGGTGGCGGTGGCCGACCGGCTCGCCGCCGTGGTCTCCACGCAGGTGATGGCCGGCCTGGGCGTGGCGTGGGACGAGTCGACCATCGGCATCCTGTCGGTGCTGGTCTTCGGCGCCGGCACCGACTACGCCCTGCTGCTGATCTCCCGCTACCGCGACGAGCTGCGCCACGAGGAGTCGCGCCACGTCGCGATGGCCACGGCGCTGCGGCGCACGGCCGAGGCGGTGCTGTCGAGCTCGGTCACCGTGGTGCTGGGCCTGCTCACCCTGCTGCTCTCGCTGGTGCCGACCACCCGCGGCCTGGGCCTGGCCTGCGCGATCGGGGTCGTGGTCGCGGCGACGGCGGCGCTGGTGGTGCTGCCGGCAGCGCTGGTGTGCCTCGGGCGCTGGGTGTTCTGGCCACGGGTGCCGCGGGTCGGCCAGCCCGCCCTCGCCGACACCGACTCGCTGTGGCACCGCGTCGGTGCGCGGGTGGCGCGGCGACCGACGGCGTTCGTGGTGGGCACCCTCGCGGTGCTGGCCGTGCTCGCGCTCGGCGTGCTGCGCATCGACACCGGCCTCGACCCCGCCGACCAGTTCCTCGACGAGCCGGAGGCCATCGCCGCCGCCGATCGTCTGGGCGAGTCGTTCCCCGCCGGGGTCTCCGACCCCACCCAGGTGCTCACCCGGGCGCCCGCGCAGGAGGTGCTGGCCCTCGTCGAGGACAGCCCCGGGGTGGCCTCGGCCCGGGTCACCGAGAGCGCCGAGGGCATCACCCAGGTCGACGCCGTGCTCGACGCGTCCCCCGGCAGCGACGCCGCCCGCACCGCGGTGGAGGACCTGCGCGCCGGGCTCGCCGACCTCCCCGACACCCACGTGACGGGCAGCGAGGCCGAGGCCCTGGACGCCGGGGAGGGCGCCGCCCGCGACCGCCTGGTGATCCTGCCGCTCATCCTCGCGCTGGTGCTCGGCGCCCTCGTGGTGCTGCTGCGCTCCGTGGTGGCCCCGTTGCTGCTGGTCGCGACGGTGGTGGCGACGTACGCCGCCAGCCTCGGCGCGTCGTGGTGGCTGTTCACCGGCGTGCTGGGCTTCGACGCCCTCGACAGCGGCGTCCCGCTGCTGGCGTTCCTCTTCCTGGTGGCGCTGGGCGTCGACTACAACATCTTCCTGGTCACCCGGGCCCGCGAGGAGGCCGTCGTCCACGGCGCCCGGGCCGGGATGCTGCGCGCCCTGACCGCCACCGGCGGGGTGATCACCAGCGCGGGCATCCTGCTGGCCGCGGTGTTCGCGGTGCTGGGCGTGCTGCCGCTGGTGGTGCTGGCCCAGCTCGGCACGATCATCTGCGTCGGCGTCCTGCTCGACACGCTGCTGGTGCGCACCGTGCTGGTCCCGGCCCTGGCCGTGCAGCTCGGTGACCGCTTCTGGTGGCCGGCCCGGGTCGGCCCGGCGCAGGCAGGCGGGGCCGGCGGGACCGCGGGCGACCGCTCCCCCCTCGCGGTGTAGGAGCGAGGGGGGCTGCGCTGGGAGGATGCGCCCCGTGACCCCCTTCGACACCACGCGCGACCACCGCATCGACGACGCGCGCCCCGCGACGCGGGAGCAGGAGATCGGTCGCGGCGTGCACTGGCTGTCGCGCTGGACGCTGCGCTGGCTGGTGATCGCGGTCGGGGCCTACGTGCTCGGCGAGCTCGTGCAGTACCTGTGGAGCATCCTGCTGCCGATCGTGCTCGCCCTGATCGTCACCACCGTGCTCGCCCCGGGCGCCCACGCGCTGCAGCGCCGCACCCGGATGCCCGGTGCGCTGGCGGCCGCCCTGGTCATCCTCGGCGCCCTCGCCGCGGTCGCCCTGGTGGTGGGCCTGATCGCCCCCTCGGTGGGCGACCAGGTCGTCGACATCGCCGACAGCGCCTCCCAGGGCCTCTCGCGGCTCCAGGACACGCTGCTCGACAGCAGCCTCCCGGTCACCTCCGAGCAGATCGACGACGGCGTCGCCGCGGCCCAGGACCGGCTTCAGGCCAGCGCCAGCGCGATCGCCTCCGGCGTGCTGGTCGGCGTGAGCGCGGTCGGCGGCGCGCTGATCAACCTGCTGCTCACGCTGGTGCTCACCTTCTTCTTCATCAAGGACGGCCACCGCTTCCTGCCGTGGCTGACCCACGTCTCGGGCCGCGGCGTCGGCGTCCACTTCGCCGAGGTGCTGCGCCGGGCGTGGTCGACGCTCGGCACGTTCATCCGCACCCAGGCCCTGGTCGGCCTCATCGACGCGGTGCTGATCGGCCTGGGCCTGGTGATCGTCGGCGTGCCGCTGGCCGGCCCGCTCGCGGTGCTCACCTTCGTCGCGGCCTTCGCCCCGATCGTCGGTGCGGTGACCATCGGCGCGGTGGCGGTGCTGGTGGCGCTGGTGGCCGAGGGCTGGGTCTCGGCGCTGATCGTGCTGGCCATCGTGCTCGCCGTGCAGCAGCTCGAGGGCAACGTGCTGCTGCCGTGGCTGCAGGGCAAGAGCCTGCGCCTGCACGCCGGCGTCGTGCTGCTGGCGATCGTGCTCGGCTCCACCCTCTTCGGCGTGGCCGGTGCGTTCCTCTCGGTGCCGGTGGTGGCCGTGGTGGCCGTCGTGCTGCGCTACCTCGACGAGGTGCTCACGGCCCGCACCGGCGACGGCCCGATGCCGCACCCCGGCTCCGACACCGTGATCGCCGAGCGCACCGACGCCGAGCGGGCCGAGCTCGACCGGCACGCCGACGAGCTGCGCCGCGGCGAGGTGGACCCCGACGACGTGCGCGAGCAGGCCCACACCGACGAGCCGGGTGCGCCCGACGCGTCGCCGCCGGCGCGCGCCTGAGCGCCGGGCGCGGGTGAGGCGCCGGTGAGCGCCGCCGGCGCGCGCCCGAGCCGGCCCACCACCGCCCTGGCCGTGGTGGCCGCCAGCACGCTGCTGACGATGAGCGTGTGGTTCTCCGCCACGGTCGTGGCGCGCCAGCTGCAGGACCAGTGGGCGCTCGACGGCACCGCACTGCTCACCGTGGCGGTGCAGCTCGGCTTCGTGGTGGGCGCGGTCGGCTCGGCCGTGCTGGGCCTGGCCGACGCGGTGCCGGCCCGCCGGCTCATGCTCCTGGGCGCCTGCGGGGCCGCCGCCGCCAACGCCGGCCTGCTGCTGGCCGACGGGCCCGCGGCCGCGGTGGCGCTGCGCGCCCTCACCGGGGTCGCCCTGGCGCTGTTCTACCCGGTGGCGCTCAAGGAGGTGTCGTCGTGGTTCGGCCGCGGGCGCGGCACCGCCCTCGGGCTGATGGTCGGCGCGCTGACGCTCGGCTCGGCACTGCCCCACCTCGTGGGCGCGCTCGGCGGCACGTCGTACCCCGGCGCCGGCCCCGACTGGCGCCTGGTCGTGACGGTGACCAGCGTGCTTGCCGCGGCGGGCGGGCTGCTCCTGCTGGTGGTGCGCGGCGAGGGACCCCACCCGTTCCCCCGCGGCGCGGTGAGCCTGGCCGCGGGCTTCCGCGCGCTGCGCCGGCGCGACGTGCTGCTCGCCGACCTCGGCTACGTCGGCCACATGTGGGAGCTCTACGCGATGTGGGCCGGGATCGGGGTGTTCCTGGCGGCGCTGCCCCAGGTCGCCGCCCGCCCCGACGCCGCCACCCTGGCCGCCGTGCTGGCCTTCGCCAGCATCGGCGTGGGCGCCGCGGGCTGCCTGGTGGGCGGGCTGCTGGCCGACCGGTGGGGACGCCCGCGCTCGGCGCTGCTGAGCCTGGTCTGCTCCGGCGGCTCGGCGCTGGCCCTGGCCGCGACGCACGACGTCGCCCCGCTCGCGGTGGTGGTCGCGCTGTGCTGCTGCTGGGGCTTCTGGGTGGTCGCCGACTCGGCGCAGTTCTCCGCGATGGTCACCGAGCACGCGCCGCCCGGCAGCGTCGGCGGGGCGCTGTCGGTGCAGCTGGCGGCGGGCTACCTCACCACCACGGTGACGCTGTGGCTGGTGCCGGCGCTGGTGGAGGCGGCGTCGTGGCGCGCGGCCCTGGTGGTGCTGGCACTCGGCCCGGCGCTCGGGGCGGTGGCGATGGTGGCCGCCGAGCGGCGCCGCCGGGCGGCGCAGGCGTACGGGCCGGGTCAGGCCAGCGGGGCCAGCGCGGCGTCGTAGTCGGGCTCCTCGCCGATCTCCGGCACGAGCTGGGAGTGCAGCACGGTGCCGTCGACGTCGAGCACGACCACGGCCCGGGCCAGCAGCCCGGCGAAGCCGCCGTCGACCAGGCGCACGCCGTAGTCGTCGCCGAAGGTGGAGCGGAACGCCGAGGCCGCGACGACGTCGGTGATGCCCTCGGCGCCGCAGAAGCGGGCCAGCGCGAACGGCAGGTCGAGCGAGACGCAGACGACCTCGGTGTCGACCAGGTCGGCGGCGCGGGCGTTGAACCCGCGCACGCCGGCGGCGCAGACGCCGGTGTCGACGCTGGGGAAGATGTTGAGCACGGTGCGCAGGCCCGGGGTGCGGGTGACGTCGGCGAGGTCGGCGCCGACCAGGGCCACCTCCGGGGCGATGGTGCCGACGGCGGGCAGGTCGCCGACCAGGGAGCAGGGGGTGCCGCCGAGTGCGGTGGTCGTGGTCATGGGCCCAGGTGTAGCAGGAGCGGGGTAGCGGCCGGTGCGGGGCCGTTGCAGGCCGGCGCAGGGAGCGGCTGGGGAGGGGCGTCCGCGGGCTGAGCCCCGGGCGCACCGGGGGACCCGCGCGGTAGCCTCCGGGGATCCCGACCACCGGAGGCATCGTGTCGCAGTCCGACGACCCGCCGGCCGGCCCCGAGCCCGACCCCGAGACCGAGGTCGACCCCGAGGTCGACCCTGCGGAGGTCGTGCCCGTCTTCTTCCTCTCCGACAGCACCGGCATCAGCGCGGAGACCATGGGCAACGCCCTGCTGCTGCAGTTCCCCGACCGGCACTTCGAGCGCACGCTGATCCCGTTCATCTCCACCGTCGACGACGCCCGGGCGGTCGTGGAGATCCTCGACGAGGCGATGGACGGCCCCGTGACGCCGCTGGCGTTCACCACCGCCGCGGTCGACGAGGTGCGCCTCGCGCTGGCCCGCACCCGCGCGCCGCTGATCGACTTCTTCGACATGCACATGACCAAGGTCGAGGCCATCCTCGGCCAGCAGGGGGTGCGGGCGCCGCTGCGACTGCACGGCGTGGGCGACATCAAGCGCTACAACACCCGGATGGCGGCGGTGGAGTTCACCATCGAGCACGACGACGGGCAGAGCCTGCGCGCGCTCGAGAAGGCCGACGTGATCCTGCTGGCGCCGTCGCGCTGCGGCAAGACACCGACGAGCATGTACCTCGCGCTGCAGCACGGCTTCTTCGTCGCCAACTACCCGCTGGTCGACGAGGACCTCGAGTCCGACGAGCTGCCGCGCCCGGTGCGCGACTTCCGCGAGCGCTGCTTCGGCATCACCACCACCGTCGACCGGCTCAGCCGGGTGCGCAACGAGCGCCGGCCCGGCTCGACGTACGCCAGCACGGCGCAGTGCCGCTGGGAGCTGCGTCGCGCCACCGAGCTCTTCGCCGCCCACCGCGTGCCGGTGGTCGACTCCTCGGCCAAGTCCGTGGAGGAGATCTCGGCGCTGATCATCCAGACCCTCAGGCGCGGCGGTCGACCGACCAGCCGCCGCACCCCCACACCCCCGCGTCCGGTCACCCCACCAGGAAGAGGCATCCCGTGAGCGAGCAGACCCCCCACTCGAACGTCCGGTGGTTCTCCGAGCTGGGCCTCGGCGACCTCGAGCAGGTGGGCGGCAAGAACGCCTCGCTGGGCGAGATGGTCTCCCACCTCACCGACCTCGGGGTGCGCGTGCCCGACGGGTTCGCCACCACCGCCGAGGCCTTCCACCGCTTCATCGCCACCGACGTCGACGGCTCCGGCGGCCTGACCGAGCGGATCAGCGGGCTGCTGGCCGACCTCGACACCGACGACGTGCGCCGCCTCGCCGAGGTGGGCCGCACCATCCGCGAGGAGGTCGTCGGCCAGCCGTTCCCGCCCGACCTCGAGGCCGACGTGCGCGCGGCCTACGACGTGCTGGTCGAGCAGTCGCGCGGCGCCGACGGCGAGGAGCCGTCGTTCGCGGTGCGCTCCTCGGCCACCGCCGAGGACCTCCCCGACGCCTCGTTCGCCGGGCAGCAGGAGACGTTCCTCAACGTGCGCGGGATCGACGCGGTGCTGCAGTCGATCCGCGAGGTCTACGCCTCGCTCTACAACGACCGCGCCATCGCCTACCGCGTGCACCACGGCTTCGAGCACGACGCCGTCGGCCTGTCGGCCGGGGTGCAGCGCATGGTGCGCTCCGACGTGGGCTCCTCGGGCGTGCTGTTCACCATGGACACCGAGTCGGGCTTCGACGACGCCGTCTTCGTGACCTCCGCCTACGGCCTGGGCGAGGGCGTCGTGCAGGGCGCGGTCAACCCCGACGAGTTCTACGTCTACAAGCCCGCCCTGCGTGCCGGGCGCCCCGCGGTGCTCAAGCGCGGCATCGGGGCCAAGGCCACCAAGATGGTCTACACCGAGGACACCGCGGTGGGCCGCACCACCGAGTTCGTCGACGTCGACCCCGCGCAGGCCCGGCTGTTCAGCCTCACCGACGCCGAGGTGGAGGAGCTGGCCCGCCACGCGCTGACCATCGAGGAGCACTACGGGCGCCCGATGGACATCGAGTGGGGCAAGGACGGCCTTGACGGGCTGCTCTACGTGCTGCAGGCGCGCCCCGAGACCGTGCAGTCGCGCCGCGCCGGCGCGCTGGAGCGCTACCGCATCGACAAGGCCGCCACCAGCGGCGTCGACGTGCTGGTGGAGGGCCGCGCCATCGGGCAGAAGATCGGCGCGGGCGCCGTGCGGGTGATGCGCTCGATCGACGACATGCACGAGTTCCACGAGGGCGAGGTGCTCGTCGCCGACATGACCGACCCCGACTGGGAGCCGATCATGAAGCGCGCCTCGGCCATCGTCACCAACCGCGGCGGGCGCACCTGCCACGCCGCGATCATCGCCCGCGAGCTCGGCATCCCGGCCGTCGTCGGCACCGGCAGCGGCACCCGCGACCTCGCCGACGGCCGCGAGGTCACCGTCTCGTGCGCCGAGGGCGACACCGGCCTGGTCTACGAGGGCGTCCTCGACTTCTCCGTCGAGCGCACCGAGCTCGACTCGATGCCCGACGTGCCGGTCAAGATCATGATGAACGTCGGCACCCCCGAGCAGGCCTTCGCCTTCTCCCGGCTGCCCCACCGCGGGGTCGGGCTGGCGCGCCTGGAGTTCGTGATCAACCGCCAGATCGGCATCCACCCCAAGGCGCTGCTCGAGCTCGCCGCCGACCCCGAGGCGCTGCCCGCCGACCTGCGCGCGGAGATCGAGGAGACGATCGCGGCGTACGCCGGGCCGCGCGAGTTCTTCGTGCAGCGCGTCGCGGAGGGGATCTCGATGATCGCCGCGGCCTTCGCCCCCGAGCCGGTGATCGTGCGGATGAGCGACTTCAAGTCCAACGAGTACGCCAACCTCGTCGGCGGCACCCGCTACGAGCCGGAGGAGGAGAACCCGATGATCGGCTACCGCGGCGCGTCGCGGTACCTCTCGGCCGACTTCGCCGACTGCTTCGCCATGGAGTGCGAGGCGCTGCGCCACGTGCGCGACGAGATGGGGCTGACCAACGTGCGCGTGATGATCCCGTTCGTGCGCACCGTCAAGGAGGCCAAGGGCGTGATCGAGCTGCTCGGCGAGCACGGCCTGCGCCGCGGCGAGAACGACCTGAAGGTCGTGATGATGTGCGAGGTGCCGTCCAACGCGGTGATCCCCGAGGCGTTCCTCGAGCACTTCGACGGCTTCTCCATCGGCTCCAACGACATGACCCAGCTGACCCTCGGCCTCGACCGCGACTCCGCGCTGGTGGCCGACGGCTTCGACGAGCGCGACCCGGCGGTGCTGCACATGCTGTCGTCGGCCATCGAGGCCTGCAAGCGTCAGGGCAAGTACGTCGGCATCTGCGGCCAGGGGCCCTCCGACCACCCCGACCTCGCCGACTGGCTGCTCGAGCAGGGCATCGAGTCGATGTCGCTGAACCCCGACACCGTCGTCGACACCTGGCTGCGCCTCGGCGGGGTCACCGCCGGCTGAGGCCTGCCCGCCGGGTCTCGATACACCTCGTCGCTGGCGCTCCTCGGCACTCGACCACCGAGAACCGGTCGGTCGGTCGAGCGCCAGCGAGGGGCCCCGGTTCGGTGGTCGAGTAGCGAGCGCCAGCGAGCGTGTCGAGACCCGTGGCGGCGGGGGTCAGGCGCGGAGGCGGGCGTCGACGGCGGCGGGGGTGAGCGCGGCGTCGATGGCGATGGCGGCGCAGCCGACGAGGCCGGCCGACTCGCCGTGGGTGGCGGGAGCGAAGCGCAGGTCGCGCACCACCGAGGCGGCGGCGCGGGCGTAGACGGTCTCGCGGATGCCCGCGGTGTAGAGGTCGAAGGCGGCGCCCATGTCGCCGCCGACGACCACGACCTGCGGGTGCAGCAGGTTGACCGCGGTGGCCAGCACCTCACCGAGGTGGCGTCCGCTCTGGCGCAGCAGCCGACGCGCGAGGGTGTCGCCGTCGAGGGCGAGGTGCACCAGGTCGCGCACGTGGCGCACGTCGCGGCCCTCGTCGACCATGGTGTTGACCAGCGCCCAGCCGCCCGCCACGGCCTCGAGGCAGCCGGTGGCCCCGCACCGGCACAGCAGGTCGGCGGCGGCCTCCACGCGGGTGTGGCCGAGCTCGCCGGTGACACCGCGGGCGTCGCCCAGCAGGCGGCCGTCGGCGACGACGCCGAGCCCGAGCCCGGTGGAGGCCTTCACCACCAGCGCGTCGGCCGGCGGGACGACGCCGAACAGCTCGGAGCGGGCCAGCGCGGCGGTGTCGTTGGCGAGGTGGAGGGGCGCGGGGCACACCTCGGCGAGGTACGGCGCCAGCGCGACGCCGTCCCAGCCGCCCATCACCGGGGCGTCCACGCTCATCGCCTTCTCGGGGTCGACGGTGCCGGGCAGGCTCATGCCGATGCCGGCCACCGGCAGCGTGGTGCCCTCCAGCAGCCCGGCGAGACGCTCGGCGACGGCCGGCATCAGCGCGTCGGGGGAGGTGCCGACGACGTGGTCGCGGGTGTCGCCGACCACCTCGCGCCCGGCGAGGTCGAAGAGGCCGATCTGGCTGCGGGAGCGGCCCAGCGCGATGCCGACCACAGCCGCGGCGTCGACGTGCAGCGAGAGCGTGCCGGGCGGGCGGCCGCCGGTGGAGGCAGTGCCCTCGTTCTCGAGCAGCAGCCCGGCGGCGACCAGGGCGTTGACGCGGGCGCTCACGGCGCTGCGGGACAGCCCGGTGGTGCGGCCGAGGCCGGAGCGGGTGGAGGCCTGGCCGGTGCGCACGAGGTGCAGCAGGCCGCCGGCGGTGGTGCCGGCCGCGGCCACGGCCACCTGGTCGGGCGTGCCGAAGGAGGCGCCCGGAGCCGTCGACGGCGCGGTGGTGTCGGTCACGGAAAGGAGTCAAGCACAGACTTTGTCCTCAAAAAAGCCGAAGACCGCTTGTATCGATCCAAAAGTCCTGCGACCGTAGGGGTATGGACACGACCACCACGGCAGCGGCAGCGCTGCCTGACCACTGCGACTTCACCGTGTTCGGAGGCACCGGCGACCTCGCCCTGCGCAAGCTCCTCCCCGCCCTCTTCCACCGCGACCTCGAGGGCCAGCTGCCCGACGACTTCCGCATCGTCGCGGTCTCCCGCAGCGACCTCGACACCGACGGCTACCAGCAGCTCGTGCGCGAGGCGCTGCCGGCGTACGTCGACCCGGCCGACCACGAGCCCGCCGGCTACCACGCCGCGCTGGAGCGCCTGGTCTCCCGGCTCCACCACCTCGTGCTCGACGCCCAGCAGCCCGACGACTGGCACCAGCTGCACGGCCTGCTGAAGGACCGCCCGCAGGCCGAGGAGACGGTGCGCGCGTTCTACCTCGCGGTCGCCCCGGCCCTCTTCGGTCCCATCTGCTCGCGCCTCGACGAGATCGGCGTGGTCGACGAGACCTCCCGGGTCGTGATGGAGAAGCCGATCGGGCGCGACCTCGCCTCGGCGCGTGCGGTCAACGACGCGGTCGGCGCGGTGTTCGCCGAGTCGCAGATCTTCCGCATCGACCACTACCTGGGCAAGGAGAGCGTGCAGAACCTCCTGGTCACGCGCTTCGCCAACACCTTCCTCGAGCCGCTGTGGAACTCCCGCTGGGTCGACCACGTGCAGATCACCGTGGCCGAGTCGCTGGGCGTCGGCGAGCGCGGCGGCTACTACGACGGCTCCGGCGCGCTGCGCGACATGGTGCAGAACCACCTGCTGCAGCTGCTGTGCCTCACCGCGATGGAGCCGCCGACGTACGTCGGTCGCGAGACCGTGCGCGACGAGAAGCTGAAGGTGCTCCAGGCGCTCAAGCCGATGACCGCCCACGACGTCGACCGCGACACCGTGCGCGGGCAGTACGGCCAGGGCCTGGTCGACGGCCAGGCCGTGGCGTCGTACGGCGACGACCTGGGCCGGGCCGGCTCCACCACCGAGACGTTCGTGGCGCTCAAGGCCGAGGTGCAGAACTGGCGCTGGGCCGGCGTGCCGTTCTACCTGCGCACCGGCAAGCGGATGGACCGCCGCGTCTCGGAGATCGTGGTGGTCTTCAAGGAGCCGCCGCACGCGATGTTCCCGGGCAGCGAGGGCGCCACCACCGCCAACCGCCTGCACATCCTGGTGCAGCCCGACGAGGGCATGCGCCTCCACCTCACCGCGAAGGAGCCCGGCCCCGGCGGCATCCGCCTGCGCCCGGTCTCGCTCGACCTGAGCTACGCCACCACGTTCACCCAGCGCTCGCCGGAGGCCTACGAGCGGCTGCTGATGGACGTCGTGCGCGGCAACCCCACCCACTTCATGCGCCGCGACGAGGTCGAGGCGGCCTGGACGTGGGTGGAGCCCATCCTCGAGCGGTGGGACGAGCTGGGGGAGCGGCCGCGCCGCTACCCCGCCGGCACCACCGGACCGACCGCCGCCGCGATGCTCCTCGAGCGGGACGGCCGAGCCTGGCAGGAGACCGACCAGTGACGACACCGACCCTTCCCGCCCACGTGCACCCCGTGGTGGCGGAGGTGACCGCGCGCATCGCGGCCCGCAGCGCCACCTCCCGTGCCGCCTACCTCGCCCGGGTGGAGCGCGCGGCCGAGACCGGCCCCGCGCGCGGCCGGCTCGCCTGCGCCAACCTGGCCCACGGCTTCGCCGCCTCGGGCCCCGCCGACAAGGCGGCGCTGCGCAGCGGCACCAAGCCCAACCTCGCGGTGGTGACCAGCTACAACGACATGCTCTCGGCCCACCAGCCGTTCGAGACCTACCCGCGCCAGCTCAAGAAGGCCGTGATCGGCGCCGGCGGCATCGCGCAGGTGGCCGGCGGCGTGCCCGCGATGTGCGACGGCGTGACCCAGGGCCGCGCCGGCATGCAGCTCTCGCTCTACAGCCGCGACGTGATCGCGATGTCCACCGCGATCGCGCTGTCGCACGACATGTTCGACGGCGCGCTGATGCTCGGGGTGTGCGACAAGATCGTGCCGGGGCTGCTGATCGGCGCGCTGTCGTTCGGCCACCTGCCGACGGTGTTCGTGCCGGCCGGCCCGATGACCTCCGGGCTGCCGAACAAGGAGAAGGCCGCGGTGCGCCAGCGCTTCGCCGAGGGCCGCGCCACCCGCGCCGAGCTGCTCGACGCCGAGGCGGCGTCGTACCACTCGGCCGGCACGTGCACCTTCTACGGCACCGCCAACTCCAACCAGCTGCTGATGGAGGTGCTGGGGCTGCACCTGCCCGGCTCGTCCTTCGTCAACCCCGGCACCCCGCTGCGCGAGGCCCTCACCGACGCCGCCGGTGCGCGGTCGGTGGAGCTGGCCCGCGGCACGTTCGCCCCCGACGGCCCGGTCGGCACCGACGGCACCGACGCCGGCGGGTCCGACGACCACGCCCCGATCGGTGAGGTGGTCGACGAGAAGGCGGTGGTCAACGCGTGCGTGGCGCTGCTGGCCAGCGGCGGCTCGACCAACCACACGCTGCACCTGGTGGCCATCGCCCGCGCCGCCGGCATCACGCTGACCTGGGGCGACCTGTCCGAGCTGTCGGCCGTGGTGCCGCTGCTGTGCCGGATCTACCCCAACGGCGCCGCCGACGTGAACCACTTCCACGCCGCCGGCGGCATCGGCTTCCTGGTGCGCACCCTGCTCGAGGCCGGGCTGCTGCACGACGACGTGCTCACCGTGGCCGGGCGCGGGCTGTCGCGCTACACCCGCGAGCCGCGGCTGCGCGCCGACGGCGGGGTCGACTGGGTGGACGGCACGCCCACCAGCCTCGACCCGGCCGTGCTGCGCCCGGTGGCCGACCCCTTCTCCGCCGACGGCGGGCTGCGGGTGCTCGGCGGCCCGCTCGGCACCGCGGTCATCAAGACCTCCGCGGTCGCCCCGGGGCACCAGGTCGTGACCGCGCCGGCGCTGGTGTTCGACGACCAGGCCGAGTTCCTCGCCGCCTTCGACGCCGGCACCCTCGACGGGCGCGACCTGGTGGCGGTGATCCGGTACCAGGGCCCGGCCGCCAACGGCATGCCCGAGCTGCACAAGCTCACTCCCGCCCTCGGGGTGCTCCAGGACCGCGGCCAGCGCGTCGCGATCGTCACCGACGGCCGCATGTCGGGGGCGTCGGGCAAGGTGCCGGCCGCCATCCACGTCACCCCCGAGGCCGCGCTGGGCGGCCCGCTGGCGCGGGTGCGCGACGGTGACGTCGTCAGCGTGGACGCCGAGCGCGGCCTGCTCGACCTCGCCGACCCCGCCATCGTGCTGTCCCGCCCCGCCACGGGTGCCGCCCCGCAGGGCGAGGAGTGGGCCGGCACCGGTCGCGAGCTGTTCGCCGCGTTCCGCGCCACGGTCGGCCCCGCCGACGCCGGCGCCAGCGTGTTCCCGTCGTACGACGCCCCGGCCCAGGAGGCCCCCCTTGCCCAGCCCGTCTGAGTCCCGTCCCGGCGCGCCCGAGACGTCCGGCCCGTCCGGTCCCGACGGGACGGCGGTGACCGCCCCGGCCGGTGCGACGTCGCTGCTCGACCTGGTGCCGGTGGTGCCGGTCGTGGTCGTCGACGACCTGGCCACCGCCGTGCCGCTCGCCCGGGCGCTGGTGGCCGGCGGCCTGCCGGTCGTCGAGCTGACCCTGCGCACGCCCGTGGCGCTCGACGCGATCCGCGCGATCGCCGAGGAGGTGCCCGAGATCGTGGTCGGCGCCGGCACGGTGGTGACCCCCGCCCAGGCCGAGGCGGCCCGTGCCGCGGGGGCCCGGTTCCTGGTCTCACCCGGGTGCACGCCCGCGCTGCTCGACGCGATGCTGTCCACCGACCTGCCGTTCCTGCCCGGCACCGCCACCGTCTCGGAGGTGCTGAGCGTGCTCGAGGCCGGGGTGCAGGAGATGAAGTTCTTCCCCGCCGAGGCCTCGGGGGGTGCTGCGTTCCTGAAGTCGGTGGCCTCGCCGGTGCCGCAGGCACGGTTCTGCCCCACGGGTGGAATCACCGCGCAGAGCGCCCCGGCGTACCTCGCGCTGCCCAACGTCGGCTGCGTGGGCGGCTCCTGGCTCACCCCGGCCGACGCCGTCGCCGCGGGCGACTGGGACCGCGTCAGCCGGCTGGCTCGGGCCGCCGTCGACCTGCGAGGCGCCTGAGCACCAGCACGACCACCAGCGCGAGCGGCCCCAGCACCAGCAGCGCGATCGACAGCCGCTCGAGGTCGGAGACGACGACGTCGTACATCGCGGCCAGCAGGTTGCGGTCCTCGGTGCTGGGGGCGCGGTCGAGGGCGAGGGTGCGCGCCCCGGCCAGGCCGAGCAGCACCACCGCGCCGGCCACGGCGGTGCCGAGGGCCAGGATCGCGAAGGTCACGGTGCGCCGGGAGCTGACCAGCAGCGCGGCCAGCGCCAGCAGCAGGCAGACCAGCGGCAGGCCGAGCCCCGCGGCGTCGAGGACGTCGTAGCCGGTGCGAGCGCGCTCGACGTCCGAGCCGGAGGCCACCTCGAAGGACGCGTCGACGTCGGAGGCGTCGGCGCGCGCCGGCAGCCCGGCCTCGGCGAGGGCGTCGAGGACCTCCTGCAGCACCGGCGTCAGGTCGATGCGCACCGGGGCGCCGCGCTCGTCCTGCAGCGCGGTCAGCAGCTGGCCGTGGGAGGTGCGCACGGCCTCCTCCCACACCGGCGGGAAGGCCTGGCTCTCCACCACGCGCAGGACCACGGTGGTGACCGCCTCGCGCACGGCCCCCTCGACCCCGCGGCCGCCGACCTCGGTGCCGAGCGCCCGCTCCAGCTCGGCGCGGGTCGCGGGGGCGTCGACGACGCCGACCGCGAGGCCGGCGAGGCGGGCGGTGACCGCGGTGACCACGTCGTCGTCGGTGGCCAGCGGACCGGCGGTGTCGACGAAGGAGTCCTCGTCCTCGACGACCGTGGCCGACCAGCCAGACGTCAGCGCCAGCGGCAGCAGCAGCACGGCGACCAGGGCGAGCAGGTTGGCGAACGCGGAGCGGACCCATCTCATGGCGCCGATGCTCCCACGGGCGGACCTGGTGCCGGTGCCGCCCTCGTGCGGTGCTGGTCCCGCGCTGGCAGACTGACGGTATGACCACCTTGCAGGACTTCTCCGCCCGCGCCATCGACGGGCAGGACGTCGACCTCTCCACCTACCAGGGCCAGGTCGTGCTGGTCGTCAACACGGCCTCGCAGTGCGGGTTCACCCCGCAGTACCAGGGCCTCCAGGGGCTGCACGACCGCTACGCCGCGCAGGGGTTCTCGGTGCTCGGCTTCCCCTGCGACCAGTTCGGCGGGCAGGAGCCCGGCGACGACGCCGAGATCGCCGGCTTCTGCGAGCGCAACTTCGGCGTGCAGTTCCCGCTGTTCTCCAAGGTGGAGGTCAACGGCGACGGCGCCCACCCGCTGTTCCAGTGGCTGAAGGACCAGAAGTCGGGCCTGCTCGGCGGCAAGATCAAGTGGAACTTCACCAAGTTCCTGATCGGCGCCGACGGCCAGGTGGTGGGGCGCTACTCCCCGACCACCAAGCCGGAGAAGATCGCGAAGGACGTCGAGAAGGCGCTCGCGGCCCGATGACCCGGTTCACCGCCGCCACCAACGCCGAGGGCGTGGTCGCCACCTCGCGCCAGGCCGTCTGGGACGTGCTCACCGACCCGGTGGCCCTCGCCGAGATGACGCCGTTCCTCAAGCGGATCACGCCCGAGGGCACCGACCACTGGCGCTGGGAGATGACCGGGCTCGACGTCCTGCCCATCGCGGTGACGCCGGTGTTCACCGAGAAGATGAGCTTCACCGACCTCGAGCGCATCGACTTCCACCACGACCCGCCGGCCGGGCGCGACGAGCGCACCGCGGTGACCGGGTGGTACCTGCTGCGCGACGTCCCCGACGGCACCCACCTCTCCACCAGCCTCGAGATCACCCTCGACCTCCCGCTGCCCAAGCTCTCCTCGCGCATCGTCACCACCGCCATGAAGGGCGTCATCGACCAGATGGGCGACCGCTTCGCGGCCAACCTCCGCGCCCGCCTCGGGGTGTAGCCGCCCGGGCAGTTTCCCCGGCCGGCCGGGGAAACCGGAACATGGTGGGTGAAATGTCAGCCACCATGAGGCAGTTTCCGCCGCGCCCCGACGTCCGGACGCCGGCAGGACTCGGGCCGAGGGCGACCGTCGTGCCCAGGGCCTGTGGACGGCGGTCACCGTGACGCGCGCACCGGGGAAGGGTCCTCGTCATGAGCGACCTCGTGACCTCCTTCCCGACCCCCGAGCTGCGGCTGCGCCGCGAGGCGCTGACGCAGGGCCACACCGACAAGTCCATCCGTCGGATGGTGCGCGACGGCACCTGGGTCAGGATCCGCCACGGCGCGTACGCCGACCATGACTGGTGGCGGGGCCTCAGCCGCACCGAGCAGCACCGGGCGTTGGCGTGGTCCGTCGTCGCCCGCGGCGACGAGCGGCTGGTGCTGTCCCACGTCAGCGCGGCCGTCGCCCACACCGACGGGTGGTGGGGTCTCGACCTGGCCGACGTCCACGTCACGCGCACCGACGCCGTGGGAGGCCGCCGGGAGGCCGGCGTGCGACGTCACCGTGGCGCGCTCGGCGGGAGCGACGTGGTCGAGCGCCACGGCCTCCCGGTGACAGCCACGGCGCGCACCGCCCTCGACCTCACCACTGTCGCAAGCGTCGAGGCCGCGCTGACGGTGTGGGACCGGCTGCTGGCCGACGGCCTGATGACGCTCCCCGAGGCCGCCGCGCGGTACGACGCCCGCATGCGCCGGGCGCCCCACAGCCTGCGCACCGACCTCGTGCTCCGCCTGGCCGACGGGAGGGCCGGGTCGCCCGGTGAGACGCGCTGCCGCTACCACTTCTGGCGTCAGGGCCTGCCCACCCCTGAGCTGCAGTGGCCGGTGGCCGACGCCCGGGGCGAGGTCATCGGGTGGTCGGACTTCGCCTGGCCCGGACTGGGGCTGCTCGCCGAGTTCGACGGGCGGGTCAAGTACACGACGCTCCTCCGTGCCGGCGAGACCGCCGCCGACGCCGTCATCCGAGAGAAGGACCGGGAGAACCGCATGGTCGAGGCGACGGGATGGCGCATGCTGCGCATCACCTGGGCCGACCTCGACGCTCCGACGGAGCTGGCACGTCGGGTCCGAGCCCTGGCGGGCCTCCCTGGCCGCCCGGCCGCCTGAGCTGGGGGAGCACCGACGTGCCGGTTCGGGCACCGTCGTCCGAATAGCTCGGAGGCGGAAACTGCCACCGGGTGGCCGAAATTTCAGCCACCCAGTGGCGGTTTCCCCGGCCGGCCGGGGAAACCGCTCCGCCCCGCCCCGCCCCGCCCCGCCCGCCCGTGCGAGCGTCAGACGCGGGCGTCGGGGTCGTCGGCGAGGTGGCCCCGGGCGGCGTGGCTGCCGCCGTGGTGGGCGGCGTCCTCGGTGTCGACCGTGTCCCCGGCGTGCGAGCCGGCCGTGCCGACGGCAGCGGGGCGCTGCAGGTTCTCGCCCTCCACGTCGACGTTCGGCAGGATCCGGTCGAGCCAGCGCGGCAGCCACCACGCCTTCTCGCCCATCAGGTAGAGCAGCGACGGCACCAGCACCATCCGCACGACGAACGCGTCGAACACGATGGCCACGGCGAGGGCGAAGCCCATCGACTTGATGATGGCGTCGTCCTCGAGCACGAACGCGGCGAAGACGAAGATCATGATGGACGCCGCCGCGGTGACCACGCGCGCGGAGTTGCGGAAGCCGTCGACGACCGCCTCGCGGGTGGACATGCCGTGCACGTGGGCCTCGCGGATGCGGGTGACGAGGAAGACCTGGTAGTCCATCGCCAGCCCGAACACCACGCCGATCAGGAAGATCGGCATGAAGCTGACGATCGGCTGGCCCTCCATCAGGCCGAACGCGCCCTCCTGGAACACAGCGACGGTGACGCCGAGGGTGGCCAGCACCGACAGCAGGAACCCGAGGGTCGCGGTGAGCGGCACGAGGATCGAGCGGAACACGATCATCAGCAGGATGAACGCCAGACCGATCACGATGGCCAGGTAGATCGGCAGCGCCCCGGCGAGCTGGTCGGAGACGTCGGTGGTGATGGCGGTCAGGCCGGTGATGCCGGTGTCGGTGCCGGTCTCGGCCTCGATGCCGTCCTGGCCGTCGCGCAGCGTCTCCAGCAGGTCCTTGGTGGCCTCCTCGTCGGGGCCGGACTGCGGCACGACCTGCACGAGCGCGCCGGTGGCGGGCGTGGTGACCGCGCCGTCGGCGTCCATCACGGCGTTGGTGGCGACCACCTGGGCGTTGGCGACCTCGTCCTGGCCGGCGGCCCACGCGGCCACCTCGCCGAACGCCGCCTGCCGCTGCTCGGGGTCGTCGATGCCGCGGGCGTCGACCACGGTGAGCAGCGGGCCCTCGCGGCCCGGGCCGAACGCCTCGGCCATCAGCTCGGAGGCCTTGCGCTGGGTGGTGTCGGAGGACGCCGTGGAGTCGCTGGGGAAGGCGAGGTGCAGGTCCTTGAGCGGGATGGCGAGGGCGCCGAGGACGACCACGACCAGCACGGTCAGCGCGACGGGGCGCTTGCCGACGAAGCGGGCCCACCGCACGCCGTTGTTCAGCACCCGGCCGTCGTCGTCGCGGCGCGGGGCGTACTTGCGCACTTGGCCGCCGAAGGCCTTCGACTTCAGCATGCCGAGGATCGCGGGAAGCAGGGTGAGCGCCACCAGCACCGCGATGAACACGGTGGCCGCGGCGGCCAGGCCCATGGCGGTGAGGAACGGGATGCCGACCACCGACAGCGCCGCGAGCGCGATCAGCACGGTGAGGCCGGCGAACACGACGGCGGAGCCGGCCGTGCCGACGGCCAGGCCGATCGCCTCCTTGCGGTCGCCGCCGGTGTGGTGGAGCTCGGTGCGGTAGCGGGCGAGGATGAACAGGGTGTAGTCGATGCCGACCGCGAGGCCGATCATCGAGCTCAGCGCGGTGGTGCTGGAGCTGAGGTCCATCACCGCGGTCATCGCGGTGACACCGGTGAGGCCGAGGCCCACCCCGAAGACCGCGCTGATGATGGGCAGGCCGGCGGCGACCAGCGAGCCGAACGTCAGCAGCAGCACCAGCAGCGCCAGGGCGATGCCGATCAGCTCGGCGGCCCCGCCGCCGAAGGACTGCAGCTGCGAGCCCGCCCCGTTGACCTCGACGGTGAGCCCGGCGTCGCGGGCCTCGTCCATGACCGACTCGAGGTCCTCGAGCGTGCTCGGCTCGATGTCGGCCGGGGTGTCCACGTCCCAGGCGTAGGTGATCGTGCCGATGGTGGCGTCGTCGGAGAGCGGCGACAGCGCGTCGGCGTTCGCCCGCGCCTGCTCCACCGAGCCGCCGGCCTGGCGGGCCCCACCGACGATCTGCTCCTCCTGCGCCGCGGCGACCGCCACGGGGTTGCCGAGACCGGGGTTGGCGGCCATCGGGTCGTCGCCCATCTGCGGCAGGGCCGCGAGGTCGGCGACCAGCGTGTCGACGACCTCGGCGTACTCGCCGTCGGTGAGCGTGGCGCCCTCGGGGGCCTGCACCACGACGTTGACGTCGGCGGCGTCGAAGGCGTCGGCCGAGCCCGGGAACAGGTCGCCCTGCAGGTCGGCGGCCTTCTCCGAGGGGATGCCGGGGATCGTGAAGCTGTCGGTGAAGGGCTTCGAGAAGCCCGCCGCGACGCCGATCACCACGACGAACAGCGTCAGCCATCCGGCGATGAAGAACGGCCAGCGCCGGAACGCCGTCGTCCCGAGTCGATGGAGCAGAGTGGCCATGGCGGGGTCTCCTGGTCGTGGTGCGGGTGGGGGGCTGCTGGAGGTCGGGGGTGGGCTACGCCATCAGGGCGCGGGCGGTGGCGAGGGTCTCGCGGAACGTCTCGGCGAGCGAGCGCTCGGGCAGGGGGCGTACGCCGTCGGTCCCGTCGGCGCCCTCGGCGGGCAGGGCGCCCTCGGCGAGGGTGCAGTCGAAGACCGAGACGAGGAGCCGCACGAGCAGCCGGGCCTTGTCGCGGCCGAGCCCGGCGCCCTCCCGGTCGAGGACGAGGTCGACGAACTCGCCGGTGAACGCCTCGAACCGCTCGTGGGCGGCGATGACCAGCCGGGGGTTGCCGTGGAAGACGCGCTGGCCGAGCTCGACGTCCTCGCGGCTGAGGTCCTTGGTGCTGAGCACGACCACGGCCAGCTCGCCGAGGTCGTCGAGCAGGTGACCGTGGGGACCGCCGGCGCAGAACGTGGCCACCGCGTCGGGCGGCACCTCCGGCATGTTGCCGAGGACGGCGTCGAGCTTGCTGGGGAAGTAGTTGAACAGGGTGCGCCGCGACACCTCGGCGGCGTCGGCGAGCTCGTCCATGGTGAAGCCGTCGAGGCCGCGGTCCTCGGTGAGCCGCTGGGCGCAGACGGTGATCCGGTGCTCGGTCTGGCGGCGCTTGGCCGCACGCAACGTTGCACTCTCGGTCACGGAGTGCAGTATTGCACTATCGTCCCAAAAGTGCAGAAAGGTGACGATGGTCACTTGTGGTCGTTGCGGCCGGAGGTGACTTGCCGGTAACCCGTGAGGGGGTCGATGGTGGCCCCTGTGACCTCCCGTGCCGCCACCACGTCGTCGTACTCGATCACCATGCGCCTGCACACGGCGCCCGACCACGGCGTCGTCGGGACGGTGGCCACCGCCATCGCCCAGGCCGGCGGCATCGTGATGGCGGTGGACGTCGCGGAGTCGAGCCACGAGCGCCTCGTCGTCGACGTCACCTGCTCCGCGGGCGACGCCGACCACGCCAAGCTGCTGGAGGCCGCGGCCGACGCGGTGGACGGCGTGAAGGTCTACAAGACCAGCGACCGCACGTTCCTGCTGCACATCGGCGGCAAGATCGAGGTGTCGTCGAAGGTGCCGATGCGCAACCGCGACGACCTGTCGATGGCCTACACCCCCGGTGTGGGTCGCGTCAGCATGGCGATCCACGAGCACCCCGAGGACGTGTGGCGCCTGACCACGAAGGGCAACACCGTCGCGGTGGTCACCGACGGCTCCGCCGTGCTCGGCCTGGGCAACATCGGGCCCGGCGCGGCGATGCCGGTGATGGAGGGCAAGGCCGCGCTGTTCAAGCGCTTCGCCGGCATCGACGCCTGGCCGATCTGCCTCGACACCCAGGACACCGACGAGATCGTGCGCGCCGTCGAGCTCATCGCCCCCGGCTTCGGCGGCATCAACCTCGAGGACATCGCCGCCCCCCGCTGCTTCGAGATCGAGCGCCGGCTGCGCGCCAGCCTCGACATCCCCGTCTTCCACGACGACCAGCACGGCACCGCCATCGTCGTGCTGGCCGCGCTCACCAACGCCCTGCGCGTGGTGAAGAAGGACCTCGCCGCCGTGCGGATCGTGGTGGCGGGCGCCGGTGCCGCCGGCACCGCCATCGTCACGCTGCTGCTCGCCGCGGGCGCCGGCGACGTCGTGGTGTGGGACCGCGAGGGCTGCCTCTCGACCGACGACGACACCCTGCCGCCGGCCAAGGCCGAGCTGGCCGCGGTCACCAACCCCCGCCGGGTGCGCGGCGACCTGCAGACCGGGCTCACCGGTGCCGACGTGTTCATCGGCGTCAGCGGCCCCAACCTCCTCGACCCGCTGTGGATCAAGGACATGGCCGACGACGCCGTGGTCTTCGCGCTGGCCAACCCCGACCCGGAGGTCGACCCCGCCCAGGCCGAGAAGTACGCCGCCGTGGTGGCCTCGGGCCGCTCGGACTACCCCAACCAGATCAACAACGTGCTGGCCTTCCCCGGCGTCTTCCGCGGCCTGCTCGACGCCCGGGCCTCCGACGTGACCCTCGAGATGCTGCTGCGTGCGGCCGAGGCCATCGCGCTGGTGGTCAAGGACGAGGAGCTCAACCCCAGCTTCATCATCCCCACCGTGTTCCACCCCGACGTGCCGAAGGCCGTCGCCAACGCCATCCGCGGCCGGGGCCCGGCACGCGACGACGGGACGCCGGCCCGCCAGGGGTGAGGCTCAGGCCTCGGGGCGCACGCTGATCTGCTCGACGGGGCGCACCTCGACGACCCGTCGCAGCGCGTCGTCGACGTCGGTGCCGGCGCCCGCCTCCAGCGTCACGGCGTACGGGAAGTCGCGCAGCAGCACCGACACGGTGCTGCGACCGGGCTGGCCGGACTGCCCGGCGTCGTCGTGCCAGACGTAGCGCTCGGGCGTGCTCCCGACGGCGGGCTCCTCGGTGCGGGAGGTCCGGCCGTGCTGGCGGTCGAACCAGGTCAGCGCGGAGCGCTGCCCGGTCACCTCGCTGTAGGTGACGAGCACCGGGAGCCCGTCGACCACCACGTCGCACTGCCACATCGTGGGCCGGTTGAACTCCGGGTGGCGCAGCAGGAAGTCGCGGCACGGCTTCTCGCCGGGGCGGAACGACGGGAAGACCCACGCGAGCCCCTCGACGCCGGTCGGCAGGGCGCACGCGGCGGCCTGGGTGCCGTCCCAGCAGGTCTGGCGGCTCGCCGCGACGTCCTCGCCGCGCTCGCCGGAGACCATGCGCTGGCCCATCAGCAGCCCCACCACCAGCAGCACCGTCAACGGCAGCACGACCGAGAGCACCCCCCAGGTCCCGGACGGCGGTCGCGGCGCGGTCGAGCGGTCGTCGAGCACCTCGACGGCGCCGGCGTGCTCGGGCGCGACCGCGTCGGGGGCGGGCAGGTCGCTGCCGCACACCCCGCACGTCGCGGCGCGGCCGGCCGGCTCGCCGCACAGCGCGCAGGCCAGCGCACGCGGCGCAGGCTGCTGGTCGGTCTCGGACACGGCTCTCCCCTCGACGCCCGAGCGGCCATCATGACCGACGTGGCGCCCCGGCGGCAGCGGTGCGCGGCGGGCGGGCGCCCCGCGGGCGCCGGGACCCCGTCGTCGCGGGCTCAGTGCTGCAGCGAGGCCCACCAGGCCGCGCCCACCACCCCGGCGCGGTTGCGCAGCTGCGCGGGGACGATCTCGGTGGCGACGTCGATCAGCGGCAGGAACTCCTCGGCGCGCTTGCTGACGCCGCCGCCGACGACGATGAGGTCGGGGGAGAACAGCTTCTCGAGGGTGGCGTAGTAGCGGGTGAGCCGCTCGGCCCACGCCGCCATCGTGAGCCCCTCGGCCTCGCGGACGCTGTTGGCCGCGCGCTGCTCGGCGTCGTGGCCGTCGATCTCGAGGTGGCCCAGCTCGGCGTTCGGCACCAGCACGCCGTCGTGGACCAGTGCGGAGCCGATGCCGGTGCCGAGGGTGGTCACGATGACCAGGCCGCGGCGCCCGCGCGCGGCGCCGTAGCGCACCTCGGCGAGCCCGGCGGCGTCGGCGTCGTTGACCACGTGCACCTCGCGGCCGGTGGTCGCGGTGAACAGCGCGTCGGCGTCGGTGCCGATCCACGCGTGGTCGATGTTGGCGGCGGAGTGCACCACGCCGTGGCGCACCACGCCCGGCACGGTCACCCCGATCGGCGCACCGGAGGGCGCGAACTGCGCGAGCAGCTCGCCGAAGACCTCGGCCACGGCGGCCGGGGTGGCGGGCTGGGGGGTGCGTACCCGCACGCGGTCGGCGGCGAAGTCGCCGCGGGCCAGGTCGACCGGCGCCCCCTTGATGCCGGTGCCGCCGAAGTCGATGCCGAAGGGGTGCTGGTCGTTGTCCACCGGCACATCCTGCCGGTCGGGCGCGGCGGGCGGCTCCCCCGGGAGGGTCACTTGACAAACGGGTGCCTCTTGTCAAACGGGTTGACATTCCGTACGGTTCTGTCAACCCGGTCGGTGATCGGGGTCACTCACCTGGAGGCCGACGCGATGACCGCCACCCCCGCCACCCCCGCCACCCCCGTCCCTGGCCCCGTCCCTGCCCCCGGCGCGACGCAGGAGCAGGTGCCGCACAGCACCGTGCCGGCCGGCTCCACCGAGCAGTGGCGCGACGGCAAGCGCCGGTTGTGGCTGATCGGCCTGGTCGTGCCGTCGCTGGCGTTCGTGGCGATGGGCGGGTGGGGCCTCACCGGCCTGGGGGTCTTCCTGTGGGTGGGCCCGATCGTCGTGCTCGGCATCGTGCCGGCCATCGACCTGGTGGCGGGCCTGGACCGCACCAACCCGCCCGACGACGTCATCGAGGCCCTGGAGCAGGACCGGTACTACCGGTGGATCACCTACCTCTTCCTCCCGATCCAGTACCTCGGGTTCGTCGGCGCCTTCTACGTCATCGCCGAGGGTGCGCCCTTCGGGCCGGGCGAGCTCACGACGCTCGACCGGGTCGGGCTCGCCGTGACGCTGGGCTGCATCGGGGGCATCGGCATCAACACCGCCCACGAGCTGGGCCACAAGCGCGAGGAGAACGAGCGCTGGCTCTCCAAGGTCGCGCTCGCGCAGAGCTTCTACGGCCACTTCTACATCGAGCACAACCGCGGTCACCACGTGCGGGTCGCCACCCCGGAGGACCCCGCGTCGTCGCGGCTCGGGGAGAGCTTCTACCGGTTCTGGCCGCGCACCGTCGTCGGTGGCGTGCGCAGCGCCTGGAACCTGGAGCGCCGCCGCTACGCCCGCAAGAAGCAGCACCCGTTCCGCCTGCGCAACGACGTGCTCAACGCGTGGGTGATGTCGGTGGTGCTCTTCGGCGCCGTCGTCGCGTGGCTGGGCTGGGGGGTGCTGCCCTTCCTGGTGCTCCAGGCGGTCGTCGGCTTCACCCTGCTCGAGGTCGTCAACTACATGGAGCACTACGGGATGCTGCGCCAGAAGGTGGGCGTGGGGGAGCGCCGGCGCTACGAGCGCGTCGACCCGTCGCACTCCTGGAACTCCAACAACATCGCCACCAACGTGCTGCTCTACCACCTGCAGCGCCACAGCGACCACCACGCCAACCCCACCCGGCGCTACCAGACCCTGCGCGACTTCGAGGAGAGCCCCGTGCTCCCCACCGGGTACGCCGGGATGATCGTGCTCGCCCTCGTGCCGCCGCTGTGGCGGCGGGTGATGGACCCCCGGGTGCTGGCCCACGTGGACGGCGACGTGACGCGGGCCAACATCGACCCCCGCTCCCGCACCCGCTACCTGCAGCGCTACCCCTCCGACGCCGCCCGCGCGGAGCAGGCCGAGGCGGCGGCCGCCGCTGCGGCCCTGCCCGGCGCGGTCGCCGACGCGGAGGTGCTGGCGGCGCGGTGCCCCGGGTGCGGGCACACCTACGAGGTGGTGTCCGGCAACGAGCTCGAGGGCTTCGCCGCCGGCACCGCCTGGGCCGACATCCCCGACGACTGGTGCTGCCCCGACTGCGGGGTGCGCGAGAAGGTCGACTTCGTCCCGCTGACCACGGCGGAGGCGGGCTGAGCCCCGGCCGCCCGGCCCCCAACCCCTCGGGGGCCGAGCGGCCGGTCGGCGTCCGCCGCGCACGCGGGGCGCCCGGACGGGGCACGCCGGGGCGCGGTTCCTAGACTCCCCGGCATGGAGTCGGCGGCAGCGCGGGGCGGGGACGACGTGGGCGACGGGCCCGACGGGTCCGCCGCCGGAGCCGTCACCACCCGCGACCGCGTCGTCGCCGGTGCCGTGGCGCTGACCTCGGAGGTGGGCTGGGCCCACGTGACGATGGCCCGGGTCGCCGACCGGGTCGGGGTGAGCCGGCAGACGGTCTACAACGAGGTGGGCGGCAAGCCCGGCCTGGCCGAGGCGATGATCCTGCGCGAGCTCGACCGCTTCCTCGGCCTGGTCACCCGCGCCTTCGACGACCACCCCGACGACCTGGGCGCCGCGATCCGCGCCTCGGCCCTCGCGGTGCTCCGCACGGCCGAGGGCAACCCCCTGCTGCACGCGGTGGTCTCGGCCACCCACGGCGCCGACACCGAGCTGCTGCCGCTGCTCACCACCCACGCCGACTCCCTGCTCGCCGCGGCCAAGGCGGTGGTCGGCGAGCGGCTGCCGCCGTACGGCCCGGGCCTGGCCCCGGCCCAGCTCGACGCCGCCATCGACATGGTGGTGCGGGTGGTGCTCAGCCACGTGATGGCGCCCAGCGCCGGCCCCGAGGCCACGGCCGACGCGATCGCCTGGCTGGCCGACCGCGTGCTGCGCGGCTGAGCCGGCGGGCTCAGCCGCCGCGGTCCTCGCGCGCCCGCGCCAGCGCGACGGCCTCGCGGAACGCACGCACGACGTACGGCGGCACGGTCAGGCCCTGGTGGTGGGCCCAGAGCAGGTCGGCCTCGACGCGCGCGACCTGGGTGGCGAAGTCGTCGGGGTCGTCGGCGATGCCGAGCGCGGTCATCACGTCGCCGAAGTCGGCCTTCTGCGCGTCGTCGTTGGCGCCGACCGGGGCGAAGGAGAGCGACCGCATCCGCCGTACCAGCCAGCGCTGCCAGCCGGCGAGCTCGGCCCACAGGCCGGTGGCCGAGAGCCGGTAGAAGGCGTAGTGGCCCGGCTCCTGGCGGCGGATCGGGGCCACCACGGTGCGCGCCAGCGCGGTCTCGCCGAGCTCGACGACGCCGTCGTGCAGCAGCGTGTAGGCCAGCACGGCGGAGCGCTCGGTGGCCATGCCGGTGAGGTAGTAGAGCATCCGCGACACGTCCTGGAACCCTGCGTGGTGACCCAGCGCGCCCAGCACCTTGAGCTTGAGGCCGACCGAGTCGCGGTCGGGGGTGGCCGGGGGGCGACCCAGGCGGACCTGCACCTCGTCGAGCACCTGGCCGTGCCGGGTCTCCTGGGGGTGCCACACGTCGCGGAAGAACACGACGTCGATCTCGGGCGGGTCGGGCAGCATCGCGGCGATCTCGAGCACGTTGCGCTCCACCTCGAGCTCCACGCGCGCGAGGTAGTCGAGGACGCCGCCGAAGCGTCGGGCCACCTCGTCGGGACGCCGCACGGTGTGGTCGACCGACGAGAGCTCGATCGGCGGGTGCTCGGCCCCGAGGCGGGCCACGTGGTCGACGAGGCGCTGCGCGGACGGGGTCGTGCTCACGGGCACCCACCCTAGGGTGGAGCCATGACCACCATGCCCACGCCGGGCGGTGTCGAGCTCACCAGCACCGCCGGACGCCGGGTCGTGGCCGCCGCCGTCCTGGGCTCGGGGCTCACCATGCTCGACGGCACGGCCGTCAACGTGGCGCTGCGCACGATCGGTGAGGACCTCGACGCCAGCCTGGCCCAGCTGCAGTGGGTCACCAACGCCTACCTGCTCGCCCTGGCCAGCCTGATCCTCCTCGGGGGGTCGCTGGGCGACCGGTTCGGGCGCCGCCGGGTCTTCGTGTGGGGCACCGTCGGCTTCGCCGCCGCGAGCCTCGGGTGCGGGCTGGCGCCGACGCCGGAGGTGCTGATCGCCGCCCGCGTGGTGCAGGGCGCGGCGGCGGCGGCGCTGACCCCCGGCAGCCTGGCGATGATCCAGGGCGCGCTGCGCCCGGCCGACCGCGCCGCCGCCATCGGCACCTGGACCGGGCTGGGCGCGGTCGCCGCCGCCGGCGGGCCGTTCATCGGCGGCCTGCTGGTCGACTACGCCGACTGGCGCCTGGTGTTCCTGGTCAACCTGCCGCTCGCCGCGGTCACGGTGTGGCTGGCCCGGGCCGTGCCCGACACCCGCGACCCGCACGCCGCGCCCCACCTCGACTGGCTCGGGGCGTCGCTGGCCACGCTGGCGCTGGCGGGGGTGACCTACGCCCTCATCGAGTGGGGCAGCGCGGTCGCGCCGTGGGCCGGGGTCACCGGGCTCGTCGCGGGCGTGGTGTTCGTCGTCGTCGAGCACCGCGAGCGCTACCCGATGCTCGAGCCCGGCCTGTTCGCCGACCGCACCTTCGCCGCCGCCAACGCGATGACGCTGCTGGTCTACGGCGCGCTCGGGGCCATGTCGTTCTTCCTCACCCTGCAGCTGCAGACCGTCGGCGGCTACGGCGCTCTGGGCGCGGGCCTGGCCTCGCTGCCGCTGACGGTGTGCATGCTGCTGCTGGCCGCGCGCGGCGGTGCGCTCGGCGCCCGCACCGGTCCCCGCCTGCCGCTCACCGTCGGTCCGCTGGTGATGGCGGCGGGGGTGCTGCTGATGCTGCGCGCGGGCGAGGCGCCGTACGTCGTCGGCGTGCTGCCCGGCATCACCGTCTTCGGCCTCGGGCTGGCCCTGCTGGTGGCCCCGCTCACCGCCACCGTGCTCGCCGCCGCCCCCGACGAGCACGCCGGCGTGGCCAGCGGGGTCTCCAACGCGGTCGCACGGGCGGGCTCGCTGCTCGCGGTCGCCGCGCTCCCGGCGGCCGTCGGCCTGGGCGGCGAGCAGTACGCCGACCCCGCCGCCCTGGACGCCGCGTTCGGCCGGGCGATGGTGGCCTGCGCGGGACTGCTGGTCGTCGGCGGGGTGCTGTCGTGGGTCACCGTGCGCTCCGACGTGCTGCGCGACCCGGTGGGCTGACCGCCTCCGGTCGGCGGCGCGGGGCGCACGGGGCTGGCGGAGGGGCGATCGTGCGCGGCGTCACACCCGCCCGCCTACGCTGGGGCCAGGGGAGGACCACCATGCACCGACTTCGACGCCCGGCCCGTGCCGCGGCGCTCGCGCTGACCGGCGCGCTGCTGCTCGCGGCGTGCGGCACCGACGACGGCACCACCGCCGGTGGGCCGGCCACCGCCGGCGCGGCGTCCGGTGGCGCCAGCCCCGGCGGGACGGGTGCGGGCGGCGCGAACGGTGGGAGCGGCGACAGCGGTGCCGGCGGGTCGGCCGGCGACGGGGCCACCGCCGTGCCGGCGCTCGACCCCGACCTCGCGGTGGAGCCGCCCGGTGAGTTCGACGGGCGCCCGGAGTACGCCGACATCCTGGTGGTCGCCCAGGACACCATCGACCCCGCCACGATCGAGGCCATCGACGCGATGGACCGCGTGGTCTCGGTCGAGACGCTCTCGCTGGCGCAGGCCAGCATCGAGGGCCAGGTGCTGAACGTCGCCGCCGTCGACCCCGCCAGCTACCGCTCCTGGACCGCCCAGCCCAGCCCGGAGGCCCAGGAGGTGTGGGAGCGGGTCGCGGCGGGCGAGGTGGCGGTGGCCTCCGACCTGGAGGAGCGGCTGCCCACCGACGCCGACGGCTACCTCAAGCTCGGCAGCGCCGAGACGTCGGAGAAGGTGCACGTGGGCGCCTTCGCCCCGCAGATCGCCAACGCCGTCGACGCCGTGGTGAACGAGAAGTGGGGCGTCGAGCTGGGGGTGCGGCCCGACAACGCGCTGCTGGTGTCCACCGGCCCCACGGCGCCCGACCGGGTGGTCGCCCCGCTGCAGGACCTGCTGCCCGAGAAGACCTCGATCCAGCGCCTCGACACCGTGGCCACCCTCGGCCTCGACATCGACGCCACCCAGACGGCGTTCGTCGTGGGTGCGGTGGCCGACGCGGTCGGCACCTTCAACTACACCGTGCTCGGCGGGGGGCGCATCGCCGCCGACCCGGCGTGGGAGGCCAGCCACATCGTCACCGCCGACGTGCCGATCCTGGGCTCGGTGAGGTGCAACGAGGCGATCATGCCGCAGCTCACCGCCGCCCTGCGCGAGGTCGTGGAGCGCGGGCTGGCCGACGAGATCGACCCCGGTGAGTACGGCGGCTGCTACTACCCGCGCTTCATCGCCGGCAGCACGACGCTGTCCAACCACTCCTTCGGCCTGGCGCTCGACTTCAACGTGCCCGGCAACCTGCGCGGCACCGTCGGCGAGATCGACCGCGGCGTCGTCGACATCTTCAAGAAGTGGGGCTTCGCCTGGGGCGGCGACTGGAGCTACACCGACCCCATGCACTTCGAGGCCGACCGCATCGTCACCCCCGGCTGACCAGCGCCTCGCTCACCGCCGCGGCCACCAGGGCCATCGTGGTGCGCGCCCGCACGGGATCCTCGGTGAGGAAGTAGTGGTCGACGCCCGGGGTCACGTCGTGCACCACCGGTACGCCGGCCGCGCGCAGCCGCTCGGCGTACCGGTCGCCGTCGCGGCGCAGCGTGTCGCGCTCGGCGGTGAGCACGACCGCGGGAGGCAGGCCCGTCAGGTCGGGTGCGCGCAGCGGGGAGGCGTACGGCTCGGTGCGGGTGGCGGGGTCGGGGAAGTACACCCGGCGCACCAGCGCGCGCAGCGACGGGCTGATCGCGCCCGTCCCGGACGGCGGGTCGTCGGCGAGGTCGAGCGCCGGGACGCCGAGCACCTGCAGCCGTGGGGCGAACGACCCGGTGTCGCGGGCCATCAGGCACACCGCCGCGGCCATCCCGCCTCCGGAGGAGAAGCCGCCCACCGACACCGGGGCGCCGTCGCGGGCCGCCCACGCGGCGGCGTCGTGGCTCTGGTCCTGCGCCACCGGGTAGGCGACGTACGGGCCGGTGCGGAAGTCGACCGCGAGCACCCGCACCCCGGCGGTGGCGGCGAGGTAGCGGCACCACCAGTCGTCCATCGCGGGGTGGCGCATCAGCCAGGCACCGCCGTGCAGGTGAACGTGGGCGGGGCCCGCGCCGCTGGTGGCGCCCGGTGGGAGGTGCTCGAGCACCCCCACCGTGCCGTGCCGGGTGGGGGCGCGCAGCCGCCGCGGCCGAGGGAGGTCGGTGCCGGCCAGGCGCAGGTCGTCGCCGTAGCGCACCGTGAAGCGCGCCGTGGCGTGCATCAGCGTCGCCTGCAACCGGTCGGTGGGCCTCACCGTGGGCGTTCGTCGCGGCGACCGGCCCGGATGGCTACGGTGCACCCATGCGCGCAGTCCAGGTCGTCGACACCACCGGTCCCACCCACCTGCAGGTCCGCGACGTCGAGGAGCCGGTGCCCGGCCCCGACGACGTGCTGGTGGACGTGCACAGCGTCGGGGTGTCGTTCCCCGACCTGCTGCTGAGCCGGGGGGAGTACCAGCTCAAGCCGGAGCCGCCGTTCACCCTCGGCGTCGACTTCGCCGGCGTCGTCGTCTCCGGCCCGGAGGGCTACCCCGCCGGCACCCGCGTCGCCGGCGTCGGCGGCTGGGGCGGCGCGGCCGAGCGGGTGGTCAACCCCGCCGAGGCCACCTTCGTGCTGCCCGACGCGCTGTCCTTCGACGAGGGCGCGGCGCTGCCGATGAACTACCTCACCGCCCAGTTCGCCCTGGCCGAGCGCGGCGGCCTGCAGGCCGGGGAGACCGTGCTGGTGCACGGCGCCGCCGGAGGCGTCGGCACGGCCACGATCCAGGTGGCGCGCGGGATGGGCGCCCGCGCGGTCGCGGTGGTCTCCACCGAGGCCAAGGCCGAGGTCGCCCGCGCCGCCGGCGCCGACGACGTCGTGCTGCTCGACGGGTTCAAGGACGCCGTCCTGGGCCTCACCGACGGCCGCGGGGTCGACGTGGTGGTCGACGTGGTCGGCGGCGACGTGTTCACCGACTCGCTGCGCGCGCTGGCCCCGCAGGGCCGCCTGCTCGTGGTCGGCTTCGCCGCCGGGCAGGGCATCCCCCAGGTCAAGGTCAACCGCCTGCTGCTCAACAACACCGACGTGCGCGGCGTCGGCTGGGGCGCCTACGCGATGGTGCGCCCCGGCTACATGCAGCAGCAGTGGGCCGCGCTCGAGCCGATGATGGCCTCCGGCGTCGTGAAGCCGCCGATCGGCGCGACCTACGGTGTCGAGGACTTCGGCCGGGCCCTGGTCGACATGGACGAGCGCCGCACCCTGGGCAAGTCGGTGGTCCGGCTCCGGTGACCCCGGAGCCCGCGCTGCCGGCCCACCGGCAGGCCGGCCACGCCGTGCGGCTCGAGTGGGGACCCACCGGCGCCGCCGCCCTGGTCGCCGACCTCGGGCCTGGTGACGTGGCGGTGGTCGTCGACGTGCTGTCGTTCACCACCACGCTCGGCGTCGCGGTGTCCCGCGGGGCCACGGTGTGGCCGCTGGCCTGGCGCGACGCGCGCGCCACGGCGTACGCCGCCGAGCGCGACGCCGTGCTGGCGGTGGGCCGCCTCGAGGCCGCCCGGCCCGGGGCGGACCCGGGCGCGGTGAGCCTGTCGCCGGTCTCGCTGCTCGCCGGGCCCGCCGTGCGCCGACTCGTGCTGCCCTCGCCGAACGGGTCCACCGTGTGCGCCGCGCTCGCCGACGGCTCGGGCGGCTCGGGTGGCTCGGGTGGCTCGGCGGTGGTCGACGTGGTGGGTGCCGGCCTGCGCACCCGCGCCGCGGTGGCGGCGTGGCTGGCGCGGCGGGTGGACGACGGTGCGCGGGTGGCGCTGGTCGCGGCGGGCGAGCGGTGGCCCGAGGGGTCGCTGCGGCCCGCGGTCGAGGACCTCTGGGGCGCGGGCGCCGTGCTCGACGCGCTGCTCGGCCACCGGCCCGGCCTGCTCGACGACCTCTCGCCCGAGGCGCTCGCCGCCCGCGACGCCTGGCGCGCGGTGGCCGCCGGGGCCACTGCCGGGCCGGCGGCTGCGCTGGCGGCCTGCGCCAGCGGCCGCGAGCTGGTCGACAAGGGCTTCCCCGACGACGTCGCCGCGGCCGCCCACCTCGACGCCGACGACGTCGTCCCGCTGCTCACCGACGGCGCCTTCTCGGCCGCGCCGCGGCTGTAACGCGCAGTTGGCCCCTCTGCTGCCCCGTCACGACGGGGCAGCAGAGCGACGAAGGGAGCGTTACAGCCGATGACGGCGGGGACGGCTGCGGGGCCGGCCGCGCGGAAGGGCAGGGGTCAGGAGAGGGGCGTGAGCGGGTGGATGGCCACCTCGCCGACCAGCGCCGCGCCGAGCACCTCGAAGGCGCGGGCGATGTGGTCGCTGCGCATGTGGGCGTCGAGGTCGGCCTGGCTGCGCCAGGCCTCGACGGTGACGAACACGCCCGGCACCGCGCCCGACTCGTAGGCGGTGTAGCCCACGCACCCCTCCTCGGCCCGGGTGGCGGCGACCAGGTCGGCGAGGCCGGCCTGCACCGCCTCCCGGTGGGCGGGGTCGGTGGGGATGGTGGCGACGACGTGCAGCTCGGTGGTCATGGGTCGACGCTACGCGGCCCGCGCAGGAGATGATGGGGTCATGGACGACGCGCACCAGCACCCCGACCACGACGCGCCGCGACCGCCGGCCGACCTCGGCGAGGAGGAGCGCGTACGTCGCGCCGGGCACATCATCCTCGACGGCGTCACCGCCGCCGACGCGCGCGGTGTCGACCCCGACGTCGACCCGATGGAGCTCGCCTTCTCCCACCTGCTCGAGATCGAGGCCATCTCGCTGGCGCTCGACGAGGAGGAGCAGGAGGTGGAGCTCGACATCTCGCCGCTGATGGGCGGGGTGATGCTGGTGGTGCGACGCCTGGTCGCCGAGCTCGCCGTGCGCGACGACGTGAGCCCCGAGAGCGTGGTCATGTCGGTGCGCGCCGCCATCGACGACGCCGTCTGACCCGGACCAGCACCGACCAGCACCGGCCGGCGCCGGCCGGCGCCGGTCTGGCGCCCCCGGGCCTCCGGGTGCGGGCTAGGGTCGGTCGGGTGAGCATCCTCGACGACGCCCGCGAGGGCATGGACCCCGACACCCGCCCCCAGGACGACCTGTTCGGCCACGTCAACGGCAGGTGGCTCGCGGAGACCGAGATCCCCGCCGACCGCTCGAGCTGGGGGCCGTTCGTGCAGCTGGCCGACGCCGCCGAGCAGCACGTGCGCGCGATCGTGGAGGAGCTCGCCGCCGGCGAGCCCCGCGACGACGACGCCCGCAAGATCGGCGACCTGTACGCCTCCTTCATGGACACCGAGGCGATCGCGGCCCGCGGCACCGGCCCGGTGCAGCCGCTGGTCGACGCGGTCGCCGGGCTGCGCGACGTGCGCGACCTCGCGGCGTTCCTCGGCGAGCTGGAGCGCATCGGCGGCCACGGCCTGTTCGGGTCGTACGTCGACACCGACAGCCGCGACTCCGACCGCTACCTGTTCCACCTCGGTCAGGGCGGCCTCGGCCTGCCCGACGAGTCGTACTACCGCGAGGAGAAGCACGCCGCCACCCGCGAGCAGTACGTCGCCTACCTGACCCGCCTGCTCGGCCTCGGCGGTCACGAGGACCCCGCGCAGGCCGCCGCGACGGTGCTCGACATCGACACCCGCATCGCGAAGGGCCACTGGGAGCGCGCGGAGACCCGGGACGTGCAGAAGACCTACAACCTGCTCACCCACGACGACCTGGTCGCGCTGTGCCCGTCGTTCGACTGGGACGCCTACGTCACCAACCTCGCCGGGCCCGGCATCGACCGCGAGCGGGTGCTGGCCGAGGTGTGCGTGCGCCAGCCGTCGTTCTTCCGCCACCTGTCGACGGTGCTCGACGAGGTCGGCATCGACCAGTGGCGCGCCTGGCTGCTCAGCCACGTGCTGCGCTCGGCCGCGGCCTACCTCACCGACGACTTCGTCGAGACCAACTTCGACTTCTACGGCCGCACCCTCAACGGCACCCCCGAGCTGCGGGCGCGCTGGAAGCGGGGCATCGCGCTCGTGGAGGGCGCGCTGGGCGAGGCCGTCGGCAAGGAGTACGTCGCCCGGCACTTCCCGCCGGCGTCGAAGGCGATGATGGACGACCTGGTGGCCAACCTGCTGGCCGCCTACCGCGAGTCCATCGCGGCGCTCGACTGGATGACCGACGAGACCAAGGAGCGCGCCTACGAGAAGCTCGCCACCTTCCGGCCCAAGATCGGCTACCCCGAGCGGTTCCGCGACTACTCCGCGCTCGAGGTGACGGCCGGTGACCTGATGGGCAACGTCGCCGCGGCCTCGGCGTTCCAGACCGACCGCGAGCTCGGCAAGCTCGGCGGCCCCGTCGACCGTGACGAGTGGTTCATGCTGCCGCAGACCGTGAACGCCTACTACAACCCCGGCACCAACGAGATCTGCTTCCCCGCGGGCATCCTGCAGAAGCCGTTCTTCAGCCCCGACGCGGAGCCCGCGGAGAACTACGGCGGCATCGGCGCGGTCATCGGCCACGAGATCGGCCACGGCTTCGACGACCAGGGCGCCCAGTACGACGGCGCCGGCAACCTCAACGACTGGTGGACCGCCGCCGACAAGTCGGCGTTCGAGGTGAAGTCGAAGGCCCTGGTCGAGCAGTACGACGTCTTCGAGCCGCGCGCCCTGCCGGGGGAGAGCGTCAACGGGTCCCTGACCGTCGGGGAGAACATCGGCGACCTCGGAGGCCTGACGATCGGCCACAAGGCCTACGTCATCTCCACCGACGGCGCGGCCAGCACCGAGGACCGGGAGAAGCTGTTCCTCAACTGGGCGTTCGTGTGGCGCACCAAGCGCCGCGTCGAGCAGGAGCGGCAGTACCTCACCATCGACCCGCACTCCCCGCCGGAGTTCCGCGCCAACATCGTGCGCAACCTCGACGAGTTCCACGAGGTGTTCGCCACCCGCGAGGGCGACGGGCTGTGGCTCGACCCGGCCGAGCGGGTGCGGATCTGGTGACCTTCCCCGACGACGTCGTCGAGGCGGTGCTGGCGCACATGAACGACGACCACGCCGAGGACTCCCTCAC
Organism: Nocardioides sp. FY1077; assembly: GCF_058681775.1. Lineage (NCBI taxonomy): Bacteria > Bacillati > Actinomycetota > Actinomycetes > Propionibacteriales > Nocardioidaceae > Nocardioides > Nocardioides sp. FY1077. The sequence continues at coordinate 593,738 of NZ_JBZWDB010000001.1, read as the reverse complement.
CATCGTGCGCGCCCACGGCTACCCCGCCGCGGCGTCGGCCGAGATGACCGGCGTCGACGAGCACGGCGCCACCTGGCACGTCGTCGACGCCACGGGCGAGGCGTCGCTGCGGGTGGCCTGGCCCGACGGGCCGGTCACCGAGCGGGCCGGCCTGCGCCGCGGCGTGGTAGCGCTGCACGCCGCCGCGCGCGCCTCGCTCGGCGGCTGACGGCGGCCGGCAGCGACGGCCTGTGGACGACGGGGACGGCCCCGCCGCAGACGTCGGCGCGCGCTGGTAGACAGGGCGCATGACCACCACCGCAGCCCCGACCCAGGCCGATGCCGCCGCCGTGCGCGCCGAGGCCGAGGCCCACCTGCGGGCGCTGGTGGGCCGCGACGACGCCGTGCTGCGCGAGGACCAGTGGTCGGCCATCGAGGCGCTGGCGGTGCACCGGCGCCGGGCGCTGGTCGTGCAGCGCACCGGCTGGGGCAAGTCGGCGGTCTACTTCGTCTCCACGCTGCTGCTGCGCGCCCGCGGCGCCGGCCCCACGGTGATCGTGAGTCCGCTGCTGGCGTTGATGCGCAACCAGATCGCGGCGGCCGAGCGCGCCGGCATCCGCGCGGTCACCATCAACTCCACCAACATCGGCGACTGGCAGCCCATCCACGACGCGATCAACGCCGGCGAGGTCGACGTCCTGCTGGTCAGCCCGGAGCGGCTGAACAACCCCGGCTTCCGTGACGAGGTGCTGCCCCGGCTGGCCGCCACCGCGGGGCTGCTCGTCGTCGACGAGGCCCACTGCATCTCCGACTGGGGTCACGACTTCCGCCCCGACTACCGCCGCATCCGCACGATGCTCGACGACCTGCCCGAGGGCATCCCCGTGCTGGCCACCACCGCGACCGCCAACCAGCGCGTCACCGAGGACGTGCAGCAGCAGCTGGGCCGCGACGTCCTGGTGCTGCGGGGCTCCCTCGACCGCGAGTCGCTGCGGCTCGGCGTCGTGCGGCTGCCGACCGCCGACCAGCGGCTGGCCTGGCTGGCCGACCACCTCGCCGAGCAGCCCGGCTCGGGCATCGTCTACTGCCTCACCGTCGCCGCCACCCAGGAGATCGCCGACTACCTGCGCTCGCGCGGCCACGACGTCGCCGCCTACTCCGGGCAGACCGAGCCCACCGAGCGCCAGGCCCTCGAGGCCGACCTGATCGCGGGCCGGGTCAAGGCGCTGGTGGCCACCAGCGCGCTCGGCATGGGTTTCGACGCCACCCTCGGCTTCGTGGTCAACATGGGCGCCCCGTCGTCGCCGGTGTCGTACTACCAGCAGGTGGGTCGTGCCGGGCGCGGCACCGCCGAGGCCACCGTGGTGCTGCTGCCCGCCGTCGAGGACCGCGACATCTGGGCCTACTTCGCCTCGTTGGCCTTCCCGCGCGAGGAGCTCGTGCGCCAGACCCTCGAGGTGCTCGCCGAGGAGGGGCGCCCGATGAGCACCGCGGCGCTGGAGACCCGGGTCGAGCTCAACCGCACCCGGCTCGAGACGATGCTCAAGGTGCTCGACGTCGACGGCGCCGTGCGCCGGGTGCGCGGCGGCTGGGAGTCGACGGGGCGGTCGTGGACCTACGACGAGGAGCGCTACGCCCGGGTGCGCGAGGCCCGGGAGCGCGAGCAGCGCGCCATGCTCGACTACCTCGACACCGACCGCTGCCGCATGTGGTTCCTGCGCGACCAGCTCGACGACCCCGCCGCCGAGCCCTGCGGCCGCTGCGACACCTGCGGCGGGCTCGACCTGTCCACCGACGTCTCGGCCGCGGCCGTCGAGGAGGCACAGGCCCGGCTGGCCCGCCCGGGGGTGCCGGTGGCGCCGCGCAAGATGTGGCCCACCGGGATGGACCGGCTCGGCATCGACCTGAAGGGCAAGATCACCGACGTCGCGGCCGAGGGCCGCGCGGTGGCCCGGCTCACCGACCTCGGCTACGGCCAGGCCCTGCGCGAGCTGTTCCGTCCCGAGACGCCCGACGGACCGGTGCCGGTGCCGCTGGTGCGCGCCGTGGTGGAGGTGCTCGGCGACTGGCAGCCGGGCGTGGACGCGATCGTGGTGGTCGAGTCGGTCAGCCGGCCCACCCTCACCGCCGACCTCGCCGACGGGCTCTCGCGCTACCTCCGGGTGCCGGTGCTCGGGCGCTGGGCCGTCGTCGACCCCGACGTGCCTCCGGGGCGCGGCGCGATGAACTCCGCGCAGCGGGTGGCCGCCGTCGGGCGGCGCAGCGCGCTCGAGGCCGAGCCCGGGGCGCTCGAGGGTCGCTCGGTGCTGCTGGTCGACGACCGGGTCGCCACCGGCTGGAGCCTCACCCTCGCCGCCCGCGCCGTCCGCGCGGCCGGTGCCACCGCCGTCCACCCGCTGGTGCTCGCCGCGGAGTCCTGACCGGCGGCCCGCGACTCGCTACGGTGCAGACATGAGGCGTGACGGCAGCGGCGGTCGCGGTCGGTCGGGAGCAGCCGTGGCGTCCTCGACCCTCGGCCCGGCCGCGGCGCTGCTCGCCGGTCTGCTCGGGCTGGCGGGGCTGGCCGGGTGCGCCGGTGAGCCCGCCGGCGACGGCGACGGCGACCCGACCGCCGTGGAGGCGACGCACCGGTCGCTGGCGGCGGCGACGATCGACCACGTCGGCGAGACGGCCTCCGCGGCGGCTCCGCTCGCCCCCCGCGACGACGTGCCCCGTGGGTCCCTGGCGGTGGAGGTCGCCTTCCCCCGGCCCAGCGGCGACCCGACCCACGTGCGGGTCGTCGTCGCCGACGGCCTCGCCGGCCTCGACGAGGAGGTGGACACCTTCGACGACCTGGGGTGCTCCGCGCTCGGCGCCGAGGCCACGGGGTGCGAGGAGGGCGGCGGTGACGGGCCTGCCACCGTGCTGACCTGGTCGGCGGGCCACCCCGAGGAGGACCCCGGCGGGCTGACGGCCGCCGCGCGCCACGACGACCACGTCGTGGTGGTGCTCGCCTACGGGCCGATGGTCGGCGACGAGCTCGGCGACCTGCGGCCGTTCGCCGACGACCTGCTGGCGCTCGCCGCCGACCCCGCGGTCGGGTTCCGCACCAGCGCGTCCTACGCCGAGGCTGGCGACGCGATCGGCGACGACGTGTGGATCGAGCAGTACGGCGGCTAGCCTCGACCCGTCGCGGCCGTCGGCGGCGGCGGCTCGACGTGGCGCAGACCACACGCGCCACAGGAACGTCCTGTGGCGTCACAGCGTTGTGCTCACTACTGGGTGCACCAAGTGTCGGGCACGCTGGACGTGAGCCGGCACGCCGCCCACCGCGGCGCCGCCCCCGCCGTTCGTCGAGCAGCTGTAGGAGTGAGCATGAGGAAGATCCGTGTCGCCGTCATCGGCGCCGGTCCTGCCGGGATCTACGCCGCCGACATCCTGACCAAGGAGCACCCCGAGGCCCGCGTCGACGTGTTCGACCGCCTCCCCGCTCCGTACGGCCTGGTGCGCTACGGCGTGGCTCCCGACCACCCGCGCATCAAGGAGATCATCAAGGCGCTGCGCCGGGTGCTCGACCGTGACGGCATCCGCTTCCTCGGCAACGTTGACTACGGCACCGACCTCACCCTCGACGACCTGCGCGAGCACTACGACGCCGTGGTGTTCTCCACCGGCGCGATGAGCGACCGCGCCCTCGACATCCCCGGCATCGACCTCGCGGGCAGCCACGGCGCGGCCGACTTCGTCAGCTGGTACGCCGGGCACCCTGACGTGGCCACCGAGTGGCCCCTCGACGCCGAGCAGGTCGCGGTCGTCGGTGCGGGCAACGTGGCGCTCGACGTCGCGCGCATGCTGGCCAAGCCGGCCGACGAGCAGCTCACCACCGAGATCGCCGACAACGTCTACCAGGGCCTGAAGGCCAACCGCGCCACCGACGTCCACGTCTTCGCGCGCCGCGGCCCGGCCGAGATCAAGTTCTCCCCGATGGAGCTGCGTGAGCTCTCGCACTCCCCGAGCATCGACGTGCTCGTCGAGGAGGAGGGCTTCCAGATCGACGACGACGGCCAGTCGCGCATCAGCAGCAACAAGGGCACCCGCCTGGTGGTCGACACGCTGCTGAAGTACCTCGAGGCCGAGCCCACCGGCGCGCCCCACCGCATCCACATCCACATGTGCCAGAACCCCGTCGAGGTGCTCGGCGAGGACGGCAAGGTCGTCGGCATCCGCACCGAGAAGACCGAGATGGACGGCACCGGCAACGCCCGCGGCACCGGCGAGTTCGTCGACCACCCGGTGCAGGCGGTCTACCGCGCGGTCGGCTACCGCTCCTCGAACCTGCCGGGCCTGCCCTTCGACGAGTCGCGCGGCGTGCTGCCCAACGACGCGGGCCGGGTGCTCGACGGCGAGGGCTTCCCCCTCCCGGGCGTCTACACCACCGGCTGGGTCAAGCGCGGCCCCGTGGGCCTGATCGGCCACACCAAGTCCGACGCCAACGAGACCGTGACCAGCCTGCTGGCCGACCTCGACAAGCTGCCGCCCCCGGCGGCGGGCGACGACGACGAGGCCGTGCTGGCCCGGCTCGCCGAGCGCGGCGCCGAGCCCACCACGTGGGAGGGCTGGACCCGCCTCGACGCCCACGAGGTCTCCCTCGGCGGCCCCGCCGGCCGCGAGCGCGTCAAGGTCGTGCCGCGCGAGGAGATGCTCCGCATCTCCCGCGGCTGACCCTCACCGGAGGCAGTCTCCCCGTCGCGTCGAGCGACACGGGCTCTTCGTCGGTCGAGTAGCGAGCGCCAGCGAGCGTATCGAGACCCTCGGGACCGACAGCGCTGCTCGACGACAGCCCTGCCGCTCGTCGACGGCCGGGGCACAGCCGCAAGCGCGACCGGCCCGAGGGCACCGTGCGCTCAGGAGTAGCGGTGGCTCTTCGCGGTGTGGCCCAGCTCGCGGGTGCAGGTGCGTCCGCCCATGTTGCGGTGTCCGCAGAGCGCCTCGGCGGCGCCGGGCTCGGCTGCCGGGGCCTCGGCGGGAGCGGCACGCTTCGCAGCCGGGCGCGCAGCACGTGCCGGGGTCGTCGAGGAGGCGTCGGGCGCCACCTGCGCGCGGCGCGGCGCGGTCGTCGGCGCCTTGGTCATCTGCTCGTAGCGGGCCTCGCGCATCGCGCGCAGGGCGTCCATCTTGCTCATCGTCGGCTCACGCCCGGAGCCTACGGCGCGGCACCGACAGTCGGCCCACCCCGCGCCGCCGACCCGACGCCGACCCGACGCCCGGCCGACGTCCGGGCGGTGCGCGGCCTAGAGTCGCGGCATGCGCTTCGGACTCACGATCCTGCCCGAGCTGCCCTGGCGCGAGCTGCGCCCGCGCTGGGAGGCGGCCGAGGCCATGGGCTTCGACCACGCCTGGACCTACGACCACCTGGTGTGGGGCGGCCTGCCCGAGTCGCCCTGGTACGGCACCACGCCGACCCTCACCGCCGCGGCCACCGTCACCGAGCGCATCGGCCTCGGCACGTTCGTGTCGTCGCCGAACTTCCGTCACCCCTACGTGCTGCACCGCGACGTGCAGTCGCTCGACGACGTCTCGGGCGGCCGGTTCCTGCTCGGCGTCGGCACCGGCGGTGACCTCGACTCCCGCATCCTCGGCGAGGCCGACCTCACCACGCGCGAGCGCGTCGACCGGTTCCAGGAGTTCGTCGAGCTGCTGGTGCGGCTCCGCGCCGAGGACCACGTCGACTCCGACGGGCGCTGGTTCTCCGCCCGCGACGCCCGCACGCTGCCGGCGCTGCGCGGCGTACCGCTGGTGGTGGCCGCCAACGGCCCGCGCTCGCTGCGCTTCGCCGCCCGCACCGGTGACGCCTGGGTCACCACCGGCCCCCGCGTCGACACCCTCGAGGAGTGGTGGACCGGGCTCGACCGTGCGCGGCAGACCCTCGAGGGGGCCCTGGTCGACGGCGGGCGCGACCCGGCGGCGTTCCCGCGCTACCTCAACCTCGACTCCGCCCCGCAGTTCAGCCTGGCCAGCGCCGAGGTCTTCGCCGAGATGACCGGGCGGGCCGACGCGCTGGGCTTCACCGACGTGATCACCCACTGGCCACGCCCCGACGGCCCGTACGCCGGCGACGTGGCGGTGCTCGAGCAGGTGGCCGCCGACCTGCTGCCGACCCTGCGCGGCTGACCGGCCCGGGTCGGGCCCCGGGGCGTCGTTGCGCCACGGGCGGGTAAAGAGACCCCTAGGGTGCGGTCATGACCCAGTCCCCTCCGCCCGGCGGAGCCTTCCCCCCGCCGCCTCCGCGCCCCGCCCCCCACGGCGACCCCGTCACGCACAGCGGCACGAACAGCACGTCGCGTCGCGCGTCCGGCCCCCTGGGCCGCCTCACCGACGGCGGGCCCCTCGACGTCGACCGCGCCGTGGTGGCGCTCGGCGTCGCGCTGCTGGCCACCGCCGTGGTGCTCTCGGCCGTCTACTCCCGCTTCGACGGCGAGCTCGACTGGTCCAACTACGTCGTGGGCCTGCTGGCCACCGCCGGGTTGCTCGGCGTGGCCGCGATCGGCGTCGTGCTGGCCGGCAGTGCCCGCGAGCGTCACGAGGACCGCCAGGACCTCGTGGGCTGGCCCGGTGCCTTCGGCGCCCTGGCCGTCGGGCTGATGCTCGCCGTGGCCCTCGACGACAGCGACGCGACCTTCTACGTGGCGGGCCTGGCCGTGGTCGCACTGTCGGTCGGCGGCTACGTGCTGACGCGGCGACCCCCGTTCGTGGTGACCGCGATCCTGGGGCTCTTCCTCGTCTACGGCCAGCTGGTCGACGACCTCCTCGGCACCTCGGAGGCCGCCGACGACCTCGGCGTCGTCGGCCCGGCCGTCGCCCTGGTCGTCTTCGCGGTGCTGGTCACCGCGGGCGGCTGGCTCCTGCCCACCCGCGTGCTCAGCGGCGTCGTGGTCGGTGCCCTCACCGTGCTCGGCTTCGCGCTGCTCACCGGCACGGTCGCGGTCGTCGGCGCCATCGAGGCGGCCTTCGCCGGGATCGACTCCGGCCCGGGCGGCTCGCGGCCCGGGCGGTTCGAGGGGTACGAGGGCGACGCGTGGACCATCCTCGGGCTCTCGCTGCTGCTGGTGCTGGGCTGGACGGCGTGCGCCGCGCTCACCCGGCACGTCGGCTTCCGCATCCTGGTCGTCGCCCTCGCCGTGGTCGTCACGCCCCTGGTCACGGTCGTGCTCACCGTCGACCACCCGACGTGGTGGGCCCTGGTGATCGGCGTCCTCGGGGGCGCCCTGCTGCTCCTCGCCGCCTTCCGCGCGCTGCAGTCGCGCGGCGGCCGCGGCGGCGCCCGCCGGTCGACCCCCGACCCGGTGCACCACGCCGGCCACCCGCAGGACCAGCCCGCTGCCTGGGGCCCGCCCGCCGGCGCGCCGGCCGGGACGCCGTCCGGTGCTGTCGAGGGACGCACCCAGGTGCGTCCGCCCGCGCCGCCCACCCAGCCGATCCAGCAGCAGTCCTCTCAGCAGCCGGGCCAGCAGCCGCCCTGGGGGCCGCCCCCGGCCGGTCCGCCCGCCTGACCCCACCGCCTGGCCACGCACGACGCCCCGGCTCCCGAGGAGGAGGCCGGGGCGTCGTCGTCCGCACCCGCACCCGCACGCTGTGGCTCGGGCCGAGGCAGCCGCTCAAGGGGCGCACACCGCAGCCGGGTGGCCGCCGCTGCGAGTAACGACCCGCACGGTCAGCGCAATCGCGCCCGACGAGCGCCCACGGGGCCGAATCGGCTCGTGTCGCCCTATGGTCAGGAAGCCGTGGCCCGCACCGCGTCGACGAGGCGGGGGTCGTCGGGCTCGACGCGCGGGCCGAAGCGGGCGACGACGGTGCCGTCGGCGGCCACCAGAAACTTCTCGAAGTTCCACGACACGTCGCCGGCCTCGCCGTTCTCGTCGGGGGTGCCCACGAGGTCGGCGTACACGGGGTGGCGGTGCTCGCCGTTCACCTCGACCTTCTCGGTCATCGGGAAGGTGACGCCGTAGGTGGCGGAGCAGAACTCCTCGATCTCCTCGGCCGTGCCGGGCTCCTGGCCCATGAACTGGTTGCACGGCACGCCGACCACGGTGAACCCGTGGGGCGCCATCTCCTCGTGGAGCCGCTCGAGACCGGCGTACTGCGGGGTCAGGCCGCAGCGGCTGGCCACGTTCACCAGCAGCGCGGGACGCCCGCCGGTGATCTCACCGAGGGTCGTCGGGGTGCCGTCGAGGCGGGCGATCGGGGCGTCGAGGATGCTCATGCCAGGAGCGTACGGCGGCCCCGGGACCGCGGCGGAACCAACCGTCGGCGGCAGTCGTTACCGTCGAGTCCCGCCCCACGCGTGATCCGCCGCAGCCCCGAGGTGCCCGCTTGAGCTTCGTCCCCGTCACCGGCACCGCCACGTTCCGCCCGGCCGACCCGCCGCGCGACGGCGTGGTGGAGTTCGCCGACGAGCGGCGCACGGTCGCGCTGCCCATGCGGGCGGCGCTGCCGGTGCTGACCCGCGCCCACGCCCGCGACGACCTGCACCCCAGCGTGGGGCTGCTGTCGGGGGCCGCGCTGCTGGGCATGCGCCTGGTGGCCGCCGGGCGTCTCGAGCCCGGTCCCGAGCGCCCGGGCGCACCGGCGGCGTGGCGGGCGGCCCCGCTCGACGCCGCCGACCACGACCGGGTGGTGATGCTGGCCCGGTCCCGGCGCCACGACGACCTCGACGAGGCGGCGGCGCAGGCGCTGGTGCGCCAGGTCATCGACGCGGTCTGCGACGCGATGCCGCGCTCGGCGCCCACGGGCCCGGCGAGTGCCGGGGCGGCCAGCACGGCCAGCGCCGTCAGGCCGGCCCGGCCGGGGGGCCGCGCGGGCACGGCGTCGGCGTCCCCGTCGTCCGCCGGCTTCGCCGACCGCCTCCAGCGACGCATCGACGCCCACCGTCGCGGCGTGCCCGACGACCGCCCCCAGCTGGTGACCGTGTCGCTGCGGGTGGAGGCCGACGAGGAGGAGCTGGTCGCCGGCGCCGTGCGGCTGGTGCTGCAGGTGCACGACGAGCGCAACGCCCTCCACGTCGCCGACGCCGCGGTGCTCTGGACCGAGTCGGGCCACGAGGCGTCCCACGGGTTCGGCGACCGGGCCCGCACCCACGCCCTGGTGGCCCTGCGCGCCGCGGCCGACGCCTGGCCGGTGCTGGAGCGGCTGCTCGAGCTGCGGGTGCCCGACGAGATCACCCTCGACGCCGACGAGCTGGTCAGCCTCCTCGAGGACGGCGTGGGCGCGCTGAAGCAGCGCGGCGTCGACGTGCTCTGGCCGCGCAGCCTCGGGCGCGACCTCACCGCCACCGCCGTGCTCGACCGGGCGCCCCGCCCGGGCTCGGCCGCCACGCGGGAGGACGCGCTGCACGACGGCCTGTTCGGCCCCGAGGCGATGTTCGCCTTCTCCTGGCAGGTGGCGCTGCACGGCGACCCGCTGACCGAGGAGGAGATGGAGCAGCTGGCCGGCGCCGCCGCGCCGGTGCTGCGGCTGCGCGGCGGGTGGACCGTCGTCGACCCCGCGGTGGCCCGCAAGGCCCGCCGGCGGGTGGTGCGCAGCGTCGGCGCCGTGGAGGCGCTGGCCACCGCGCTGACCGGCGTCGGCACCGTTTCCCGCCCGGGCGCGACGACCGACGGCGCGGGGGCCGACGGCGAGCAGGTGATCGTCGGCGCCAGCCTGCTGAAGGTCCGCGACCGCATCACCGACGCCGCCACCCGCCCCCCGCTGGCCCCGCCGCCGGGGCTGGCCGCCACCCTGCGCGACTACCAGCTGCAGGGCCTGACCTGGCTGGCCGAGCTCACCTCGCTGGGCCTCGGGGCCTGCTTGGCCGACGACATGGGCCTGGGCAAGACCGTCACCCTGATCGCGCTCCACCTGCACCGCCGCGCCGAGGGCGCCACCGGGCCGACCCTCGTCGTGTGCCCCACCAGCCTGCTCGGCAACTGGGAGGCCGAGGTCCAGCGGTTCGCCCCCGGCACGCCGGTACGCCGGTTCCACGGCGGTCAGCGCTCGCTCGAGGGGCTCGACGGCCTCGAGGGCGGCTTCGTGCTCACGACGTACGGCACGATGCGGGTCTCCCACGAGCTGCTCGCCACCGTGCCGTGGGACCTGGTGGTGGCAGACGAGGCGCAGCACGTGAAGAACGCCCGCTCCACCACCGCCCGCCACCTGCGCCGCATCCCCAGCGCGGCCCGGGTGGCGCTCACCGGCACGCCGGTGGAGAACGACCTGTCGGAGCTGTGGGCCATCCTCGACTGGGCCACCCCGGGCCTGCTGGGCAGCCGCAACGCCTTCCGCAAGGTGTGGGCGGCCCCCATCGAGTCGGGCCTGGAGCCGACCAAGGCGCGCCAGTTCGCCGACCTGATCGGGCCGTTCCTGCTGCGCCGGCGCAAGTCCGACCCCGGCATCGCCCCCGAGCTGCCGGCCAAGACCGAGACCGACCACCCGCTCCAGCTCACCCGCGAGCAGACGGTGCTCTACGAGGCGTTCGTGCGCGACACGATGGCCCGCATCGAGCGCGCCGACGAGGACACCCGTCGTGGGTTGGTGCTGGCGCTGCTCACCGGCCTGAAGCAGATCTGCAACCACCCGGCGCACTTCCTCAAGCAGGACGGCGGACGCATCGCCGGGCGCTCGCAGAAGATCGACCTGCTCGACGAGCTGCTCGCCACCGTCATCGCGGAGGACGGCGCGGCGCTGGTCTTCACCCAGTACGTCGCGATGGCGCGGCTGGTCGCGACCCACCTCGCCGCGCAGGGCGTGCCCCACCAGCTGCTCCACGGCGGCACCCCGGTGCGCGAGCGCGAGGCGATGGTGCGCCGCTTCCAGCAGGTCACACCGGGCGAGCCCGCACCGGTGTTCCTGCTGTCGCTGAAGGCCGGCGGCACCGGTCTCAACCTCACCCGCGCCGACCACGTCATCCACGTCGACCGCTGGTGGAACCCCGCGGTGGAGGAGCAGGCCACCGACCGCGCCCACCGCATCGGCCAGGTCAGGCCCGTGCAGGTGCACCGCATGCTCACCCGCGGCACCATCGAGGAGAAGGTCGCCGAGCTGCTGGCGCGCAAGCGGGCGCTGGCCGACGCCGTGCTCGGCGGCAGCGAGGCCGCGCTCACCGAGCTGAGCGACGCCGACCTGCGCGACCTGGTGACCCTGCGGCGCACGCCCGACGAGCCGGACCCGCGGTGACCACGCTGCTGCACACCCGGGTCGCGCCGCGGCGCTCCCGCACCCGCGCGGTCACCTGGTGGGGCAAGGCCTGGGTGCGGGCGGTGGAGGAGTCGGCGTACGCCGAGGGCGACCTGGCCCGCGCCCGCTCCCTGGCCCGGGGGGGCCACGTCGGACAGATCGCCGTGGGCGACGGCACCTTCGTGGCCGCGGTGGAGGACGAGCACGGCCTGTGGGCCACCTCCGGCGGGGTGTCGGTGCTCGACGTCACGGCCGCGGAGGCGCTGGTGGAGGCGGTGGCCGCCCAGGCCGGGCGGGTGGCGGCCCTGCTGGCCGGCGACCTGCCCCACGACCTCGTCGAGCACGCCGAGGAGGCCGGCGTCGAGCTGCTGCCGTACGGCGGTGAGCTCACCTCCACCTGCTCCTGCCAGCACTGGACCGACCCGTGCCCGCACGCCCTCGCCGTGCTCTACCAGCTGGCCTGGCTGATCGAGGCCGACCCGTTCGTCCTGCTGCACCTGCGCGGCCTGGGCCGCGAGGAGCTGCTGGCCCGGCTGCACGCCCGCGCCGCGCCCGACCCGGTCGCCGGCGGGGACGACGCCGACGACGCCGACGACGCGGGCTCGGCGGGCGGTGGTCTCGACGACGTCGGGCTCGCCCTCGACGCCACCGTGCGCGCCGCGCGGCTGCTCCAGCTGATCGCGCGCGGCGACGACGACCTCGACCACCTGTTCTGAGCCGGTGCCGACGACTGGTCGGTGCGCGTAGCGCTCGCTACGATGGGGGTGCTGAGGGTTTCTGCGCGTCTCGGAGGCGGGTTCGACGTGCGCCCGTCCTGTCGTACCCCGACACAGCCAGATTCGAGAACCTCCGTGTCACCGCTCGTCTCCTACCGTCGACTCCTCGGACTCGCCGGCCCGCTCTACGTCGCCGTCGCCTTCGTCGGTCGCCTGCCCGCCGCGATGAGCCAGATGGGCGCCCTGCTCCTGGTCTCGTCGGTCACCGGCTCCTACGCCGCCGGCGGGCTCGCCGCCGGCACCCTCGCCGTCGCCAACGCCGTGGGCTCCCCGGTGGCCGGTGCGCTCGCCGACCGCCACGGCCAGCGGGTCGTGGTCGTGGCGCAGTCGCTGGCCGGCGGTTGCGGCCTGCTGCTGCTGGTGCTGCTGGCCCACCGCGGCGCCGACGTACCGGTGCTGGTCGCGGCCGCCGGCCTGGCCGGGGTGCTCATCCCGCAGGTCGGCCCGCTGGCGCGGGTGCGCTGGCGCCCGATCACCCGGCACGCCGGGCCGGGCCGCGCCCGGCTCGTCGACGCGGCGTTCTCCTACGAGGGCGCGGCCGACGAGGCGTCGTACGTGCTCGGGCCCGCACTGCTCGGCGTCGTGGTGGCGATCGCCAGCCCCGGTACGGCGGTCGTGGTGGCGGCCCTGCTGCTGCTCGCGTTCGGCACCTGGTTCGGCCTGCACCCCACGGCCCGCCTCGTCGACGACGCCCACCACGGTGCGGCGCGCGGGCGCCTGGTCACCACCACCTTCGCGGTGCTGCTGGTGGCCCAGCTGCTGGTGGGGGTGCTGTTCGGCTCGGTGCAGACCGGGACGTCGGTGCTGGCCGAGGCGCAGGGCCAGCTCGGCCTCGCCGGACTGGTGCACGCGGTGCTCGGCATCGGCTCGGTGGCCGCGGGACTGCTCGTCGTCGCGCTGCCCGAGCGCTTCCACCTGTCGCGGCGCCTCGTGTGCTTCGCGGTCGGCATGCTGGTGCTGTCGTCGCCGCTGCTGCTGGTCGACTCGCTGGCGGCGCTGTCGCTGGCCGTGCTGGTGCTCGGCACCGTGATCGCGCCCTACATGATCACCACCTTCACCCTCGCCGAGCGGGTCTCCCCGCCCGCGCGGGTCGGCGCGGCGATGACCCTGATGGCCGGCGCGACCGGCGTCGGGTACGCCATCGGCTCCAGCACCGCCGGCCGCCTGGCCGACGCCTCGGGCCACACCGCGGCCTTCGCCGTCGCGGTGGTCGGCGCGGGCGTCGCCGTGGTGCTCACCGGACTCGCCCAGCCGCTGCTGCGCCGCATCGAGCGGCGGGCCGAGACCGGCGCCGACCCCGCCGCGCAGCCCGTCGGCGCCTGACCCCCGCTCCTCCGGCGCTTGCGTCGGTCCGGTCGCCGGGGGGTCGTGTGCCTGAGGACGCGCCCGACCGCGTCGTGGGGCACACGACCCGGGTGCTGTGCCGGCTCGGCCGGTGCCGCGGGTTCGGTTTGTGGGTCGTGTGCCTGACCGCGCGCTGGGCCGCGTCGTGGGGCACACGACCCGGGTGCTGTGGCGGCTGGGCCGGTGCCGCGGGGTGGGTGCGCGGGTCGTGTGCCTCCTGGCGCGCTGGGCCGCGTCGTGGGGCACACGACCAGGCTCGAACGCCCGCGGTCGGGGTCGGGTCCGGCTAGGGGCAGGGGCTCGTGTGCCTGGCGGCGCGCTGCACCGCGTCCTCAGGCACACGACCCAGGCACACGACCCACGCACACGACCCACGCACACGACCCACGCACCACCGCACGAGCAGCGGCGACGAAGTCAGGAGGCGGGGACGCCGAGCGCGCGGAGGGCCATGGCGGGCAGCAGCCGGCGCATGGCGGCGTCGTCGAGCAGGCTGCTGTGGGGCGTGGAGTTGATCAGGCCGAAGGCGGCGTGGGCGGTGGCGCGGGCCTCGTCGAGGCCGAGGCGGGAGTGGTGGCGGCGCAGCTGCTCGGCCCAGACGTCGACGTACTCGCGCTGCAGGGTCCGCACCTGCTCGCGCGCGGCGGGGGGCAGCGACTCCCAGTCGCGGTCCTGGACGACGATCAGCGCGCGGTGGCGCAGCGCGAAGTCGACGTGGTGGTCGACGAGCGCAGCCAGTGCGGCGGCGGGGGAGGAGGTGGTCTCGGCGCGCGCCGCGCCCACGGCGAGCAGCTCCTGGGAGATGGAGACCAGCATCTCGGCGAGCACGGCGTCCTTGGAGGCGAAGTGCTTGTAGAGCGCGGGCCCGGAGATGCCGCAGGCCGCGCCGAGGTCGGCGACCGAGACGCCGTGGAAGCCGCGCTGGGCGAAGAGCTCGGCGGCGGTGTCGAGGATCTGCTGCCGGCGGCTCGACGGCGCCGCCTGCTCGGTCGTCACCCACCCAGGTTAGCGGTCGTTCACCTGGCGGGGCCGGGAGCGGACCGGTCGTGGACGCCACGGTTAACGATCGCTAACCTGGGCGGGTGACCGACCTCAGGGAGCTCTCCGCCGACCTGCACCGGCGGCTGGCCGCGGCCCGCCTTGGCGGCGGGGAGGCCGCGCGCCGCAAGCACACCGACCGCGGCAAGCTGCTCGTGCGCGACCGCGTCGACCGCCTGCTCGACCCCGGCAGCCCCTTCCTCGAGCTCAGCCCGCTCGCCGCCACCGGCATGTACGGCCCCGCCCGCGACGGGGCCGGCACCGACAGGGCCGGCACGGACGGTCCCGACACCGTGCCCAGCGCCGGCGTGGTCACCGGCCTCGGCACCGTCAGCGGCCGGCTCACCGTGGTGGTCGCCAACGACGCCACCGTCAAGGGCGGCACCTACTACCCGCTGACGGTCAAGAAGCACCTGCGCGCCCAGGCCGTCGCGGCGGAGAACCACCTGCCGTGCGTCTACCTCGTCGACTCGGGGGGTGCGTTCCTGCCGATGCAGGACGAGGTGTTCCCCGACCGCGAGCACTTCGGGCGGATCTTCTTCAACCAGGCGCAGCTCTCGTCGCGGGGCATCCCGCAGGTCGCCGCGGTCATGGGCTCGTGCACCGCGGGCGGAGCCTACGTCCCGGCGATGAGCGACGAGACGGTGATCGTCAAGGAGCAGGGCACGATCTTCCTGGGCGGCCCGCCCCTGGTGAAGGCCGCGACCGGCGAGGTCGTCACCGCCGAGGAGCTCGGCGGTGGAGACGTGCACGCCCGCCGCAGCGGGGTGGTCGACCACCTCGCCGACGACGACGACCACGCGCTGGCCATCGTGCGCGGCATCCTCGACACCGTGCGGCCGGCCCCGCCGGCGCCGTGGGAGGTGCGCGAGGTCGACGAGCCGCTCGAGGACCCCGACGGCCTCTACTACGTCGTGCCGGCCGAGGTCCGCACGCCGTACGACGTGCGCGAGGTGATCCGCCGCGTCGTCGACGGCAGCCGCTTCCAGGAGTTCAAGCGGCTCTACGGCGAGACGCTGGTGACCGGCTTCGCCCACGTGTGGGGCCACCCGGTCGGCATCGTGGCCAACAACGGCATCCTGTTCGGGGAGTCGGCGCTGAAGGGCGCGCACTTCATCGAGCTGTGCAACCAGCGCGGGATCCCGCTGGTGTTCCTGCAGAACATCTCGGGCTTCATGGTCGGTCGCGAGTACGAGAACGCCGGCATCGCCCGCGACGGCGCCAAGCTGGTCACCGCGGTGGCCTGCAGCGTGGTCCCGAAGCTCACCGTCGTCATCGGAGGCTCCTTCGGCGCCGGCAACTACGGCATGTGCGGGAGGGCCTACGACCCGCGGTTCCTGTGGATGTGGCCCAACGCCCGCATCTCGGTGATGGGCGGCGAGCAGGCCGCGTCGGTGCTGGCCACGGTCGCGGGCCGGCCCGACGACGAGGAGCTGAAGGCCCCGATCCGCGCGCAGTACGACACGCAGGGCTCGCCGTACTACTCCACCGCGAGGCTGTGGGACGACGGCGTCATCGACCCCGTCGACACCCGCCGCGTGCTCGGCATGGGCCTGGCGGCCGCGGCGCACGCGCCGGTCCCGCCCCCCTCCTACGGCATCTTCCGGATGTGAGCGCGCAGTGACGAGCGAGGAACGAGCTCGGCGCGTGGGCGCGCTCAGATTGAGCAAGACCCGCGACCGAGGAACGAGGGCGCGACGGTCGCGTCGAAATCTCAGTGCGCGAGAGGCGGCAGCATGCCCATCGAGACCCTCCTGATCGCCAACCGAGGCGAGATCGCGCTCCGCGTCATGCGGACGGCGGCCCGCCTCGGCCTGCGCACGATCGCCGTGCACACCGACCTCGACGCCACCGCGCCCCACGTGCGCGCGGCCGACGCCGCGGTGCGTGTGCCGAGCTACCTCGACGTCGACGCGGTGGTCGCGGCGGCCGTCGCCAGCGGCGCCGACGCCGTGCACCCCGGCTACGGCTTCCTGTCGGAGCGCGCCGTGTTCGCCGCCGCCCTCGCCGAGGCCGGGGTGGTCCTGGTCGGCCCGAGCGCCGCGGTGATGGACCAGATGGGCCGCAAGGACGCCGCCCGCGAGATCGCGGTGGCGGCCGGTGTGCCCGTGGTGCCGACCGGGGCGGACGCCGTCGAGCGCTGGACCGGCCCCGTGCTCGTCAAGGCCGCAGCGGGCGGCGGCGGCAAGGGCATGCGGATCGTGCGCGACCAGGCCGACCTGGCCGAGGCCACCGCGGCCGCCCGCCGTGAGGCCCTGGCGTCGTTCGGCGACGACACGGTGCTGATCGAGAAGTACGTCGAGCACGGCCGCCACGTCGAGGTGCAGGTCGTCGGAGACGCCCACGGCACCGTGCTCCACCTCGGCGAGCGCGACTGCTCCGCCCAGCGCCGCCACCAGAAGGTGCTCGAGGAGGCCCCCGCGCCGACCCTCGACGACGCGACCCGCGCCCGGCTGCGCCAGGCGGGCGTCGACCTCGCCGCCCACGTCGGGTACGTCGGCGCCGGCACCGTCGAGTTCCTCCTCGACACCGACACCGACGAGTTCTTCTTCCTCGAGATGAACACCCGCCTGCAGGTCGAGCACCCCGTCACCGAGGCCGTCACCGGCCTCGACCTGGTGGAGCTGCAGCTGCAGGTCGCGGCCGGCGAGCCGCTGCCGCTCACCCAGGACGACGTCCGCCTCACCGGTCACGCCGTCGAGGCCCGGGTGTACGCCGAGGACGCGTTCGGCGGGTTCCTGCCGCAGGCCGGGGCGACCTCGATCGTGCGCTGGCCCACCGGCCCGGGCGTGCGCGTCGACCACGCGCTGGAGGGCGGCCAGGTGGTCACCACGTCGTTCGACCCGATGCTCGGCAAGGTCGTGGCGCACGGCCCCGACCGCGAGGCGGCCCGGCTGGCGCTGGTCGCCGCGCTCGACGACACCGCGATCCTGGGCCTGACCACCAACACCGGCTTCCTGCGCGCGCTGGTGGCCTCCGAGCAGTTCCGCGACGCCACGATCGACACCGCCTGGCTCGACCACCACGAGGTGGCGCCGCCCGACCCCGCGCCCGCCCGGCTCGTCGCCGCGTGGACCCAGGCGATGCTCACCGCGGTCACCGGGCCGGCCCCCGGCACCGCCATGGGCCCCTTCGCCGCCGACGGGTTCCGCCTCGGCGGCCCCGCGGCCCCGCAGCGGGTGGGGCTCGACGTGGCGGTGGTGGTGGAGCGCACGACGTCGACGCGCGGCACCGTGGACGGCGTGCCGGTCACCCAGCACAGCGCCGAGCACCACACCGTCGTCCTCGACGTCGACGGCCGGCGCACCCGTGCCGTGGTGGACGCGACCGCCCACCAGGTCGAGGTGGTGCTGCACGGGCAGCGCCACGTCTTCCGCCGCCCCGACCCCGCCCTCGACCAGGCCGTCGCCGCCGGCGACGGCACCCTGGTCTCGCCGATGCCCGGCACGGTGCTCGACGTGCGGGTCGTCGAGGGCCAGGGCGTCGCGGAGGGCGACGTGCTCGGCGTGGTGGAGGCGATGAAGATGGAGCTCGCCCTGCGCGCGCCGTTCGCCGGCACCGTCACCGAGGTCGCCGCGGTCGTCGGGCGCCAGGTGGCGCTCGGCGCGCCGCTGTTCGTCGTCCGGCCCGACGTCGAGACCGGCGAGCCCGGCACGGGGGAGGGCGCGTGAGCCAGCAGCCCGCCCTCGACCCCACGGCCGACCCCACCGGCGACCCCACCGGCGACCCGACTGGCGACCGGCCGCCCCGGCCGGTGGGCAGCACCCTGCCGATGGTGGTGCGCGACGAGGCGCTGCCGCGGCGGGTGACGATCCACGAGGTCGGCCCGCGCGACGGCCTGCAGAACGAGTCGACCACGGTGCCGGTGGAGGTGAAGGCGCAGTTCGTCCGGCGCCTGCTGGCGGCGGGGCTGCCGGTCGTGGAGGCCACCAGCTTCGTGCACCCGCGCTGGGTGCCGCAGCTGGCCGACGCCGAGGAGCTGATGACCCGCCTGGTCGACGAGCTCGGCGACACCGCCCGCGCCCTGCCGGTGCTGGTGCCGAACGAGCGCGGCCTCGACCGGGCGCTCGCGCTGGGGCTGCGCCACGTCGCGGTGTTCGGCTCGGCCACCGAGACCTTCGCCCGGCGCAACCTCAACCGCGGCCTGGAGAGCCAGCTCGACATGTTCGCCCCCACCGTCGAGCGGGCCCGCGCCGCCGGCCTCGACGTGCGCGCCTACCTCAGCATGTGCTTCGGCGACCCCTGGGAGGGGCCGGTGCCGCTCGCGCAGGTCGTCGCCACCGGACGCCGGCTCCTCGACCTCGGCGCCACCCAGCTCAGCCTCGGCGACACCATCGGCGTCGGCACCGCCGCCCACGTCACCGCGCTGGTGGCGGCCTTCGGGGAGGCCGGCGTCGGCCCCGACCGGCTCGCGCTGCACTTCCACGACACCTACGGCCAGGCCCTGGCCAACGCCGCCGCCGGGCTGCGCGCCGGCGTCACGACGTACGACGCCTCGGCCGGCGGGCTCGGCGGCTGCCCCTACGCCGCCAGCGCCACCGGCAACCTCGCCACCGAGGACCTGGTGTGGCTGCTCACCGGTCTCGGCGTCGAGCACGGCGTCGACCTGCCCGCGCTCGTCGCCACCAGCGCTTGGATGGCGCAGCACCTGGGACGCCCCAGCCCGTCGGCGGTGGTGAGGGCGCTGGCACAATCACCCGGGTGAGTCCCGCAGCCCGCCGCCGGGTCTACCTGCACATCGGTGCCCCGAAGACCGGCACCACCTACCTGCAGGACCGGCTGAGCCTCAACGCGCGCGCGCTGGCGGCCCACGACGTGCACGTGCCGACCCGCTCGGCGCTGGTCAGCCCCGGCCTCTTCCACTTCCGCGCGGCGCTCGACCTGCTCGGCCAGGACTGGGGCGGCGAGCCCGGGCACGCCGACGGCAGCTGGGACGCGCTGGTACGCCGGGTGCGCCGGCGGACCGGCACGTTCGTGGTGAGCCACGAGATCCTGGCACCGGCCTCGGCCGAGCACGTCGCGAAGGCCAAGCACGACCTCACCGGTGGCGGCAGCGACGACACCGAGGTGCACGTCGTCTACAGCGCCCGTGACCTCGCGCGCCAGCTGCCGGCGGCCTGGCAGGAGAGCATCAAGCAGGGCCGCACCTGGACCTACCGCCGCTTCCTCAAGCGCGCCCGCCGCGGCCAGACCTGGTTCCGGCGCTCCTTCGACCTGCCCGCCGTGCTCGGCACCTGGTCGGCCGGCCTGCCGCCCGAGCAGGTGCACGTCGTCACGGTGCCGCAGCGCCCGGGTCCCGGCGCCCCGCCGGCGTCGCGCGACGAGCTGTGGCTGCGCTTCTGCCGCGCCTTCTCCATCGACCCCGCGTGGGCGCCGGAGGAGAGCGAGCGCACCAACCCCTCCCTCGGCCCCGCCGAGAGCGCGCTGCTGCGCCGGCTCAACGAGCGCCTGGGCCGCCGCGCCCGGGGCGCCCCCGACTTCGACGTGCTGGTGCGCGAGCTGCTGGCCGAGCGCGAGCTCGTCGGTCGCTCGACGAGCCGGCTCGTGCTGCCGCCGCGCCTGCACGGCTGGGCCTCGGAGGAGGCGGAGCGCTGGATCGAGTGGGTGGAGGCCAGCGGCGTGCACGTCGTCGGCGACGTCGCCGACCTGCGTCCGGTGGCCCCCGAGAAGGGCGCCGGGTGGGTCGACCCCGACCGGGTGCCGCCGCGTCAGCAGCTCTCGGCCGCCCTCGACGCGCTCGCCGCGATGACCCGCGAGGCCGCCCGCCGCGACGACCCCGACCGCCAGCTCGGCACCCGGGTGCGCGAGCAGGCCAAGCGGCTGCTCGACACGTGAGCGGCGAGGAACGCGCCTGGGCGTGGCGCGACCACCTCGGCGCGGGCGGGACCACCCCGTGGTCGCAGTGGACCGCGCAGGTGCCGGGCCGCGGGCGGGTGCTGCCCGGGGCCCAGCAGCTCGAGCTGCTGCGCCGCCTGAACCTCGCCGGCGGTGCGTCGCCGGCGCTGGCAGCGCGGGTGCTCGGCGCCAGCGCCCCCGGTCGCGGCCGCCCCGACCTCGAGCTCGTCGGGGTGGGCGGCTCAGGGGTCGGCTTCGGCCCGGCGCCCGTCGACCCCGCCGACCTGCCCGACGACGAGCTGGTGCGGGTGGCCGGGGGCCTGCTCGCCGAGGACGTCCTCGCCGCCGGGGCCGAGCTCGACGCGACCCGGCCGACGCCCCCCGGGAGCACCCGTCGCCGCTCCCTGCCGGGCCGGTCGCGGCGGCGGGCGACGTACCGGCTGGTGGGCGACCCGTGGTGCGCGCCGGCCTACCGGCGCCGGCTCGCGCAGGCCGGCCGTCCCCCCGGACGCCGGGCCGGCGGACCGCCCCCCGTGGTGCTGGTGGTGGGCCGCAGCCTGTCGGAGGTGCTCGCCGACACCTGGACCGCTCGTGCGGTCGGTGGCGGCGCCGTGCCGTGGCGCACGTGGCTCGACACCGCGGTCGCCCGGGGCCAGCCGGCGCCGGCGCTCGACGTCGCCGCCGTGGCCGAGCGCTGGGCCGCCCGGGTCGGCCGGGCGCGGGTGCGGGTGGTGCTCGACCACGCCGCACTGCCCGCGCTGGTCGGCGCTCCGGCCCGCACCGTGCTCGACGCCCACCGCCCGTCGGCCGACGCCGCCGAGCTCACCCGCCGCGTGGGGCAGGGCCTCGGGCTGCTGGTGCTGCCGCCGCGACGTCGGCTGCTGCTGCGCGAGGTGCTGCTGCCCCGCCTCGAGGGCCTGCCCGGCCCCGCGCTGGTGGTGCCGCCGGAGCACCAGCGGTGGGTCGTGCGTCGCTCGCGGCGCGTCCGCGACGCGCTGCTCGCGGCTGGCTACCCTGTCGTCGGCGACCCGGGCTCCCTGCTCGACGCCCCCGACGCGCTGGCCGCGGCCGAGGGCGCCGACCCCGACGACGCGCGGGTGCTCGACCTCGCCGTGCGACTGCTGCGGGAGCACGACCACCCCACCCCGACCCGAGAGGACGACCGATGAGCCAGCGCGTCCTCCTCCACGTCGGCACCCCGAAGACCGGTACGTCGTACGTGCAGGACGTGCTGCACCGCAACCGCGACCGCCTGCTGCAGCACGACATCCTCTACCCCGCCGAGCGCTTCGACGCCCAGTTCCTGGCCGCGCTCGACCTGATGCGGCTGCCCTGGGGCGGCCTCGAGGCCGACGCCATCGGCGCCTGGGACGACCTCGCCGCTCGCGTGCGCTCCCACCGCGGCACCGCGATCATCAGCCACGAGATCCTGGCGACCGCGTCGCGCGCACAGGTCGGGCGGGCGCTGGAGTCGCTGGGCCACCGCGCCGACGGCAGCGGCACGGAGGTGCACCTGGTGCTGTCGGTGCGCGACCTGGTGCGCCAGGTGCCGGCGGAGTGGCAGGAGAACGTCAAGCACCGCAGCACGATCACCTACGAGCGGTTCCTGGCCCAGCTGCGCGACCCCGCCCGCGAGGGGCGCATCGCCACCTGGTTCTGGGGCGTGCAGGAGATCCCCGACATCCTCGACCGGTGGGGCCACGACCTGCCTCCCGAGCGGGTGCACCTGGTCACCGTGCCGCCCCCGGGCGGGCCGCCCGACCTGCTGTGGCAGCGCTTCAGCCGGGCGCTCGGCCTCGACGGCATCGAGCTCGACCTCGAGGCGGAGCGGGCCAACCCGTCGTTGGGCGCCGCGGAGACCGCGCTGGTGCGGCGGGTCAACAAGGCGGTCAACGCCCGGCTGGAGCCGGCCGACTACCGCCCGCTGGTGCGCGAGCTGCTGGCCCACCGCACGCTGTCGCAGCGCACCCGCACCCCGCGCCTGGCGCTGCCGCCCGAGGTGCACCCGTGGGTGAGCGACCTCGGGGCGCGGTGGGTCGCGGAGGTGCGCACCCGCGGCTACGACGTCATGGGCGACCTCGACGACCTCACCGGCGCCCCCGTCGACCCGGCCTGGGCCGACCCCGACGCACCGTCGGAGACCCAGGTGGCCGGCGCCGCGGTCGACGCCATCAGCGCGCTGCTGCTGGAGAACGCACGGCTGCGCCACACCGAGGAGCGGCTGCACCACGAGCTGCACGACGCCCACGAGGCGCTGCGGCGCTCCTACCTGCGCCCGTCGTACCGGGTGCGGGAGAAGGTGGTGCGCCGCCTGCAGGCCGGGGGCGCCGGACGTCGGGCGCTGGCGGTCTACCGGCTGGTGCGCGGCAGGAGCTCGCGCTCGGCGTAGCGCCCGATCTTCCAGGTGGAGTAGCCGTCGGCGCCCATGCCGACGACGCCGCCCACCACCGGCACCCGGCGGCCCACGGTGACCGCGAGGCGCTTGCCCATCACCCGGGTCACCAGGTCGCTGGCCACCTCGGTGGACACGGCGCGGTCGGTGTCGGGGGAGCCCGCCGGCGCGGTGAGCAGGGCGCTGGGCGGACCGGGGAGCTTGCCCGACTTGATCAGCGAGGCCACGGTGTCCTCGCCCATCAGGCAGGCCAGGATGGCGTTGCGCACGCGCGAGTCGTCGAGGTCGTGGCCGCGCAGGTGGGCGATGCAGGCGATCATCCGGCACTGCACCAGCGCCAGCCCGGTGATGTTGGCCGGCATCGACACGGCCGCGGTCACCACGCCGCCGATGTTGGTGACCAGGCCCTGCGCGCCGGCCAGGCGCACGTGGTTCTCGATGACCTCGTGCACGGCCTTGTCGACGTCACCGCCCTGCTCGGCCAGCTGCTTGTCGGCCGCCGCGGCGGCGCCGGGCAGCGGACCGACCCCGCGGATCGCGCGGTTCAGCGCCTCCCGCACGAACGACGTCGTCAGCCCCGGCGCCATGCCGGTGACCTTCGGCGCGATGGTGCGGGTCAGGTGTCCGGTCAGTCCTCTGCGAGCGCTCATGCCTTACATCGTACGGAGGCTACCGTCGGCGCGTGCCCGTCGAGCCCCCACCCACGTCCTGGTCCTTCGGCGACCCCGGGCGCTTCCCGGACGACGACGACCTGGTCGGGGTGGGTGCCGACCTCGAGCCCGGCACGCTGCTCGCCGCCTACCGCCAGGGCCTGTTCCCGATGCCGTCGGGGCGGCGCCGCGACCCGATGTACTGGTTCTGCCCGGTGGAGCGCGGGGTGCTCCCGCTCGACGGGCTGCGCGTGTCGCGCTCGCTGCGGCGTGCGTGCCGCGACTTCGAGATCCGCGTCGACTCCGCCTTCGCCGAGGTCGTCGCCGCCTGCGCCGACCCCCGCCGTCCGCAGGGCTGGATCGACGCGCGGGTGCGCGCGGCGTACCTGCGGCTGCACGAGCTGGGCTGGGCCCACTCGGTGGAGGCGTGGCAGGACGACCGCCTGGTGGGCGGGCTGTACGGCGTGGCGACCGGGGGGCTGTTCGCCGGTGAGTCGATGTTCCACCACGTGCGCGACGCCTCGAAGGTGGCGCTGGTGGGCCTGGTCGACCTGCTGCGCGACGACTGCCCCGGTCGCCTGCTCGACGTGCAGTGGCGCACCGAGCACCTCGCCAGCCTCGGGGTGGTGACCGTCGACCGGGCGACGTACCTGGAGCGGCTGGCCCGGGCGGCCGCCTGTCCGCTGCCGGCGGCGTTCGACGACCCGCAGGGGTGAAACCGGCACTTCCGGGGGGCGGCGCGCATGATCCGGTGGCCGGTGGGGCAGGGTGGCAGCACACGTTCCAGCCCCACCGTCGTCCGCACCGTCAGGAGCCCCACCTCATGAAGCCTTCCCTTCTCGTCGCGAGCCTCGCCCTCGTCGCCGGCCTCGCCAGCGGCTGCGGTGGTGACGGCGGAGAGTCCGCGCCGCCCGCCGCCACGGAGGAGGAGTTCTGCAGCGCGGTCGAGGACTTCGAGCAGTCCTTCACCGAGGTCGACCCCGAGGCCGAGACCTCCGAGCAGATCTCCGCGGTGAAGGACGCCGCCGAGAAGTTCGAGGAGACCGGCACCCCCGAGGACATGCCCGAGGACGCGCGCGAGGGCTACGAGATCGCGCTCTCCACGATCTCCGACATCGACGACGACGCCACCGCCGAGGACCTGCAGACCTTCGGTGAGGACGTCAGCGACGCCGACCAGGAGAAGGTCGACGCGTTCGGCGACTACCAGTCCGAGACCTGCGAGTGACTGCTCGCCCGCGCCGTGGCGCGTCGTACGCCGCTGCCGCCGTCCTGACGGTGCTGGTCACCGGCTGCAGCGGCGGCTCGGGCGGCTCCGGTGACTCCGGTGACTCCGGCGACGCGGCCGACCCGCCGTCGGTCGCGGAGTTCTGCGACCGGTTCGCCTCGCTCAGCGACGCCGCCAGCGGCGACGAGGACGACGTCGCAGCGGCGCGGGACTCCCTGGCCGAGCTCGTGGAGGCGGGTGCCCCCGCGGAGATGCCCGACGACGCCCGGTCGGGCCTCGAGGTGATGACCAGGGTCGTCGAGTCCCTGCCGGAGGACGCCTCGGCCGAGGACCTGGCGCAGGCCGACCCCGAGACCACGGCGGAGGAGGAGGAGCGGGTCGGCGACCTGTTCACGTGGGCCGGCAGCGAGTGCAGCGACGAGCTGGGCGTGCCCAGCGACCTGCCCAGCGTGGAGGTGCCGAGCGACCTGCCCAGCGTCGACGTCAGCATCGCGCCGCCGAGCGACGTGCCCAGCATCGACCTCCCCAGCCTGGACGTGCCGAGCATCGACATCGTCGAGCCGCCCGAGCGGTAGCGGTTCGAGCCCTGGGCGGGGACCACAGCGCCCGCCCAGGCTGCTCTCAGGCGCGCGTGGCAGGCTCGAACCCATGCGCTTCCCCACCTCGTCGTCCCCTCGCCGCACCGTTCGCGCCCCGCTGGCCCTGGCCGGTCTGGCACTGAGCGCCACCCTGCTGACGGCGTGCGGCTCCGACGACGCCGACTCCGCGGGGTCCGAGCCGTCGGAGTCGACGTCGTCGTCGACGTCGTCGTCGGCGACGCCCGAGGCGGGGTCGGAGTCGGGCTCGGCGTCGGCGGACCCGTCGGCGGACCCGTCGGCTGGCGCTGGCGGGGCGGAGGGGCTGTGCGTCGCGCTCGGCAGCGTGGAGGCGCTCGAGGACGGCGCCGACGTGGCGACGTTCGCCGAGGCGCTCGCTGAGGCCGAGGTGCCCGACGACGCGCCCGCCGCCGCCGCGAAGGGCTACGACGTCTACCTCGCCGAGCTGCAGGCCGTCGACCCCGACCTCACCGCCGACGAGCTCGCCGAGGTGGAGGACTTCGACCTCGACAAGGCCGAGAAGTCGCAGGTCACGGCCTTCGTGTCCTACGTCAGCACGGCCTGCGCCGGCACGGCGTCGTCCGCGCCCGCGGAGTGAGCCGAGCGGGTCAGAGGACCTGCGGCGGCTGACCGTCCTCGCTGACCATCGGCCGTCCGGCGGCCTGCCAGTCGAGCATGCCGCCGTCGAGGTTGACGACGTCGTGACCCTGCTGGGCGAGGTAGCCGACGGCCTGCGCCGAGCGCCCGCCGACCTTGCACACCACCAGCGTCTGGCCGTCGGGCACCTCGGCGAGACGCTGCGGCAGGTCCATCAGCGGGATGTGCGCCGCGCCCTCGATGTGGCCGCGCAGCCACTCCTCGGGCTCGCGAACGTCGAGCACGTGCAGACCCGCCGGGAGCGGGTCGGGGACGCCGTCGACGCCCACCGTCGGGATGCCGTTCATCGAGCCACCTCGTGCCTGTCGTGGGGGAGTGCCTGCACAGGCGCCAGCCTAGACGCGCGCTACGGTGCCGCGATGAGCGAGGGCACCGGCTGGTCCGAGGTCGCCGAGGCGTACGCCGACACCTTCGCCCCGCTGTGCGCGGGCGTGCACGACGCCGTGGTCGAGGCCGCCGCGCTCGGACGGGTCGCTGCTCCCCGGGTGCTCGACGTGGGCGCCGGCACCGGCGTGCTCGCGGCGCGACTGGTCGCCGCCGGCGCCCGGGTGACCGCGGTGGAGCCCGAGCCCGACATGCGCCGCCTCGCTGCGCAAGCGGCCCCGCAGGCCGAGCACGTCGCCGCGGCACTGCCCGCGCTGCCGCTGCCGGCGGCGGCGTACGACGCCGTGGTCGCCTGCTTCGTGGTCAACCACGTCGACGACCCGCGCGCGGCCGTCGCCGAGCTCGCCCGGGTGGCCGCGCCGGGGGCACCCGTGGTGGTGACGATCTGGCCGTCGGGGCAGAACGTGCAGTCGCGGCTGTGGGCCGGGGCGCTCGCGGCGGCCGGGGCGGTGGTGCCCGCGTCGGTGGGCCTGCCCCCCGAGCGCGACTTCGCCCGCACCCCCGACGGCCTCGCGGCACTGCTGCGCGGCGCCGGGCTGGTCGACGTGCGCACCGAGACCCTGGCCTGGACCCACGACGCCGAGCCCGACGCCCTGTGGCGCGGCGCCGCCGCCGGCATCGGCGGCATCGGGCGCACCGTCGTCGCGCAGGACGCCACCACCCTGGCCCGGCTCCGCGCCGAGCACGACCGCCGCGCGGCCGAGCTGGTGGTCGACGGTCGGCTGCGGCTCGACACCCGCGCCGTCCTCGGCGTCGGCACCGCCCCCTGACGCCGGTGGTGGGGCGCGGAGCCTCGCCGGTCGAGTGCCGTGGAGCGCCGGCGACGTGGCGTATGGAGACCCCGCGGGGTTTCGCTGGGGTGCGGGCAGGGTCGTGTGCCTGAGGGCGCGCTGGGCCGCGTCGTGGGGCACACGACCCCGGTGGTGAGCAGCACGGAGGCCCGCTGGACGAGGCGGGTCGAGACCGCTGAGGGTGACCGCCCGAGGGGGGAGGGTCGTGTGCCTGGGAACGCGCTAGGCCGCGTCATGGGGCACACGACCCCGGTGCAGGGTGCACGCGCCGCGCCGCGCCGCGCCGCGCCGCGCCGCGTCGCGTCGCGTCGCGCCTCGCGTAGGGCACGGCCCCGGCGGCGGACTACTTCAGCAGCTTGCTCAGCCGCCGGTCGGCCAGCGGCTTGCCGCCGGTCTGGCAGGTGGCGCAGTACTGCAGGCTGGAGTCGGCGAACGACACCTCCCGCACCGTGTCGCCGCAGACCGGGCAGGGCTGGCCGGCGCGGCCGTGCACGGCGAGGTGCGACTTCTTCTCGCCCTTCAGCTCGCTGGCCGCCAGCCCGCGCGAGCGCGCCACGGCGTCGCCGATGGTGGTGCGCAGCGCGGTGTAGAGCGTGGTGAGCTCGTCCTCGGTGAGGCTGTTGGCCGGCTTGTACGGCGACATCCGCGCGGCGTGCAGGATCTCGTCGGAGTAGGCGTTGCCGATGCCGGCGATCGTGCCCTGGTGGCGCAGCACGCCCTTGACCTGCTTGCGGCCCTCGCGCTGCAGGATCGCGTCGAGCACCTCGACGGTGAAGCCGTCCTCGAGCGGGTCGGGCCCGAGGGTCGCCAGGCCGGGCACGTCGAGGGGGTCGCGGACGACGTACATCGCCAGGCTCTTGCGGGTGCCGGCCTCGGTGACGTCCAGCCCGGAGCCGTCGTCGAGCACGATCCGCACCGCCAGCGTCGACTTCGTGCTCGGCTTCGGCGGGATCGTCGGCACCTCGTCGCGCCAGCGCACCCACCCGGCGCGGGCGAGGTGGAGCACGAGGTGGAGGCCGGAGGCGTCGATGTCGAGGTACTTGCCGTGCCGGGTGACGTCGTCGACCAGCGTGCCCTCCAGCGCCGACAGCGGCGGGTCGAAGGTCTTCAGGGCGCTGAACGCCGCGACGTGGACGGTGACGATGGCACGGCCGTCGAGCCGACCCCGGAGGTCCAGGGCCAGCGCCTCGACCTCGGGCAGCTCGGGCACGGCGCCAGTCTAGGGGCCGGTACGGCGTCCCCGGGGCGCCTGCGCCCGGGTAGGGCCCGTGGCAGACCCCGTGGCTGACCCCGTGACAGACGCCGCGTCGGCGCCCATGATGGAGCGATGACCCGCACCCGGCCGCTGCCACAGACGGGGTCGATCTTCCTCGACGCCCGCGGCGGCGACCGCGCCCTGCGCGTCACCTGGCACCCCGAGGTCGACGTGGTGGTCCTGTCGTTGTGGCGCGACGACGTGTGCGCCGGGTCGTTCCGGCTGCCCGTCGACGACGTGCCCGACATGATCGAGACGCTGCGCGCCGGCCTCGACCGCGCCTACACCGTGGCCGTGCGTCGCCGCGACGCCGCCGTACCGGCCTGAGCGCCCCACCGCCCGGCCCCCGCCGGCCCACCCGCGACCGACGGTCACCGGGCCGGGCCTTGTAGGTTGCCGCCATGGCGAAGAAGTCCCGCACGAAGGCCCGCGACACCACCCCCTCGGCCACGGCGGGCGAGGTCGGCCCGCGCCAGCCCTGCCCCTGCGGCTCCGGCAAGCGCTACAAGGCGTGCCACGGAGCCCCCGGCGGCCCGGCGCCGGCGTTCGTCAACCGGCCCTTCGAGGGCCTGCCGTCGGAGTGCGACGTGATCGCGCTGCGCGAGCTGGTGCCGGCCGGTACGGCGCCGCTCACCCTGCGCGACGACCTCGAGGTCGGCGCCGGGCGCGAGGTCACGCTGTGCTCGCTGCTGCCGATGGCGGCGCCGGCGATGGTGCGCGACTCGGGTGCGGTGTGGCTGGGCCTGCAGGTGCAGCACGGCTTCGGCGACCCCGCCCGCGACCTCGGCGCCGTGCTGACGGCCGCGCTGGAGCAGGCCGATCGCGGCGAGGCCGGCCTGGTCGGCATCACCGGCGACCCCGGTCCCGGACCCCGCCTGCAGGACCTGGTCACCGGCGACACCCTCGACGTCACCGTGCACGACGGCTTCGACTACTGGATCGCCGACGTCGAGGACACCGAGGGCATGGGTGCCGCCCTCGAGCAGGCCAACGCCGCCGCCAGCCCGACCGCGCGGCTCACCCAGGTCGAGGGCGCCTACTGGACCGACGTCGGCACCAAGGAGCACCTGCGCTGGGTGATGCCCGAGCCCGAGGACCAGCTGCTCGACGCCCTGGCCCGCCTGCACGCCGCCGGCAAGGACGTGATCGCCCCCGACGCCCGGCTGGTCGGCATGTTCCGCGCCCACGGCCTGCTCGCCCCGGTCTGGGACCTGCCGCTCGGCACCGGCCCCGAGGCCCTCGAGGACCCCGCGGCCCGGTTCGCCGCCGACCTCGCCACCGCCCTGGCCGACGACTCCCCGCTCACCCCCGACGAGCGCTCCGCGCGCAACGGCCTCGCCAACCGCCAGGTGACCCTGCGCTAGGGGCGGGGCCGCGGGTTTCACCAGCCGGCTGGTGAAACCCGCACCTGTCGGCCGTCGCACCGGCCGACAGGTGCGGCTCCGGGCCGACAGGTGAGCCGGGTACGCCGGGTACGCCGCCGCAGCGGCGACCGGGCGGGCTCACCGCCGGCGCACGACGTACGCCGTGAGCCGGCTGTAGCCCTTGACCGAGATCCGCCGCAGCCGCCGCAGCCGGTACGGCGACGCGCCGCCGTCGTCGTGGTCCTCGTGGGCGTGGTCGTCGAGCGCCGCGTCGGTGACCCGGCCGGTGAGCGCGTCGTGGGCGCCCTGGTCGAGCAGCACGGCGCCGGGGCGGGCCACCGACGTCAGCCGGGAGGCGATGTTGACGGTGGGGCCGAAGACGTCGCCGAGGCGGCTCACCACGTCGCCGGCGGCGACGCCGGCGCGCACGGCGGGGAAGTCGTCGTCGGGGTCGTCACCGCGGGCGGCCATCGCCAGCGCCACGTCGACCGCGGCGCGGACGTCGTCGGCCACGAACAGCACCTCGTCGCCGATGTTCTTGATGACGCGGCCGCCGGCCTGCACCACCAGATCGCTGCACGCCGCCTCGAAGCCCTCCAGCCAGGCGACCAGGGCGGCGTCGTCCAGCGCCTTCGACCGGGACGTGTAGCCGACGATGTCGACGAAGCACACCGCCAGCGACGTCGCGGGGCTGCCGGGCGAGGCGACGGCGAGCAGCCGGCCGGTGGCCGAGGCGAGGTGGCGGCGCCACACGTAGGACTGCAGGTGCTCCACCCGCTCCAGCGCCTCGGTGGCCAGCACCGCCAGCGTCTCGGCGGGGTCGCGGCCGGGAGCCGTGCCCGCCCCGTCGCCCGCCCCGTCGCCCGCCCCGTCGCCGGCCCCGTCGCCGACCCCGAGGGCCACGTCGGCCAGCAGCGCCGCCTGCCACTCCGCGAGCCGGGCGTAGGACCGGCCCCAGGTGCGTACCAGCGCCGACTGCCGCTCCGGGCTGAGGACGCCAAGGCGCACCAGGTCGGTGCTCCAGCGCAGCGCCTGCACGTCGGCGGGCGTGAACGCCACGTCGTCGTCGGCGGTGGTGGGGAAGCCGAGCAGCCGCCACAGCTCCTCGGCCAGCTCGAGGGGCACCTGCGCCTGCTCGGCCACCTCGCGGCGGGTCAGGCTGGGGCGCTCGCCGAGCAGGTACTCCTCCAGCGGCTCCAGGGCCGCGGCCACCGGTGCCGGCAGCTCGCCGGGCCCGTCGTCGCTCACGCGGCCGCGCGCCGGGTCAGGACTTGTCGCCGAACCGCTCGCGGGCCACGGCCTCGAGCGCGTCCTGGAACTTCGGCATCTCCACGCGCAGGCGGCCGATGGCCTCGTCGGTGAAGTGGATGAGCTCGAGCGGGGTCAGCGCCACGATGCTGGCGGTGCGCAGCGAGTGGTTGACCAGCGCCGCCTCGCCCATGATGTCGCCCTCGCCGAGCTGGGCGATCTCCTCGCCCTTGTGCCGCACCGAGACGGTGCCGCTGAGGATGACGTACGCCTTGTCGGCCGGGGTGCGCTCCCAGATCGGCGACCACCCCTCCGGCAGGTTGACCCGGGTGCCGTGGGCGCTGATCTTGGCGATCTGCGCCGGAGTGAAGGCGCTGAAGAACGAGTCGGCCATGAGGTGCCTTCCTGATGCGTACGTGTCGCGTGGTGCTCCCGCGCGGATCCTCCCCGAGTGTCGGGGCGCAGGCAAGGACCGTCGCCGCGTGCCCACGGGCCGGACCGGTTCGACCGTTGTAACGCGCAGTTGTCCGTTCTGCTGCCCCGTCACGACGGGGCAGCAGAGCTCCTGACTGCGCGTTACAGCGGGTCGGCGGTGCCTCAGCCGGCGGGCAGCGGGTCGCGGGTGACGGGACAGCTCATGCAGCGCGGACCGCCGCGACCGGAGCCGAGCTCGGAGCCGGCGATGCGGACGACCTCGATGCCGGCGTCCTCGAGGCGGGCGTTGGTCTCGTCGTTGCGCTCGTAGGCCACGGCGACCCGGGGGGCGAGGGCGAGGGTGTTGTTGCCGTCGTCCCACTGCTCGCGCTCGGCGGTGACGGGGTCGAGCCCGGTGTCGATCTGGTGGAGCTGGTCGATGCCCATCGCGGTGGCGGCGGCCTCCAGGAACGGGCGCGGCGCTGAGACGCGCAGCTCGAGGTCGGCGTCGTCGGCGTCCGCACCGGCCTCGGAGGCCAGCGTGACGGTGTAGGCCTGCAGGTCGTGGGCGACGTTGGGGTACATCACGATCTTGTCGACGTCGACGAGCGTGCAGATCGTGTCGAGGTGCATGGTGGCCCGCTCCTGGGCGATCGGCACCGCCAGCACGGTGTGGGCCAGCCCCGCGTGCAGGGCCTGGCGCGCCAGCGACTCGGCGCCGGCCGCGGTGGTGCGCTCGCCGACCCCGATGGCGATGACGCCGGGGGCCAGCAGCAGCACGTCGCCGCCCTCGACGTGCTCGGCGTGCCAGCCGTGGATGCGCGGCGAGCCGGCGAAGCGCGGGTGCTCGGCGTAGATCAGCTCGGTGAGCTGGGTCTCGCGGCGTCGCGCCGGCATCGCCAGCGACGTGATCGCCACCCGGTCGCGGATCCAGACGCTGGAGTCGCGGGTGAACAGCAGGTTGGGCAGCGGGTCGACCAGGAAGTCGTCGCTGGCCAGCAGCGAGGTGACCAGGCCGTGGCCGCCGCGCACCTCGTCGTTGCGGATGCCGGCGGTGAGGTGGCCGGCCAGCTCCGTCGGCGACGCGTCGCGCAGGGCGTGGGCCAGGTAGGTGCGCAGGGTGTCGCCGAGGTGGAGCCCGGACAGGCCGGTGGAGATGGCGTGGTCGCGCGCCGACTCGCTGGCGAGGGTCTCGGCGAGCAGCTCGGTGAGGTAGAGCACCTCCACGTCGCGCGCGCGCAGCGCCTCGGCGAACGCGTCGTGCTCCTCCTGGGCGCGGGACACCCACGGCAGCCCGTCGAAGAGCAGCCGGTCGTTGTTGCGCGGGGTGAGGCGCTTCAGCTCGTCGCCGGGGCGGTGCAGCATCACCGTGCGCAGCCGACCGACCTCGCTGTCGGCGTAGTGCGTGGGGTTCTCCGTGGCGCTCGAGGTCATGGCCTCACCCTAGAGAGGTGCGTCGGGCGGTGCGGCGGGCGCCACCGCGCGGAGCCGGACGGGCAGTGCCGCACGCCGGGCCCGGACGCCGGTGCGCGGGCCCCGTGGCTGCGTCGCAGCGGCCCACGGCGCGCGGGCACTGCCCGTCCGACTCCGGCTCCCAGCGCGTCGGGACGGCGACGCGGGGTCAGCCGAGCAGGCCGCGGGCCAGCGCGGCGGCCTCGGCGAGCACGTCGCGGGCGGGGCGGCCCAGCGCGCGGGCGGCCCGCTCGACGTCGTCCCACTCGGGCTGCGCGGTGACGACCCGGCCGTCGAGCGAGGACAGCTTCACCGACACCGTCTGCCCGCCGACCTCGACGGTCGTGGTGGCGCGCGGGAGGGCGTGCTTGGTGACGGCGTGCTCGCGCAGGCCGATGGCGGAGGTCTCACGCACCAGCACCGCCCGCACGGCGTCGACGCGCTCGGGCCGCGCCAGCACCGACAGCGTGTGGGCCGGGCGCCCCTTCTTCATCAGCACCGGCGCGAGCCACGCGTCGGCCGCGCCGGCGGCCAGCAGCGCGTCGAGCACCCCCGGCCACACCCGCGGGTCGAGGTCGTCGACGTTGGTCTCCAGCACCACCTCGGTGGTCGTCGCGGGAGCTGCCGGCGACGCGGAGGGCGCCGCGCCGACGAGCAGGCGCAGCACGTTGGCGTGGCCCGCGGGGTCGCGCCCGCCCGCGCCGACGCCGATCGCGGAGGTGGTCATCGCCGGCTGCGGGCCCCAGCCGGTGGCGAGCGCGGTGAGCAGCGCGGCGCCGGTGGGGGTGCACAGCTCGGCGGCGGGAGCGCCGGGCGGGCCGGCCCACGACGGCACGCCGAGCAGCAGCCGGGCGACCGCGGGCGGCGGCACCGGCAGCGCGCCGTGGGCGGCGCGAACCGTGCCGGAGCCGACAGCGACCGGGCTGACCACCACCTCCGGCGCGCCGAGGTGGGCGAAGCCCGCGCACACCCCCACCACGTCGGCGATCGCGTCGAGCGCGCCGACCTCGTGGAAGTGCACCTCGTCGGCAGGACGGCCGTGCACGGCGCCCTCCGCCTCGGCCAGCCGCGCGAAGACCGCCAGCGCCCGGCCGCGCACGGCCGGCGCCAGCGGGGCGGCCCCCAGCAGCGCGCGTACGTCGGTCCAGGTGCGGTGGGTGGCGCTGTCGCCCACCTCCACGTGGCAGCGCGTCGCGATCAGCCCGGCACGGTGCACCCGCTCGACCCGCAGCGCCACCGGCTCGGGCGCCACCACGTCGACGGCCTGCTGCAGCACGGCCAGCGGCACCCCGGAGTCGAGCAGCGCCCCGAGCAGCATGTCGCCCGAGGCGCCGGACGACGCGTCGACCCAGACCGTGGTGGCAGCCGCAGCGGACCCGGCAGCGGACCCGGAGTCGGACACGGAGGCGGAGGTCACGGGCGGGGCGCCGCGCGACGGGCGACCCGGGCCGCGAACACGCCGGCGCCGTACCCGTTGTCGATGTTGACCACGCTCACCCCGGGCGCGCAGGAGCTCAGCATGGCCAGCAGGGGGGTGACCCCGCCCAGCGAGGCGCCGTACCCGACCGAGGTGGGGCAGGCCACCAGCGGCACGCCCACGAGCCCGCCCACCACCGACGGCAGCGCGCCCTCCATGCCGGCGACGACCACGAGGCAGTCGGCGGCGTCGAGGCGGTCGCGCACGGCGAGCAGCCGGTGGAGCCCGGCCACGCCCACGTCGTCGATGCGGTCGACGCCGCCGCCGTGCACCCGCACGGTGAGCTCGGCCTCGGCGGCGACGGGTGCGTCGGAGGTGCCGGCGCTGACGATCGCGACGGTGCCGGACGGTGTGGGCAGCGGCCCCAGCGTGGCCGCGCGCGCCACGGCGTGCACGGTGGCCTCGGGCAGGTCGGCGGCCACCGCGGCGAGGGCCTCGGGCGCCAGCCGGGTGGCGAGCACGGCGCGGTCGGGGTGCTGGGCGTGCAGGGCGGCCAGGATGGCCACGACCTGCTCGGGGGTCTTGCCCTGGCCGAAGACGACCTCGGGGTCGCCGGTGCGTGCGGCGCGGTCGAGGTCGAGGCGGGCGAAGCCCAGGTCGGCGGTGCGGGCGTCGTCGGCGCCCCCGGGCGTGGTCATGAGCGGAACGCGTCGGCGGGGTAGACGCCGAGCACCTTCACGTCGGTGGTGAAGAACGCCAGCTCCTCGAGCGCGCGGGCCAGGCCGGGGTCGTCGGGGTGGCCGTCGACCTCGGCGAGGAACTGGGTGGCGGTGAACTGCCCGCCCACCATGTAGCTCTCCAGCTTGGTCATGTTGACGCCGTTCGTGGCGAAGCCGCCCAGCGCCTTGTAGAGCGCCGAGGGCAGGTTGCGCACGTTGAAGACGAAGCTGGTCACGATGCGCCCGGAGCCGGGGGAGGGCTCCACCAGGTCGCGCGAGAGCACCACGAAGCGGGTCGTGTTGTGGTCCTCGTCCTCCACGTCCTCGGCGAGCACCTCGAGGCCGTAGATCGTGGCGGCCAGCGGCGGGGAGATCGCGGCCTGCGTGGGGTCGGCGGCCTCGGCGACCTCCCGGGCCGCGCCGGCGGTGTCGCCGGAGATCACCGGCGTCAGCCCGTGCTCGCGGATGACCCGGCGGCACTGGCCCAGCGCGTGCACGTGGCTGTGCACCGTGCGGATCGAGGCCAGCGTCGCGCCGGGCGCCGCCATCAGGTGGAAGCGGATGCGCAGGAAGTGCTCGCCGACGATGTGCAGCCCCGAGTCGGGCAGGAAGTGGTGGATGTCGGCGACCCGCCCGGCCAGCGAGTTGTCGATCGGGATCATCGCCAGGTCGGCCTCGCCCTGCTCGACGGCGGCGAAGACGTCCTCGAACGACGCGCAGGCCAGCGCCTCCCACCCGGGGTACTGCTCCTGGCACACGATGTGGGAGTTGGCTCCCGGCTCGCCCTGGTAGGCGATGCGTCGCTGGTTCGGCACCCGCG
The DNA here is from genome assembly GCF_058681775.1 of Nocardioides sp. FY1077. Classification (NCBI taxonomy): domain Bacteria; kingdom Bacillati; phylum Actinomycetota; class Actinomycetes; order Propionibacteriales; family Nocardioidaceae; genus Nocardioides; species Nocardioides sp. FY1077. The sequence goes on along the minus strand of NZ_JBZWDB010000001.1, from coordinate 558,192 downwards.
CAGTTTAGGTTGAGCGACGTGAACGTCGTCGTCGTGCTCTCCCTGGTGGTCGCCCTCGCGGCGGTGGCCGTGGCCGTGGTGGCCCTGCGCCGCACGACGTCGGCCCCGGCGGGTGACGGCGAGGCCCTGCCCGCCGACGTCGAGGGACTGCGCCGGGAGGTCGCCGCGCTGCGCACCGAGGCCGCCGACGCCCTGCGCCACCTCTCGGTGGTGCGCTACGACGCCTTCGGTGACATGGGCGGGCACCTGTCGTGGTCGCTGGCGCTGCTCGACGACGGCGGCGACGGCGTCGTGCTCACCTCGATCCACGGACGCAGCGAGGCCCGCACCTACGCCAAGACCGTCACGGCGTGGCGCTGCGAGCAGCAGCTGTCGCCCGAGGAGGACGAGGCCGTCTCCTCCGCCCGTCCCGCGCGCCGCTGAGCGGTCCGGCAGGCCGACCGGCAGACAGACCGACAGGCGGCCCTCAGGGGGCGGTGACCACCACGCCCAGCAGCGCCACCAGGCGCGTCGTGCCGTCGGCGTCGAGCCCGAGGTGCTCGGCCGCCACGGCAGCGACCGTGCGGCCCGCGGACGTCGTCACGTCGGCGGCTCCCGGCAGCAGGTGCAGCAGCTGCGTACGCCGGTCGCCGGCGTCCCGGCGGCGCTCCAGCAGGCCGCGGGCCTCCAGGTCGTCGGCCAGCTGCACCGTCGTGGCCGCGCTGACGCCGAGGCTGCGCGCCAGCTCGGCCTGCGGCACCGGGCCGAGCGCGCGCAGGGCCAGCAGCGCCCCGAGGTGGCGCGGCTCCACCCCGAGCGGACCCAGCGCCGAGGCGAAGGCGGCGTGCATGCGGTGGTGGGTGCGCACGAGGAGGAAGCAGACGCTGCCGAGCAGGGGCGCCGGGGTCTCCTCGGCGAGGTCGGGGCCGGCGGTGCGGCGCAGCAGCGCACGCAGCTCGGCGCGCCCGTCGGCGTCGAGACCGGCGGTCACGGCGTCCTCGACGGCCTGCACGTGGTCCTGCCACGCGACGACGGCCACCGCGCCGGCGGGGGTGCGGGTCAGGGCGTAGGAACGGCGGTCGGCGGGGTTGCGCACCCGCTCGGCCAGGCCCTGGGCCGCCAGCGCGGCGCCCACCTTGACCATGGTGGTGCGGCTGACCGCCACGGCCCGGGCGAGGTCCTGCTGCGAGCGGGCCACGCCGCCGTCGAGGGCCAGCAGCGCGGCCCAGGTGTGCAGGTCGACGCCGGGTGGCAGCGTCTCGGCCACGGTGAGGGTGACCCGGGCGGCGGCGCGCCACAGCAGGTGACCGGGCAGCCCGGCGAGCGCGGGGAGCAGCGTGCGGCTGGCCTCGAGGCCGGTGGGGTCGTCGACCAGGCCCACCACCGCCACCTCCTCCACTCGGCCCGCTTGACCACCGGGCTCCGGGGAGTACCGTACACCGGGTAATCATTAAGTAGTTGATTGTTCGTCGCAACCACCTCCGGACCGGACCAGGAGCACCCATGAGCCACTCGTCGGCGGCGACCGCCCCCGCCTCCACCACCACCTCGCGGTGGTGGACCCTCGTCGCGGTCTGCACCGGCGTCTTCATGCTGCTGCTCGACATCACGATCGTGAACGTCGCGCTGCCCGACATCCAGCGCGAGCTCGACGCCTCGCTCTCCGACCTGCAGTGGGTGATCGACGCCTACGCCCTGAGCCTGGCCGCGCTGCTGCTCACCGCCGGGTCGCTGGCCGACCTGTTCGGCCGGCGGCTGGTGTTCGTCGTCGGCACGGTGCTGTTCACCGTCGGGTCGGTGGCCTGCGGCGCCGCCCAGGACGTCTTCCTGCTCACGCTGGCCCGCGCCTTCCAGGGCATCGGCGGCGCCGCGATGTTCGCCACCGCGCTGGCGCTGCTCGCCACGGCGTACACCGGTCGTGACCGGGGCGTCGCGTTCGGCGCGTTCGGCGCCACCACCGGTGTGGCCGTGGCCATCGGCCCGGTGCTGGGCGGGGTGCTCACCAGCGGCCTGTCGTGGCGCTGGATCTTCTTCGTCAACATCCCGATCTGCCTGGTGGCCCTGGCGGTGACGCTGCTGCGGGTGGAGGAGTCGCGCAACCCCGCGGCCGGGCGGCCCGACTGGTTCGGGTTCGTCACGTTCAGCCTGGCGCTGGCCGCGCTGGTCTACGGCCTCATCGAGGCCGGCCAGGACGGCTGGGGCGACGCCCGCATCATCGGCTTCCTGGTGGCCGCGGCGGTGCTGCTCGCCGTCTTCCTGGTGAGCCAGGTCGTGCAGCGCGCCCCGATGCTCGACCTCGGGCTGCTGCGCAAGCCCACGTTCGTGGGCGGGCTGGTCGCGGCGTTCGGCGTCTCGGCGTCGATCTTCTCGCTGCTGGCCTACCTCGTCATCTACGTGCAGAACGTGCTGGGCTACTCCGCCGTCGAGACCGGCGTGCGGTTCCTGTTCCTCTCCGGCGCCTCCTTCGTGGCCGCCGCGGTGGCCGGCCGGCTCACCGAGAAGGTGCCGACGAAGTGGCTGATCGGGCCCGGGTTCCTGGTGCTGGGCGTGGGGCTGCTGCTCGTGGGCGGCATCGAGGACGACTCGTCGTGGACCCACCTCATCCCGGGCCTGCTCGTCTCGGGCCTCGGCATCGGCCTGATCAACCCGCCGCTGGCCTCCACCGCCGTCGGCGTGGTCACCCCCGAGCGCTCGGGCATGGCCTCGGGCGTCAACTCGACCTTCCGCCAGGTCGGCATCGCCACCGGCATCGCCGCCCTCGGCTCGATCTTCAGCAACGAGATCGCCGACGCCGTCACCGGCGACCTCACCGGCGAGGTGCCCGACCAGGCCCTGCCCGGCCTGACCGCCGCGCTGTCCGGCGGGCAGGTGAGCGCCGCCGCCGAGAGCGCCCGGGCCGCCGCCGCGCAGGACGGCGGCGCGGCCGCCGGCCAGCGCGCCTTCGACCTGGTCAGCGGCGCCGGCACCTCCGCGGTCGTCGACGCCCTCAACCACATCACCGCCATCGGCGCCGGCATCGCCCTGGTCTCCGGCGTGCTGTGCCTGCTGCTCATCCGCCAGCGCGACTTCGTCGCCCACGGCGCCCCGCCGTCCGCCCCCGCCCCCTCGGCGGAGGTCGACGACCACGGCGGCACGCCGGGCGCCCCGGCCCACCGCACCGGGTCCCCGGACGCCGGGGACCGGTAGCGCGGGCCCCGCGTCGGTCGAGCAGGACGAGCCGGGTCAGGGCTCCAGGGTGTAGCCGAGGCCGGCGCTGGTGACGAGGTGGCGGGGCCGGGCGGGGTCGGCCTCGAGCTTGCGGCGCAGCTGGGCGGCGTACACGCGCAGGTAGTGGGTCTCGGTGAGGTACGTCGGGCCCCACACCTCGCGCAGCACCTGCTCGCGCGTCACGAGCCGGCCCAGGTTGCGGGTGAGCAGCTCGAGGAAGGCCCACTCGGTGGGCGTGAGCCGCACGTCGGCACCGTCGCGGGCGACCTTCTTGCGCGCCAGGTCGATGCGCAGGTCGCCGACCTGCACCACCGGCTCGGTGGGCGCCGGCTCGGCGCTGCGGCGCACGGCGGCGCGCAGCCGCGCCATCAGCTCGTTCATCGCGAACGGCTTGGTCACGTAGTCGTCGGCGCCGAGGTCGAGCGCCTCGATCTTGTCCTCGCCGTGCTGGCGCGCCGAGAGCACGACGATCGGCACGCTGGTCCAGCCGCGCAGGCCGGCGATGACCTCGGTGCCGTCCATGTCGGGCAGGCCGAGGTCGAGCAGGACGACGTCGGGGTGGGTGGTCGCGGCGGCGTCGAGGGCGCTGCGGCCGTCGGCGGCGCTGACCACGTCCCAGCCGTGGGTGCGCAGGTTGATCGCCAGCGCGCGGGCCAGCGCGGGCTCGTCGTCGACGACCAGCACGGTGCAGCGGCTCACCGGGCGCCCGCCTCGGTGGCCAGGTCCTCGGTCGCCGGGTCCTCGGTCGCCGGGTCGTCGGCGGGCGGGGCCGGGGCCGGAGCCGCGTCGTCGAGCGCGCGCGGCACCGAGAGCACCATGGTGAGCCCCCCGCCGGGGGTGACCTCCGCGGTGAGCGTGGCGCCCACCGCCTCGGCCAGCCCGCGGGCCACCGCGAGGCCGAGCCCGAGACCGCCGGGCCCGTCGTCGAGGCGCTGGAACGGCTCGAACATCCGCTCGCGCAGCGCCGCCGGTACGCCGGGGCCGCGGTCGACCACGAGGACGTCGATGCTCGCGGGCAGCACGTGCGCCATCACCCGCACCGTGCCGCCGCGCGCGGCCCGCACGGCGTTGGCCACCAGGTTGGCCACCACCCGCTCGAGCAGGCCCGCGTCGGTGAGCACCATCGGCACGGTCTCGTCGACCTCGAGGGACACCGCGGCGCCGGGCCCGGCCGCGCCGGCCACGGCGGGGGGCAGCACCTCCTCGAGGCTGCGCGCACGCAGCACCGGGTGGAGCAGGCCGGTCTGCGCCCGCGACAGGTCGAGCAGGTTGTCGATGAGCCGCTCGAGCTGGTCGGTGGAGGTGCCGACGGCCTCCACCAGCGACTGCCGGTCGGCGGCGGCGGTGCCGCCCGCGCGCAGGCCGTCGACGGCGGCGCGCATCGTGGCCAGCGGGGTGCGCAGGTCGTGCGACACCGCGCGCAGCAGGGCCGTGCTGGTGGCCTCGGCGCGCTCCAGCGTGGCGGCGCGGTCCTCGCGCTCGCGCAGCCGGCGGTACTCCAGCACCAGGCTGGTCTGCACCGCGAACGCCTCCAGCACCTTCTGGTCGGTGGCGCGCAGCGGCTCGCCTCGCAGGCACATCACGCGGTCGTCGTCGATCCTGACGCGGGTGTCGCCCTGGTCGGGGGCGCAGGCGTGCTCCGGGCCGGCGTGCGCGACGACCTCCCACCCGCGCGGCCCCTGGGCCAGCAGGGCCACCGACGTCTGCGCGAAGACCTCGCGCACCCGCTCGACGATGGCCTCGGCGGTGTCCTGCCCGGTCAGCACCGAGCGGGACAGCGAGCTCATCGTCGCCGCCTCCGTGCGGGCGCGCACGGCGTCGCCGGCGCGCCGGGAGGCGCGGTCGACGACCGTGGCGACCCCGGCCGCGACGGCGACGTAGACGAGCAGCGCCAGCAGGTTGGCGGGCTCGGCGACCGTGAGGTTCCCCCGCGGCGGGGTGAAGAAGTAGTTGAGGGTGAAGAAGCTGACCACCGCGGCGGCCAGCGCCGGCAGCAGGCCGCCGACCAGCGCCACGACGACGGTGCCGGCCAGCAGCAGCATCTCCGCCAGCGGCAGCTGGTCGGTCTCCTCGAAGGCCTGCAGCGCCGACGTCAGCAGCACCGGCATCACCACCGCCGCCACCCAGCCGGCGACCTGGCGCCGGCTGCTGAGGGGGGAGAGCACCGAGCGGCGGCGGGTGCCGCGGGCGACCTGGTCGTGGGTGACCAGGTGCACGTCGACCGACCCGGCCAGCGAGGCGATCCGGTCGCCGGTCGTCCCGGCCAGGAGCTGGCGGAACCGGCCGTGCCGCGAGACGCCGACCACCACCATCGTGGCGTTGGCGGCGGTGGCGAAGTCGACGACGGCGGCGGCGACGTCCTCGCCCACCACGGAGTGGAACGTGCCGCCGAGGGAGGCGACGAGCTGCTGGGCCCGGGAGATCCGGCGCTCGTCGGTGCCGCCCAGGCCGTCGGAGGCGATGACGTGCACCGCGAGCAGCTCGGAGCCGGCCGCGCGCTGCGCCAGGCGGGCGCCCCGGCGCAGCAGCGTCTCGCTCTCGGCGCCGCCGGTCACCGCCACGACGATGCGCTCCTTGGTCGGCCACGGGTGGGCGATGTCGTGGGCGCGGCGGTAGTCGCCCAGCGCGTCGTCCACCCGGTCGGCCAGCCACAGCAGCGCCAGCTCGCGCAGCGCGGTGAGGTTGCCGACGCGGAAGTAGGAGGTGAGCGAGGCGTCGATGTTCTCGGGGCGGTAGATGTTGCCGTGGGCCATCCGGCGCCGCAGCGCGTCGGGGGCCATGTCGACGAGCTGGATCTGGTCGGCGGTGCGGACCACGTCGTCGGGCACGGTCTCGCGCTGGCGCACCCCGGTGATCCGCTCGACCTCGTCGTTGAGCGACTCGAGGTGCTGGATGTTGACGGTGGTGACCACGTCGATGCCGGCGTCGCGGATGCGGTCGACGTCGTGGGCGCGCTTCTCGTGGCGGCTGCCCGGCACGTTGGTGTGGGCGAGCTCGTCAACGCACACCACGTCGGGGGCGCGGGCGATCACCGCGTCGGTGTCCATCTCGGTGAACACCGCGCCGCGGTGCTCCAGCTCGCGGCGCGGCACCACCTCGAGCCCGGCGAGCTGGGTGACGGTGTGCTGGCGCCCGTGGGTCTCGACGTACCCCACGACTACGTCGGTGCCGCGCTCGCAGCGCCGGCGGGCCTCGCCGAGCATGGCGTAGGTCTTGCCGACGCCGGGCGCGGCGCCCAGGTACACCGTCAGCCGGCCCCGCCGTGGTGCGTCCATGGTCCCGATGATCCCACCGCTCTCAGCGGGCGGCGCGGCCCGCGGCGCGCAGCACGTCGAGGTCGAGCAGCAGCACGTCGACGCGCGGCTCGCCGAGCGTGCCGAGCACGCGTCCCGAGGTGTGCTCCGCGACCAGCGCCCGCACGACGTCCTCGCCCAGGCCCGTGGCCGCGGCCACCCGCGGCACCTGCAGGGCGGCGTACTCGGGCGAGATGTGCGGGTCGAGCCCGGAGGCCGAGGCGGTGACCGCGTCGGGCGGCACCTGCGCGGGCGGCACGCCCTCCCGCTCGGCGACCTCCGCCCGGCGCTCCTCGATCGCGTCGACCAGGTCGGGGTTGCCCGGACCGAGGTTGGAGCCGGAGGTGGCGAGCAGGTCGTAGCCGTCACCGGCCGCCGAGGGACGCGGCAGGAACAGGTCGTCGGAGTCGACCACCTGTCCGACCAGCGCCGACCCGACGGCGTCGTCGCGGTCGGTGGTGCGCCCGCCCTCGGCGTCGACGAGCGAGCCGGAGGCCTGCCAGGGCAGGGCGAGGGCCGCGACGCCGGTGACCAGCAGGGGGTAGAGCAGGCCGGTGACCACGGTCAGCAGCAGCAGCACGCGCAGCCCGGCGAACGAGAAGCGGGCGAGGGCGTAGAGGTCTTTCACGGGTCCTTCTTCCTCAGAGACCGGGGACGAGCGAGACGACGAGGTCGAGCAGCTTGATGCCGACGAACGGCGCGACCAGGCCGCCGACGCCGTAGAGCAGCAGGTTGCGCCGCAGCAGGTCGGTGGCCGACGACGGCCGGTAGCCGACGCCGCGCAGCGCCAGCGGGATCAGCGCGACGATGACCAGCGCGTTGAACACGACCGCCGAGACGATCGCCGACTCGGGGCTGCTGAGCCGCATCACGTTGAGCACGTCGAGCTGCGGGAAGGCCACCACGAACATGGCCGGCAGGATGGCGAAGTACTTGGCGACGTCGTTGGCCACCGAGAACGTCGTGAGCGCCCCGCGGGTGATCAGCAGCTGCTTGCCGATCTCCACGACGTCGATGAGCTTGGTGGGGTCGGAGTCGAGGTCGACCATGTTGCCGGCCTCCTTGGCCGCGGTCGTGCCGGTGTTCATCGCCACGCCGACGTCGGCCTGGGCCAGCGCCGGGGCGTCGTTGGTGCCGTCGCCGCACATCGCGACCATCCGCCCGCCCTCCTGCTCGGAGCGGATGAGCGCGAGCTTGTCCTCGGGGGTGGCCTCGGCCAGGAAGTCGTCGACGCCGGCCTCGGCGGCGATGGCCTGCGCGGTGAGCCGGTTGTCGCCGGTGACCATGACGGTGCGGATGCCCATCGCGCGCAGCTGGTCGAAGCGCTCGCGCATGCCCTCCTTCACCACGTCCTTGAGGTGGACGACGCCGAGCAGGCGGGCCGGCCCGCCGCCGCGGCGCTCGGCCACCACCAGCGGCGTGCCGCCGCCGGCCGCCACGTCGTGCACCAGCGCGTCGAGGCGCGGGTCGGAGCCGCCGGCCCACGCCGCCACCGACGCCGCGGCGCCCTTGCGCACCTCGAGGTCGTCGACGTCGAGGCCGCTCATCCGGGTCGTGGCGGAGAACTCCACGAACCGTGCCCCCGCCGGCACCGGCTCGGCGCCGCCGACCAGCGCGACGATGCTGCGGCCCTCGGGCGTCTCGTCGGCCAGCGACGACAGCAGCGCGGCGCGGGCCAGCTCGTCGGCGTCGACACCGGGCAGGGCGAGCAGCTCGACGGCCCGGCGGTTGCCGTAGGTGATCGTGCCGGTCTTGTCGAGCAGCAGGACGTCGACGTCGCCGGCGGCCTCGACCGCACGGCCCGACATCGCCAGCACGTTGCGCCGCACGAGCCGGTCCATCCCGGCGATGCCGATGGCCGAGAGCAGCGCGCCGATCGTGGTGGGGATCAGGCAGACCAGCAGCGCCGTCAGCACGATCGCCGACTGGTGGGCGCCGCTGTGGTCGGCGATCGGGTAGAGCGTGGCGCAGACGACCAGGAACACCGCCGTCAGCGAGGTGAGCAGGACGTTGAGCGCCCGCTCGTTGGGGGTGCGCTGACGCTCCGAGCCCTCGACCAGCGCGATCATCCGGTCGACGAACGACTGCCCGGGGTCGGAGGTGATGCGGACGACCACGCGGTCGGAGAGCACCACGGTGCCGCCGGTGACCGCGCACCGGTCGCCACCCGACTCGCGGATGACCGGGGCCGACTCGCCGGTCACCGCCGACTCGTCGACCGAGGCCACGCCCTCCACGACGTCGCCGTCGCCGGGGATCCGCTGGCCGGCCTCCACCACCACGAGGTCGCCGGCGCGCAGGTCGGTGCTGAGGACCTCCTCCTCGCCGCCGGCGGGGGTGCACCGCCGGGCGGTGGTCTCGGTCTGCAGGGCTCGCAGGCTGGCGGCCTGCGCCTTGCCGCGGCCCTCGGCCACCGACTCCGCCAGGGTGCCGAACAGCACGGTGAGCCACAGCCACACGGTGACCATCACCGCGAGGGTGGTGGGGTCGAGCACGGCCATCACGGTGGTGGCCGCCGCGCCGACCTCCACGACCAGCAGCACGGGGGTGCGCAGCAGGGCGCGGGGGTCGAGCTTGGCGAGGGCCCCGGGCAGGGCCTCCAGGATCTGCTGGGTGTTCACGACAGGGACTCCACGATCGGGCCGAGGGCGAGCACGGGCACGTAGGTCAGGCCCACGAGCACCAGCGCGACGCCGGAGAGGAGGACCACGAAGAGCGGTCGGTGGGTGGGCAGCGTGCCGGCGCTCGGCGGCGACTGCCGCTGGGCGGAGAACAGCCCGGCGAGCGCGAGCACCAGGAGCATCGGCAGGAAGCGGCCGGCCAGCATCAGCAGGCCGAGCAGGGTGTTCCAGAACGGCGTGCCGGTGGTGAGCCCGGCGAACGCGCTGCCGTTGTTGTTGGCCGCCGAGGTGACGGCGTACAGGACCTCGCTCAGGCCGTGCGGCCCGCTCTCCTGCAGGCCGGCGAGCCCGGCCGACGAGGTCAGCGCCGCGGTGGCACCGAGGAGCACCAGCACCGGGGTGGTCAGCACGTAGAGCGCCACCAGCACGATCTCGCGCTGGCCGATCTTCTTGCCGAGGTACTCCGGGGTGCGCCCGACCATCAGCCCGCACAGGAACACCGTCACCACGGCCAGCACCAACATGCCGTACAGGCCGGAGCCGACGCCGCCGGGGGCGACCTCGCCGAGCATCATGTTGAACATCGCGATGCCACCGCCCGGGGCGGTGAAGGAGTCGTGCATCGCGTTGACCGCGCCGGTCGACGTGCCGGTGGTGACGGCCCCGAAGAGCGCGGAGCCGGCGGTGCCGAAGCGCACCTCCTTGCCCTCCAGCGCCCCGCCCGCGGCGGCCGGGGCCAGGCCCGGGCCCGCCATCTCGGCCCAGGTGAGCAGCGCCACCGACACCCCGAGCAGCAGCGCCATCACGGCGAGCACGGCGGCGCCCTGGCGGCGATCGCGCACGATCGACCCGAAGGCCCACGCCATCGCGAACGGCACCAGCAGCATCAGGAAGACCTCGAGCAGGTTGCTCAACGGCGTGGGGTTCTCGAACGGGTGGGCGGAGTTGACGTTGTAGAACCCGCCGCCGTTGGTGCCGAGCTCCTTGATCGCCTCCTGGCTGGCCACCGGCCCGCCGGTCAGCTGCTGGGTGCCGCCGGTGAGCGTCTCGACCGGCGACGTGCCGGTGAGGTTCTGCACGACGCCGGTGGCGACCAGCAGCAGGGCCGCGACCAGCGCGATCGGAAGCAGCACCCGCACGACGGTGCGCACGAGGTCGGCCCAGAAGCTGCCGACCCGGCCGGCGCCCTGCGAGCGGGCCAGCGAGCGGGCGAGGGCGGCGGCCACCGACATGCCGACCCCGGCGGAGACGAAGTTCTGCACCGTGAGCCCCGACATCTGCACGAGGTGGCCGACGGCGACCTCGCCGGAGTACCACTGCCAGTTGGTGTTGGTCACGAACGACACCGCGGTGTTCCAGGCACCGTCGCTGGGCAGGGGTGCCGTCCCGCCGGCCAGCGGCAGGTGCTGCTGGAGGCGGCCGAGGGCGAACAGGGCCAGCACCCCGACCAGCGAGAAGCCGAGCACCGAGAGGGCGTAGGTGCGCCAGTGCTGGTCGGCGTCGGGGTCGACGCGCAGCAGGCGGTACGTCGCGCGCTCGACGCGCAGGTGGCGCGGGGAGGTGTAGAGGTGGGCGAGGTGGCGCCCCAGCAGCGGCACGGCGACCACGAGGGCCACCACCAGCAGGGCGACCTGGCCGAGGGCGGGCAGGACCTCGCTCACCGGTCGAGCCGCCGGTCGAGGAGGCCCACCAGGAGGGCGCAGGCGGCGAAGAACGCCAGGGTCGTCAGCAGGTACAGGACATCGGGCACCGCCCCATCACAGACCCGCGCGGAGCGGCGTACGACGCTCCTTGACGCTTCCTTGACAGCGCCCCGGCCGTTCTTGACGCCGCTCGTGCGCGCCCGGGTCGGGCGCGGGCGTCAGCGGGGGACGCGGACGAGCAGGCGGCCGTGGATGCACTCCATGCGCAGCTCGCAGCCCGACCCGATGGAGTCGCCGTCGAGCTGGCGGGGGGTCTCGGTGGCGGCGCGGACGACGACGCTGCGACCGGTCATCCGGTTGACCAGCTCGTCGGTGTGCTTGCGCTTGAGCAGCACCCGCCAGGCCAGCGGGAACCAGGAGACGACGTTGCGCGGGTGGAGGATGACCACGTCGAGGGAGCCGTCGTCGATGGAGGCGTCGGGCAGCAGCGGCATGCCGGCCTGCAGGAAGCCGACGTTGCCGACGACCACGGTGCGGGCGCGGTGGGTGGTGGGCTCGCCGCCGTCGACGGAGATCTCCACCTTCACCGCGGGGAACATCAGCGACTTCAGCCCCGACAGCACGTAGGCCAACCAGCCGACGCGCTTCTTGATGTCCTCGTTGACGCCCTCCATGATCGCGGCGTCGAAGCCCATGCCGGCCATCACCATGAAGTGGGTGTCGTCGATGCCGTCGCCGCTGACCGCCACCATGTCGATGGCGCGGTCCTGGCCGGTGAGGGCGACGTCGATGGCGGCGCGGAGGTAGAGCGGGATGGCCAGGTTGCGGGCCAGCAGGTTGCCGGTGCCGGCGGGGATGATGCCGATCGGGACGCCGGTGCCGGCGAGCTCGGCGCACACCTCCCGCACGGTGCCGTCGCCGCCGCAGACCACGACGAGGTCGGCGCCGGCCACCGCGGCGGCCTCGGCCATCCCGGTGCCGGGGTCCTCGACGGTGGTCAGGTGCCACCGTGGGTCTGACCAGCCGGCCTCGCGGGCCATCGCGGTCACCGTGGCCTGGAACGCCTCCACGCTCTCCACCTTGATGGGGTTGAGCACGACGTGCAGGCGCTTCCTCGACTGGTAGACCTCCGGCAGCGGCTCCGCGCCGATCGCGTGGGTGCGCGGCAGCGGGCTGTAGAGGCCGAGCACCAGCAGCGCGACGCCCAGCCCGAGCAGCACGCCCGCGACGACGTCGCTGGTGTAGTGGCGACCCAGCAGCACCCGGTCGGCGCAGACCAGCAGCACCAGCACGGCGGTGACGACGTGGACGAGACGGCGCACACCGGCGCGGCGCACCAGCATCACCACCAGGACCACGACGACGGCGCCGAGCGCCGTGCCGGACGAGGCGTGCCCCGAGGGGAAGGCGTTGCTGTCGAGGAGGTCCTCGGGGTTCTGCCACGGCGGCCGGGAGCGCCCGACGGTGATCTTGAGGACGGTCGTGGCCACGGCGGTCAGCGCCATCACCACGACGGTGTAGACCGCGGCGCGGCGGTGGCCCCGGGAGAGCACCAGGGCCGCCAGCGCGACGGTCAGCACGGTCATGCCGACGGTGCCGAAGACCGCCTCGACGAGCCGGAGCACGCCGCGCAGCCAGGACAGGTCGTCGGCCCAGCTGCCGAGCGGCTCGCCGCGGTCGTCGAGGCCGTCGAGCGGGCCCCAGGCCTGCGTGACGGCGACGGCGAGGAGCGCGAAGAGGGCGAAGCACGCGCCCGCCCAGCCGAGGAGGACGAGGCGGGGGCGGTCGAGCACCCGCTCAGTATGACGACGCCCGCCCGGAACTCGGGTGAGCGGGCGCCGGCACGGCCGATAGCCTGGGGCCATGACCCACCTGACCCGCCCCGACCACGGGGTCGCCCGGTGATCGACCCCCGCGTCCTGCGTGACGACCCCGACCGTGTGCGGGCCGCCCAGGCCAAGCGCGGCCTGTCGGCCGACGTGGTCGACACCGCCCTGGCGGCCGACGGCGCCCGGCGGGCGGCCATCGCCGACTTCGAGGCCAAGCGCGCCGAGCAGAAGCAGCTGGGCAAGCTGATCCCGCGTGCCCAGGGCGAGGAGAAGCAGGCCCTGCTCACGCAGACCAAGGCCCTGGCCGCCGAGGTGAAGGCCGCCGAGGCGGCCCAGGCCACGGCCGAGGCGGCGTGGCAGGAGGCCGTGCTGGCCATCCCCAACCTCGCCCACGAGCAGGTGCCGGCCGGCGGCGAGGACGACTTCGTCGTGCTCGAGACCGTCGGCACCCCCCGCGACTTCGCCGCCGAGGGCTTCGCCCCGCGCGACCACGTCGAGCTCGGCCGGATGCTCGGGGCCATCGACCTCGACCGCGGCGCCAAGGTGTCGGGCTCGCGCTTCTACTTCCTCACCGGCGTCGGCGCCGAGCTCGAGTTCGCCCTGGTCAACCTGGCCAACGCCACCGCGCGCGAGCACGGCTTCACCCAGGTGATCGCCCCGTCGATGGTCAAGCCGCGCGCCATGGAGGGCACCGGCTTCCTCGGCCAGGCCGCCGACGACGTCTACCGCATCGAGGGCCAGGACATGTACCTCGTCGGCACCTCCGAGGTGCCGATGGCGGCGTACCACTCCGACGAGATCCTCGACGGCGACGCGCTGCCGCTGCGCTACGCGGCGTTCAGCCCGTGCTTCCGCAAGGAGGCCGGCTCCCACGGCAAGGACACCAAGGGCATCATCCGGGTGCACTGGTTCGACAAGGTCGAGATGTTCGTCTACACCACGCTCGAGGACGCCGAGGCCGAGCACCAGCGGCTGCTGGCCATCGAGAAGGCGTTCCTCGACAAGCTCGAGCTGGCCTACCAGGTGATCGACACCGCGGCCGGCGACCTCGGGCTCTCGGCGCAGCGCAAGTTCGACTGCGAGGCGTGGATCCCCACCCAGGGCAAGTACCGCGAGCTCACCTCCACCTCGAACTGCACCGACTTCCAGACCCGTCGCCTCGACACCCGCGCGCGCTACGCCGCGGACGCCGGCAGCGGCGGCAGCGGCAGCGAGGTCGGCCCGGTCGCCACGCTCAACGGCACGCTCTGCGCGATCCCGCGCGCGATCGTGGCGGTGCTGGAGACCCACCAGCAGGCCGACGGCTCCGTGCGGGTGCCGGCGGCGCTGCAGCCGTGGCTGGGCCGCGAGGTCATCGAGCCCCTGCAGCCCGCGACGGCGGGGTCGGCGCGTGGCTGAGCGGGTGGTCGAGCCGACCGAGGGCGCAGCTGAGGCGCCCGAGGCGCCCACGGCGCCGGAGACGCCCGGCGCGCCCGGCGCTGACTGGCGCCCGCGGCTGGTGGCGCTCGACATCGACGGCACGCTGCTGCGCTGGGTGGAGGGCGGCGGCGCGGCCCACGAGGTGCTGGAGCCGGCGGTGGCCGACGCCGTGCGCGCGGCCCGCGCGGGCGGCGCCCACGTCGTCCTGGCCAGCGGGCGCAGCCCGCACAGCATGACGCCGGTGGCCGACCAGCTCGGGCTCGGCACCGAGGACGAGCCGGTGTGGGTCGTGGCCTCCAACGGTGCGGTGGTCTTCCGCTACCCGCCGCTGCAGGTGGTGCGCGAGGAGACCTTCGACGCACGCGAGGCGGTGGCCGCTGTGCTCGCCGAGCATCCCGACGCGCTGGTGGCGGTGGAGGAGCGCGGCATCGGCTACCGGCTCAACAAGCCGTTCCCCGACGGTGAGCTCACCGGCGAGATGATCCTCACCGAGGTCGACGACATCGTCGCCGAGCCCGTGAGCCGCGTGATCATCCGCGACCCCTCGGCCACCGCCGACGACTTCGTGGCGCTCGCCGCGCGGCTGGGCCTGCACGGCACCGACTACGTCGTCGGCTGGACCGCCTGGCTCGACCTCGCCGCCGCCGGGGTGTCCAAGGCCTCCGGGCTCGACCACGTGGCCGCTGAGCTCGGGGTCACCGCCGCCGACGCGCTGGCCATCGGCGACGGGCGCAACGACCTCGAGATGCTCGCCTGGGCGCGCCGCGGCGTCGCGATGGGCCAGGCCGTGCAGGTCGTGCTCGACGCCGCCGACCACGTCACCGGCACCGTCGACGAGGACGGCGCGGCCACCGAGCTGCGCCGCTGGTTCCCCGAGCCGCCCGCGTGAGCGGAGCGCCGCTGCCCGCGGTGGTCACCACCGAGCGCCTGGCGCTGCCGCTGTGGTCGGCCGACGTGGTCGCCGACGTCCGGGCCGGGCGCCGGCGTCCCGAGTGGCACGCCGACTTCCCCCGCCGCGACGACGCCGACGCCGCGACGCTGTGGACCGAGGGCGACCCCTGGGGCCCGCGCAGCATCGTGCGCGGGCACACCGTGCTCGGCTCGATCGGATTCTTCGGCCCGCCCGCCCCGGCCCCGGCGCCGGCCGACGACACCCCCGAGGCCGAGGTGGGCTACGGCCTGGTCGAGCAGGCGCGCGGCTGGGGGTTCGCCACCGAGGCGCTGCAGGGGCTGCTCACCCACACCGACGCCGCCGGCGTGCGGGTGCGCGCCGCCGTGCGCCCCGACAACCGCGCCAGCGTGCGGGTGCTGGCGAAGTCGGGGTTCACCTCGCTGCGCGGGTCGGACGAGGAGGGCCAGCTCGTGATGGCCCGGCCGCTGCCGGTGCGCCCGTGAGCGGCGGCGCGCCCCGGCTGCCGCGACTGGTCGCGACCGACCTCGACGGCACCCTCGTCGGCACCGACGGCACGGTGTCGCCGCGCACCGTGGAGGTGCTGGCCGCGGTCGAGGAGCGCGGGGTGCCGGTGGTGTTCGTGACCGGGCGCCCGCTGCGCTGGGCCGCGGAGGTCTTCGACCACGTCGGCGACCACGGGCTGGCCATCGTCTCCAACGGCGCGCTGATCTGGGACGTCGCCGCCGGCGAGCCCCGCCTGGAGCGCCCGATCGCGCCGGCGCTGGGCCTCGAGGTGTGCCGCGACCTGCGCGCGGCCCTGCCCGGCACCGCCTTCGCCGTCGAGGACCTCGACGGCATCTCCCTCGAGCCGGAGTTCACCGAGCGCTTCCCGGTGCCGGAGGCGAGCCGCCGCGGGTCGGTGGAGGAGCTGTTCGACCGCCCCGCCCTCAAGCTGCTGGCGCGCCACGAGGAGCTCGACGCCCAGGAGTTCTGGGACCGCGCGGAGGTCGCCAGCGGGGGTCGGCTCACCATCACCTGGTCGTCGAGCAGCGCGCTGCTGGAGATCAGCGGCCCGCGGGTGACCAAGGCCTCGACCCTGGCGCTGCTGTGCGCCGACCTCGGGATCGACGCCGCCGACGTGATCGCCTTCGGCGACATGCCCAACGACCTGCCGATGCTCACCTGGGCCGGCACGTCGTACGCCATGGCGGACGCCCACCCCACCGTCACCGAGGTCGCCGACCACGTCGCGCCGGGCCACGACGACGACGGCGTCGCCCGGGTGCTGGCTGGTGTCTTCGGGCTGTGATCTGGTCTCATGGGCGCGTGCTCGCCCCCCGACGACTGCCGGTCCGCCCCGGCGCAGTCGCCCTGGCGGCCCTGCTGGCCCTGGTGGCGGCGCTGGTGACGGTGGGCCTCGGCGCGCTGCTGGGCCCGGCCACGGCCGGTGCCCGCACGGTCGCGCCGGTGTGCCCGGACGCCGACCTCGCCGCGCAGGTGCGCCAGGCCGACGCCGTGTTCACCGGCGTCGTCACCGACACCACCAGCTCGCAGCTCGAGGGCGGCAACGGCACCGAGATCCTGCACGCCGTGGAGGTCGAGCTGGTCTACAAGGGCAAGGACCGGGTGACCACCGCCACCGTGCAGGTCCGCAGCCAGCGCGGCTCCGGCCAGGGCTGCGACCTGGGCGCGCTCGACGTCGACGAGGAGTACGTCTTCCTGGTCGCCGCCGACGGCGGCTCGTGGTTCGCCAGCGGCACCGGCGGCACCGCCACGGCCAGCACCTCCCTGGTCGAGCGCCTCGACCGTCTCGTCATCGCCTCGCCCAGCCCGCCGGTGGACCCCGAGCCCGAGGAGGCCGCCTTCGAGCCCCTCGGCCTCGACGAGCCGGCCACCCTCGCCCGCGCCGCCGCGCCGGGCGCCGCGCTGGTGATCGTGGGGCTGCTCGGCCTGGTCGCCGTGCGTCGCCTGGAGCACCGCTGACCGACGCGCCCGGCTGGCCCGGCTGGCCCGGGGGCTGGTGGGGGGCGCTGCTGGGCGCCGGGCTCGGCCTGCTCGCGGTGTGGGTGGTGCTGGTCGTGGGGCTGCTGGTGCTCGGACGTCGTGACGCCCGCCGCCTCGACCTGCGGGCCGCGCTGCGGCTGCTGCCCGACGTCCTGCGCCTGCTGCGGGCGCTGGCCGCCGACCCCGCGCTGCCCCGCGGGGTGCGGGTGCGGCTGGTGCTGCTGCTGGCCTACCTGGCGATGCCGCTCGACCTGGTGCCCGACGTGGTGCCGGTGGTCGGCTGGGCCGACGACGTGGTCGTGGTCGCCCTGGTGCTGCGCTCCGTCGTACGCCGCGCCGGGCCCGACGCCCTCGACCGGCACTGGTCCGGCACCCCCGACGGCCTCCGCGTCGTCCGTCGCCTCGCCGGCCTCCCCGCGCCCATCCCACCGCTGTAACGCGGTGTCCACCGCGCTGGTGCGGCGTCGCAGCACCGCAGCGGATCGGCGCCACCGCACCAGTCGAGGGAACCGGCCGGGCGCCCACCCCGTCGGAGCGGGTACGCCGGGCACCCGCCGGCCGCCGCCGTCCGCAGGAGGACCCGATGTCGCGCACCACCCTCGCCGCGCTGGGCGTGCTGGCCGCCACGGCGATCGCCGTCCCGCTGCCGGCCGGCCCCGCCCACGCGTCGTGCGCGGCGCCGTCGCTGCAGGTGGGCGGGGCGGCGCCCACGATGCCGGTGATCGAGCGGGGACGTGGGGTCACGGTGACCGGCACGGCGTTCGTCGACGGGTGTGACGACACCGGGGGAGGGACGGTCGGCCCCGGCCTGGGTTGCGACGGCGACGTCGAGGAGGGCGGCGAGGAGGTCGGCGAGGTGGAGACCCCGCTCACCGACGTCGTGCTGGAGCTGCGTCGCGGCTCCAGGTCGTGGCAGCTCGGCACCGCCGACGCCGGCCTCGCCGGGGACGACGGGCAGGGACAGGTGCGCTGGGACGTCGACCTGCCGCCCGACGTCGGCCCGGGCCGCGCCCGCCTCGTCGCCACCTGGACCACTCCCGGCGGCGCCACCGGGGCCTCCGAGCCGCTCCCGGCGCGCGTCGCCGGCGGCCGGCTGTAACGCGCACTTACCTCCTCTGCTGCCCCGTCACGACGGGGCAGCAGAGGAGGTAACCCCGCGTTACAGCAGCGACGTGGTGGCGGAAGGGGCTAGAGGTACATGCCCCCCGACCCGCCGGACGACGGGTCGGTGGGAGCGGCGCCGGGCACGGGTCCGGGCTGGCCGGGCAGGCCGCCCTGGCCGGGGGCACCCTGGGCGCCGGGGCCGGCAGGCAGCCCGCGTCGCATCTGCTCGAACTGGGCGCGCGCCTGCATCTGCTGGGCGTAGATCGCGGTCTGGATGCCGTGGAAGAGGCCCTCCAGCCAGCCGACGAGCTGGGCCTGGGCGATGCGCAGCTCGCCCTCCGAGGGCGTGCCCTCCTCGGTGAAGGGGAGCGCGAGACGGTCGAGCTCCTCGACGAGCTCGGGGGCGAGGCCCTGCTCGAGCTCGGCGATCGAGGCGCGGTGGATGTCCTTGAGGCGGTTGCGGCTGGCCTCGTCGAGCGGCGCGGCCTTCACCTCCTCGAGCAGCTGGCGGATCATGCTGCCGATCCGCATGACTTTCGCCGGCTGCTCGACGAGGTCGGTGACGTTGCGCTCGCCGTCCCCGTCGCCGTCGCTGCCGTCGCTGTCCCCGCCCAGCGCGGAGACCGGGACGGTGCCCATCGGCTGGCCGTCGGGCCCGACGACCACGACCTGCTGCTCCTGCTCGGACGCGCCGTCCTGGTGCTCGCTCATGCCTCCCACCCTAGGCACCCGGGGGCTGCGGCACACGCCGAGGTGACCGGCCCCACCCGCCGTGGACCTCAGGTCGTGAGCAGGATCTTGCCGGTGTGGGCGCCGGAGGTCATCAGCTCGTGGGCGGCCACGACGTCGTCGAGCGGCATCGTGCCGTGCACGACCGGGCGCACCGACCCGTCGGCCACCAGCGGCCACACGTGCTCGACGACCTCGGCGCAGATCGCGGTCTTGGCGGCCACCGACCGCGAGCGCAGCGACGTGGCGGCGACGGTGCCGCGCTTGGCGAGCAGCCGGCCGAGGTCGAGCTCGCCCTTGCTGCCGCCCTGCATGCCGATCACCACCAGCGTGCCCTCGAGCGCGAGGGCGTCGACGTTGCGCCCGAGGTACTTCGCGCCCATGTTGTCGAGCAAGACGTCGACGCCAGCGCCGCCGGTGGCCTCGCGCACGACCGCGACGAAGTCGTCGTCGTGGTAGTCGACGGCGACGTCGGCGCCCAGGGAGCGGCAGAAGTCGAGCTTCTCCGACGTGCCCGCGGTGGTGAAGACCCGCGCGCCGCGGGCGTGGGCCAGCTGGATGGCGAACGAGCCGATGCCGCCGGCCCCGCCGTGCACGAGGAAGGCCTGCCCGGCCTCGAGCCCCGCGACCTGGAAGACGTTGGACCACACGGTGGCCGCCACCTCGGGAAGGGCGGCCGCGGTGACCAGGTCGACGCCCGCCGGCACCGGCAGCAGCTGTCCCGCGGGCACCGCGACCCGGGTGGCGTAGCCGCCGCCGGCCAGCAGGGCGCACACCTCGTCGCCGACGGCCCAGCCCTCGACCCCCTCGCCGAGGGCCGCCACGACACCGGAGCACTCCATGCCGATGACGTCGGAGGCGCCCGGCGGCGGCGGGTAGAAGCCCTGGCGCTGCAGCAGGTCGGCCCGGTTGAGCCCGGCGGCGACGACCTCGAGCACCACCTCCCCGGGGCCGGGCTCCGGGTCGGGCAGCTCGGTGACGGACAGGACCTCGGGACCACCGGTCCCCTGGGCGACGACGGCACGCATGGTCCCGACCCTAGGCCGCCCGTCCAGCGCCCGGCGTACGCCGGTCAGGGCTGCTGCGGCTCGGCGAGGTCGCGCAGGTCGGCCCAGGTGTCGACGTCGCGGTGCTCGCGACCGCGGGCCGCCACCGCGGCGAGGTCGAGCCGGCCGAGGAGGTGCTTCATCGCCATGCCGTGCTGCGCCTCGTGGTCGGGGCGCACGGCGTCGAGCCGGTCGGTGCGCAGCACCAGCGCGAGCTGGTGGCGCCCGTCGGGACCGACCAGCCGGGCGCCGTCGGGGCCGCCATGGCCGCCATGGCCGTCGGGGCCGAGGGCGTCGCGCAGCCGCCGGAAGGTGCCGGCGTCGACCAGCGGCATGTCGACGGCGAGCACGCCGAGCAGGCGCGGACGACGCAGCAGCGCGTCGCGGCCGGTGAGCAGCGCCGCCACCGGCCCGCCGAGGCGCGGCGACTCCCGGCAGAACGTGACCGGCCGCTCGGTCGGCACCGGGTCTCCCGCCACGACCACCTCGTCGGCGTCGACGAGCGCGTCGAGGGCGTGGTCGAGCAGGGTGCGCCCGTCGTGCTCGACGCCGGCCTTGTCGACCCCGCCGAGCCGGACGGCCGCGCCACCGGCCAGCACGACGGCGCAGAAGGCGGCCGGGTCGGGGTCGCGCCGCGGGTCGCTCACGCCCGCAGTCTCCCACCGCGGCGCGCGGGCTGGCAGGCTCAGGGCCATGATCAGGGCCATGACGAGCACCGGCGACCCGACCTGGACCACCCTGCGGGTCGCGCTGGTGCAGGAGGCCGCGGCGCTGGAGCCCGCCGCCAACCGCGCCCGGCTGGCGGGGCTGGTGCCGGGCGGGCACGACCTGGTCGTGCTGCCGGAGGCGTTCGCCCGCGACTTCGGCGAGGCCGGCTCCGACGTCAGCGCCTACGCCGAGGCCGCCGACGGGCCGTTCGCCACCGAGGTGGCGCGGGTGGCGACGTCGGCGGGCACCACGGTGGTGGCGGGAATGTTCGAGACCGGCCCCGACCCCGTCCGGCCCTGGAACACGCTGGTGGTCCGCGGGGCAGCGCAGGCCGACTACCGCAAGATCCACCTCTACGACTCCTTCGGCCACCGCGAGTCCGACCGCCTCAGCCCCGGCGCCACCACCCCGGTGGTGGTCGACCTCGGCGGCGTGCCGGTGGGTCTGCTGACCTGCTACGACCTGCGCTTCCCCGAGCTCGCCCGCGCGCTCGTCGACGCCGGGGCGCAGGTGCTGGTGGTGCCGGCGGCGTGGGTCGCCGGGCCCCGCAAGGTCGACCACTGGCGCACCCTGCTGCGCGCCCGCGCGATCGAGAACACCGTGTACGTCGTCGCCGCGGGCCAGCCCGCGCCCCGCTACACCGGCCACTCCCTGGTGGTCGACCCGATGGGCGACGTGGTGGCCGAGGCCGGCGACGGCGCCGAGCTGGTCACCGCCGAGCTGCGCGGCGACGTGGTGGCCGGGGCCCGTCGTACCAACCCGTCGCTGGCCAACCGTCGTCTGTAACCTCTCCGGTCGTGCCCACCGACCGCCCCCGCCCCCGCTCGCGCGCGCTCGCCGCGCTGCCGCTGGCGCTGTGGTGGCTCGTGGTGGTGGTCGGGCTCGCCGCGCTCGTGGCCGCGACGGTGCCGGTCGGCCCGCTCGGCGCACGGCTGCAGTCGGGCATCGGCTCGGTCGCGGTGGTCAGCGCCTACGCGTGGGCCCTGTCGGTGCGCACCGGCGGGCGGCCCGTGGTGTTCGGGGGGCTCGCGCTCGCGCTGGGCGTGACCGTGCTGGTGGTCGACGAGGACTGGCTGCGCACGGGCGCGGCCGTGCTGACCTGCGCGGTGGCGTCGGTGCTGGGGGTGATGGTCACCGTCCCGGCGCGCCGCATCGCGCACGCCGCCCGCGAGGTGGTGGTGGCGCTGCTGGTCGCCGTCGGTGGCGCCCTGGCCATGCTCGGCTTCGAGCCCGCGATCACGCAGGTGCGCTTCGAGTACACGGTGCTCGCGCTGTCGGTGGTCGGCGCATTCGTGCTGGTGCACCGCCTCGGCGCCGGGCTCCACGGGCTCGGCCGGCGCGGTCTGGTCGGCGTGGTGGTCGGCGGCCTGCTGCTGGCGGTGACGCTGGCCTACGCCGAGCTGCTGCGCCGCTACGGCCCCGGCGGGGTGGTCGACGGCTCGCTGGACGGCGTGCGCTGGACCCGCGAGAACCTGGGCGCCTTCCCGCGCCCGATCGAGGCCCTGCTCGGCGTGCCGGCCCTGGCGTGGGGCTGCCACATGCGCGCCCGGCGCCGTCAGGGCTGGTGGATCTGCGCCTTCGGCGTGGCCGCGACGGCCCCGGTGACCACCGCGCTGATGAACCCGACGACCTCGCTGGTGGAGGCCGGGCTGTCGGTCGGGTACGGCGCGCTCGTCGGGCTGGTCATCGGCGTGGTCGTGATCCGGGTCGACCTCGCGCTCACCGGCCCCCGCGGCTCGCGCGCCCGTCGCGCCGAGGAGCTCGCGGCGGTGCGCCCGGAGCCGTCGCGCACCCGCCCGCTCCTCTGAGGCCGGCGGCTGCGCACCGCGGGTGGAGGCCGCGTGGCGTCCCGCGTGCCGGCGTACGCGTCGGTAACGGCTAGGTTCGCGGTGTGGCTCGTGAACAGGTGACGGAGATCCTCGCCGAGATGGTGGCCAACGTGCTGTCCATCGCCGTGGCGCCCGGCGAGCGGGTGGAGACCGGCGACACCGTGGTGCTGCTGGAGTCGATGAAGATGGAGATCCCGGTGATCGCCGAGCGCGCCGGCGAGGTCACCAAGGTGGCGGTGAGCCCGGGCGACGTCGTCCAGGAGGGCGACCTGCTCGTCGCGCTGCGCCTCGGCTGACCCCGTCTGCGCCCTGACGGGGTGCTGCTGGCAGAGGGGGCGGGATTCGAACCCGCGGTAGGTCTCCCTACGACCGCTTTCAAGGCGGTTCCGATCGGCCGCTCCGGCACCCCTCCGTGCCGCGCCCGGCCCCGGCCGGCAGGCCCGGGGGGTGCGACCCGCGCAGTCTACGAGCACCGGGCGCGTGGGACGATCGAGGCATGGCCCCGCCCCTGCCCACCCCGCACGACTACCGGATGGACCCGGCGATGTCCGCGCGCTTCGTGGGCGCGGCGCTGGTGGTGCTGGCGGTGGTGATGTTCGCGGCCACCGCGCTGGTCGCGCTGGCCGGGCTGTCGGGCGACCTGCTGTTCGTGCCGCTGGTGCTCGGCGTCGTCGGGGTGCTGGCGCTGGGCTGGTGGCTGCGCTCGCGCGCCTACGTCCTGCGCGCCGAGGACGACGGCTACCGCGTGCGGCTCGTGCGCGGAGCCGGTGTCACGGCCGCGGCCTGGCGCGACGTGGAGAGCGCCGCGACGTCGTCGCCGCGCGGCATCCCGTGCCTGGTGCTGCACCTGCGGGGCGGCGGCACCACCACGATCCCGGTGCAGGCGCTCGCCGTCGACCGCGAGCAGTTCGTGCGGGAGATGCAGCAGCGCCTCGACCGCGGCCGGGGCCTGCGCCGTCTCGACGAGCGCGACCGCCCCGCGGGCTGACCCCGCCCGCTGACCCCCGCACTGACTCCCGCGCCGACCGGCGTGCGTCGCCCGGTCTCGACCTGATTGGTCCCCCGAGCGCGCCTGCTTGTAGCCTGTGCTCGCTGCACGGGGAGGCGTCGCATAGTGGCCTAGTGCGCCCGCCTGCTAAGCGGGTTGAGGGTTGAACCCTCTCGCGGGTTCAAATCCCGCCGCCTCCGCCAGCCACGACCCCCGCGCGAGTCCTCGCCCGGGGGTCGTGCGGCTCGTGGCCCCGCTGTCCAGGCCGGGCCGACTGCGTGTCTGTGCAATGCGAGTTTCTGAGCCAGCTCGAGCGCGTGCGCGAGGCTCGGCCGGGGCGAGGATGGGACCACGGGCCGATCCGAACCGTGGGCCCCTGAGGACAAGGACTCCGCCATGAAGCTCGCCCGCAAGCTCGCCGTCACCCTCGCCGCCACCGCCCTGAGCGTCGGTCTCGTCGGCCTCACCTCCGCCCCGGCCCAGGCCGACACCAGCTGGGGCTGCGGCGGCTGCTCCGCCCCGCGCTGAGGCGCACCCCTCGCGGCGCAGGTCGCCGCGACCCCCTTGTGAGACGGGGACCCGACGGACGCCGACTTGTCCGGTCCCAGTGCCGGCCCACGGCCCGTCTCTCCCTCGAGGACAGCGATTCCCCCGGGTCGCTGTCCTCGACGGGTTCTGGGCCGAGCCGGGTCAGTCCTCGGCAGCAGCGCCGTCGTCGTCGGGCGAGTCGGCGGGGGAGTCGTCGGCCCGCGACCCGGCCACGCCCCGGCTGCCCATCGTGTGGCCGAGCTGGAAGCGGGTGGCGGCGCCGTACTCCTCCTTGAGGTCGGCGACGTAGCCGGCGTACGTGCGGGGGCTGACCCCGAGGCGCTTGGCGGAGACGGGGTCGGCATGACCCTCGATCAGCATGCGGATGGTCATCGCCCGCTGCTCGGCGGCGATGTCCTTCATCATCGAGGTCTCGCGGTTGGTGAACGGCCGGGCCCGCTCCCAGGCCCGCTCGAAGACGTCGACGAGGTAGGCGACCACCGACGGCTCGCGCACCGCGATGGCCAGGGTGTGGTCGTCGGTGGCGGGGATGACGACCACCCGGCGGTCGATGACGATCATCCGGTTGAAGAACTCGTCCAGGGTCCGCACCTGCGCCCCGAGCGCGCCGACGGCGGCGACGTAGGTGTGGGTGACGGCGCTGCGCCGCGCGCTGTGCTGGTAGAGCGTGCGCATCTTCACCCCGCGCGCCAGCGCCGCGGTGTCGCGCAGGGCGGCCTCGGCGAGGGTCTGCGGGTCGCGGCCGGTCTGCGGCTGCGCGGTGAGCAGCTCCTCCTCGGTCTCGGCGGTCAGCGCGGCGATGTAGGGCCCGATCGCACTGCCGCGCAGGTAGGTGAACGGGCCGCGCCCGGCATCGGCGGGCGCCCGGCGCCACGACTGGCGCGCCGAGCCGAAGGCGGTGGCCCACTGCGACGACTCCTCCAGCAGCCGGCTGCCCTCGGTGCTGAGCGGGCCGACGACGCGCGACTGCACCGCGGCGGGGTCCTCGGCCAGCCACGCGCCGCTCTCGTGGTCGCGGCCGACCAGGCCGAGCTCGACGAGCAGGTCGAAGGCCGGCCGGGTCGGCGCATCGGCGGCCAGGCGGGGGTCGTCGTCGGGGAGGCCGGCGGCGGCCACGACGACGTCGTACAGCGCGAGGCACTCCTGCTCGAAGAGCGCCCGCTGCTCGGGTCCGAACGCCGCCACGAGGGCCTCCTGCCTGGGGTGCGGGGTGTGCCTGGGGTGGTCTGCCCCCGCGGTCCGGCGGGCGTCGCCGGGCGCGGGTCCCGAGTGCTCGGATGATGACACAGGCGACGTCGCGGAGGCCCCGTGCGCCCCGTGGGGGCGCGATGATGGCCGAGGTTTTGCCCGGCGGGAATTGGATCGATCCAGCCGAGAACGGGGGCCGGACGTGCCGGTTTCGTTGTGGATCGATCCAACGGCCCTGGCTTCGTGACCAGCACGAACGGTGGATAGCGTGCCCGCCAAGCAGATCCTCGAAAGGCGAATACTGACATGGTCGATGTGGAAAAGGTTCTCGACGAAGCGGGTCTGAAGAACCCGCGCGTCCGCGAGTACGTCGCGTACTGGGCGGGGGTGACCGAGCCCGACCACATCGAGGTGGTGGAGGCCGGCGACGACGCACGGCTGGTGGCCGAGGCGCTCGAGGCCAGCGAGCTGATGCCCGCCGGTGAGGGGCTGTACTACTCGCGCAGCTACTTCAAGGACACTGCGCGCTCCGAGGAGCGCACGATCGTGGCGACCAGCAAGCCCGAGGACAAGGGCGTCTACAACAACTGGCGCGACGCCGAGGAGATGACCTCCAGCCAGCTCGAGCGCATGCGCGGGCAGTCGCGCGGCAAGACGATGTACGTCATCCCCTACCTGATGGCACCCCCCGGCTCGCCGCTCGAGGCGTACGCCGCCGGCGTGGAGCTGACCGACAACCGCCCGGTCGTGCTGCAGATGATCCGGATGGCCCGCGTCGGCACCGCCCACCTCGACAACCTCGCCGACCCCGACACGTTCGTGCGCGCCGTGCACGTCACCGGTGACCTGGAGAACCTCGGCCAGGGCACCCCGGAGGACCAGCGCTACTTCGTCACGGTCGCCGACCAGCGCACGATCCTGCACTTCGGCTCGTCGTACGGCGGCAACGCGCTGCTCGGCAAGATCGCCCACGGTCTGCGCCAGGCCTGCTACGACGGCCGCGCGTCGGGGAAGTTCCTGGCCGAGCAGTTCATGCTCCTGGGCATCACCGACAAGGAGACCGGCAAGAAGTACCACGTGTGCGGCGGCTTCCCGTCGGCCTCGGGCAAGACCAACCTGGCGATGACGCTGGCCCCTGACGCCATGGGCGACCGCTACCACGTCGACTTCTACGGCGACGACATCGCGTGGCTGTGGGTCGGCGACGACGGCCGGGTCTACGCGATGAACCCCGAGAACGGCGTGTTCGGCGTCGCCAAGGACACCAACGAGCTCACCAACCCCACCGCGCTGGACTCCATCAAGCCCGGCAGCGGCGCGATCTTCACCAACGTCGCCTACAACCGCGACACCGAGGAGGTGTGGTGGGAGGGCAAGACCAAGCAGCCCCCGACCGACCTCGCCGGGTGGGAGGACTGGAAGGGCGAGAAGATCTCCGACCGCGAGGCCGGCGACGACTCCCCGTGGGCCCACCCCAACAGCCGGTTCACCACGACGCTGGCCAACGTGCCGAACGTCGCCTCCGACTTCGAGGACCCCGCCGGCGTGCCGGTGGACGCGATCATCTTCGGCGGACGCACCCGTGACCGCGAACCGCTGGTGCGCGCGATCGACGACCTCGCCGAGGGCGTGTACGACGGCCTGACGCTGGGCGCCGAGGCGACCTTCGCCGCCGACGGCCTCGACGGCCAGCTGCGCTACGACCCGATGTCGATGCGGCCGTTCATGGCCTACGCCGAGGCCGACTACGCCGCGCACTGGCTGAAGATCATCGGGGCGGCGAAGCACCAGCCGGTCTTCGCGCACGTCAACTGGTTCCAGCGCGCCGAGGACGGCCACTTCCTTTGGCCCGGCTACCGCGAGAACCTCCGCCCGCTGCTGTGGCTGGTGCGCTACGCCGCCGGCGAGGTGACCGGGCGCCGTACGCCGGTCGGCGTGCTGCCCACCGCCGAGGAGCTCGACCTCACCGGCCTCGACCTGCCCGCCGACGAGCTGGCCCGCATCCTCGACATCGACGTCGACCGCTGGCGCCAGGAGATGGGCTTCCGCGAGGAGCACCTCCAGCAGTTCGAGGGCCTGCCCGAGGCCATCTGGGAGGCCCACCGCCGGGTCGCCCAGGACCTCGAGGACGCCGCCGGCGCCTGACGCCGCAGCCGACCGGGCCCGATTTCGACCTCGGAGCCCGGTCGGCTATCCTCGACCAGTCGTCGCACCGGCCCGCCGGACCGCACGACCCGCGCCTGTAGCTCAACGGATAGAGCATCTGACTACGGATCAGAAGGTTTGGGGTTCGAATCCCTACAGGCGCACAAGCCGTAAAGGCCCCTGACCTGGTGTTCCACTGGGTCGGGGGCCGTTTCGGTTCCGGCGGCGGGGCGCTGATGCTAACGGTTTGCTAACCGGGCTGAGCCAGAGCCGCCATGAACCGGTCTCGAGGCCCTTCTACCGGGACTCAATGATCAGCGCGTGATTCGAACGATCACGTATCGGCTCGTCGGCCGCGCCTCCTCAATGGGGCACCGTCGGTGACCGCTGACCGCTGGCGGATCGCGGCTGGCTGCTACGACATTGTGCTGGCCCAGTCGTCCCGCGCGGCCACCGGCACGGCCAGGTCCGGATGAGACGCCACCGGTGGCGCAGGTGCGGTGCAGCTGCGCTGAGCGGCGGTGGTCACCTGCGGCGGGCCGTACTCCCAGGGGACAGGAGATTCGTCAAGTCCTCTTCAGACACTGCCCCGTCGGCGCACGGGTGGCCGTCGAGTGGCTCGCTGAAAGGTGACTTGGCGGCCGACCGCGTAGAGGGCGGCGTCACGACCCTTGCCACCGGTGATCTGGGCGGTCTTCGCGGCCAGCTCGACACCTTTGCGCATCGTGAGCGAAGTCGGCGCAGAGGTTGAGAGCACGCTGCGAGCGGGTGGGCGGGCGGGTCGGGGTCGAGGGAGACGATGGGGGCGGCGCCGACCAGCTGCGCGACCTGCACCGCGGCGTGCCAACCCTGCCGATCCCAACCGCCGGTGGACTTATAGGCGCGGAGCTGGGCGGTGTGGACGACCGCGGTGTAGAGCTGGAGACGGCGTCGGCGAGGATCGCGGCGTGCTCCCTCGGAGACGTACTCGTGAATCCGGGCCAGACCCTGTACCCGGTTGTAGAAACAGTCAGCCGTCTGTCCAGATATGTGGGTCGGGTCGGCAAACAGACTCTACGTCGCAGAGCCGGGTTTGAGGTTTGCCCGCATGTTCGCTCATCTCGCTCCGCCCCTTTGGGGCCCCTACGAACCGAACAAGTGACGCATTCGGGCGCCCCACCACTGTCGGTGGGCCCGGTCATACTGCCCAGGTATGACCCAGCAGCAGACGGCTGTACTCCAACGGACGCGGTCGCGCCGTGACCTCGCCAATGCCGTTGTCGACGGCCCTAACGGCTCGCAAAGCGTCGAACTACCCGACAGCCGGGACGAGGCGCGAAGGGTCAAGGTGCGCCACGACGGCCGCTTCTGGTGCAGCACGCAGGCCCAGGGGTGCGGCGGCGAACTCCTGGTTGCGGCTGGGCCCATCAACGTGGCCCACTTCCGCCACCGTAACGGCGCGGGCGATTGCTCTCTCGCAACCGATAGTGCCCGCGCCAGCCGCTCGTACGCTCACCTGAACATTCAACTGGCTCTCGTGGCGTGGCTGGCCGATCAGCACCTCAGTGCCACTATCGAGCACGATTTTGGGCCCGACGGTCGAGCGGACCTCCACGTCGTCGTGGACGGTCGCCCGCAGACCATCGAGGTCCAGCTGTCACCGATCAGCGATGAGTCCTGGCTTGAGCGCGACCAGCGCTACCGCAACCAGGTTGACCATGTCACCTGGCTCTACGGCCCCCTGGCCGAGAGCGCCGCGGCGACCGAACGCGCACACCGGCATCACGCCCTCTTGCTGCGCTCACCGGAGACCGCCGGTGCGGGACTACGCGGGCCCCACGACGTTGCCGAGTTGGAAATCGGTGTGGCCACCGAACTGGGTGAGGCCTGGTCTGCCCTAGGGGAATGTCAGTTGCACTCGACCGGCTTCTGGACACCAACCCTCGATGCGGCGCTCGATGACGTTGCCGCGGCACGAGGAGAAGCTGCAGCCCGGGCCGCGGCGGCGCGTCGTGACGCTGACCGGCGTGCTGCAGCCGTATCCGCGCCGCCGCCTCAGCCAGCCCTCCCTCCAGCGGCAGCCACCCAGAGCGCGTGGGGAGGTAGATACGGCACACTGAGCTGGTTTCGTAGCGTCTTCCCAGAACACGCGAGCTGGGAACCGGTCGAGGGTTGGGGATGGGCCGACCACCTCGACGCATCCGACCAGTGCGCCGCCAAACTGCTGGCATATGTCGTGAAGGTGCTCTACGCCAGCGGACCCGTGACCATGCTGCGCCCTGCGGACGCACCGGCCAGCCCACGGATCGTTGACGCGCTCGCGGCGGCCGGTCTCCTCGACCGTTACGACCACCTCGGCGTCGAGCGGTGGCGCCGGCCCCCCGGCTAACCGGCCTTCGCGCGGCCTGCGATGCACACGGCTTACGACGACCCGCTGAAGGATCGGACCAAGGTGACCATGACCTGCGAGCGACCTACATCCGAAGTCACGCAGGCCGAGCAGCCAGAACCGACCGTCTGACCATTGGGTCGGTTCAAACGGTTGGAGACCATCTACGACCCCCGGCGGGGGATCTGCGCGGCGGCGCCGCGGACTTGTTCGGCGAATGCAGGTGGCCCCGGGCCTAGGGGGGTCCGGGGCCACCGTTCACGCGGCTGCAGCCAGATCAGGCGTAGGTGTAGGTGATGGTGATCTTCGGGTCGGCGTGGAACGCCCACCCCAGAACCCGCTGCACACCGGCGGTGTTGTCGGTCTGCGCGTCGGTGGTGACCGCCGGCTGACCAGGCAGCGCCTCAACGACGGGAGCGTCCACAGTGGCGTTGAAGTCCATCGGGAACACCACCGTGACGCCGAGTCGAACGTTGCTCGTCGGCGCCAGGCTGAGCTGCGGGGCGTAGACCGTGAACTGGTAGCGCTTGTTGGTCTCGTCGATCGGCACCAACTTCTGGCTGGCGTGGATGCGCAGGACCTGAGGGCCAGCCGGCAACTTGATGTCGGCCACTTTGTACCTGCCGGCCTCGCGCTCAAGCTGCGCCTTGAGGTCGTCCTCGAGCGGGATCCCCGCCTTCACGAGCACCGGCTGGAGGATGCTGGCCCGCCCCTTGGGCACGCGACTGAACGTCGCGGTCGTGTCGAAGTCCTCGTCACTCGCCGACACGCAACGGACGAAGGCGGACGTGTCCTCCTCGGTCTGCATGGCGAGGACCAGGCCGTAGGTTCCGTCCTCGGGCACATCGACCTTTGCCGTGATGGTGCTGTTCGCGACGTCGTAGGACTCCGCCCCGAACTGCCGCACCGGGGCAACCGATTCGACGTCGACGTTGACGGACTGCCAGCTGACCTGGAGGTCAGTGGTGATCTCAGTAGGCATGACGCCTACCTCCATTTCTGGGCACAAGGTTCTGTCCAGAGCCGTGTCGCTGGCCGCACCTGACCTGTTCAGGACGCTGTGAACCAACTAACCTCAGGCATTCCGGTAGCAACGGATGCAGGAGGCTCGGCCTGGAGACCCAGGCTGGGCCTCTTGCGCTTCCTGCCACGGTCTCACGCTGTGCTGACGCCCACAAGGCCCGTTCTTCACTTTCAGTCCCAAAGTGCGCAATGAGGTCGGAGTGGCCACTTCGCATTAGGCGGTTGTGCTTCACTGGGGGCATGGATCTTGCTGAGTCACGCGCGTACGAGGACGTCACTACGATGTCGGGCGAGCTCAGACGCGCTGGCGTATTGGCTGCCTGCCATGACCTGTTCGCAACGGTGTGGTCTGCCAACATCGCTCGACACGAGCCTGACGAGCTCGGTGACACCGCGATGTCGCTGGGGCTGCAAACACATCAGAACTTCATCACGCGCGCCGAACGTCGTTTCTTGCACGACGAGCGCGAACCTCAGGAGTCTCACTGGCACATTGACGGACTGACGGTGGCGCTGTCGGGCAACGCGTTCGCCTTGAACTTCAACGGTGCTCATGTCTCGGTGATGAAGACTCCCTATGAGCACGGGCGCGATCTGCGCCTATACGAGCTAGGGAGGTGGGACGGGCGCAGTCGCCTCAGGGCGGAGATGGCTGACCGGAACTCGGCCGCCCTCGGTGACTACCGCAGCGGCCACCTGGGGGATGTTCCGCTCTTCGAGGACCCTGCAGCAAGGTGCGGGGCTGTACGCGACTTCCTTCTCATCTTCGCCGGTGAGGCGACTGAGGCACTGACTGCGGCGTGGTTGGGTGTTCCAGTGTGGGGCGAAGTCCCGGTGATCGCGGCGCAGCAGTTGTGGTTCGACGAGTTCAGTGCGGCCCCGCTCGCCGAGGCAAAGGTCCCGGCCGCGGACGGGACCAGCCCTGAGGCCCGTGCGGTGCCGCCCCTGACAGTCACTCTCAAGCCGCGTGAAGCGTGGGAGAATCTGCAATGACGTTGAACCCGCGCGGAACTGCCGGCGTTCCGAACTTCGATGGCAACCGTCTGCAGGTGGCTCGTCGCCTCCGGCGCATGACGAAGGCCGAGTTGGCACGTTCGGTCGGAGTGAGTCCAACAGCGATCGGCCAGTACGAGAAAAGTGTTCGACCCAGTGCTGCTCTAGTCGCCGAGCTCGCGCTTCGGCTCGGCGTTCCTAAGGAGTTCCTAGGGGCTGGCCGTGCCGTCGAGCCGCTCCCGGCAAGCAGCGCCCACTTTCGCTCGCTACGTTCCACGCCAGCCTCAAGCAGGGAGCAAGCTCTCGCCTTTGGCGAGCTGTGTTTGGCGACGGCCGACCTGATGGCGGGCTACGTCGAGTTTCCGCGCCGGAACCTCCCAGTGGTCACGCTTCCCGCGCATCTCACCGAGTCCTGTATTGAGGACGCCGCGAAGCACACGCGGGAGCATTGGGGTATCGCGGAGGGGCCGCTGCCGTCCGTTGTGCGTCTGCTCGAGACCAATGGCGTGCTGGTCGTTCGTTTGCCCCCAGAGACCGACCGCAGAGTCAGCGCTTTCTCCTCGGACGCCGGGAGTCAGCCGATCGTCTTGCTGGCCTCTGACAAGGCCGACAGGGCGCGCGGACGGTTCGACGCGGCCCATGAGTTCGGCCATCTGCTACTGCATCCAGATGTCGAGCCAGGGTCGAAGTTGGTTGAAGAACAGGCCAACCGCTACGCGGCCGAACTGCTGATGCCCCGCAAACAGATCATTGACCGGCTACCGCGCCGCATCGACTGGGCAAGGTTCCAGGACCTGAAGCGCGAATGGGGGGTCAGCCTGCGAGCGCTCGTGTACCGCGCTCACTACCTCGGCGTCTTGTCAGAGGCATCATATCGCCGGGCGAACCAGCAACTCTCACTATGGGGGCGCCCCGAACCAGGCGACCTAGGTGCCGCTGAAGCACCGCAGCTGATGGGGCTCGCGCGGAAAGTCATGCTCGACGCAGGTATCGACGTGGACGCAGTCATGGGTGCCGGTGGTCTGGTCGGGGAGCCTGCAGAGCTGGTGTTGCGGGCGAGCGCCGAGGAGAAGCCGCGGCTGTCCCTAGGCAGTTAGCGCGCGGGCCAGCATGACTCCGCGCCGCAAAGTCGTATCCGGGCGTCTTATGCGGGCCGCTTGGCCGCGTAACGTAGAGGCGCAGCCGCCCCTACCGCTTCTACTTCTCATCGCGCGAGCGCTAGGAACGTAGAGGCGCAGCCGCCCCTACCGCTTCTACTTCTCATCGCGCGAGCGCTAGGGAGGCGCTCACGAGGCGCCTTGAGTCCGACATCGACGGCGACGCGGTCCAGGGCAATCGGTGGTCTAGCGGGGAACCCGCCGAACTCGACCCCGTCACCGCCGACGGCACCGTCAGCCACGACGCCGACCCCAAGAGGGACCCCGCCGATGACGGCAGCACCCGCTGCGGTGTCACCAACAACACTGCGCAGGGCAACGACGTTCTGCCTATTTCAACGCCTCCGGTGAGCGGGCCCAGGTCGACCGCCCCGCCGGCGGCGATCTGACCGGAGCCTCGGTGGGGCGAACGCGCTGGATCGTTGAGTTCGTGTCCGCCGTAAGCCTGGCGCTCGGTGTGCTCGCGCTTCTAGTTGCGATCGTAGGCCTCTTCTAGTGAGTGGCATCTCTCGCACAAGCGGCCACTTCGCCGTCCGGCAGCAATCACCGGCACCCGGGGCGCTCATGCATCAGCGGAGGCGTCGAACTCGAGTGACGTGCTCTAACAGCAGTTCGTGAACCGTCGCCTGTATGTCCTCCCCAAGCGACCACGTGCGGGGGTCGAAGATGCTTTCCCAGCTCCGCTCGATCTCCGTGCGCATGTCGTCGGGCCACTCGTGCAACGCGACGCAGCCCAGACCGGCTGCGTCCACACGGGCGTTGAATCTGTCGAGCGCTGGCTCGGCGCGAGCCCACCATTCCTCGATGCCCTCGCCGGGGTGTGGTGGGGTGTTGTACTGACGGTTCAATACCTGGTGCCAGTCGCCGAAGTGCGAGAGCAGGACGTGGTGTCGCGGGACGACTGCGGTGATGACGACGTCGTCCCCGCTCGCATGGCGCAGATTCGCCCTGATGGACGAGCGGGACGTCCTCGCCCACAGCCATACAGCCGTCTCGCCACTCGTCGGCAGGCGCCGTCGCATCGCATCGTCCATCCACCGGTAGGCGTCGGCGAAGGCTTCCTCGCGGCACGATGGCGGGGTACGAAGGGTTCCGGTCTCAATCAGCTGCTTGAGAGCTGCCTGATTCTGAATAGTGATGAGTCCGAGGGCGGGAGCGTCCAGTGGGGTTGACCAACGGCGGGGGACGGCTCGCCATCGAGCTACCGGGCGCGCCGCGGGCGTCTTCGGGCCGGATCGAATGTGGTCCACCTCCGCTCGTTCTCCACCGAACGTCCGCAGCGACCCTAGTCACCCATTGCCGCAGCGAAGACGTCCCCCAGTCCTTGCGCGCGTTCCTGCAGAACCTTGGCGTAGACCTTCATCGTCACGGTCGCATCGCCGTGACCGAGGCGGTCGGCCACCTCGTGAGGCGGGCGGTTCGCGCTGAGGAGGATTGTCGCGTGCGTGTGCCGGAGGTCGTGGAAGCGGAGCCGTGGGAGCCCGGCGTTGCGACAAAGGGTCGGCATCAGCTTCGAGGGCGTATCGAGGTGGATAGGTTGCCCGGCTCGGGTGGTGAAGAGGTATGCCCCGTTGCCGCTCCATAGCTCACCGGCCGCAAGTCGCTCGGCGGCCTGCTCCGCCTTGTGTGCTCTGAGGCGGAGCACGGTTGCGGCGTCGATGCTCACGACCCTGCCGCGGCCGCCCTTCGGGGTGCCTTCTACTACAGAGCCGCCAGCGAAGGACCTCGTGCCGCGGATGTGAATCCGGTGCGCCTCGATGTCGATGTCTTCCCAACGCAGGTACAGCAGTTCGCCGCGGCGGGCACCGGTGTACAGGGCGAGGTGGAACAGGGCGCCGAGCCGGTGCGTGTTCGCGCTCGCGAGGAATGTTCTGACCTGGGTCGGGGTGAAGACGCGGTGCGCCTCGGACTGCTGCTCGTCGCGCGTCGTCGCCCGAGGCCTTGGAGGAAGCACGGCCCGCTCGGCCGGGTTGCTCCCGATGACCTGCGCCATAAATGCCGAGCGGAGAGCGCTGCTCAGCGTGCGGTGAACCGCCTGCACCGATCGCCACCCAAGAGCACCGTCGTTACGACCGCCGGACTCGCGAAGACTGGCGTACAGGCCGGTTAGCGTGGCCGGTCGCACGTCCTGCAGCAAGGTGCCGCCCATACGCGGGAGGACGTAGTGCTCAACGTGGTAGCGGTAACCCTCCCGAGTCTTGGGCTTAACGTCGATAGTGTCGACCCAGCCGCGCAGAAACTCGCTCAGGGTCAGATTGCTCCGTTCGATGTGCCCCCCATTTCTCACGGCGACGCGCTGTCGGTCGCGCTCAGCGACAGCAGCGGCCCGCGTAGCGAAGCCGCCCTTCCACACGGGCTTGGACTCGCCGGTGGCCGGGTTGCGCACCCGAATGACGTACGAGTAGGTATTGCCGCGCTTGATGATGCCGTCTTTCAGCTTTTGCGTGGTCATGCCGCTACCGAGGTGATCTCGACACCGGCAACGGGTGTCACGGTCGACGTCGTGGTTCTCACAGGCGACATTCCAAGCGCCGAAGCCTCGGCCTGTCTATGAATCGGTGCCGCAGCGGCCTGGTAGAACTCGTGCGCGTGCTCGTAGGACACGAAGGCGGGTACGGGTTCTAGGCCCGCTCGCCTCAGCCGATCACGGACGAGCCGGCATCGATACTCGCGCCGCTCACATTCCAGTCGGGCCTCCTGGTCCGCCAGCAAGGTCGCCATCCCTAGGTCCCACAGGACGTCCTGATCGGCCCGTTGCTCGGCCTTCCACTTTCCTCCCTCCGTTGTCGCTAGTGCGACGTCCTGAAGTTTCGCGAGGTGGCGTCGGATGGTGGACGGGGTGAGACGCAGGCTGTCTGCCAGTTGTGTTGTAGTCGACCCCTCAGGACAGAGAGCGAGGGTCTCGTAGACGCGTCGCGTCGCCTCTCCAAGGGCGCGATGGGTCCAACTGCCGGCGGACATATCTCGCGCAAGTTCGAGGGCCGGTGACCTCGAGCCCAATGCACACACGCTCGTGACGGTGCCGGGAACCTCGCGAGCCCACTCGGTCGGGTCCTCGACACGAAACCGCCTGCTCGAAGCGCCTGCAGCGTCGCCCGCAACACTCAACAAATTGTCAGCCAGTAGGTGGTCGAGCGCGCGACTCGCCTCACTCTTCGACAAGCCAGCATCCTTTGCCGCCTGCCGGACGGACATCCCCACCAGGCGGCGCGGCGAGTCGAGGTGCTGCCCAGTGCTGATGAGGACCGTCATGACCCGGTACGCCGAGGGTGACAGCTCCGATCGAACAGCGTTGAGGGCGGTGCGGGCCCGATCCAGGATCGCAGCGTCCTCGTACCCGCTCGAAGACGTCGTCACCGCCAGTGGGTTAGCGGCGACGAATACTCTGGCGCTTCGCCATTCTCGCTGCAGGAACTGTTGCGCCCGCGCCCGTCGCTTGACCATTGCGGCCCGTACTAGCTCGGACTCGCTCGAGACAACCGCTGACCGGAACCCGGCAAAGTCATCGCCCCGGTTCACCGCCGTGACAGCCAGCGCTCGGATCTCCTCCGATCCGGAGGGGTACGTGCGCATAGCCGGGCCCGCCGGGGTACGGGTCGATTGCGACTCGGAGCCCGTGATCAGCGGCTGGGGCTTGGAAGACTTCGTGCGGAGAGCGTTAGCCAAGGCGATCAGGTGGTCTGGATCGTTGCCAAGTGCGAACAGCGCCCCGGCCGACGTGACATCCCCTAGCACAGTAGATGCGCCACTGCCAGAACGATGCGGAGCGAGCGGCGGCCTGACTGCGCCTTGCTTGGGGTTAAGGACGGGCGAGGTGTCGAGGGTGGGCAACAGCCCCGCGAGGCCCATTGCCAGGTCATGGACTACCCGCGCTTGAGCTCCGGGTGTACTGACCTTGAGCCACACGTGCACCCCGCCCTCGGGTCCGCTCCGGGTCATGAGGCAGTGGAGGCCAGCTTCATTCAGCATCTTGGCGGCGGCCGTGGCGTCACGCCACACCGCGGCGGTGCCTCCCTTCTTGACATCGAAGTCGAGAGCGACGCATTGGAAGCGTCCATGGAACGCCAGGGGCACGGCGTAGGCGGCCCGCGCCACCGTTGCATCGAAGTATGCGAGATCGCCGGCGTCGTTGCCGGGCAGAACGGGGCGGACCAGCATTCGTCCATCGGAGTCGTTCAGTGCCTCGATGATCGAGACCTGGAGGTCGTAGTTGTCGGCTGTGTGGGTCGGGGTGGTGTGCATGGCGCGCATCCCATGACGCGGAGCCATCTAGCGTCTCGTGCTAACAATGGTTGGCGTCAGGCAGTGGCGAGGTGCGCCGCTGATGCGGACCGCGCATCGCTGGGACAGTCAGCCAACACACGCCCCCTTAGAGGTGCGGCTGACTGTCCCGGGCACGCGCGCGCTGAAGGGCAGGACAGGATGCCGATGCCCGTTCCGCGGCCTCACCCGCCGTACCTGGACTGTCAGGCCGTCCGCATCAACTGGTCGCAGTCGGGGCATGTTGCCAGGCGGCCCGCCGGCCTCGAGCGGCTGCCAGCCGGGAGAACACCCGGGATGAACTGGCCTCGACCTACTACCGGCGCGCCGTGCCGCGCCGCGTCGGACAGATAGAAGAGCAGGTATAGGCATGACGCCTCTGACTCCAGCCGCATTCACCACCGCAACGAGGCAGAGCAGTCTCGAACGAGGACGCGGGGTGGAGGAAGGTCGGAGACTCACCCGGCGGCCGGCCACCGACTGGCGCCCGCAAGGTCAGAGCGGTCGCCGACTCATGCCCGTCATGCACGAACCTTCGGCAGTTGTTGTGGTTGTTGGGGGTTGTTACGCGCGTGCGTGCACGCACGCGTTGCCTGTGTTACATGAGCGCATCGCGCCGCGCGGCCGACGCATGGGAAGCGTTGCCCGGCCGTGTGATGTGGGGCGAGAGGTCGTTGGTCGCTACGGTCACTGCTGGTATCCAAGGAGCGCAGTCCGAGTGCGGCTGTCCGCGGCGCCGTCGGCGGGCGGGCCGCGGGTAGGAGCTCTGGCCAGGGGTCGCTCGTCGGTCGGGTAAAGTGGCGCCTCATCGCGCGTATTCTCTCGGGATGGCTCCCGTCGTCACGTTTGTACCAACGCCGGACTACGTGTGCGGCCGATAGTCTTCGGCCGTTTTAGACGCAGCGCCGGCTCGAAGGTGACGCCGGGGGAACTGGCGGTCAACGCGGACCCAAACCTTGAGCTGGCAAGCGTAGATTCCTTTCGAGAGGATCCGCCTTCAGCCCACCAACCGGCGGCCGGAGGTGT
Source organism: Nocardioides sp. FY1077 (assembly GCF_058681775.1). Taxonomy (NCBI): domain Bacteria; kingdom Bacillati; phylum Actinomycetota; class Actinomycetes; order Propionibacteriales; family Nocardioidaceae; genus Nocardioides; species Nocardioides sp. FY1077. The sequence continues at coordinate 520,192 of NZ_JBZWDB010000001.1, read as the reverse complement.
GCAGGTTGGCCATCATCTGGCCGCCGAACTAGCCGTAGAAATGCAACGTCTCGCCGCGGACACGGCACTGGAGATCGACCGGGTGGCAGCAGCCGCTGAGACTGAAGCGCACCTGTCCGCCAAAGCCGTCGTCGCGGACGAAGCAGACGGTGAGGAGATCGACTCGCACTTCTGTGCGGACACCCTTCGAAGAAGCGAATACCTCCCACGAGAGCAGGAACGCGCCGCGCTCACACCTGGCAACGACGGACTGCCCACATGCAAACTCGTGAGGGTCCACGACCAACTGGTCCTGGCGTCAACCGCGGGACTGATCAACCCGAAGAGCCCCTTCGCGTACAAGGTGGGGATTTACTCATTCTCGGTTAGAGGAACCAGCCACTACGAGGCCGCGGAGCGCCAGGGTGACCTGTCGCCAGGTCGGCAACTACGCTTGGTGCGCGAGCCAACGAACGAGTTCGATCCCAACGCTCTGGCCGTCTACGCCTGGGGCGGCCGCGCCCCCGTCGGGTATGTCAACAAGCTGAACGCGAAACGGCTGGCGCCGCTGATCGACGCTAGAGCCGACGTTGTCGCCCTAAGTCTGCGCGGCTCTCCACCAGGCGTCACGGGGCTGGTGCCGTACGTGCTGGCAGCCGAACGCCGGCTGATGAGACACCTACTCGACGACACCGGCATCGCGTTGCGGTAGTTGCGCGCATGGGTCGGTCTACGTCAGTCCGGCCGCGGGCATCCGTCGCACAAGGTCGTCCAGGAGTTCGATCCGGCACGGCGCGCCGGGGACATGCCCCGGTACTCGTTCGCCGAAGCCCGCACCAGAGTCTCTGGTTGACACGGCCCACTCCTCAGACCCGACGCACGATGCACCTCAACCCGGTGGTGTGAACGGCTAGTTGACCTTGCCCAGGGTGCTGCTGTCGGAGTTCGTAACGCAGCGGCCCGCTACGCACTCTTGGATGACGACGAAGGGGAAACCGTTCAGACCTTCTGAGCTCCCGAGGACGACCTAGGTCGCGGCTGTCCGCGGCGACGTGTGAGTCTGGCAGTGGGCGCAACCGCGCGGCACCCGCCAACCGCGCTCCAGCGCCGTTGCAGAAACGTTCACCGGGCACATAATCCCGTCCGGCCTTCGACCGTAACTTTTGGGCTGCGCGGGGCCTTAGAGGAGTAGAAGCGGGCCCGGGACCTCAGGTGCGGGCAACGCTTCCGAAGCGCGCGGGTGCCTGCTTCGCCCCAAACTCGACTAGGAGGCCACGCCATGCCCGGAAGCGTTGTTCAGGAGTACCGACCCATTGCCGTCAGGGTGAACAGGGTGCATGAGTTTGCCCCGTGGGGCCGGTCCACAACCTACAAGTTGGTGCGTGAAGGCCGGCTCCGTACCAGCAAAATCAGTGCAGGGGCCACAGTTGTGCTGATCGCTGACATCGAGGACCTGCTCAGGAACTGCGGCGCCGATGCTGGGCCAGGGCTGTTAGAGCAGTCTCCGCGCGGGCTGAAGGTGGATTGATCAAAACGGACCCGCATGCCTCACGAGGCAAGTGGTCAGATCGGCTCTATAAGAAGGCAGTGGCACCACGGTGGCACAGCTTGCGTGCATCATGCTGCCGGGGCGACTCAGGGTGTGTCTGGGGAGCGCTGGACCAGCTGCGCGACAAGGGTCAGTCGCCTCAAGAACCGGACCTGATCTGGGTGCAAGCGCACAGAGGTTACGTCGGGTACAGCGTCGGGGCGAGGCGCCAGATAGTGGAGGTCCACCGAGTTGTACTCGTCTTCGATCTCGCGAGTGAGTGCGATCTCCTCTCTTCCGTCGATGAACGACGATGCAGTGATGAACCAGGCGTCCCCATCGGGTGAGATGGGTGTGCTTCCGCCGCCGGGCAGCAGCACCCCTGGGCACTGAGCCACGATCTCTCCGAACGGGGTCAGTTCTGCTACCGGGTGGGCGACAACCGCTGCGAGCGCGGTGAGGCTGTCGTAGGTCTTGTCTGGATCGTTTGGGCGATGCAGCGTCCACTTGTTGGGGTCGGAGTAGCTGACCCAGCTGCTGTTCCGCGACATCGCTATGGCCCTAGACCTGCCCTGATCCACCGGGTACAGACACGAGCCACGGCCGGCCGCCAAGCTGAACCTGGGAATGAGATGCCGCCCCCAGCGCCTCGATCATCGCTTGGGTCTGCTCAGCGTCTTGAAGGCCGTCGGCGAGCCATCGAGTCGTTCCTCGTGTCATGGTCACGGTGGAAACCACTGGCTCCTTGTGGGGGACTTCGGTCACGACGTGAACCGCGATCGTGTTCCGGGGATCGTCGTGGTCCTTGGTGATCAGCAGGGTGGTGGCGCCGTCGTCAGAGGTCCGCTGACGCAGCAGCTGTGTTTCACCACCCATCGATAGTGGGCTTCGATCTCGGGTGAACCAGAGATCAAGTTCGACGGGCGGTGCCGGCGGGAGGCCGAGCAGGTCGCGGGCTGCGTCGCGAATCTGGTCGAGCCGGTCCACTATCCCTTCGGCAGTCGCCTCCTCGGCGTCGGCGTCGGTGACGGCGATGCGCCAGCGCCGCGCTGCCAAGGCGACGTTCACGGTGTAGGGGGTCTGAGAGTGGCTCACAACTAAAGTATGCCAACTATTGTGTGCTGACTCGAGACGGTCCCAGCTCGATGGTCTTGGCTGTGCCGAGATCAGACGATGATGCGTGGGCGACCCGGACACGCAATCTTGGTATCGAGATTCAGCGGCTGCGGCTGATTCAGGGCTTGAGCCAAGAACAGCTAGCCCACCAAGTGGGCGTGACCCGCACATACATGCAGCAGCTGGAGCGGGGTCGCGGCAACGGCGGGAGAGCTACGAACCCAACAGTTAGGGTCGTGCTTGCGCTGTGCGGCGAACTTGGCGTGAACGCCGGCCAGCTGTTGGCCGCGGCATCGATGATCGACGACGCCGATGTATGACATCGAGCCGCAAGCTGCTCACAACGCCAAGTCACGTCGATGCGTCGGCTGGCAACCTGCGGGTCGTGAGGGCCGGCCACCCGTCGCCATCCGGGCACCAACTGAGATGGGTCGCGAGTGGCCACGTGCCGGCGGGTGCGCTGTCCGGAGCCTAGGCGGACTGGGCGTGATCTTCCTGTGCTTGCTGCCGAAGCCGATGAGGCCGACGGGTCGAGAAGCACAACCCCTACCGTCATCAACTTGCCGAGCCGGTGCGCCGCCGCCCAGTCCTGCAGCGACGGGGATCAGGGGAGTCACACCACCCGGGAATCCGCAGGTCCGCGCTGAGCTCGAACCAGGTCGCGCGGCGCACGAGAACGGCTCGCATCACCAGGCATCGGAGCTCGGCGCTGGTGGCGACGGCATCGCGCAGCTGTTTGACACTCAGGTAACACCCCGGCGCGCGAAGGACCAGGGCGGTGCAGGAGACCCGTCGGTGCTCAGCAGGTCGAGCTCGCCACGGAAGCATCGTGCACCCTGACGACCGCAGCACCTGTGCCCACGACCTGCACTACGACAACGACCCCGCCGGGGAGGACGACAAGGGGGGCTAGTTGGGTCCACCAGGACGATAAGAGCCGTACCAGGCTAGGCGTCGGCGTGTTCGGAACGTTCGTAGGGGCCGGCTGCATGTCGGCAAGCGGGGGTGGTCACGACGGCGATGCGGGTCCGTGCAGGTCGGGGCGCCCCGACCTGCACGTCCGGTTGTCGTGGTCAGCCGAGCCAAGCAGGACCCCCAAAGCGCGGTACTATGCGCTGCGCCGTCGCCACGTCCGTACCGCCCTCGGCGGGCAGGGCGGACGCCCGGTATCGGTGCCCGACGTGTGCGCCGAGAAGTAGGAGGCGACCGCCATCGAGATCACCGCGCTCCAGGGCGTCCTCGAGCCCGAAGTGGTCCATCACCGAGAGCCCGTCCACGCTCACGCGCGCGGGGTCGCTCCGCGTCCTGTTCCCGGTGGCACGGAGCGTCGCCGGGAGTAGAGCAGTCGCGTTGACCTGACCGCCGCACAATGGCGGACCGGGGTGCGGTAGCCACGGCGTGACGTGCGTAGCTCGATGTGGTGGACCGCGGTGAGCTCGTGGGGCACAACGGCACCGGCGTCACCGATGACGGATCCGGCCACCCTGTGCCCAGAGTAGGAACCTCCGCGCCAACGGTGCTCGGCGCTGCCGCGTCGCGCGCGACTGCCAGGGCCTAGCAGGGGAGTCGTCCTGCCCGGTATCAGGTGGTAGCGGTCCCGCCGTCACCAGCGCGCGGGTTGCTGAGTCAGGCCGTCAGCGTCCTCGGTGTCAATGAGGCGGTAGCCGGTGCGCAACGCCGTCGACACCGCCTCCGTCGCCTCAGCGCCCTCGCTCTGGAGCACTCCGAGACCCAGAGCCGGGATCTTCACCCCGTTGTTCAGGACGATGGTGTGGTCAGTCATGTCGGTTCCTCTCAACTATCGGGTTCCCTGCCAGTGAAGGCGGTGCGGGGTCCTCCGGGAAGGGCGAGCTGGACCGTGGTCCGGCGGACCACCCCAGGACGCGACCTCACGATGTGGTGCTCTCGGCTGAGCACCTGGGCCGGTCGAGCAGGACGCAGCCGCCGCGACCCGATCGCCGCACCGGACACGTCGGCCGCACCAGCGACGAGGTCGGTCAGGTGTAGGCCAGCAGCCTCCCTGTCAGCGTGACAGCCGACCACGAGACCAGGGACAGGACTGCGGCGAGCCGGGCCGGGACAGGCGTCGGCCGGCTGATGTCCCAACCGGCCACGCCGCGGTAGGTGTACCGGTGGAACACCAGGATGTTCAGACCTGCCACCAAGATCAGGCCGAGCTTCCACGGCGCACTGCCGCGATCCGCGATGAGTGTCGCCCCAGGAACAAACATCGCCGCGCCGCTGATCGCCACGACCACGAAGCCGACGCGGGACAGTGGGAGCAGGTAGTCGGCTGCCGTCGTCACCCGGAGCGTCCGCCGGCCCAGACCCAGCAGTCGCAGGTCGAACGCCGCGGCTGCACCGACCAGCAGCGCGATGCCGACGATGTGGACGCTCTCGAGGACCGGGTACAGGTAGGCCGTGCCACGGACGGCCTCGGCGAACCCACTCTCCTCGAGCCAGGAGAGGACGGCGTCCAGGACGAAGGTCCTCACGTTCGTCGCGAGCTGGCGCGCAGGTATGCGGCGCCGCCCCCGACGACGGCCACCAGCGCTGCCCCGAGACCGACCCATACCGCAGCAGACGAGGTTCCGCCGGAGCTCGTCGCGGCCGCCTGACCGTCCACGCTCTCGCCGGGAAAGGCGGGCAGGGCCGGGGTGACTGGCAGCTCCTCGTTGAGCACCTGGTTGACGGGTCGACCGTCCTCCACCCAGAACACGACGGGACGGAACTCGTCGTCGTGGCTCGCGCCGACGTAGCCGACCGCCTCGACGCGCTCCCCCTCGTCCAGCTCCCGGTCGAGGCCCCACATCGACGTGAAGGTCGGCGGCGCGATGGTGACCTCCAGGTCGTCGTGCGAGCCGTCGTAGGACGCCGCGGCGTTGATCGGGTCGCTGTCGACGGGATCCTGCAACCCGTCAGGCAGCTCCCGCTCAGGGCTGTCAGCGGGGAGGTCTCTGTCGATCGTCACGGTGAAGTAGGAGTGCGGCTCGCCCCAACGCACCTGCGAGACGGTTCCCGCGATGTACTGGAGGCGAGTGGTGTCGAAGTCGTCGAACCCGTGATGGGCCCGTGCGACACCGGGCCAGAACACGGCCAGCGCGCTCAGCAGGCCAGCGGTTGCAGCGGCCGGCCCCACTCGGCGGGTCCGGGAGGAGCGGGCGGCGACGGAGACGAGGTGCAAGGGACGTCGGTCCTTTCGGGAACGGGGTGGCTCCTGCAATGACACGCCACGTCGATCCCGCCGGGGAGTCCCTGCCGAGAGGTGTACTGACAGTGCCCCCTACTCGGGTGCACGCGGCGCGACCTGCGCGGCGACGCCTGGGCACCAGTGGATCAGGGGGCCCCGTCGACGAAGGCAGGAAGCGCCTGCGCCTCGTCCTCGAAGCCGAACACCGACTTGACCTCGAGGTACTCCTCGAGACCGAACACGCCCATCGACCGCCCGACCCCCGATTGCTTGTACCCGCCCATCGGAGCGACGGAGTTGGTGTTGGCGCCGTTGTAGGAGACTCTGCCGGCCTTCAACCCGCACGAGAACTCGTAGGCGCGCTTGCGGTCCTCGCCGAAGACGTAGCCGCCCAAGCCGAAGATGGAGTCGTTGGCGATGTCCAGCGCCTCGTCCCCGGACCGGTAGGGCATGACCACCAGGACAGGGCCGAAGATCTCCTCCTTGGCCAGGGTCATGTCACGTGTCACGTCCGCCAGCACGGTCGGCTTGCAGAAGAAGCCGCGTTCGAAGCCGTCGATGCGGCCCGTTCCCCCCGTGACGAGTCGGGCACCTTCGCTGATGCCAGTGGCGATGTGCGCCTGGACGCTGTCGTACTGCTGCGCGTGGATCAGCGGGCCGTGGGTCGTGGCCGGGTCGCGCGGGTCGCCTACTCGCATCTTGTCGATCTCGTCCACGAGGAAGGGGAGGAGGGTCTCGACCTGGCTCTCGTGGACCAGGAGTCGACTGGGGGCGTGGCAGGACTGGCCGGTGTTGGAGAAGCCGCGCTGGATGTTCCAGCGCGCCGCCTTCTCGAGGTCTGCGTCGGCCAGCACGATGTTGGCCGACTTGCCACCCAGCTCGAGGCAGACGCGTTTGACCGTCTGCGCGGCCGATCGGCCTACTGTGACGCCCGCCGTCGTCGAGCCGGTGAACGAGACCAGGTCCACGTCAGAATGACGGGACAGGGCGTCGCCGACGACGCTGCCACGGCCGATGACCAGGTTGAAGACGCCCGGTGGGGTGCCCGCCTCGTGCATCACCTCCGCGAGGGCGACACCTGAGGCCGGCGACGCATCGGAGGGCTTCAACACCATCGTGCAGCCAGCGGCGATCGCGTAGATCGCCTTGATGACCGACGTCTGGATCGGCCAGTTCCACGGGGAGATCAGGGCGCAGACGCCGATCGGCTCGCGCCGGACCACGGTGTCACCCATCCGGCGCTCGAAGGCGTAGGTGCGGATCAGGTCGCGCGCGACCCTCATGTGGCCGGCAGGACCCGTGACCTGCGCCTTGAACGACACGGGTACGCCCACCTCGCGCGCGATCAGCTGGGCCAAGTCCGGCTCGCGGCGCTCGTAAGCGGCGATGATGGCGTCGATCAGCTGCATGCGCTCCTCGACCGAGGTCCGGGAGAAGGCAGGGAAGGCCCGTCTGGCGGCGGCGACCGCACGGTCCACGTCGTCCACCCCGCCTCCGGTGACGACCTCCGCCCACGGCTCCTCCGAGGTGGGATCGACGAGGACGCGCATCCCGTCGCTGTGGTCGGGTGCGACCCATCGGCCGTCGATATAGAGCTGTCCGAACTGCTCCACGGTCTGCCTCCATTGAGCGGTATGAGCGGTGTGGTGCCGGAGTGCAAATGTCAGACTATAAACAGTCGCAGGTACTGTCAATGCGGCGGTAGGCCGGCGTTCCGAACCGCCCCGGCGGGCAGGCGCCGGCCTCGTCCCGAGACTGCGCTGCCCTGCGGCCGCTATGTACATTTGCGACAATTGATCTAAACTGTCCGACGTTTACCAGCACCGGTGTGTGGTCCAGCGTCTCTTCCGAGATCGTGACACCACGGCGCCGCGAAACGAGAGGAGCGGCATGGCCCGCCTGTGCGAGACCGAGGGACTCACCGAGGACCAGTCCGAGATCTTGAAGGCGGTCCGCGCGTTCGTCGAGTCGGAGATCCTCCCGGTCGCCACCGAGCTCGAGCACGCCGACGAGTACCCCACCGAGATCGTCGAGGGTCTCAAGGAGCTCGGCGTCTTCGGGCTGATGATCCCCGAGGAGTACGGCGGGCTGGGGGAGTCGCTGCTGACCTACGCGTTGGTGGTCGAGGAGATCGCGCGCGGCTGGATGAGCGTCTCCGGCGTCATCAACACCCACTTCATCGTGGCCTACATGCTGATGCACCACGGCACGGAGGCGCAGAAGCAGAAGTACCTGCCGCGGATGGCCACCGGCGAGGTCCGCGGGTCGTTCTCGATGTCCGAGCCCGGGCTCGGCTCCGACGTCGCGGCGATCAAGACCAAGGCCGTGCGCACCGACGACGGCTACGAGATCACCGGCCAGAAGATGTGGCTGACCAACGGCGGGTCGTCCAACCTCGTGGCGGTGCTGGTGCGCACCGACGAGGGCGCGGAGTCGGTCTACAAGAACATGTCGACGTTCCTGATCGAGAAGGAGGCGGGCTTCGGGGAGACCGCCCAGGGCGTCACCATCCCCGGCAAGATCGACAAGATGGGCTACAAGGGCGTCGACACCACCGAGATGGTGCTCGAGGGCCACCGCATCTCGGCCGACCAGGTGCTGGGCGGGGAGCCCGGCAAGGGCTTCTACCAGATGATGGACGGCGTCGAGGTGGGCCGGGTCAACGTCGCGGCCCGCGCCACCGGCGTCGCCAACCGCGCCTTCGAGCTCGGCATCGCCTACGCCCAGCAGCGCGAGACCTTCGGCAAGCCGATCGCCCAGCACCAGGCCATCCTGTTCCGCCTCGCCGAGATGGCCACCAAGGTGGAGACCGCCCACGCGATGATGGTGAAGTCGGCGCGCCTGAAGGACAAGGGCCAGCGCAACGACGTCGAGGCCGGGATGGCGAAGTACCTGGCCGCGGAGTACTGCAACGAGGTCGTGGAGGCCTCGTTCCGCATCCACGGCGGGTACGGGTACTCCAAGGAGTACGAGATCGAGCGGCTCTACCGCGAGGCGGCGTTCCTGCTGATCGGGGAGGGCACCGCCGACATCCAGAAGATGATCATCGGCCGCTCCCTGCTGAAGGACTACCGGCTCAGGGCCTGATGCGCGGCACCGGGACGGGTGGTCGTGGTGTGCTCGAGGTGGCGACGAAGGCGGTCTGCTGAATGGTGAATGAAGAGTTCGTGCTCGCGATGCTGAAGCCGCGTGACGCAGCGGCGCCGGCGCTCGGTCCCGCGGCCGGGTCGCGCCGTGCCCCGGGGTCGGAAGGTGAGCGGCCGGCACCGGACCGCGCGTCATCCCGCGCAGGGTCGCAGCCGGTGCCGAGCGACGGCGGCGTTCACGTCCACCAGTGGTTCGTGACGTCGCTGGGTTTCTCGCAGGAGCTCGACGGTTGGCAGACGGTCCGCGTGCCGGGGAGCCTCATGCACGCGAAGACCTTCGGTACCGACGTGACCATCTGCGGTGTGCAGGCCACCGGGTGGCCGAAGTTCTGGGATCGTCCTTTCGTGGGTGGAGCAGCGGGATCCTGCCCGGTGTGTGCCGAGAGCATCCGGCTCCGGGCCACCGGGCCTGGACCCGCTTTCCGCGCCGGCTGACCGCCGCCGCCTCCGCCGGGCGTCACGCCCCAGGAGGTCAGAGGCGCACGCGGGCACCCACGGGGCGCAACTGCTGCATCGGCGGTAGGTCGACTGACAACCGGCAAAACATCAAACACTTGTCACGCCTGGAGCAATGTGTTGTCATGAGCCGGAAGACCCAGACGCAGCAGACCCAGGAGGCACACCCATGGCCAACATCGTCGTTGTCGGCGTCGACGGCAGTGCTTCCTCGCTCAAGGCGGCCCGCCGGGCGGCCGAGTTGGCCGCGATGATGGGGGCCTCCCTCCACGTGTTGACGGCTGCTGACAAGGTGACCGTCGAGGAGTTCCCCAACCGCCCGGGATCAACCCAGGTGACCTCAGGCGAGGTGGCCGAGTCCATCGCTGCCGAGGTGGCCCGCGAGCTGAGCGCCGTGGTGGCTGACATCACCAGCAGCCCCCTTCAGGGAAAGCCCGCCGTGGCGCTGGTGGAGGAGGCCGAGCGGCTCGAAGCGCGGTTGATCGTCGTCGGCAACCGGCGCACGCAGGGGTTCGGTCGCATCCTCGGCAGCGTCGCGAGCGGGGTCGCGGCCCATGCGCCCTGCGACGTCCACATCGTCAAGACGGTCTGACCGGCGCTGGGCCGGTGCGCGTCACGGCGTCGGCGACAGCCGTCAACGCCCGTCGAGTCGTCCGCACGTGTCCGCAAGAGCGTGCGGGCCGGCGGTGCTCGGTCTGACCTGTCACCACCGGCTCCTGCCTGACGCGGAGCGCCAGGACGACGGGCGTACGTACGGCCATGGCCGTCGGTCGTGATCGCGGGTCGTGGTCGCCCCGACGCTGCTCCTCGCGACCTGCCGTCACCGGTCGAGTGCCACTGACGATCAACTCTTGACTACGGTGCAAGATGTCAGACATATTACAGACCATGTCTGATCAGGTGGCAGTAGTGACCGGCGGCGGTCGTGGGCTCGGCGAGGCCATGGCCCTGGACCTCGCGGCGAGGGGTGCTCGGGTCGTGCTGGCCGGACGCTCGGTGGAGCCGCTCCACCAGGTGCGCGGCCTCATCGAGGCCGGCGGGGGGACCGTTCTGGTCCACGCCACAGACGTCACCGACGCCGGAGCGGTCGGCGAGCTGTTCGCCACCACACTGAGCACGTTCGGGCGCGTCGACGTGCTCGTGAACAACGCGGGCATTGCGACCCAGGAGAACCTGACCGATCTCGACGAGGTCGAGTGGGACCGGATCTTCGACACCAACGTGCGGGGCACGTTCCTGTGCAGCCGTGAAGCCGGCCGCCACTTCGAGCAGCAGGGCTCAGGGCGGGCGGTCAACGTGGCATCGGTGTTCGGCCTGCTGGGCCGCCCGGGTTTCTCGGCCTACTGCGCCTCGAAGGGCGCGGTCGTCAACTTCACCCGCTCCGTCGCCTCCGAATGGGCTCGCTTCGGCGCCCAGATGAACGCCGTGGCCCCGGGCTACTTCGCGACCGACATCAACGCCGAACTGCGGGAGAACGGGGTCGCGATGGCGAAGGTCCTGCGGCGCATCCCCGCGCACCGGATGGGGACCCCCCAGGAGCTGGCCAACATCGTGGGCTACCTGGCGCTCGATGCGCCCGACTTCCTGACAGGTCAAACGATCGCCGTCGACGGCGGAGAGTCGAGCGTCTGAGAATGGGAGTGAACGGCATGACACAAGCAGTGATCTGCGAGCCGGTGCGCACGCCGGTGGGGCGTTACGGGGGCATCTTCAAGGACGTCGCCGTGACCACGTTGGCGGCGACCGTCGTGAAGGGGCTCGTCGACCGCACGGGCCTCGCCGCCGACGACGTCGACGACGTCATCTTCGGCCAGGGCTACGCCAACGGGGAGGCCGCCGCTCTCGGGCGCATCGCCGCGCTGGACGCCGGGCTCGACGTCACGGTGCCGGGTCTGCAGATCGACCGCCGCTGCGGCTCGGGCCTGCAGGCCGTCCTCTACGCCTGCATGCAGGTCGCGACAGGTGGGTCCGACCTCGTCCTGGCAGGAGGTGCCGAGAGCATGAGCCAGGCCGAGTACTACGTGCCGGACATGCGGTGGAACTCCGGGGGTGTCCCCTTCCTGCGGGACCGCCTCGCGCAGCCCCGGACGAACTCCGGTGGCTGGCGCTACCCCGTCCCGGGAGGGATGATCGAGACGGCGGAGAACGTCGGGCGGGATCACGGCATCACCCGCGAGGAGCAGGACGAGTGGGCCGTGCGCTCCCACGCTCGAGCAGTCGCAGCGATGGAAGCCGGACGCTTCGACGACGAGACCATCCCCGTGTCGGTCCCCCGGCGCAAGGGCGACCCGGTGGTCGTCACGCGTGACGAGCACCCCCGCCCTGGCACCACCGTCGAGAGCCTGGCCCGCCTCAGGCCGATCCTGGGGGACACGCTCACCGGCGCCACGGTCACCGCCGGGAACTCGAGCGGGCAGAACGACGCCGCCGCGGTCGCCGTCGTGACCACTCCCGCCAAGGCGGCGGCTCTGGGGCTGCGCCCCCTCGCCCGCCTCGTCAGCTGGTCCCTCGCGGGCGTCGAGCCGGACCGCATGGGGCTGGGCCCGGTCCCGGCTGCCCACCGCGCCCTGGAGCGCGCAGGGCTCACCTGGTCCGACATGGACCTCATCGAGCTCAACGAGGCCTTCGCCGCCCAGGTGCTGGGCTGCTTCCGAGGGTGGGGGCTGTCGTCGACCGACCTCGAGCGGGTCAACGTCAACGGCTCGGGGATCTCGCTGGGGCACCCCATCGGCGCCACCGGCGGGCGCATCCTGGCGAACCTCCTGCGTGAGATGGACCGACGCGAGGTGCGGTACGGCATGGAGACCATGTGCATCGGGGGCGGGCAGGGCCTCGCCGCGATCTTCGAGCGGGTGGTCTGAGTGCCTCGGATCCTCTACCTGAGCATGTCGCGTGAGCAGTACTCGCCGAACTACTTCCCGTTCCTGCGTTCCTACATCGACCAGGTGAAGTCGCCTGGCACCGAGGTCGATCTGGTGGGCACCAGGGTCGGTCGCATCGACAGCTTCCGCTTCTTCGAGACCCTGGACTGGATCTCGATCCTCGACTCCGTGATCGGCGCCGAGCAGGACGGGTACGACGCGGTGGCGATCGGCAACATCCTCGATCCCGCACTCCGGGAGGCGCGGTCGATGGTCGACATCCCGGTGCTGGGGCTGGGGGAGACCTCGATGCTCACCTCCTGCATGATGGGCAGCACGTTCTCGCTGGTAGGTGTCAACCCCTACTTCGGAGGTCGCTTCGAGGAGAACGTCGCCAAGTACGGGCTGCGCGACCGTCTTGCGAGCATCGAGTGCATGGGGCTCACGCCCCACGAGCTTGACGCCTGCTTCTCCGACGAGTCCGGTCGCGCCCGCGCCATCGACTCGTTCGTCGCCGCCGCGCGTGCGTCGCTCGACAAGGGGGCGGAGGTCGTCGTCCCCGCGGGGGGACGGCTGACGGCGTTCCTCAACGCGGTAGGCCTGCGAGAGGTCGACGGAGCGCCGTTGCTCGACGGAACGGTCTCGCTCGTCGCAGCCACCGAGGCCGCGATCCGCATCCGTCGCCAGTCGGGCTCGTTCGTCAGCCGACGTCGCCTCTACGCGAGAGCGCCAGCGTCGGCGATCCACCAGGCAGGTGGCGAGTACGCCGACGGCTACCACCTGCCGTCGTTGAAGCGCCTCGTCGACGAGGCGCACCCATCCGAAGGGAACTGACCACGTGAGACCCGACTACCCCCTGAGCAAGCACGACACGCTCGTCTCCAACCTCGACCTGCTGCGCGAGATCGCGCCCGACGTCGCCACGGCCTTCCGGGGTGTGCGGGTCGCAGCCGACGCGTTCGGCCCGCTCGACGCGAAGCAGCGCGAGCTCACGCTGCTCACCGGCTTCGCCTCCACCAGGAACGAAGGCGGTTTCAGGGTGCACTGCACGCGGGCGGTCGAGGCCGGGGCGACCCTGGCCGAGATCGAGCACGTCGTCGTTCTGCTCCTGGGCACCACCCTGGGCCTGGCCCCTGCCGTCGAGGCGCTGACGTGGGCCCACGACGAGCTCGACCACCTCCAGTGACGCGCGCTCCACGCCCCCGGGCCGGGAACGACGCCGGCTCGACAGACCACGCCCCGACCGCAGACAGGAACCACCCATGAACGACGCCACGACGGACGCTGCGTCGGCCCGCCCCGGCACCGCCCTGGTGGTGGGGGCGGGGTCGGGCATCGGCCGAGCGGTCGCCGAGCTCCTCGCCAGCAAGGGGGTTCGCACGGTCGCTGCGGACCTCGACCCGGGCTCCGTGAGGAGGCTGGCCGCCGACCACGAGCTCGTGACGACCGTGGGCGACGGCGGCTGGGACGCGACCGATGCCGAGGCGTGCCACCGCCTCCTCGACGAGAGCGTCGCTGCCCTCGGCAGGGTGGACCGCGTCGTGTCGACCGTCGGGTGGACCGCCATCACGCCGTTCCTCGAGGAGTCACCCGACTACTGGCGGCGGGTCATCGACGTCAACCTGATGTCGAGCATCTACCTCTGCGCAGCGGCAGGCCGCGTGATGCGCGAGGGAGGTGGCGGCAGCATCGTGCTGACCAGCTCGGAGGCGGGCGTGGTCGGCACCTCCGGGGAGACCGTCTACTCCGCGGCCAAGGCGGGGGTCATCACCTTGGCGAAGTCGCTGGCGCGCGAGTGGGCCCGCCACGGCATCCGGGTCAACGTGGTCGCCCCCGGCGTCACCAGGACCCCGCTGCTGGAGAGCCAGGGCGGCGACGAGCTGCTCTCGAGCATCGTGCGGGGCATCCCGATGCGTCGCGCCGGCGAGCCCAGCGAGATCGCGACGGCGATCGAGTTCATGTCTTCCGACGCCGCCGGCTACGTCACGGGCCAGACCCTGTGTGTCGGTGGCGGGCTCACGATGAGCTCATGAACCACCTGACCGATCGCGACGAGGTCGCCCACGACGTCACGAGCCACCAGCCCACCGACCCCCAGAACGCGGAGCACGCAGCATGAGCATGGACATGAAGGGCAAGACCGTCGTCATCACCGGCGGGTCACGCGGCATGGGTCGGCGCCTCGGCCTCAAGCTGGGTGCCGAGCAGGCGCAGGTGGTCGTCAACTACCGCCGGGACGCCGCCGCCGCGGCGGAGGCGGTCGCGGAGATCGAGGCCGCGGGCGGTTCGGCACTGGCGGTCCAGGCCGACGTGGCACAGACCGCCTCCGTCGAGTCCCTGGTCCAGCAGGCGGTCGACCGCTTCGGGCGCATCGACGTGGTGGTCGCCAACGCTGCCGCCAGCGCCTTCAAGCCCCTCTCCGAGATCCGCGGGCACCACGTGGAGAAGACGATGGGCCTCACCGTCCAGGGCTTCCTCGACCTCGTGCGCCTCTCGACCCCACACATGCCGCAGGGGGGCCGGGTGATGGCCGTGAGCGGGTGGGACAGCTTCCGTGCCCTTCCGGGCCACGGCCTCCTGGGGGCTGCGAAGGCAGCGATGGAGACGATCGTCAAGTACCTGGCCATCGAGCTCGCCCGGGAGGGCATCACCGCCGTCGGCGTGTGTCCGGGCCCGATCGACACCGACTCGTTCCGCTTCTACGCCGGCGACGCGTGGGAGGACTACGCCGAGCAGTGGCTCGCGCAGACCCCCTCGGGCGCCTACCCCACCCCCGACGAGGTGGCCGACGTGATGGCGTACCTCGTCTCGCCGCGGTCGGCGGCGATCAACGGACAGACCATCGTGGTCGACGGCGGGCTGTCGCTGGCGACCATGCCGATCGGGTTCGGCCAGGTCTGATCGTGACCCACACCCACTCGGCGGTCGCGCAGACCGTCGTCCAGCTGATGAGCCAGGTCGAGCGGCGTCCCGGTCACGAGACCGCCGTCGAGGACGCTAACGGCGAGCGCAGCCTGACGATCGCCGGGCTCGCCGACGCCTCGAACCGACTGGCCAACGCGTTCACGGGCCTCGGCCTGCGCCCCGGGGACCGCGTCGCCTACGTCGCCCAGAACCACGCCGACTACGTCGTCCTGGAGTTCGGGCTGCTCAAGGCGGGCCTGGTGAAGGTCCCGCTCAACCACCGTTTCGCGCCCCAGGAGCTGCGCCGGTGCCTGGACTTGGCCGAGGTGAGGTTGGTCGTCGCCGACGAGGCAGCCGCCCCGGCCCTCGATGAGGTCCTCGACGGCGGTGACGTGCTCAAGGCCGTCATCGGGGCGCGGGACGGGTGGACCTCCTTCACGACCCTGGTCGAGGGCGGGGCGCCGACACGGGTCCAAGCCTCCGTGGGACCCGACGACACGTACCACATCCGGTTCAGCTCGGGCTCGACCGGCAGCCCCAAGGGCATCGCGGTCTCGCACCGCGGGGCACGTGCGGCCATCCTCGGCAACACCTGGGTGATGAGCAGCAGCGGCCCGGAGCACGCCCCGCGCACCCTGCAGAGCGCGCCCCTGGTCTACGCCGGCGGCTGGAGCGTGTTGCCCACCCTGCTGTGTGGTGGCACGAACGTCGTGATGGAGCGCTTCGACGCCGACGACGTGATCAGGACCATCGCCGAGCGGGGCATCACCTGGATGTTCGCGGTCCCGACCATGCTGCGTCGCCTGAGCACCTCTCCCGAGCTGCCGCGGCTCCGTGGGTCGTCCCTGAGCTGCCTGATGCTGGCCGGGGAGCCGTCGGCCCTGGAAGCCCTCGAGCTGGTGAGCGAGCACACCGACGCCATGGTGCAGTGCTGGGGACAGACCGAGGCACCCGCCTCCACGACACTGCTCACCCGCCGCGAGATGGGTCGTCCGGAGCTGTGGTCCTCGATCGGCCGCCCCGTCCCCGGCGTCGAGTTCTCCGTGCTCCGCGACGGCGTCGTGCTCGACGGCCCGGTGGCCGGTGTCGACGGCGAGCTGGTCATCCGCACGCCGAGCGTGGCGAGCGCCCTGCTCGGCGCCGAGGACGAGCACCGCGAGCGGCTGCTCCCCGGCGGCTGGTGGCGCACCTCCGACCTGGGCCGCGTGGACGACGCGGGGCGGCTGTACATCGTGGGTCGGGCGAGCGAGACAATCATCACCGGCGGCACCAACATCCAGCCCGTGGAGATCGAGCGCGCCTTCGAGTCCCACCGCGCGGTGCGCGAGGCCGTCGTGGTCGGGGTCCCCGACCAGCGGTGGGGCGAGACGCCGGCTGCCTACCTCCATGTGCCCCAGATCGACCAGGACACGGTCGCCGCGCTCGACGCGTGGGTGCGTGAGCGCCTGGCCGGGTTCAAGCGACCGGGCCATCTCTTCCTCTCCAGCGCTCCGATCCCCCGGGCGTCGGGGGAGTCGAAGATCGCCCGTGGTGACATCAAGAAGCTGGTGCGCGGCTGGGTCGAGGACCCGGCGAGCGTCCCGGACAACGTGACGAAGGTGGTGAAGATCCGTGGATGACGTCGTCGTCAGCTCCAACGACGGGATCGGGACGGTGCGGCTGAACCGCCCCGACCGAGGGAACTCGGTCACCCCTGACGTGGTGGCCCGCATGGGTGAGGCGGTCTCGGAACTCGCGGACACCGACGGCATCGGGGCAGTCGTGCTCACCGGCACGGGAAAGGTCTTCTGCGCCGGTGCCGACGTCCGTGAGATGTACGACGTCTACCGCGCCGACGGCGCCGACGGGCTCATGGCGTACCTCGCCGACACGTGGATGCCGGCCGTGCAACGCACGGTCCGACTGCTCTGGAACGCCCCGGTGCCGGTGGTGGCCGCCTACAACGGGGCCGCCACGGCCGGAGGACTGGACTTCGGTCTGGCGTGCGACGTGCGGGTGGCCTCGTCCAGCGCGCGGTTCGCCGAGAGCTACGTCAACCTGGGCATGGTGCCGGTCGCCGGTGGCGCCTACCTGCTGCCGTCGCTCGTCGGGCCGGCGGAGGCGGCTCGCCTCCTGGCCAGCGGCGCGTTCCTCACCGCTCCAGAAGCCTTGGCACTGGGCATGGTCAGCTCGGTGTGCGCCGACGACGTGGTCGTCGAGCGCGCTCGGGAGCTCGCGGCGTCGATGACCCGCGGCCCGGTGGCGACGTACGCCCACGTGAAGCGCATCGCCCGGGCCGCTGCGACGCCGGAGCTCGACGCGGCGTTGGACGCGAGCCTGGCGGCCAACATCGAGCTGATCGCCCAGCCTGAGGTGCGTGAGCGGATCGTCACGGTCATGGAGCGCTACAGCGTCGCCCGCAGTGGCACCTGAGGTGGGCGCACCGCAGCTGATCGGTGTGGTGGCCGAGTCGGTGGCCGGTGAGACGCGGGTCGCCTCCACCCCCACGACGGCCAGGCAGCTGGTGCGCCTGGGGTACCGCGTGGTCGTCGAGGCCGGTGCGGGCGCGCGGGCCGGCTTCTCGGACCAGGCCTACACCGAGGCGGGAGCGGGCATCGCCACGTCCTGCGAAGCGTGGGGAGCCGACGTCGTCCTCAAGGTCAATGCCCCTTCGCCCGCGGAGATCGCCCGGCTGGCCGACAACGCGGTGCTGGTCGGCATGGTCGCGCCGGCACAGAACGAACCCCTGGTCGACGAGCTGGCGCAGCGCGGGCTCACCGTGCTCGCCGTGGACGCAGTGCCGCGCATCTCCCGCGCGCAGTCGATGGACGTGCTGTCGTCGATGGCGAACATCGCGGGCTACCGCGCCGTGATCGAGGCGGCGCACGAGTTCGGGCGCTTCTTCACCGGTCAGGTCACGGCCGCGGGCAAGGTCCCACCGGCGAAGGTGCTCGTCGCCGGTGCGGGCGTGGCCGGCCTGTCGGCCATCGGTACGGCGTCGAGCCTTGGCGCGATCGTCCGGGCCACCGACCCGAGGCCCGAGGTGGCCGACCAGGTCAGGTCGATCGGGGGGGAGTACCTCCGGGTCGTGGGGGAGCAGAAGGTGTCGACCGACGGATACGCCGAGGTCACCACCGCCGCCTACGACCGCCGGGCCGCCGAGCTGTACACGGCGCAGGCCGCTGACGTGGACATCGTCATCACGACGGCGCTCGTCCCCGGCCGCGCGGCGCCGCGGCTCCTCACGGAGACCGACGTGGCGGCCATGAAGGCCGGCAGTGTCATCGTCGACATGGCGGCGGCGCATGGCGGCAATGTCGCCGGGTCGGTCGCCGGGGAGAAGGTGGTGACCGCCAACGGGGTGACCATCCTCGGTTACACCGACCTCCCCTCCCGCCTGCCCACCCAGGCATCCCAGCTGTACGGCAACAACCTGGTCAACCTGCTGAAGCTGCTGACTCCGGGCCAGGACGGCCGAGTCGTCCTGGACCTCGACGACGTGGTGCAACGCGGCGTCACGGTGGTGCACGAGGGGCGCCGGACCTGGCCGCCGCCGCCGGTCAGGGTCTCCGCGACCCCCGCTGTGTCCCCCGGCTCGTCGCCACAGCCCGTCGAGGAGCACGGGCCCAGGCCCGCGTGGCAGCGGTGGTCCCTGCTGGGCGTCGGTGTGACCGCCTTCTTCCTGGTCATCGCCTCCGCCCCTGACCCGCTGCCCCGGCACTTCACGGTGTTGATGCTGTCGGTCGTCATCGGTTACTACGTCATCGGCAAGGTCGCCCCCGCGCTGCACACGCCCCTCATGTCGGTGACCAACGCGATCAGCGGGATCATCGTCGTGGGCGCCATGCTCCAGGTGCGCGACGGAGGTGCTGCGGTCCGCTCGCTCGCCTTCGTCGCCGTGCTCCTCGCTTCCGTCAACATCGTCGGCGGCTTCGCCGTGACCCGGCGCATGCTCGCCATGTTCTCGAAGGACTGATCAGCGGTGTCCACCGAGTCCGCAGCGGGCGCCGCCTACATCGTCGGCGCCCTCCTCTTCATCCTCAGCCTCGCCGGGTTGAGTCGGCACGAGACGGCGCGGTCGGGTGTGGTCTTCGGGATCAGCGGCATGACGATCGCCCTCACCGCCACCGCCGTCTTCGCGGTCCAGGACGCCGATGCCACGGGCTTCCTGCTGGTCGTCGTGGCCCTGGTCGTCGGTGGGGCCCTCGGACTGTGGCGCGCGCGCGTCGTGGAGATGACCGGCATGCCGGAGCTGATCGCCCTGCTCCACTCGTTCGTGGGTCTCGCCGCCGTCCTGGTCGGCTGGAACGGCTACCTCGGGCACCCGGACCTCGCCTCGGCTTCACTGGAGCGCATCCACTCCGCCGAGGTGTTCATCGGTGTCTTCATCGGTGCGGTGACCTTCACCGGCTCGATCGTGGCCTACCTCAAGCTCAGCGCCCGACTCAGGTCGTCGCCACTGGTGCTGCCGGGGAAGAACTACTTGAACCTCGGCGCCCTCGGCGCGTTCTTGGTCCTGACCGTCCTCTTCGTGGCGTCCCCGGACGTCACGCTGCTCGTCGCGGTCACCGCGGTCGCGCTGGCGCTCGGGTGGCACCTCGTGGCCTCGATCGGCGGCGGCGACATGCCGGTCGTGGTCTCCATGCTCAACTCCTACTCGGGCTGGGCGGCGGCAGCGTCAGGCTTCCTGTTGGGCAACGACCTGCTGATCGTCGTCGGAGCGCTCGTCGGTTCCTCGGGTGCGTACCTGTCCTTCATCATGTGCCAGGCGATGAACCGCTCCTTCCTGTCCGTCATCGCCGGCGGCTTCGGCGCCACGTCGTCCGGCCCCGACGACGCCGACTACGGCGACCACCGCGAGATCAACGCCGTCGCGACGGCGGAGCTGCTCAGGAACGCGTCGTCGGTCGTCATCACTCCGGGGTACGGCATGGCCGTCGCGCAGGCGCAGTACCCGGTCGCCGACCTCACCAGGCGGCTGCGAGAACGCGGTGCCGACGTGCGCTTCGCCATCCACCCCGTCGCCGGCCGCCTGCCGGGTCACATGAACGTCCTGCTGGCCGAGGCCAAGCTGCCCTACGACATCGTCCTCGAGATGGACGAGGTGAACGGTGACCTCGCCGGCACCGACGTCGTGCTCGTGATCGGGGCCAACGACACCGTGAATCCCGCGGCCATGGACGACCCCACGTCGCCGATCGCGGGCATGCCGGTGCTCCGGGTGTGGGAGGCCCGCCACGTCGTCGTGTTCAAGCGGTCCATGGCCCTGGGCTACGCGGGCGTGCAGAACCCGTTGTTCTTCCGGGACAACAGCCAGATGCTCTTCGGCGACGCCAAGGAACGGATCGAGGACATCCTCCACGCGTTGTGAGACCACGGCTCGAGACGGCCTTCGCCCTCGCTCGACCTGCCGACCCAGCCCCGTCGAGAAGCCTCGACCTGGGGGCGTGCACGATCCATCGCTGCACCCCGGTGCCCCGGTGCCCGGGTGCCCGGGTGCCTCGAGCCGTTCGGGTCAGAGCCCGGCCGCAGCCTCGCGCAGGTGCCGGCTCGCCCGGTACCGAGGGTCGTGGTAGCTGGCCCAGAGCTCGTCCAGGACCTCGAGCACGGCACCTGACCCCCACCGCCGGGTCCACTCGAAGGGGCCGACGGGGTAGTTGGTGCCGAGCTCCATGGCCAGGTCGATGTCCTCGGCCGAGGCGATTCCCTGCTGCGCGGTCTCGAAGGCCTCGTTGGCGATCAGGGACAAGGTCCTGGCCACGACCAGCCCGGGCACGTCGGAGACCCGGTACGCCGTGACGCCGGCGGCTCGAAGCAGCGAGCCAGCGCCAACGGCGGCCACGGGGTGCGAGGTGGCGAGCGCCGCGCCGGTGGCCGCGGCGGGGTCGACGCAGCGGTCCATGAGCGCGACCGGCGCCCCCAGAGCGGTGGACTCCGCGCGCGCCGTGCGCCCGCGCGTCACCCGGAGCACGGTGCCGTCGTGGAGCACGGCACGCACGTCGTCTGATGGCCTCGCCACCACCGGGACGCCCGCACGGGCGAGGACCGTCTCGAGCTGCGGGCACGATCCGTGCAGCTCGACCGAGCCGGGCGGCGAGCCGGCGTCGACGACCACCGGAGTCGGCCGTACCGCCGACTCCGCGTAGTCGTAGAAGCCGCGACCGCTCTTGCGTCCGTGACGCCCCGCTGCGACGAGCTCGTCCTGGATCTGCGACGGGGTGAACCGTGGGTCGAAGTGGAACGCGGTCCAGACCGAGCGGGTCACCGCGGCGTTCACGTCGTTCCCGATCAGGTCCATCAGCTCGAAGGGGCCCATCTTGAACTGGCCCGACGACCGCAGGACCTCGTCGATCGTGGCCGGGTCGGCCGCCTGTTCCTCGACGAGGCGGAGGGCCTCGCCGTAGAAGGCGCGAGCGACGCGGTTGACGATGAAGCCGGGCGCCGACCTGACGTGGGCGACGTCCTTGCCCCAGGACGTGGCCAGCTGGGCGACCGTGTCCGCGACAGTCGGGTCGGTCTCCAGGCCGGTCACCACCTCGACGAGCCGCATGAGCGGCACGGGGTTGAAGAAGTGCATGCCGACGACCCGTGCCGGGATCCCCGTCGTCGCAGCGATGGCGGTGACGGAGAGCGAGGAGGTGTTGGTGGCGAGGATGCAGTCCGCTCCGAAGTGCCGCTCGGCCTGTCCGAGGACCGAGGCCTTGACCGCCAGGTCCTCCAGCACCGCCTCGACGACCAGGGTGCGCGGCGCGGCCGGGACCTGGTCGATGGACGCGAACGTGGAGAGGCGGTCGTCGAGCGCGGCGGCGACGGCCGGGTGGCGGCGCTCCAGGCGGCGGCCGATCTCCTCGCGCGCAGCGCCCCGCTGATCCGCCGAGAGGTCGACGAGGCTGACGGGGTGGCCCGCCGCCAGGGCGACCTGGGCGATGCCGCGGCCCATGGTGCCTGCGCCGATCACACACACCGGCATGGAGATCAAGGCCATCGGGCACTCCTCGGTCGTCGCTGTCCCTGGCTGCCAGCGAACGCCGGGCACCTTGCTCGAAGATGTAAGACAACGTACGGTGTTGTCAAGTTCTTACCAACAACGAACGAGCCGACTACCCGTGCAGACCTTTACAGCCGACCGGCGGTATGGAGTTGATCCCGCATGACCTACGAAGACATCACCGTCGCGGTCGAGGACGGCGTTGCCACGATCGCCATCGACCGAGCGGAGAACGCGAACAAGCTGCGGTTCCAGACGGCCCAGGAGCTCCTTGACGCGTTCCGCACGGTGCGTTCGACGCCGAGCACCGACGTCGCCGTCCTGACGGGGGCCGGCGAGAAGTTCTTCTGCATCGGCGGGGAGCACGAGGAGCTCGACTCGCTCGACTACTCCAGTGTCATGCCGGTCATCGACCTGTACGAGTTCATCGACACGATGCCCAAGCCGGTCATCGCCGCGGTGAACGGCTTCGCCGTCGGCGGGGGCAACGTCCTGCACGTCGTCTGCGACCTCGCTGTTGCTGCCCCGCACGCCGTCTTCCGTCAGGTCGGACCGATGGTCGGCAGCTTCGACGCGGGCTACGGGACGTGGTACCTCGAGGAGACCATCGGTCGCCGTCGCGCCAAGGAGATGTGGTACCTCAACCGCAAGTACACCGCTGAGCAGGCGCTCGAGATGGGGCTCGTCAACGAGATCGCCGATGACCCCGTCGCGCGGGCGCACGAGATCGCGCAGACCCTGCGCCAGCGCGGGCCCTTCGCCCTGAGTGCGCTGAAGACCGCTTTCTCCGGACGGCACACGGGAGTTGCCGGCCAAGCGCGCATGGCCCACGACCTGCTCCTCACCGCTTACCGCGGGACGCGAGAGGCGACCGAGATGTCCGAGTCCTTCGAGGCGCGCCGCGCGCCCGACCGGACGAAGTTCAACCGGTGAACGGGATCAGCGACGACCTGGCCAGCTTCCTCGAGGTGGTCGACAAGGTGGCCAGGTCCGCTGCCGACGGCCCGGGTGGGCTCGACGACGCACGCGAAGCCCTCGAGGGGGCAGGCCTGCTCGACCTGGCGCGTGACACGTCGGAGGAGGACGACAGCCTCCAGTGGTTGACCCACACCGTCCGTGTCGCGGCCCGGGCATCGCCGTCACTGGGCTTCGCGCTGGCCTCCCGCTACGCCGCCGACCGGGCCCTCGGTGAGCAGGCACAGCAGACCGGGTCGGCGTTCGCGCTCTCGGTCGGCGGCTCCCGCCCCGTGGTGCCCCTGGTGCTGGCTGTCGGCACCCTGGTGGTCCTCGACGCCGACACTGCCGACCTGCGGGCGACGCCGTTCGTCGACGTCGCCGAGTCCGCCACCTACGAGGCGCGATCGGGGCTCGGCGCGGCGCGGCTGGCCTCGGTGGGGCTCCCGGCGGCCGGCCCGGTGCTCGCCACCGAAGCAGCGGAGGCCATGACCGTCTGGGACCTGCTGACCGGGGCGGCGTTGGCGGGGGTCGCCCGCCGCGCGGTGGACGCCACGAGCGACTACGTCCTCGAACGCCGTCAGTTCGGGGCGGCGATCGGCTCCTTCGCCGGGCTACGCGCGCTGGTGGCCGACATGACGCTCAAGGTGGACGCCGTCGAGGCCCTCCTCGCTGTGGCGACCCAGCACGGTACGGGCAGCGAGAGCGTGTCGGGGGCTGCCGGCCGAGCGGCGGTCGAGGTCTGCATCGACGCCATCCAGGCCCACGGCGGGTACGGCTACATCGAGGAGTACCCGGTGGCTGGACTGCTGCGGGACTCGATCAGCGTCCAGGCGCGAGCGGGCGGACGACGTCTCCACGTGGCTCGGATCGCAGAGCGTGGGCTGGGGCGGCGAGAGGGGGTGCGGTCATGACGGCTGAGCAGACGTCGGCAGCGGACGGGTTCCAGGTGCAGCAGGTGCTGCGCCCCCGGGCTCAGGTCGAGAAGCAGATCCGCGAGGCCATCCTGCACGGTGACTTCTCGCAGGGTGACAAGCTTCCCCCGGAGACCGAGCTCGCTCAGCAGTTCGGGGTCAGCCGGCCCACGGTCCGCGAGGCGTTGGGGTCGTTGGTCTCGGCCGGCCTCATCCGCAAGATCCCCGGCGTGGCGGGCGGCAGCTTCGTCAACGGCGTCACGCCGGACTCCCTGAGCGCCATGCTGAGCGAGTCGATGGACACCATCGTGCGGTTGGGTTCGCTCGACATCGACGAGCTCACGGCGATGCGGCGCGTGCTCGAGGTGCCTGCCGCCTCCTGGGCCGCGTCGTCCTGCACCGAGGAGCAGCGGGAGCGACTGCAGGACATCGTGGACCGGCAGAGGACGACCACGATCGACGACCCCCAGATCGTGCTGTACGACCGCGACTTCCACGTGACGGTCGCCCAGGCCTCGGGGAACCGGCTCCTGGCCGCCTTCGTCTCGGCGGTCCACGACGCCACCAGGCCCGCGCAGTTCCTCTGCGTGACGCCGGAGGTAGGGCGGTCGACCGTCAAGCAGCACCTCGCCATCGTCAGAGCGATCACGAACGGCTCCCCGCAGGACGCCGCCGGCGCCATGGAGGAGCACCTCGAGTACGTCCTGCGCTACTCGTCCCAGACCGGAGGGAACGACCCGTCATGACCCCAGGCCACAGACCGCTCCACGGCGTCCGCGTCGTCGACATCGCATCGTCCTACGCCGCACCCACGGCGTCGATGTACCTCGCCGACATGGGCGCAGACGTCATCAAGATCGAGCCCCTGCGAGGTGACGACGCCCGCGGATGGGGCCCCCCGTTCCTCAACGGCGAAGCCGCCTGGTTCCTCTCGGTGAACCGCAACAAGCGGAGCATGTGTCTCGACATCCGCGACGAGGCAGGCCGCGAGGTGCTCTTCCGACTCCTCGAGACAGCCGACGTGTTCATCGAGAACCTTGTGCCGACCAAGCTCGAGAAGCACGGACTCGGCCTGCAGGGCTTGCGTGAGCGCTTCCCGCAGCTGGTGATCTGCGCCTTCTCCGGGTTCGGCCTCGACGGCCCGGACGCGTCCCTGCCGGGCTACGACCTCATCGCCCAGGCCCGATCGGGGCTGATGAGCGTCACGGGGGCCGATGATGTTCCCCAGCGGGTGAGCACCGCGCTGTCCGACGTGGCCGCGGGCACCGTCGCCGCCTTCGCGATCGCGGCGGCGCTGGTGCGCCAGCAGCAGACCGGGGAGGGGGAGGTCGTCGACGTCGCGCTCCTGGAGGCCGACCTCGCGCTCATGTCCCCCCGCATCGCCAGCTACCTGGCCGGGGAGCCCGAGCCGCGACCGTGCGCCGGTAGCGACTCGGTCGTCGCGATCTACCAGTCGATGCGGACCGCCGACAGGAACATCGTGGTGGCTCTGGGCAACGACAACCACTGGCAGCGGGCGTGCGCCGCCCTCGGACTCGACCGTCTCGCCGCCCGTGAGGAGCTGGGTACCAACGCCGGGCGCCGAGCGCACCGCGAGGAGGTCGTCGGCGTGTTCCAGGATCGGTTGGAGGAGATGCCATCCGCGCACGTCCTGAAGGTGCTCGAGGACGCCGGCGTGCCCTGCGCCCCGATCAACTACCTCTCGGAGGTCGTCTCCGACCCTCAGGTCGTGGCCCGCGGGGCCATCGTCGACTACGAGCACCCCGTCGCCGGGGTGTTCCGCGGGGTGGGCGCCCCCTGGCGGCTCGCCTCCGACCCGGAGGACCGTCGTGCCCGAAGGCCTGCCCCGTTGCGGGGCGAGCACGGCCGCGAGATCCTCCTCGAGGCCGGTCTCGACGACCCGACCATCGCCCGGCTCACCGAGGGGAACGTCGTATGGGTCCCCTGATCGAGACGAGGCAGGTCGGGCGGGTGCTCATCCTCGAGCTGTCCCGGCCGGAGCGGTTGAACGCGTTGAACTCCGAGGTGCTGCGGCTGGTCCTCGCGACCGTCGAGGGCGTGCAGGAGGACACGTCTGTGGGGTGCGTGGTGATCCGGGGCAGCGGGGACCGTGCGTTCAGCGCCGGCGCCGACCTGGAGGAGATCCGCGGGCTCGGCGTGGTCGAGGCGCAAGCGTTCATCAACGCGGGGCACCGCACCCAGAACGCGATCGCGGCGTCGGTCGTGCCGGTCGTCGCCGAGGTCGACGGGTTCGCGCTCGGAGGCGGGTTCGAGCTGATGCTGGCCTGCCACCTCGTGCTCGCCTCGGACCGCAGCCAGTTCGGGCTTCCGGAGGCGCGGATCGGGTGCATCCCGGGATTCGGCGGAACCCAGCGGCTGCCCTCGTCGGTGGGCAAGCCGGTGGCCATGTACCTGATGCTCAGCGGTGAGCGTATCGACGCCGCGCGCGCCTGGGAGGTCGGGCTCCTCTCGGTGCCGCCGCTCCCGCCCGACGAGCTGCGCGCCGAGTCGACCCGTCTGGCCGGCTTGATCGCGTCCGGCAGCCGGACCGGCACGGCGAACATCCTCGACGCCGTGCGGCCGGCGGTCGCCCCGGCGGCGCTGGCCCACGAGGCCGCGCTCGCTGCTCTCTCCATCGCGTCGCCCGACGGCCAGGAGGGCATCACCTCCTTCGCCGATCGCCGCACGCCCGTCTTCCACGAGGAGTCCTGATGAGAAACACCTGGGCGTCGGTCGACTCCGACGTGGTCGAGGCCGTCGACGCGGTCATCGAGCGGACCGTCCGTCCGCGCGCCGTCGCGGCCGACGCCGACTCGCAGTTCCCGGGGGCGGCTGTGGCCGACCTCGCCTCCGAGGGCCTCGGCGTGCTGCTCATGCCGCGGGACCTCGGTGGGGCCGGAGCGAGCACTGCGACGTACGCGGAGGCAGTGGCCCGCATCTCCGCCGTGTGCGGTGCGACCTCCACGGTCTACATGACGCAGATGCACTGCGCGCACCCCATCCACCTCCAGGCATCCGCCGAGCAGGCGCGGACGTGGATCCCCCGACTGTGCGACGGATCGGCCCTGGGAGCCATCGCCCTCACCGAGCCCAGCGCCGGTTCCGACGTCGGGACGATGCGCACCCTCGCACGCAGGGACGGCGACGACTACGTGGTCAACGGGGAGAAGACCTTCATCTCGAACGGGGACCGGGCCGACGTGGTCGTGCTGTTCGCGTCGGTCGACCTGGCGCGCGGCAAGGACGGGGTGACCGCCTTCCTGGTGGAGACCGAGGGACTCCAGGGCTTCGAGGCGGGGGCGCCCATGAAGAAGCTCGGTCAGAAGGGGGCATCGACGGTCACCCTGGCCTTCCAGGACTGCCGCATCCCCGCCGCGGCGCGGATGGGCGAGGAGGGCGAGGGCTACCCGCTGCTGCTGCGGTCGGTCGTCAAGTCCCGCATCAGTGCAGCGGCGCAGGGGGTCGGCTTCGCGCAGGGCGCCTTCGACGCCGTCGTGGCGTGGGCCGCCGAGCGCGAGCTGCTGTCGTCCAGGACGGGGCAGGCCCAGGACCTCCAGTTCGAGCTCGCCCGCCTGCGGGGCGAGATCACCGCCGCCCGGGCCATGCTGCTCTCGGTGTGCGACCAGGTCGATTCGGACCCCGAGGAGCCGGTCGCCGAGGTGTCGCTGGTCAAGATGCACTGCACCAGCCTCGGCACGCGCGTCGCCGCGACCTGCGTCGAGCTCCTCGGGCCTGACGGCGACCTGGTCGACCTCGGGGTCGAGCGGTTGCTGCGCGACGCCAAGATCGCCGAGATCTACGACGGTACGAACCAGATCCAGAGCATGCTGGTCGCGCGCGACATCCGTCTCGCCACCGGGTCGCGGCCCGCGGGCCCCCGTTGACGGCCCGGGCGTGACGATGGTCGGCGACGGCCGTGATCCCGCGGGACAGGACCTCCCCCTCGCGGGGTGCCGTGTCGTCGAGGCCGCCTCGTTCGTGGCGGTCCCGTCAGCCGGCATGACCCTCAGCCAGCTGGGGGCCGACGTCATCCGGGTCGACCCCCCGACCGGAGGGAGCGACGCCGGGCGGTGGCCCCTGTCCCACGCCGGCGCGAGCCTGTTCTGGGCCAACTTGAACAAGGGCAAGCGGTCGGTCACCATCGACCACCGCAGACCGGAGGGGCGCGAGCTGCTCATGGAGCTCGTCACCACGTCGGGCGCCGGTGGCGGCATCTTCCTCGACAACATGGTGGGGGCGCGACGCCTGCGCCACGAGGAGCTGGCGGCACGGCGCAGCGACGTGATCCACGTGCACGTCGAGGGACGACGCAACGGCATGCCGGCCGTGGACTACTCCATCAACGCCGAGGTCGGCGTGCCGCTCATGACAGGACCGGTGGAGGCCGCGGTGCCGGTCAACCACGTCCTGCCGGCCTGGGACCTGGTGACCGGCATGCTCGCGGCCTCGGCCGTGGCGGCCGCCTTGTTCCAGCGGGAACGCTCGGGGCAGGGGGCTTCGGTAGTCGTCGCCCTGGCCGACGTCGCCCTGGCCGGGGTCGCCGGGATGGGGTGGTTGGCCGAGGCCGACGAGCAGGGTCGGGCCCGCTCACGGGTGGGCAACCACATGTTCGGTTCGTTCGGTGTGGACTTCGCGACCGCCGACGGCCGGCGGCTCATGGTGGTGGCACTGACCGAGGGGCAGTGGAACGCGCTGCGCAAGGTGACCCGGACCGAGAGGGTCTTCGCCGCCCTCGAGGAGACCCTCGAGGCCGACCTCGACCGGGAGGGCGACCGCTACCGGTTGCGGGAGACGATCGCCTCGGTGCTGCGGCCCTGGTTCGCGGCACGTGACTTCGCCACCCTCCAGGGGCTGCTCGACGAGGCCAAGGTGCTCTGGAGCCCGTACCGCGACATGGCCGAGGTGGCGGTCGCGGCTCGGGGCGGGGACCACCCGATCGTCTCCGAGATCGAGCAACCGGGAGTGGGTCCCATGTTGGCGGCGGCGGCGCCCTGGCGGTGGGCCGACGAGCACTCCCCGGCGAGGCCGGCGCCTCTCCTGTCAGCGGACACCGAGGACGTCCTGGGTGAGGCACTCGGGTTGTCCCAGGCCGAGATCGGCGGCCTGCGAGCCCGGGGGGTGGTCTGAACCGTGGGGAAGGCCCTGATGCGCGCTCGCGTCGGCTGCCCGCCCTCAGGCCGGCAGCGAGTACTGCAGGACGAAGTCGAGGTGCTCCCGCATGGCCTCCGCGGACCGGACCGGGTCGCCGTCCTCGATGGCCGCGACGATCGCCATGTGCTGCTTGACCGTCTTCTGAGCGACGTCGGGAGTCACGTCGAGGAACTGGGCCGGGTGCGTGGCGTCGTGGACCGAGGCGACGAAGGCGGCCAGCAGCCGGTTGCCCGACGCGTAGCCGATCGCGGTGTGGAAGCGCAGATCGTACTCCGGGATCTGCGGGTCGTCGATGGTGGTCGCGCGCTGCTGTGCGACCACCGACTTCATCACCTCGAGGTCGCGGTCGCTGCGGTTGCGCGCAGCCCACTCGGCCGCGGGGATCTCGAGGACGCGTCGTACCTCGGTGATCTCGGCGATGTCGAGGGCGCCGATGCGCACGATGGTGTCCATCGACTGCATCAGCATCTGGCTCAGGGAGTCGGGCGTTACGGTGTTGACGAAGCTCCCGCCGGCGACCCCGGGGATCTTGCGGATGAGGCCGGTGCTGACCAGGGCGCCGAGTGCTTCACGGACGGTAGGGCGGCTGACACCGAACTGCGTCGCGAGCTCGGTCTCCGGTGGCAGCTTGTCGCCCTGAGCGAAG
The DNA here is from genome assembly GCF_058681775.1 of Nocardioides sp. FY1077. Taxonomy (NCBI): domain Bacteria; kingdom Bacillati; phylum Actinomycetota; class Actinomycetes; order Propionibacteriales; family Nocardioidaceae; genus Nocardioides; species Nocardioides sp. FY1077. The sequence continues at coordinate 490,380 of NZ_JBZWDB010000001.1, read as the reverse complement.
TGTCCTTCGAGGATGGCCTCACGCAGCTGCTGCTCGACCTGGTCGCGCGGACGCGTCACCTGCTTGGCCTTGAACGGGGTGTCGCTCATCCTGATCTCCTTTGGCGGTGGCCGAGTCGGCGCCACTTGTCCGACCTCGTGCCGGCGACTCAATTGTCCTACATATATCGGACAGCCGTCGCAGGTGCGCCCTCGCCTCGCAGCGCGCAGCGCGGATCGCGTGCTGACGCTCGCCGACCACAGGTGCGTCGCGGGGTCCCCGGCGCATCTCCGACGACCACCAGCGAGCTCCACGACGGAAGGCGATCGACATGAACGTGCCCAGCGCGGCCACGACCGAGGTCCGCGGACCGTACTTCGACGAGCTGACCCTGGGGCAGACCTATGCGGACGCACCCGCGGTGACGTTGACCGAGGGCATGCAGGCCGCCCACCAGGCGATCACCGGATGCCGTCTGCGCACCTCCTTGGACCGCGAGCTGGCGCGGTCGGTGGCGGGCGGGCCACTCGCGTCGCCTGCGTTGGTGTGGGACCTGTCCATCGGACAGTCGACCGCCGTCACGCAGCACGTGCGAGCCAACCTGTACTACCGCGGTCTTCGGTTCCTGCGGCAACCGTTCCTGGGCGACACCCTCCGGACGGTGACCTCCGTCGTGGGCCTCAAGGAGAACCGGCGTCGGCCCGACCGCGAGCCCACCGGTCTCGTGGTGCTGCACATCGTGACCAGTGACCAGCGAGGACGCACCGTGCTCGACTACCGCCGGTGCGCGATGCTGCCGCTGGGCCCTGGCGTCCCGGCGACGGGACACGCCGACGACGTCAGCAACCGTGGCCACCTCGACGAGGGGGACCTCGGGGCGTCCTGCTCGACCTGGGACGTCGGCGCCTTCATCGCCGGCACTGGGCCGGACGCCGCGTCGGGGCTGGTGGCCGGGCGGGTGCTGACCGTCGTCGGCGCCGACGTGGTGACGAGCGCCCCCGAGCTCGCACGCCTGACCGGCAACGTCGCGGTCGTGCACCACGACGCCCGCGCCGCCGGTGGGGAGCGCCTCGTGTACGGGGGCCACACCATCGGGATCGCGCTCCACCAGCTGACCCGGGCCGTTCCCGACATCATCGCCGTCGTCGGATGGCACTCCTGCGACCACGTCGGCCCGGTCCACGAGCACGACACGTTGGTCTCCCGGGTCGAGGTGGAACGGGTCGTGGGAGCGCCGGGGGAGGGCCGCCTCGTCACCGTCCGGGTGCTGACCTCGAAGTCCGTGCACGACGGCCAGCTCGTGCTCGACTGGCGACTGGTGGTGCTGGTGCCATGACCACTGTCGACGAGGTCGAGGCCGCCCGGAGCCTGCTGTTCGTCCCCGCAACCCGGCCGGACAGGTTCGCTCGGGCCCGCGCCTCGGGCGCGGACCTGGTCGTGATCGACCTCGAGGACGCGGTGCCCGACGGTGAGAAGCGAGGAGCGCTGGACCTCGTGCGGGGCGAGGTCGAGCGAGGCGCACGAGCGACCGTCGTCCGCATCAACGGGGTGGGCACGGCCTGGCACCACGACGAGGTCCGAGGTCTGGCGGGCTCCGAGGTGGCGGTGATGTTGCCCAAGTCGGAGTCGGGGCGCGAGGTCGCCGAGGTCGTTGCCGCGCTGCCCGGGTCGCCGGTCATCGCGTTGGTCGAGACCCCCAGGGGCGTGCTCCACGCCGATGCCATCGCGGCCGTGCCCGGAGTCACGCGGCTGGCGTTGGGCAACGTGGACCTGGCCGCGGCCCTCGGCGTCGACCCGGCCTCACGCGCGGCGCTGTGGCGGTCGCGCTCCGAGCTGGTGTTGGCGTGCGCCGCCTTCGGCATGGCCGGACCCGTCGACGGCGTGACCACCGTCCTCGACGATCTCGACCGCCTGGCCGACGACGTCCGGCACGCCGCCGACCTGGGCTTCACCGCCAAGCTGTGCATCCACCCACGTCAGGTGCAGGTGGTCAACGAGGGGTGGCGGCCGTCCGAGACGCACGTCGACTGGGCCCGCCGGGTGGTCGCGGCCGCCGGGCAGGGAGCCGTGGCCGTCGACGGGGAGATGGTCGACGCACCCGTGGTGCTCCGGGCGCGGTCCATCCTCGGTCGCGCGGCTGGAGCGGATCCGGGCAGGCCCGGCGAGGCCGACGGGAACTTGGGCCCGCCGCCGCTCTAGGGCGGCGGGCCCGCCGGCCGTCAGCCGAGCGGCGTGGTCAGTCGGCCACGAACGCACCCTTGCCCGACGTCTGCTGGTCGAAGAGCTCATAGGCCTCGACGTAGTCGGCGAGTCGCCAGGTCTCGGTGAACAGGGCGTCCACGTCGATCCCACGCTCGACCACGAAGTCTGCGCACCGTGCCATCGACGGCAGCGACATGGTCCACGAGGTCATCGCCGTCACCTGCTTGTAGAGGTGCTCGGCGAGATCGAACCGGATGGTCGATCCGACCCCGACCCAGCACGCGCTGCCCCACAGGTCGAGGACGTGCAGGGCGTCGTTGGCGGCCGTGCTGGCCCCCGAGGTCTCCAGGCTCTTCGCGACGCCCCGCCCGCGGGTCAGGCTCCGCACGGCGTCCTCGACCGAGGGGACCTCAGCGGGGTTGACCACGGCCCACGCCCCGAAGTCGCGCGATCGCTCCAGGCGCGACGGCGAGATGTCCAGCGCGATGACCCGGGCTCCCATGGCAGACGCCAGCTGCGTCGCTGCGAGACCCACCGGCCCCTGGCCGAAGACGGCGATCGTGTCGGACCCCACCAGGTGCAGGCGCTCGAGAGCTCCCCACGCGGTCCCGGTGCCGCAGCCGATCGCTGCGGCCGCGAGGTAGGAGAGCCCCTCAGGCATCGCGACGAGGGTGTGGGCGGGCACCTTGGCGAAGTCGGCGTGCGAGCCGTGGGCGGTGTTCCCCATGGCGCTCGTGCCTTCGCGACACAGCTGGGTCCACCCCGAGCGGCACTGGTCGCACTGGCCGCACCCGAAGTAGTGGTGGACCATGACTGACCGTCCGATCCACCCAGGGTCGGCTCCTGGTCCGACGGACACGACGACGCCGGCGGGTTCGTGTCCTCCGATCTCCGGTCGAGCGGCCGCCTTCGGCCCTCGGTACTTGTGCAGGTCGGTCCCGCACATCCCCGACGCCTTGATCTCGATGACCACCTCGTCCCGGCCCGGCACGGGGTCCGGCACGGTCACGAGCTCCAGCCGACGCTCTCCATGGAACACGATGCCGCGCATCTGGCAGATCTCCTCTGGTCGGAAGACAGCCAAGGCGCGTTGTCGCAGCCGTGGCCATAATGGTTACTGTCTGACATTATTGTGATGCGGCCCACGGGAAAGTCAACCGGCAGGACGACCCCCCCGGGGGGCTGCAGGGGCCCCGGGAGGGCTAGCGCCCAGGTCCGGAGTGAAGGCCAGGTGCGCCCGCAGTGTGAACCACTTCACTCGATGGTCTTGACGGGGCCGCATTCCGGGCCCAGGATGCTCACAGGGGTCTTAAAGTCAAACATTTAACACGGAACCACAGGCGTAATCAGTTTAGACAGGGTGGACATGCGAGACACGGTGTGGAGGTTCGAACAGTGACGACGACAGCTGCCCTCGGCTCGACGGAGCGTCCTGCCCCGACGAGGTTGACCAACTTGAAGTACCGGTGGCCGGCCCGGTACCGCGCCGGCTGGGTGGCGCTGGTGGTCCTCCTCCTGGTGACCGTGCCGGTGGCGCCGCGGGCGCTCAGCCCGGCCTCGATCCAGCTCGTCACTGCGCTGGCCGGCGTGCTCATCGTCGCCTCGCTGGGCCAGATGCTGGTGATCATGATCGGTTCGCTGGACCTGTCCATCGGGGCGATCATCTCGGTGTCTGCGGGGATGGTCGTCCACTACGGGGTCGCCGGGGCCAACGTCGCACTGGTGATCGGCGCAGCGCTGCTGGTGCCAGTGCTCCTGAGCCTGGTGAACGGTGTCCTGATCACCGTCCTGGGGCTCAATCCACTGATCGTCACGCTGGCCACCTTCGGCATCATCACCGGCGCGACCCGCTTGTGGACAGGGGTGTCGCTCTCGGTGACCGGGCGGGCTCCCGAGGCGCTGGTCGACATCGCTCGCCCGTCGCTGTCGGTGGTCAACGCGGTCTTCATCTACGCCTTGGTGGTGGCGGCCGTGATCGCCTGGACGCTCGGCAAGACCCGGTTCGGGCGCCAGATCGGCGCTGTGGGATCCAACCGCCGGGCGGCACGGGTGCTCGGCATGCGCGTCACCTCCGTGGAGCTGGCCACCTTCGCCCTCGCCGGCCTGCTCTACGGCGTCGCCGGTGTGCTGCTCGCGGGCTACCTCGCCACGCCCGATGTGCAGTCCGGCGCGGTCTACCAGCTCACCACCATCACGGCCGTCGGTATCGCCGGCGTCATGTTCGGCGGCGGACCGGCGAGCGTGGCCAGCGTGGTCAGCGCTGCCACCTTCCTGCAGATGCTCGACCAGTTCCTCGCGATCCTGGGCCTCGGGGCCGGCGCCCGGGTGATGATCCAGGGCTTCGTCCTGGTCGTCGCCGTGGGCGCGATCACCCTGGCCAGGTTCAGTGCCTCGGGCCTGAGCCGCGGCAGCGCCGGTCTCCGCCGCCGCCGTGCCGTTCCGCCCGCCTGAGGCGGACCGACCCACCCTCACCCACACGTCCGCTCCCGGGGCTCGGCCGTCTGAGCGACGAGCAGTGCACTTCTCACCATCCGAATGGAGAAACCATGAAGGCAACGGCTACGCAGGCCCGATTCCGGCGGAGCAGCAAGGCGACGGGAGCCAAGCTGGCTTCCCTGGCGGCCGGCTCCGTGCTCGCCCTCGCCGGGTGCGCGTCCGATCCCAGTGCAGGCAGCGGCACCTCGGGCGCCGGGTCGGAGGCAGTCGAGATCGACGTCAGCGACGAGGCCGTCGCCGACGTGATCCAGCGGGCCTTCCTCCAGGAGATCCCGGTGGAGGACCTCGACCCGGCGATCCAGCAGACCATGCGGGTGGCCGCCCAGGAGTGGACGCCCGAGATGGACGCCAAGCTCCAGGAGTGCCTGGGGCAGAACGTGTGCGAGACCGGTCGGGAGGGCCTGACCGTCGCGTTCCCCAACGACAACATCAACCCCTGGCGCCAGACGTTCCGCGCCGAGATCACCGCCCAGGCGATCGCCACGCCCGAGGTCGGCAAGATCATCTACAGCCTCGGGACCGACACGGCCAGCTGGCTGGCCAACTTCAAGAGCCTGGTGGCCCAGCAGCCCGACGTCATCGTGATGAACTCCATCTTCGGGTCCGCCATCGCGCCCGCCGTCCAACAGGCCAAGGCCGCGGGCATCGTGGTGGTCGAGGCGGAGACACCGCTTCCGGACGAGGTCGCGTCGCTGGTGGACGTGCAGGCCACCTCCGACCTGTGCGGCGCCTACGCCGACGGCGCGGAACAGGTTGTCGAGATGGTCGGTGAGGGGGCGAAGTACGGCCTCTACACCGGGATCCCCGGCAACGCCAGTGCCGCGAACTGGCAGCCCTGCCTCATCGAGGGCTTCGAGTCCGCGGGTTGGAGCAGGTCGAACGAGGGCTTCACGCAGTGGACGCCCCAGGGCAACACCCAGGAGGGCAACGCACTCTTCGCCTCCGGTGAGAACCCGGCCGCCGTGGCCTACGACTACACCATGGAGTACTTCGCCGCGCCGTTCCTCGACGCCGGCGAGACCCCGCCGATCATGATGTCCGACGTCGTCAACTACTCCTACCTCGACCAGCTGAGCCAGGCTCAGGCCGACGGTGTCGACGCCAAGGCGTTCGTGGCCAACAGCCGCGTGTGGTACGGCCGCATCGGCGTCACGGCCGGTGTCATGAAGGCCCAGGGACAGGACGTCGCCAAGCAGATCGACATCCCGTACCCCATGGTCGACGCCGACGAGGTGCTGGCCGACTACGAAGCCGGTATGCCGGCCAACGCCCCGGTGCCGACCCTGTTCGACGCCGACCAGATCACCGCGGTCCTCGAGTCCGGGTCCTGACCCACCGCCGTCCACCTCCGGCCGGGCCCACTGTGGTGGGCTCGCCCGGAGGCCGCTCCTCTCGACCATCCACTGAGAAGACCCCCATGGAGGACATCGTGTCCCTGACCCAGGAGACGTCGGCGGGCACGCCGCCGACACGCGCCGAGGACGGCGTGGTCATGAGGGGCGTCACCAAGACGTTCCCCGGTGTGCGGGCGTTGTCCGAGGTGGACTTCGACTGCAGGCCCGGGGAGGTCCACGCCCTCGTCGGTGAGAACGGGTCCGGCAAGTCCACACTGATCAAGGTCGCTTCGGGCGTGCTCGAGCCCGACGCGGGCACTGTGGTGATCGGGCAGACGCCCTTCGCCGGAGGCGGTGTGCGCAGGTCCCGCCAGCTCGGCCTGGCGACGGCGTACCAGGACACCTCGCTCGTGGCCGACCTCAGTGTCGTGGACAACGTGGCCCTCTACTTCAACGCGCTCGGCACCCCGAGGCCGGCCGACCTCGACGCGGTGCTGGCCGGTTACGGTCTGCCGTTCCGGCAGAACGAGAAGGTCTCGGCGCTCGGTCCCGGTGCCCGTCAGCTCCTCGAAGTGGCCCGCGCGATGATGACCAAGCCGCGCGTGCTGATGCTCGACGAGCCCACGGCCGCCCTCGACCTGCGCCTGGCGGCCCATCTCGAGGAGCTGATCAAGACGGCTCGCGACGACGGCATGGCCATCGTCTACGTGAGCCACCGACTGGCCGAGGTCCGGCGCTTGGCCGACCGCCTCACCGTGCTGCGCGACGGAGTGGCCCAGGGCACTTTCACCGCCCGCAACTGGGAGGTGGAGGAGATCGTCGAGATGATGGTGGGAGCCCCCACCGACCTCGAGTTCCCCCAGCGCCCCGCGGTGACGGGTGCAGCCTCCCGGCTCGAGGTCAGCGACCTGCGCGGGCGTGACTTCGGCCCCGTGAGCATCTCGGTCGGCGCCGGCGAGATCGTCGGCGTCGCGGGCGCAGAGGGCAACGGTCAGCGCGCCCTGTTGCGCGGCCTCCTCGGGATGGACACGCAGGGCGGCAGCGTCGCGGTCGACGGGCGGTCCTACCACCGGATGCGCCCGAGCAAGGCGCTGGCGGCCGGGATCAGCTTCCAGAGCGGTGACCGGGCGGCCGAGTCGATCTTCGGTCCGATGTCGGTGATGGACAATGCGACCGCGCAGCTCGGTCCGGGCGCTGGGCCTGCCGGCACCTCGCTGCTGGGTCGCCTGCTGCCAGCCCATCGGAAGGCCACCGAAGACCTCGGCATCGTGTCGGCGTCACCGTTCCAGCCGATCTCCGCCCTGTCGGGCGGGAACCAGCAGAAGGCGGTCTTGGCCCGGCCGGTGCTGCGCACCCCCAAGGTGCTGATCGTGGACGAGCCCACCCAGGGCGTCGACGCGCGTGCGCGGATGGACATCTACCGGGTCCTGAGCAGCGCTGCGGACGACGGTCTGGGCGTGCTGGTCAACTCCTCGGACTCCGCCGAGCTCGCCGGCTTGTGCGACCGCATCTACGTGATGTCGCGCGGGGAGGTCGTGCACGAGCTGAGCAAGGGCGCGACCGAGGGCGAGATCGTGAAGAGCTTCGTCGCCGCCACCGACGCCAAGTCGTCGCAGGCTCGGGCCCAGTCCGGCGGGGGCCTGCTGCGGCGATTCTGGCAGCGCGGGGCGGCCCACGTGCCCATCGGCGTCCTTCTCCTCCTCATCGTGGCCGTGGGTCTGTACACCAACAGCCAGTCGGAGTTCTTCTGGACCCCGTTCAACCTGACGAACTGGTTCCTGCTGACGATGCCGCTCGCCTTCGTGGCGATCGGACAGCAGTTCAACATGGTCTCGAGACTCTTCGACCTGTCGATCGGGTCGGTGATGAGCCTGACGGTCGTGGTCATCTCGATGACACTGCCCGACCTCACGGCAGGCTCCCTGTTGGTGACAGCCGTCGGGCTCACGGCGGTCGTTCTCCTCGTCGGCGGGTTCAACAGCCTGCTCATCGTCGTCCTCAAGGTGCCGGCCATCGTGGCCACGGTCGCCACGTTGGGCATCGTGCAGGGCATCGCGATCCTCCTGCGGCCCGAGCCGGGCGGTGCGATCGCGCCCCAGCTCGTCACCGGCATGGCGACCGGCATCAGCTACGTGCCACTGGTCTTCATCGGGCTCATCGTCCTGGTGCTGGCCATGGAGGTCTGGCTCTACCGCCACCCGCGTGGGCTCGCGCTGCGCGCGGTGGGCTACGACGGCGAGTCGGCGCTGCGCGTCGGCGAGCGCGTGTCCCTCATCCAGGCGGGATCGTTGGTCATCTGCACCTTCGGCGCGGTCGTCGGCGGCATCTTCCTCGCGTCTCAGACCGGCATGGGCTCCAACGCGGTCGGGGCCGGCTACTCGCTGCCGGTGTTCGCAGCCGTGTTCCTCGGTGGAGCGGTGCTGACCGGTGGTCGAGGGTCGTTCGTCGGAGCATTCCTCGGCGCCCTGTTCCTCGCCCTGCTCGACAACGTGACACCGCTGCTGAACATCCAGGACGCCTGGCGCCAGATCCTGTACGGCGTGATCCTGTTGGTGGCCATCGCGGCCTATGCCTCACTCGCCCGTATCCGCTCGACGGAGGAAGCATCATGAACGCTGAAGCGCCCGAGGCGCCCACGACCATCACGCCCGGTGGGCCGATCGAGGCGAGGGCGGACTGTCGGACGTTGGTCGGCGGGCGCACGTTCGTCGAGGCTCCCCGGTGGCACGAGGGTCGCGTCTGGTTCTCCGACCTGTACACCCACCAGGTCCTGTCGGCGAAGGAGGACGGGTCCGACCTGCGGGTCGAGGCCGTCGTCCCGGGGCAGCCCTCAGGCATGGACTGGTTGCCCGACGGTCGCCTGCTCGTGACCTCCATGCGGGACCGGCTGCTGATGCGCCGCGAGCACGACGGGACGATGGTCGTGCACGCCGACCTCAGCGGGCACACGGGCGGCTACTGCAACGAGGTGATCGTCGACAGCCTGGGGCGGGCCTACGTGGGAGAGTTCGGCTTCGACCTGGTGAACAGCCCGCTGACGCCCGCTTGCCTCCTGCGCGTCGATCCGGACGGCACCGTCGTGCGGGTCGCCGAGGACCTCTGGTTCCCGAACGGCTGCGTGCTGGTCCACGACAGCGTGCTGCTCGTCAACGAGACATGGGGCAACCGCGTCACCGCCTTCGACCTCACCCCGGCCGGAGAGCTGGTCAACCGCCGCACGTGGGCCGAGTTCGGCCCCCTGCCGAGCCGGACGACGATGGTCGAGCCCTTGAGCCAGTTCGCGCTCTGTCCCGACGGCATGTGCCGCGACGCCGAGGGGGCGCTGTGGATCTGCGACCTGGTGTCCCAGAAGGTGCTGCGGGTGGCAGAGGGCGGACAGGTGCTCGACGAGATCGACCCGGGCATGATGCCGTTCTCGGCCGTCCTGGGGGGCGAGGACGGGCGCACCATGTTCATCTGCGCGGCCCCGGACGGCGACGTGGAGACGCGCGCTGCGACGACCCTTGCGGCGGTGCTCACCGTGCGCGTCGAGGTGCCGGTCGCCGGTACGGCACGCGGTGCGGACCCGGCTGCGCCGAGGCGGTAGTCGGGTGCGGCTGTCCGTCGGGCAGTCGTCCTCCGGGGACGCCCCGTCGGGTCGAGTGGGCGGCTGGCGCGCGAGGCCCTCTGAAAAATGCCTTACATTTGACAGATCGTCGTATTCGACGTAGTCCTAGACGTGCGGAACACCAGCTCTGGTGACTTCCGCGACAACGAGCCGAGGAGGCAGTTCGGATGACGTGGCGGGGCGAGCGGGACAGGTTGTTCATCGACGGGCGGTGGGTCCCGGCGTCCGGCGACCCCTTCGAGATCCTGTCGCCGACAACCGAGGAGCCCATCGCCCGTGGGCGAGCGGCCTCGGAGGCCGACATGGACGCCGCCGTGTCGGCTGCGCGGCGAGCCTTCGACGGTGGATCCTGGTCGGGTCTCACCCTCGACGAGCGGCTCACCCACGTGCGGGAGCTGCGGAGGCTGCTCGACGAGGCGCGTGAGGAGGTCGCCGACCTGATCACCGACGAGATGGGGTGCCCCATCTCGCAGGCGCGCTCGCTCCAGGCGACCAGTCCGATCGCCATCATCGACGCCTACGTCGAGATCGCCGAGCAGTTCCCGTTCGTCGAGCACCGGCAGACCGCCACCGGGCGGGCGCTGGTGGGGAGCGAGCCCGTGGGCGTGGTGGCCGCCGTGACCCCGTGGAACCAGCCGATGGGTATCTGCGTGCAGAAGGTCGTGCCCGCGCTGATCACCGGCTGCACGGTGGTGCTGAAGCCGGCGCCGCAGACCGCCCTGTCGGGCTTCCTCTTCGCCGAGCTGGTCGAACGGGCCGGCTTCCCTCCCGGCGTGGTCAACGTCGTGCCCGCAGACCGTGAGGCCAGCGAGTCGCTGGTGACCCACCCGGGGGTCGACAAGGTCACGTTCACCGGCTCGACGGTGGCCGGACGCCGCATCGCCTCGCTCTGCGGCAACGACCTCCGCCGCGTGAGCCTGGAGCTCGGCGGCAAGTCCGCCGGTCTCGTGCTGCCCGACGCCGACCTCGCCCAGACCGTCGAGGCCCTGCGCATGGGGGCCTTCCGCAACAACGGCCAGGTCTGCACGTTGAAGACACGCATCCTTGTGCCCACGGAGCTCGAGGCCGAGCTGGTGGAGCGGCTCGAGGCGCTGGTCACCTCGATGCTGGTGGGGGACCCGCACGACCCCACGACGGAGATCGGGCCCATGGTGACCTCGCAACAGCGTGATCGGGTGGAGTCCTACATCGTCTCGGGCCGCGAGGAGGGCGCCGGGCTGGTGGTGGGAGGCGGGCGCCCCGAGGCACTCGACCGCGGCTGGTTCGTCGACCCGACGGTCTACCGCGGCGTGACGTCCGACATGCGGCTCGCCCGGGAGGAGGTCTTCGGACCGGTCCTGGCGGTGATGCCCTACCGCGACGAGGACCACGCGGTGGCGCTCGCGAACGACACGCCGTACGGTCTCAGCGGGGCGGTGTACACCTCCGACCTCGAGCACGGCCTCGAGGTCGCTCGGCGCCTGCGAACCGGGGTGGTCGAGCTGAACGGGTCGCCCGTCGGCCTCGGTGCTCCGTTCGGCGGTTGGGGGGCCAGCGGCATCGGCCGCGAGAACGGCCCCGAGGGGCTCGCCTCCTACACCGAGCTGCGCTCGATCGGCGTGCCGGCTGACTACTCCCCGGCGGTGCAGGCCTGACCTGTCAGCCGACTGGCTGGCAGCACAGAGCCCCCGACGCCGCCACGCGGTGTCGGGGGCTCTGGTGTCACGTGAGCGGTGTGGTGAGACCCAGGAGCCGCTCGACCGACACCTCGGCCTCCAGTGCCCACATCGAGCGCAGGAGCTCCCGGGCGCGCGCGTCCCCGAGCAGCGGCTCGGCCTGCGAGAGGAACTTCTGTGACACCTCCTGGTCCGTGAGGGGGTCCCGGGGGTGGCCCTTGGGGTAGTCCCCGACCACCTCGAGGGTCCGCCCCGACCGGAGCTCCACCTCGAAGCGACAGGCCATGCGCCACGGGAACGCCGCGGTGTACGAGGGGTCCTCGATGAGCTCGACGGTGTCTGTGACGGCGAGGAGCCGGGGGTCTGTGAACCGTTGCTGCTCGAAGGTGTCCTCCGAGATCCCACCGTCGACCAGGGCGGCAGCGATGAGGTAGGGACCGCTGTGATCGGCGGTCTCGCGGCTCGTCGGCTGCCACAGCGCCGGCTCGTGAGACCGCGCGGTGACGGACTTGCGTTCCATGAACACCCGCAGCCGAGTGATGTCGTGGGGGTCGATCTCCTCCCGCAGCTGCAGGGCGAGCTGCACCGGGAGCTGCATCTCGTAACGCAGTGGCAGGTGCTTGAAGTAGGTGTCCTCGACGCGGTAGCGGCCCCGGGTGTCACCGAACTCGCCCAGTGCGAAGCGGTGGTGCAGCTGTGTCATGAAGCCCCGTGGCCCTTCGAAGGCGAGGTCGGGACCGGTGATGCCCACTTCGGCGAGGAGCGCCGCGAACAGGCCGTTGCGGCTGCCGTTCGGCCCAGCCAGGCCCTTCCAGTTCGAGATCGACCCCACCCGGGTCTCGTACAGGCAGATGTTGGGGACCACGGCGAGTCGGAGCGCGTCGGCGGTCTGGGCCGGGCTGAGACCGAGCAGGCGCGAGGCGGCAGCCGCGGTGGCGACGGAGTGGAAGGTGGGGTGGTCCCACCCGTTGCCCCTCAGCACCACCTCGTCCACCATCTGCCCACAGACCTCGTAGGCGATGGCGATGCCCAGCAGCGTGTCTGCACCGCTGGCGCCGGCGATCTGGGCGGCTGCCAGGACGCCGCCCAGGTTGTCGCTGGGGTGGGGGCCGGTGTCACCGTGAGCGTGCGAGTCCTCAGTGCCGAAGTAGTCGTCGTTGTAGTCCAGGCAGCGGATGGCCGACCCGTTGACGAACGCCGCCATCTCCGGTGACGTCGCAGCACCGCTGCCGATCAGCGAGGCAGGGCGGGTGCTGGTGGTCGCCGCGGCCAGGCGGTGGAGCTTCGTCATCACGGTCGTGCGCTGGGCACCCACGGCGCACCCCATGGCGTCGACCAGCACCCGCTTGGCGGCTCGTCGCGCCGACGGGCTGAGATCGTCGACGGTGACGCGGGTGGTGAAGGCGGTGATCGCGCCGACGATGCTGTCGGCGATCTGGACGGTGTCCGTCTCGTCGGTCATGGTTCAGGCCCTTCCTCGGTGCCAGTCGATGAGTGCCTGCAGTCCCTCGTCGGTCGAGGTCTGCGGCATGAGGCCGAGCACGTCGTGCATGCGTTCCCGGCTGACCCGCTGGTAGCGGGTGCGCTCCTCCCGCCACACGATTCGAGACGGGTCGTGGCCGTACAGCTCGACGGCCCGCTCGCAGAGCTCCCCGGTCGTCACGGGCTCACCCACGACGTTGACGGCGAGCCCCGTCTGCTCCGAGGTCAGGGCCGCGATGGCGGCGGCGGCGACGTCGTCCACGTAGACGAACGAGTGGACGGCGTCGCGTGCCCACCGCACCACAGGGCGCTCGCCCCGGTCGATGGCCTCCAGCACGTCGAGGGTCATCGCCCCGTTCGACCCGGGGCTGACCCGGGGGCCGTAGATCGGACCGATCCGCAGGGCCACGTAGGCCGGACCGCCGGCGGTGGCGAACGCCTCGAGGTAGGCCTCGCTGGCGAGCTTGGTGGCCGCGTACATGTTGATGCCGCGGCACACCCACGGCTGGCCCTCGCTCGACGCGGGCGCGTGCGGGTCCTGGTACGGCCCGTACACGGTGTTGGTCGACCCGAAGACGAACCGCTCCGTGCCGTGGGCGGCCGCGAGGGTGAGCAGGTCGTAGGTCGCACCCACGTTGATGTCGTGCGCGTCGCGCGGTCGCCTGCTCGAGGCCTGGGTCCGGACGGCGGCGAGGTGGATGATGGCCTGCGACCGCGACACCACGCCGTCCAGCGCGTCCACGTCGCGCAGGTCCAGCACCTGCAGCTCGACGCCGGGGAGGCGGCCGACCTCCTCACCGCGCGCCGTGCGGACCACGTCGAGGGCGACGACCTCGGTGTCGCCGCGAGCCGCCAGCATCTCGACGACACGGGAGCCGACGAAACCTCCTGCCCCGGTCACCAGCACGCGCCGGGGCGCGGCGGGGGACGTCGGGGTGCCCTCCTTCGAGGCGGGTGCCTCCGTCATCTGTGATCCTCTCCGTTGCTGTCGGTGTCGGTGTCGGTGTCGGTGCGGTCGTGTCGGTGCGGCGGCCTGTACGTGCTCAACGCAGCCAGTGGACGAGAGGGGTGAGGTCGTCGAGCTCCTCGAGGCGTCGCGCGGCGTCGAGGAAGGAGTCGACGCCCCGGGGCGAGGGTGGGTGAGCGGCCAGTGCGGCGCACTGGCGCAGCTTGTCGGCCAGCTGGTCCCACGACGCGGGGTGATCGGGGCTGCCGGGATAGCCGGACCCGTCGCGAGTCAGGGTCCGGCCGTCCTTGGTCACGACCTCGACCCGTCCGGGAGGCAGCTCGGCGGTCCAGTCCAGCGCGCGGTCGACGACGGGCACGACCATGGCCGCCGCCGCGCGGACACGGTCGTCGTGCAGGCCGGCCGGGGTGAAGTCGGAGACGCTGATGCCGCGACGGACCGCCGCGAGACCGACCAGGAAGGGCAGGCTGAACTTGGCGTCCACCAGGGTCCTGGGGGTGCGTCGCGTCTCCAGCGGGGTGCACATGAGTTCGTGGTAGTCGCCGACGAACACCCGGATCTGCTCGATGTCGTCGAGCGCGAGGTCGTGGTCGACGACGAGCTGGATCGTGGCGTGAACGTGGCTGTGGGACGTGCCGACGGAGGGCCAGATCTTGTAGAGGGTGTCGACGCCACCGTGATGCTCGCCCAGGTCGGCGAGGATCGCATCGCGATCGTAGACACCGCCGAAGTAGGTGTGGAAGACGCCGAGGGGCCCCTCGAAGAGCCGGTCGACCCCGCCCAGCCCGCGCTGGGCGAGGAGCGTGGCGGTGGCGGCTCCACGTGCGGAGAACCCGGCGTAGAGCGCCCGCAGGTCGCTCCCGGTGCCGGCGACCACCTCCATGACGCCGGCGGACTGCTGGCTCGCGATGCCCAGAGCAGCGTGCACCGCCGACGCAGGGAGCCCGACCGTCCGCGCGGCGGCCGCCGTGCCGGCGTACACACCGAGAACGCTCGACAGGTTCCAGTCCTTGCGCCACCCCACGTGACAGCGAAGGCGGGCGAAGAGGTCCTGACCCGCCGCGATCCCGGCCACCAGGTCGGCACCGGTGATCTGTCCCTGTCGCTCGGCCAGGGCGAGCGAGGCGGGTACGACCGAGCTGCCGGCGTGCTGGCCCCACCGGGTCTGGTCGTCGAAGTCGAGGCAGTGGGCCAACGCCCCGTTGACGAACGCGGCACCTGTGGCGGGTCCGCGCCACTGCAGCCCCCAAGTGGCCGCCTCGGACCGTCCCCCCTCACCTCGCACCAGGTCGATCACCGCCCTGGCCGACGGCTCCACACCGCTGGCGGCCAGCGCCACGGCCATGGTGTCCAGCACGCTCTTCTTCGCGGCCTCCACCGCGGCCGCGCTCAGTGTCTCCAGCCGCGTCGCGGCCACGGCCGCGGCGAGGTGCAGCGACAGGTCGTCGACGGCCGTCTCGTCCACCATCCAGCCCCTCCGAGTTGTTCACAAGCGAGTAATAGTCTGACAGTATCTTCAACATGTCCGCTTGTGTAGACGAAGGGGTTGACCCGAGATGACAGCACCACCCGGATCCCAGCACGACTTCCAGGACAAGGTCGCGTTCGTCACCGGTGCGTCGAGCGGCATCGGGCGGGCCACGGCCCTCGCCTTCGCCCGAGCGGGCGCCTCAGTGATGGTCGTGGACCGTGACGAGATGGGCGCGGCGACGACCGTCACGCAGGTGGAGGCGCTCGGCGCCCGCGCCGCGGCGTACCACTGCGACGTCGCGGCACCCGGCGAGGTCGAGGCCGCGGTCCAGGCCACGTTGTCGGCCTTCGGACGCTTGGACGCGGCGTTCAACAACGCCGGCGTGGAGCAGCCCGTCGCGCCGCTGGCCGAGATCCCCGCTGCCGAGTTCGACCGGTTGGTCGGAGTGAACCTCACCGCGGTGTTCACCTGCATGCAGCACGAGGTCCGCGCCATGTTGGAGACCGGCGGCGGAACCGTCGTGAACACGTCCTCGGGTGCGGGTGTCATGGGAATCGCGGGCCAGGCGGCCTACTGCGCGACCAAGTACGGCGTGATCGGGCTGACCAAGGCGGCGGCCCTCGACTACGCCGCGTCGGGGATCCGCATCAACGCGGTGTGCCCCGGGATCGTCGAGACCCCGATGATGGACCGGTTCTCCGGTGGTACCCCCGAGGGCCGGGCGCGCGTCATCGCGCAGGAGCCGATCGGCCGCATGGGCTCTCCGGACGAGATCGCCGATGCGGTCCTCTGGCTGTCCTCCGAGGCGTCGTCCTTCGTGGTCGGTCACGCGCTCGTCGTCGACGGCGGGCAGACGGTATGAGTGTCGTGATGGCGCACCCGGGGACGACCCGCGGCGCTCGCGGGCGAGCGGGCCGGGGGGCGGCCTCATGACCGGGTCCATCGGCTTCATCGGGGTGGGCGCGATGGGTGCGTCGATCGCCAGCCGCCTGGTGAGCCGACACCGGCTGCTCGTCAACGACCGCGACCCCGCTGCCGCCGAGGAGCTCGTTGCGGCAGGGGCGACCTTCACGGGGAGCGCCGAGATAGCGGCGGCCTGCCGAACGGTCCTCCTCTGCCTGCCGGGGCCCTCACAGGTGCGCGACCTCCTGCTCGGGGCCGATGGGCTGGCGAGCTCGCTCCAGCCGGGTTCGGTGGTCATCGACGTCACGACGAGCACCCCGATCGCGGATGCCGACATCGTGGCGGCACTTCGGGCCCGAGACGTCGCCTACGTCGACTCGCCCATCGCCGGCGGCGTGCGACGGGCCCGCGAGGGCACTGCTGCCTTGATGGTGGGCGCGGAGCTCGACGTGTTCGCACGGGTCGAGCCGCTGCTGCGCGAGATCACCAGTGAGGTCGTGCACGTGGGGCCGGTCGGAGCCGGCCACGCCATGAAGCTGGTCAACAACCTGCTCAACGCGTGCAACCGCTTCGCCGCGCTGGAGACGGTCCGGCTCGGCGTGGCCGCCGGGATGGACCAGGACGTCGTCGTCGACGTCATCAACCGCTCGAGCGGCCGCAACTACGCCACGGAGTACACCTTCCCCCAGCTGTTGTCGGGCGACTCGTGGAAGCCGCAAGGCTTCACGCTGCAGCTGATGCTGAAGGACATCCGTCTCGCGACGGAGCTCGGCGACTCACTCGGCCACGAGACGCCGATCGGCGACGTCGTGGAGGAGTTCACCACTCGCGCCATCGACCGGTTCGGGCCGGGGACGGACCAGAGCCAGATGATGGCCGAGTGGTATCCCGACCCTGACGGTCGGTGAGGCGCCGGGCGCGGCGCCCGCCAGCCGCGCGCCGTCGTGCGCCACGTCTGCCGGGCAGCAGGCTCGACGGTCCCGGATGCCTGCGGCGGCTCGTCGCAACCGCGGGGCACCTCATCCCATCTCGTCCCGGTACTGCGGGACCGACACAACGAAAGGTGGATCTCTCATGGATCTGCAGCTGCGTGGTCGAACTGCCCTGATCTCCGGTGCCAGTGGCGGTATCGGACGTCAGACCACCCTGACCCTTGCACGCGAGGGCGTGCAGACCGTCGTCGTCGCGCGCCGTGAGGCCGAGCTGCGGTCGCTCTCGGACGACATCACGAGCGAGGGGCACCTGGCTCCCATGATGATCGTGGACGACCTGCTCGACGGGGGCTCCTTCGCCCGCGTGCACACGGCGGTGACGGAGCGGTTCGGTGGCGTGGACATCGTGGTCAACAACCTCGGACAGGCGCGGCCCTTCGACCTCGACACCACCGAGGAGGAGTGGGGCGAGGCCTTCCGGCTCAACTTCGACACCCCCCGGCGCCTGGCCACCCCGTTCATCGCCGGTATGCGCGAGCGCGGGTTCGGTCGCATCGTCAACCTGACCGCCACCTCCGAGCCCCAGCACGTCAGTGGGTCGCTGACCTCGAAGGCTGCGGTGCTGATGTGGGCGAAGGGCCTCGCCCGTGTGGTCGGCAAGGACGGGGTGACGGTCAACTGCGTGTCGCCGGGATACCTCCTCACTGACCAGATCAAGAACAACTTCATCCCGCAGTTCGTCCCCAGCGAGCAGGACCAGCGGGACTGGCTCGATCGCGAGATCCCGCTGGGTCGCTTCGGCGACCCCGCGGACGCCGCCAACTTGATCGCGTTCCTCTGCTCGCCGATCGCGGGCTACATCACCGGGCAGCGGGTCTACGTCGACGGAGGGTGGAACCGGCACGTCTGATCGTCGCGCCCGGCACGGTGGTGCGCCCGGGTGCTCCAGGCGACGAACGCCGCTGCCGTCGCGTGAGCGAGGGCAGCGGCGTCGTGTGTCACATGCCCCCGTCGACCTGGATGTCCTGTCCCGTGATCAGGTCGGCGCGCGAGGTGGAGAGGAAGACCGCGAGGTTGGCGATGTCCACGGCCTCGATACGCCGCTTCAGGCTCTGGTTCTCCAGCACCCACTGGTGGTACTCCTCGCGCTTGTCGCCGCGGTCGCGGAACTCTGCCTCCGACAGGACGGCACCGGGAGAGATGCCGTTGACGTTGATCAGGTGCTCACCGAGCTCGCGTGCCATCCCCTTGATGAGGCCGTACATCGCGCCCTTGGAGGCGATGTAGGGGACGTACCCGGACCAGCGGCCGGTCAGTGTCAGCGACGTGATGTTGACGATCTTGCCGTATCGCTTGGCCTTCATGTGCGTCGCGCAGGCGCGGGACAGCACGAAGACGGCCGAGGAGTTCACCCGCACCTGGTCCTCGTACTCCTGGATGCTGAACTCGTCGTGCTGCTTGAAGATGACCAGTGCCGCGTTGTTCACGAGCACGTCGACGCCGCCGACCTCCTCCGCCAGCGCGGTGGCCTGCGACTCCAGGCCCTTGAGGTCGTTGAGGTCGCACGCGACGAAGCGGATGCCGGGGGCGATGGCGTCCAGCACCTTCTGCGGCTCCGGCGCGTCGGGGTGGTCCAGCGCGATGACGTGCGCCCCCTCCTCGACGTAACGGGTCACCAGGGCCTGGCCGATGGTGCCCAGCGCTCCGGTGATCAGGACGTTCTTCCCAGCGAGATCGCTCATGGCGGTTCCTTGCTCCGTTCGGGACGGTGACGAGTTGACGAGGAGGTTCCCTGGTCTCGGCCGCCCGGGAGGGTCAGCCGGTCAGAAGTGTTCTTGACAGGTTGCAAACTGTCAAACTCTTTCAGACACTTTGTCGAGGTCGGATCGCCCGGCTGCGCCGGTGCCACCGGCTCGACCGGGCTCGACCAGCCAGCGCAGACGAGGGTCACGCCGGCCACGCCCGCTGCCCCGGTCGTACCGACGGCGACGACGGGCGCCGTCACGGAACCGGGTGGTGACGCCGCCCGTAGCATGGGCCGCCCATGGCTGACCCCGGCGCTTCCTCGACGATTCGTGACGTGGCGGCGCTCGCCCGGGTGTCGCCGGCCAGTGTCTCCAACTTCTTCCACCACCCGGAACGGATGGCTCCGGCCACGCGCGAACGCATCCGGGCTGCCGTCGAGACCCTGGACTTCGCGCCCAACGACGCCGCTCGCAGCCTCCGAGGGGGGCGTAGCACTGTGGTCGGCTACATCTCGTACGAGTTGGCCAGCGCCCGGACCCCGGCGATCGCCAACGCGATGAGCGGCCGCTTGGCGGCCGCAGGCATGCACCTGCTCTCGGCCGTCGACGGCGGCGACCCGCACCGCGAACGGACGTACCTCCAGCTGTTCGAGCGGCAGCGGGCGGCCGGGGTCATCGTGACCCCGGTGACCGACATCGAGCCCGAGCTCGCCCGCCTTCGCTCGCGCGGGCTCGCCAGCGTCCTGTGCGCACACCGCGCCCGCAGTCCGGAGCAGGCGTCGGTCTCCGTCGACCACGTCGCAGGGGGCAGGTTGGCGGCGGAGCACCTCATCGCTACCGGGAGACGAAGGCTGGCCTTCGTCACCGACACCCTCCACCTGCCGCAGATCGCCGACCGCTTCGACGGGGCGAACGACGTGGTGAGCGCGTGCCGGGGTGCCTCCCTCGAAGTCGTCTGGGCGCCCACCCGGTCGGTCTCCGGCGGCGAGGCGAGCGCGGCGCAGCTGCTGCGACGTCCTCGGCGAGACGTGCCCGAGGCCCTCCTCGGCGTCAACGACCTGGTGGCGATGGGTCTTTGCTCGGGCCTGCGAACCCGTCTGTCGGTGCCCGACGACGTCGCTGTCATGGGGTACGACGACATCGAGTTCGCCCGGCTCGGCGCCGTCCCGCTCAGCACGATCAGGACTCCGCAGGAGCAGCTCGGCTGCACTGCGGCAGAGCTGCTGCTCGCAGAGATGCCGACCCCGCCAGGTCGTCGCGGGGGTAGGCGGGGTCCGCACGTCGAGCTGCAGCCCGAGCTGGTCATCCGCGAGTCGACGGCTCCCGCCAGGGCGTGACGGGCACCGGAGGCGCGAGACGGCGTGGCCGGTCGGCCCGAGCGGGGATGCGGTCATGGCTCTTCCCCGTCGACCAGGTGGAGGATGCGGGAGCCCACCGGCGGCTCGTCGTCGTGGCCGGCATGGCGTCGCTCCTCGACAGCGCGGCGATCGTGGCGGTCGGGTCGGCGCTACCGGTCTGGCGTGGTGCCTTCGGGCTCGGGGACTGGATCACGGGGGTCGTCAGTGCGACCCTCGCTGTGTTCATCGCGCTCGGGGCCATGGTGGGCGGTCGCCTCGCCGACAGGCACGGTGCTGCGCGGGTCTTCACCGTCACGGTGGGCCTGTACGCGGCGGGGGCCGGGGTACTGGTGATCGCACAGAGCGCCGGTCAGCTCGTGGCCGGTGCCGCCGTCCTCGGGTTCGCCTCCGGCGCCGACCTGCCGGCGTCACTGGCACTGGTGGCCGAGAGGTCACCGGTCGGCGTCCGCGGGAGGCCCGTCGCGCAGACCCAGGTCATGTGGACCCTGGGCATCGTCGTCGCCACGGCGTCGGCGTTCGTGGTCTCGCCGTTCGGGGTGCCAGGAGTGCGGATCCTGTTCGGGTCCCTCATGACGGCGGGACTGGCGACCCTCGTGGCGCGTCGTCGGGCGCTGGTCGGGTCGTCGCGCCAGGTGAGGGCCGCTGGGCTGCAGCAGCACGTGTCCGGCGGGCCGGGGAGGCTCAGCTCGCCGGGGGGCGCACGCGGGTCCACGGCCCCCTGGGGGCTGATCGCCGCCTTCTACGTGGCCTACACGCTGGTCGCGAACACGTTCGGCAGCTTCCGCACCTACTTCCTGGTGATCGTCGTCGGTGCAGGGCAGACGCTGGCGACGGGCGTCTCCCTCGGCCTCACGGTGGTCGGGCTGGCAGGGACAGTGGCGTTCAGCCTCATCGTCGACACGGCGTGGCGACGCCGCGCCTTCCCGGTCGGTGCCGCAGTGCTCGTGGCGTCGCAGGTGGCTCTCGCGATCACCGGTGCCGACTCGACCGCGCTGGTCCTCGTGTCGCTCCTGGCCTACAGCCTGGCGTACCCGTACGTCGGTGAGGCGCTCTACAAGGTGTGGACCCAGGAGTGCGCCGCGCCAGAGGTGCGGGGGACCGTCCAAGGGGCCGGGATCGCCATGGCGCGCTCTGCTGCCGCCGCATTCGCGGTGGTCACGCCGACCCTGATGTCCCAGCACCCGTCCGCCCTGTTCTGGCTGCTCGCTGGGTGCGCCGCGACGTCCAGCTCGATCGGCGGGCTCATCCTGCGAGCTCATCGACGCACACCTCTTCCGACCTGACCCCGAGCGGACCAGCCGGGGCGGGGCATGTCAGATGTGCCCGGCGCGAACGGCCAGGACTACTAGCTCGACGGTCGTGCCCACCGCGTAGGTCTCCCGCAGGCTGCTCACCCGGCGGTCCACCGTGGTGGCCGAGCACCCCAGCCGCCGGGCGATCTCTCCTCGCGAGACGTGGTCCGCGAGCAGCTGCAACACCAGACGGTCGTCGTCGGACGGCGACGGGAGGCCGACAGCTCCCACCGTGGCCCGGCCCTCGCTGTCGCAGTCGTCCTCGGGCATGTCGTCCTCCACTAAAACGATTCACCAAATCAACGGGTTCTCGGACCCAACAGGACGGTGGCTCCGCGCGTCAACTGTCGGCGCTCCCGCTCCGGGAGCCACGACGGCGATGTGGTGAGAAGTGGCAGGAACTCACCATGTGCAACGTTTCATTCCAGCCGTAGTGTGATGGCTGTCACCGCGTCTCGACGAGGCAGGTGGGCCGACTCTTCGTGCTGATGGGGCCGCTCGCCGAGGTGGAACGGTTCAACGTGAGGAAACACGATGTCGAACAACCCCAGGAAGCGCCGAGGGGCGCGTGTCGTCGGCCTCGCGACGGCGGCGGTCGTCTCGGTGGGCGCGTCGTTGGTCGCCGGGAGCGGCCCCGGAGCGGCTGCGCCGACTGTCGCCAGTGCCGACGACTCCACCGCGCCGGCAAGCTGGGAGAAGTACGTCCTGGGGCCGTCGCAGCCCCAGGTGTACCCGGTGGCAGCCGTCGAGCCGCGCGGATCGGTGCAGCGACCTGCGGCGCTGGTGGAGCGCAACGGCTCGACCACCCTGACCACCGTCGCCGGGCAGGCACCTGCGTCGGTCATCCTCGACTTCGGCAAGGAGGTGGGAGGTGTTCCGTTCCTCGACGTGCGCAGCGTGACCGGGAATCCCGAGCTGCAGATCGTCACCGGCGAGGCCAAGCAGTTCGCCCGACGAACTGCCAACACCAGGCTCTCCACCCCGGCCGAGGCCGGCGCCACGCAGGTCGTGGTGGCCTCGCTCGACGGGATCGAGATGGGCGGCACCATCGTCCTGGGCGCCGGTGAGGCCGCGCAGACCCGCACCATCGCGGCTGTCACCTCCGCGACGCGCACCGTGACCCTCTCCGAGCCGCTGACCGCCGCCGTGCCAGCCGCAGCGACTTCGCCGGTGACCACCACCACCACCGGTGCCGCCACCGATGAGTCGTTCGGCCTGGCCGGTGTCGGTGGGGCGGACTACCGGACCCCGACGGGCCCCGGTCGGGTCGAGGGTGGCTTCCACGGTGGCTTCCGCTTCGTCGTGCTGACGTTGACGACACCCGGCAGCATGACGATCCGCGACCTCGGCGTCGACTTCCAGGCCTACCGGGCCACGGCCGACGACTACGAGGGCTGGTTCGAGTCCAGCGACGACGAGCTGAACCGGCTCTGGTACGCCGGCGCCTACACCCTGCAGACGAACATGAAGCTGCCCGGCATCAACGGGCTCCCGGACGCCCGCATCTACGACGGCGCCAAGCGTGACCGCAGCATCTGGACCGGGGACCTGATCATCCAGGGCCCGACTGCCATCAGCACCCTGGGAGAAGCGGGGAACGAGTACGTCAAGGGCTCCCTGGACGAGCTCTTGCGTGAGCAGCGCGCTGACGGCCACCTGCCGGGCTCGCCCGACTTCAACAAGGGACGGGTGACCCCGACCGCACCCTTCGGCGAGGGCTCGCCGATCTACTACTCAGTGAACTACTCCGGCTACGGCGCGCGGTCGATCATCGACTACTACCGCTACTCCGGCGACGACGAGTACGCCCGGCAGACGCTGGCCGCAGTCGAGCGGGCCGTCGCCTACAACGACCGTTTCCTGGACCGCGAGAAGTGGCTGATCGCGCCGCGCAACCCGGCCAACCCCGAGGACCCGAACTACACGCGGGGCGACCGCGACTACTTCCAGTCCTACATGCCCGGGTACGTCACCAAGTTCAGCATCGACTACTACATCCTGCTGCGGGAGATGGCGTGGTACGAGCGCGAGATCGGCTCGGCCGACAAGGCCGCGGAGTACGACGCCACGGCCGATCGCATCAAGGAGGCGGTCACCACCACGCTGTGGAACCCCGAGCTCGGCGTGTTCGGCCAGAGCGACCTGAAGCCCGACCTCATCGCGGGTGACGTCAACGGCCTCGCGCTGCAGTACGGCTTCGTCCCCGAGGGGCAGGAGGAGCGCGTGCTGGAGGCGCTCAAGGTCAACTGGAACGAGCACGGCGCCATCATGGGTGAGGGCCTGGTGGACCCGACCGGACACACGATCGAGCCGTTCGGCATCGGCATGGAGACCGGCGGTCGCCTGGCCGTCGACGACACCGCCGGTGCCTTCGACCTCATGCGCCGCACCTGGGGGACGATGATCGACCCGGCCAACCCGCTCTACACCGGGACGTTCTGGGAGTTCAAGAACACCCAGGGTGGGGTCAACCGACCCACGGCCAGCCTCGCCCACGGTTGGGCTGCCTCGCCCACCGTCCAGCTGACCGAGCAGGTCCTCGGGGTCAGGCCCGTCGGACCCGGTTACTCGACGTGGTCCATCAAGCCCCACACCGGCGACCTGGCGTGGTCGAAGGGGTCCGTGCCGACGGAGGACGGCAGCATCGACACCTCCTGGGCCTCGGACCAGGAAGCGGGGACCTTCGAACTCGACGTGACCTCGCCGGCCTCGACCAGCGGTGTTGTCGCCGTGCCGGTCACCCCGACCTCGACAGTCACCGTCAACGGGGAGCAGGTGTGGTCGAACGGAACCAGCCTGGCCGCCGACGCGACCGAGGACGACGGGTACGTCCAGTTCGACGCGGCTGGAGGTGACCTCGACGTGGAGGTGGCCCCCACTCCCGGGCCGCCCGCTGGCTCGACCGAGGTCGACGTGGACGTGAACCCTGACAGGCTGACCACCGCGATCCGTCCCCGGGTGCGGATCGACGTCACCACCACCACCGGGGCGACCCCCACCGGCAACGTGCGGGTGCGCGTCGACGGCCGTCTCGTCGACGAGGTCGACCTCGGCGACGACGGTCGCGCGAGGGTCGTTCTCGACCGGTTGCGGGTCGGCAAGCACCGGGTCGTCGCCGTCTTCCCCGGCACCGACTCGGCGGCACCTGCCCGAGGTGGCGAGATCGTCAGGGTTTCCCGGCGCTGACCGGACCACGGCACTGCGCGCGGCGGCCCCGCACCCTGAGGGGGTGCGGGGCCGTCAGCGTGCGGCGGGGTGGTCAGGCGAGGGTGGAGGTGTCGATGACGAAGCGGTAGCGCACGTCGGAGGCGAGGACGCGTTCGTAGGCCTCGTTGACCTGGTCGGCGGCGATGATCTCGACCTCGGCGCCGAGGTGGTGCTCGGCGCAGAAGTCGAGCATCTCCTGGGTCAAGGCGATGCCGCCGATCATGGAGCCGGCGAACGAGCGGCGCGCACCGATGAGGGAGAAGACGTTGAGGCTCAGCGGCTCGGCGGGAGCGCCGACGTTCACCAGGGTGCCGTCGACGGCGAGCAGGCTCAGGTAGGCGTCGAGGTCGATGCCGGCGCTGACGGTGTTGACGATGAGGTCGAACTGGCCGCCGAGCTGCTCGAAGGTCGCGGGGTCGGAGGTGGCGAAGTAGTGGTCGGCGCCGAGGCGCAGGCCGTCCTCCTGCTTCTTCAGCGACTGGGAGAGCACAGTGACCTCGGCGCCGAGGGCGTGGGCGATCTTGACGCCCATGTGGCCCAGTCCGCCGAGCCCGACGACGGCGACCTTCTTGCCGGGTCCGGCGCCCCAGTGACGCAGCGGGGCGTAGGTGGTGATGCCGGCGCACAGCAGCGGCGCAGCGGCGGCGGAGTCGATCCCGTCGGGGACGGTGAGGACGTAGTCGGCGTCGACGACGACATGGGTGGAGTAGCCGCCCTGGGTGGTGGTGCCGTCGCGGTCGGTACCTGCGTAGGTGGGGACCATGCCCTGGACGCAGTGCTGCTCGTTGCCGTTGCGGCAGTTCGTGCACTCACCGCAGGAGTTGACCATGCAGCCGACGCCGACACGGTCGCCGACGTGGTGGCGGGTGACCTCCGCGCCGACCTCGGCGACGACGCCGACGATCTCGTGGCCGGGCACGACCGGAAAGGGCTGAGGGCCCCAGTCGCCGTTGACGGTGTGGATGTCGGAGTGGCAGATGCCTGCGAACAAGACCTGGATGAGGACGTCGTTGGCGCCGACGTCGCGGCGCTCGATGGTGGTGGGGGCCAGCGGCTTGCCGGCTGCGGGTGCTGCGTACGCGTTGACGCGCATGTGGTCTCTCTTCGTGGTCGGGTGTGGTGGGTGGGGTGGTCACCCGGCCGTCGTGCCGGGTGGGGGCGACCGGCAGGCAGACCGGCGGCGAGCTGCCTGGTGCCTGGTGCCTGGTGCCCGGTGGTCGCGGAGGCGGCTAGGTGGTCGCGGTGCGCTTGAGCTGGTCTGCCAAGGCCCGGGCCTGGCCGGACACCAGCTCGGCACGGGCCTCGTCGCCCGCGTCGGTCGCGCGCCAGTAGTCGAGCTTGAGCGCGACGTAGCGCTGGCGCACGGCGAGGTGCTCGGCCTCGAGGTCGAGGCGCCGCTGCTGCTCGGCGAGCAGAGCGATCTGCTCGGGTGCCGCCGCCGGACCTCGCTCAGCGTTGGCGACGTACCTCTTCATGTCGCGCACCGCCAGACCGGTCGCGGCCAGACAGGCCACCCAGGTCAGCTGGTCGAGGTCTGCCTCGTCGTAGACGCGGTGACCGCTGCTCGCCCCGCGGCTGATGGGCGTGATGACCCCGACCGACTCGTAGTAGCGAAGGGTGCTGGCCGGGAGCCCGGTCAGCGCGGCGGCCTCCCTGATCGTGTACCCGTGCCGGGTCGGTGTGCTCACGTCCACGACGCTAGGAACTTCACGTACTCGAAGTCAAAGGTGGCGCTGGTCACGGGGCCGGCCGGCGCCGCGAGGTGCGCCCATGGTCTCGGCCCGTCAACCACCGCCCTGGGACATCGGCAGGCTCAGCCGCACGGCGGCTCCGCTGCCCACCTCGCCGTCGATGGTCATGGTGCCCTCCAGGGACCGGACGATCTCGCTGACCAGCGCCAGCCCGAGGCCGAGGCGGTGGGCGTTGTCGGTGGCCTCCGGTCCACGCCGGAACCGTTGGGTGAGCTCGGCGGCCTGGGTGGGGTCGAGGCCGCTGCCGTTGTCGCGCACGGTGAGGGCGACCTCGTGGCCGCTGGCGGACAGCTCGAGGCTGACCCGGCCGCCGCGGTCGACGTGCGCGAGGGCGTTGTCCACCAGCGCGGTGACAGCACGGCGCAGGGCTCTGGGCACCCCGTCCACCACGTAGACCTCGTCGGCGGCGAGGTCGACCACCAGGTCGACACCGGCGCCCTCGGCGGTGGTGGCGTAGGTGTCGCGCACCTCGGAGGCGACCTGGGCGAGGTCCACCGGCTCGAGCCGGTGGGGCCGGTGCTGCATCTCCGCGGCCAACAGCATGTCGTTGACGACGTCGGTGACGTGCCGGGCGTCCTGGACCAGCCTGCCCAGCTCGCTGCGCTGCTCCTCGTCGGCGACCGCCGTGCGGCGCAGCAGCTGGGCGCGGGTGAGCAGGATCGCGAGCGGGGTGCGCAGCTCGTGGCCTGCGTCGGCCACGAAGCGGCGCTGCGAGGCGAGCGCCTCGCCGAGGGGTCGCACGGCGCGCCGCGCCACCGCCCACCCCAGCGCGGCCGCAGCGGCCACGCCGATCGCCGCGGCGACGATGGACAGCCCCGCCAGTCGCCGGGTCTCCTCCTGCTGCTCGACGAAGCTGTTGGCGGCGACCACGCGCGTGCCGTCGACGGTGGACACGTAGACGATGAACGGGTCGCTGCACACCTCCACGTCGGAGACCCCGGCGCCCAGGTCGGCGGTCGCGCGCCGCACGTCGTCGTCGTCGCACCCGGCGGGCAGACCGTCCGCGACGACCGGCACGTCCCCGGTCAGTTCGATGCCGTAGTCCTGGGCGTTCACGATCTTGTCCCTGACCTTCGCCTCGGTGGCGTCGCGCCGGGCCTCCTGGCTGATGGCGTAGACGAGGGCGATGACGACCGCGACCACGGCAGCGGCGGCGAGACCGGTCTGCACCGCCACCACGATCGAGGCCCGGCGCAGCAGCCGTCGGTCGGCGGCCTCGCCCGTGAGCGGGGGCCGGTGAGCAGGACGGCGCGAGGTCGACGGGCGGGTCACGCGGACCCCAGCTGGTAGCCGAGACCGCGCACGGTGCGGATCGCCTGCTTGCCGAGCTTGCGGCGCAGGTAGTAGACGTAGGTGTCGACGGCGTTGGGGCTGTCGGTCTCCTGGAACACCCGCTCGCGCAGCTCCTCGCGGGGGAACACGCGGCGGGGGTTGGCCGCCAGGAGCCGGAGCAGCTCGCACTCCTGGCCCGACAGGGTCACCGGGGCCGCGTCGTCGCCCACCACCCGGCGCGTGGTGACGTCGAGGACGCGTCGACCGAGGTCGAGGCTGTCGGTGGCCTCGGGATGACGGCGCTGGAGCGCGCGGAGCCGGGCCAGCAGCTCGTCGACGTCGAACGGCTTGACGACGTAGTCCTCCGCGCCGGCGTCGAGGCCCTCCACGCGGTCCTCGCTCGTGCCCCTCGCCGTCAGGATCAGGATGGGCGACGTCACCCCGCTCGCTCGCAGTCGCCGCACCAGGTCGACGCCCTCGACGGCCGGCAGGCCGCGATCCACGATCATCAGCTCGTAGGGCCGGGTCAGCCCGCGGTGCAGACCGGTGTGGCCGTCGCGCGCGACCTCTACGGCGTACCCCTCCGACGACAGCAGCCGCTGGAGCAGGTCGCACAGGCGGGGGTCGTCCTCGACGAGCAGCAGGCGCGGGAGCAGCTCGTCGGGCATGGGCCCAGGGTGGCACGCGTGCTCTGAGGTTGCTCTGAGGCTGGCGCAGCACGCTGGCTGCACCCGGGAAGCGCCCGGCTGCCCAGAGAGGGGTCACCGTGACCATCTACCAGACCGTCCCGCACGAGGTCCAGGCCCTCGGTGTCCGGGCGAGCGCAGCACCCGACCGGATCGACGTCGCCGCGATCACCCGCCCCCACGAGGGGTGGACCGCCGCGCTGCACGTGCGTGAGCTTCCGCACGGGCTGTTCCCGCGGCTCGGCGTGCGGTTCGTCCAGCGCTGGCACCGCGCCCACCTCGCCTCGCCGTACGGCGTCGGCTTCGTGGCTCTGCACGACGGGATCCCGGTGGGTTTCGCGATCGGGTCGACCGACCGGGTGGCGAACGTGGCGTGGCTCCTGGCCGAGCGTCGCGGGCTGGCCGTGGCCGGTGGTCTCGCCCTGCTGCGCCGCCCTCGGCTGCTCGCGGACTTCGTTCGCACTCGCGCACGCCGCTACCTGCGGCGGCTCGCCGGACGACCCGCGCCGACCGGGACCGGCCAGGGGCCGGCCTCCACGGGTCCGGTCGCGGTCCTGGAGGCGATCGTGGTGGTGCCCGACGCGCGGGGCGAGGGGATCGGGACCCTCCTCGCCCAGCGCTTCCTGCGCAGCGCCGCGGCCTCGGGGGTGGGGCAGGTCGAGCTCGTCACCAAGGCCGGGCCGGGGGGCGCGGCCGGTTTCTACCGACGATGTGCGTGGGAGGAGGCGGGACGGCACGTCGACCGCGACGGTGACGAGGTCGTCCGCTTCCGCATCGACCCCCGCACCGTGCCCGGCCGGTGAGCCTCCCCACTGCCGGCCGGCGCGGCCTGTTGCTGGGCGGTGCCGCCCTGCTGACCGGGTGCGCGGCTGAGCGGCCGCTGCACAGTGGTTCGGGCGAGGCGTTGCCGACCCGGGTGACGGTGTCGTCCCCTGCGGCCGTCGCCGACGCCGTGACACTGCCCTCGCCGCGGCCGTGGCGTCCCGGGCCGAACGAGGTCGCACCCGAGGTGAAGCGGGCCGCCGTCGACGTCCTCGAAGTGCTGGGGGTGGTCGACGAGGACTCCCCGGACGCGGCCGCCCGGCTGGAGGCGGTGGGCGCCGATCCGTCGCTCGCGGGCGGCGCTGGCCCCCTGGTCCCGCCCGGCCGGCCGGCGGTGAGCAGCGTCGTCTACCCGCAGTACGGCGGACTGACGGCGACCCGTGCCAGCGTGATGGTGGTCGTCGAGCAGGTCTGGCAGCCCGCGGGGTCGGCGGCCCTGGCGCGGCGCACTGTCACGGTCGACGTGCGGCTGGCTCGCCGCGACGGCGGCTGGGCCGTGACCGGTCTACGACCCGCCCCGGCCGGCGTGCCCGACCGCCCTCGGGCGGGGTCCGCCGCTGCGCGGCTGGTGCGGGAGCCGCGGGTCCGGCTGCCCGACGCCGCCGCCGCAGACCTCGCCTCGGGAGCGGTGGACCCGCTGGTCAGCGGCCTCCTGCTGGCGCTGGCCCGAGGCCACCGGATGGCGGTGTCGGTGCTGCGCAGCGGCCACCCCGACCAGGTGTTCGGTGCCGCGGGGCTCAGCAACCACACCCGCGGGAGGGCCGTGGACATCTGGGCCGTCGACGGCCGACGGGTCGTCGACATGAGGTTCGACGACCCGGTACTCCTCCGGTTCCTCGCCGCGGCGCGGGAGCTGGGCAGCACCGAGATCGGCGGGCCGGTCGACGCCGACGGCCCGGGAGGAGTGCACTTCGCTGACGACCTCCATCGCGATCACGTGCACCTCGGGTTCGACGCACGGCCTGGGGCGGTGGCAGATCGGTGACGGCCGGGATCGTCACGGCTCAGACGACGAACGTTCGGCAAGACGAAGGAGTGCACACCATGGGCACGACGATGCAGGTCACCACGGTCCGGTCCTTGACGACGCCGGCGGCGGCCTCCGGACGGGTCACGTACGGCCTGCGTCGCGGCGCGGTCCTCGGCGTAGTGCTGCTGGTGCTGACCGGCTGCAGCTCACCGGGCCGTACGCCGGAACCGGGCGGTGTCGGCGACGCAACCACGTCGGCGGCGGCACCGGACGCGGGTGCTTCGCCCGACGACCCGCCCGCCTCGAGCCGCTCGAACCCGCCCACCCCGCAGGTGCCGACCCCGCGTCCGGTCGAGCAGCCGCGGGTGACACCGGCGCTGGCCGACTACTTCGACCGGCCTGTGACGGCATCCTCGGTCCGCCTCGGGCGGGTGCGGGAGCGGACCACCGCCTACGTGTCCTACGACGCCAGCTACCGCAGCGACGGGCTGCGGATCACCGGGGTGCTCAACGTCCCGGAGGGCCCCGGGCCCTTCCCCGCCGTGGTGCTCGCACACGGCTGGATCGACCGCGACACCTACGTGCGCGGGCAGGGGATGACCCGTGAGCGCGGGTTCCTCGCCGAACGCGGGTACGTGTCCTTCCACGTCGACTACCGCGGGCACGCCGAGTCGGACGACGATCCGTCGCTCGTCCGCCGCCTCTACCTCGGCTACGCGGTCGACGTCCTCGGTGCCGTGTCGGCGCTGCGGCGCTCTGACCTCCCGGTCCGGGACGACGACGTGGCGATCATGGGCCGATCCATGGGCGGCAGCGTGGTCCTGCAGGCCCTCGAGATGGCCCCGGGTCATGTGGCCGCAGGCATCGTCTACTCCGGGCAGTCGTCCCTGGAGTCCGAGAACTACGCCCGCTGGGGCGGTCCCGGTGCGGACTTCGCGGCTGAGTTCGTCGATCGCCACGGAGTCCCGGCGGTGAACGGCGCGGCCTGGCGGGCCATGTCGACCCGGCCGTACGTCGGGCGCATCGAGGAGCCGGTGCTGATGATCCACGGGACCCGCGACGAGGAGTGCCCGCCGCGGTGGGCGCGAGAGACCCACGACGCCCTCGTCGGTGCGGGCGTCGACGCGGAGCTGGCGTGGTACGAGGACGAGTACCACGCCTTCGGGCCCCGGTTCGAGGAGTCGATGCGGGACACCGACGTGTTCCTGCGCAGCGCGTTCGACGACGCCGGTGGGCCGCGATGACGGGTCGCTGGCGGGTTCCGGGGGCCGCCCTGGCCGCCGCCGCTGCTGCCTCGCTCGTGCTCGGCTGTACGTCTGGTCCTCCGACGTCGCCGTCCACGTCGCCGTCCACGCCGCCGTCCACGTCGGCGGCGCCTCGGGCGGCCGCCGACGCACGAGGTCCTGCCGCGGCGCGTGACCGCCCGCCGAGCCCCGGGACCGAGCCGCCCGCGCCGCCCGCGCCGGCCGCGAGCGACGGGCGCCCGCGCCCGGCAGCGATGAGCATCGCCGCGATCGGCGTCAGCGACCTTCCGGTTCGCTCCTACCGTGGACGCACCGATGACCGGGCGGGCACGGTGATCCAGGACCGGGGGGTGGCGGCGAGTCCCCACGGGGAAACGGGTGGCGTGGGTCCAGGGGGCATCGGCAACTACCAGGTCACGGCACACCGGAACTCGGCTGGCGGGCCACTGCTTCTCCTCCCGCGCCTGCGGGAGGGGCAGGAGGTCGTGGTGGAGACCCGTGGCCACCGCTACGTCTACCGGGTGACTCGGACCAGGGAGACCTCGTTCCGCTCGCCGCGATCACTGGCGAGGCAGCGCGCTGCCGTTCCCGGACGGCCGGGGGTGGCCCCGACGCGGGCGATGATCACCATCTCCACCTGCGCGACCCAGGAGGACAGCGCCGAGGGGAACTACTGGCGTGACGAGCTGGGGAACCCCGAGCACCGCATCGACAAGATCGGGGTCCTCGTCGAGTCGCAACCGCTGTAGGGCCTGCGCCCGGCGACCCCGCTCCGTGTGCGCCACGTCTGCCGGCCCAGCCGGGCCTGGTCACCGTCTCGACGGCGCCGGCAGCTCGAGGACCCGGGAGCTCTGCAGGCGCCACAGGAGGTAGGCGGTCCCCAGGCGGGTGCGACCGAACCCGTCGTAGGGGTCGAAGCCGAGGGCGTCGGCCACGGCGTCGAGCCGGGTCTGCATGGTGCTGTGGTGGACGCCGACGTCGCGGGCCGCCTGGCGCGCCGAGGCGGTGCGGACGATCGCGTCGAGGGTGTCGGCGCCCCAGGGGTGCCGGGCGACGGCGGCGATCCGGTCGACGTCGGGCTGTGGACAGTCGCTGTGCGCGTCTGCCAGCAGACCGATCAGGCCGCCGAACTCGTCGGCGCACACCGACGGCACACGCGGTGGGGTGCACAGCCGCAGCGCCACGAGGGAGGTGCGGAAGGAGTGGTCGAGCCGGTCGATCTCGGCTGCCACGCCGATGCCGACCGGGCTGGCCGCGAGTGCGACGACCGACCCCGGGAGCAGCAGGGTGTGGATCGAGCCGTACCGGGTCGGCACGACGTCCTCGGGTCCGTCGGGGTGCTCGTCCCACACCGCGAAGAGCGGCGCCGCGACAGCACGGTAACGACGTCGTGGCTGCAGGCCGAGCGCCGCTGCGGCGACCAGACGCTCCTCCTCGCCGCTGTCCTCGTCGACCAGGACGAGGCCTTCGAGGAAGCGCTCTACGCCGCGCTCTGAGCTGCGCTCCTGGGGAACGGCTCCGAATCGTGCCCGCGGGTCTCGACGAGCGGACGCGACCCGGGCCGACCCGTCACCTGCAGGTCACCTCGACCCGGGGATGGTCTGCCGTGGGGCGACCATCGCTGCCCGCGTTCGGGGACAGGGCGGCGTCGCTGCGGTGTCGGGTCCAGATGAGGGCGCCGAGCGGCACGAAGACCAGGATGCCGAAGCCCACGCCGACCGCGAGCGGGCCGAGCGGGCCGGCCGGTCCGTCGAGGGTGCGTGCCGCGACGGCGGTGCCCATCGCGGTGCCGAGGTTGAACATGGCCGGCGCCATCGCGTTGGGCAGCGTCGAACCGGCGACCCCGTAGCGCGAGACCAGGGAGAGCAGCACGGGGTTGGCCGAGAGGCCCACCGCTCCCAGCAGTGCGAACACGGCGAGGGTCCAAGCGGGCGAGGTCGAGACGAAGCACAACAGGACCATCGCTGCGAGGCTGACCGCCGCGGTCACCAGGGGCGTACGGAACGGGCGCGTGTCGCCGAGCCGTCCTCCGAGGACGTTGCCGGCCAGGGCACCCACGCCGAAGAGGACGAGCGCGAGCGGCACCAGGGAGCCGGAGAGCCCGGTGCGACCGGTGAGCAGGGGCGAGATGAAGCTGTAGACCGACAGGACCCCGGCGTTGACCGCGGCGCACGTCGCCAGGGTCAGCCAGAGCGGCGCCGAGGCGAGGGCGCGCACCTCCGAGGCGATCGTGGGATCGTGCGCGCGCTCCACGTCGGAGGGCACCAGGGTGACGATGGCGACGGCTGCAGCCACTGCGAGCGCGGCCAGCGCCCAGAACGGCCCGCGCCAGCCGATGAGCTGACCGGCGAACGAACCCAGCGGCACTCCGAGGACGGTGGCCAGCATGCCGCCACCGACGACGATACCGAGGGCGCTGGAGCTGCGCTGGGGTCCGACGAGCCCGTTGGCGACGACAGCCGCGATGCCCCAGAAGCACCCGGTGGCGACCCCGGACACGACCCGGCTGACGAGGAGGACGGTGAAGTCGTCGGTCAGGGCCGACGCCACGTGGGCGGCGGCGAACAGGGCCAGGGCGAGCACCAAGGTGGTGCTTCGAGGCAGGCGCAGCGTGAGCAGTGGCATGGTCGGGGCTCCCACGATCATGCCGACGGCGAAGGTGGTGATCGACAACCCCGCCCGGCCCTCCGAGACGCCGAAGGAGGCAGCCAGCTCGGGCAGCAGGCCCGCGACGATGAACTCCGTAGTGCCCATCAGGAACGTGCCCAGGGCGAGGACGTAGACCGCGAGCGGCAACCGGTCGGGTCGTCCAGACCGTTGGGGCCCTTGGTCGGTGGAGGGGGACGGGTGGGACATCAGGGTTCCTGTTCCGGGGTTGCGGTGGCGGTCGTCCTGGGGTGGTGGACGGTCGTGCGATGAACGAGGACCAGCCAAGCCGCGTCGTCACCCGCGTGGAAGTCCCTGGCGAGGGGCGTATTGGCAGTGCACGTCACCGCAGTGACTCCCTGCGCGCGCGAGGCTCGGGTCTACTCGGTGAGCAGACCCGGTGGCGACCACTCCCGTGGCCGGCACCCCGGCCGGCCGAGGGCCGCGACCCGGGCCCCAGCACCCCAGACCTCAGGAGACACCATGCGAGCCACGCTCATGTACGGCCCCGGCGACGTCCGGGTGGAGGACGTCCGGGACTCCCGCGTCGAGCAGCCGAGCGACGCCCTGGTGCGGATCACCGCGTCCTGCATCTGCGGCAGCGACCTGCACCCGTACCACTCCATGCCAGCCGACAGCGCACCCGCGCACATGGGCCACGAGTTCATCGGCGTCGTCGAGGACGTCGGCAACGAGGTCACCAGCCTGAGCAGGGGCGACCTCGTGGTCGCCCCCTTCGCCTACTCCTGCGGCACCTGCCAGTTCTGCCGCGCGGGGCTGCAGACCTCGTGCGAGAAGGGGTCCTTCTGGGACATGCTCCCGCAGGAGGGCGGTCAGGCCGAGGCCATCCGCGTCCCGCTGGCCGACGGCACCCTCTTCAAGCTCCCGGTCGCCGCCGACTCCGCCCTCATGCCGTCGCTGCTCACGATCTCCGACGTCTTCGGCACCGGCTACCACGCCGCGGTGCGCGGCGGCGTCACCCAGGGGAGCACCGTCACGGTGATCGGTGACGGTGCGGTCGGGCTGCTCGCCGTCTTGTCCGCCAAGCGGCTCGGCGCCGAACAGATCATCCTCATGGGCCGCCACACCTCGCGCACCGACCTGGGACGCGAGTTCGGCGCGACCGACGTCGTCGCCGAGCGCGGCGAGGAGGGCGTGAACGCGGTGCGCGAGCTCACCGGCGGCTTCGGCACCCAGGTCGTGCTCGAGGCGGTGGGCCACATGCCTGCCTACGAGCAGGCCTTCGGCGTCGTCCGCCCCGGCGGCACGATCAGCCGCGTCGGGGTCCCGCAGTACGAGGACGCCCCCGTGGGCTTCGCCAGCCTCTTCGGCGGCAACGTCACCCTCACCGGGGGACCCGCCCCGAGCCGGGCCTACATGGAGGAGCTCCTCCCGCCGATCCTCGACGGCTCGATCGAGCCCGGCAGGGTCTTCGACGCCACGGTCGGCCTCGACGGCGTCGCCCAGGGCTACGCCGACATGGACGAGCGCCGCACCCTCAAGGTCCTGCTGAAGCCGTGACGGCCGGCGGACACGGCCGGACCACGGCCGGGCCCGCCGCACGACGACCACCCGACGGCAGCGCACCGGCGCCGCCGCAGAACCACGAGAAGGATGTCGACCTCGATGACCACCAAGCTGGGACGCACGTCCCTCGCCACCACCCTCTTGCTGGTCCTCACCAGCGCCGTGCTCGCCCTCAGTGCACCGATCGCACGCAGTAGCGCGACCGTTGACGCCGCCCCGGTCGCGACGCCCTCAGCTGCGGCGCACGATCGCCGACCCGGACCGCTGACCGGTCAGTGGCGCATGACGTCGCTGCAGGTCACCGTCGACGGCGCCTACGAGCAAGTTCCCTACAGCGGGCAGCTCGTCTTCACGCGGGCGGGCACCCTCGCGGTCCAGGCGATGAACCCGGACACGAGTGCGGCGGACACGCCGTACACGGTCGACGGCTACGAGGCCTACTACGGTCCGGTAGCGGTCGACCAGAAGGAAGGCATGTTCACGATCCGGGTGTCCTCCGCCGCGGTGCGTGATCTCATCGGTCAGCGCCTGACACGCAACTTCGAGGTCACCCGCCGCCAGCTGGTCCTGACGCCGGCCGACCCGTCCGAGGGCTGGCGAGTCACGTACGAGCGCGTCCGGTGAACGCCGGCCGCACCGGAGGCGAGAGGGCGAGCGACCCGGCACGCAGCGTGACCAAGGCCCTGCTCATGGCCGGGGCGGTGGTGCTGGCCTCGGCCTGCGGACCCTCGGGCGGCACGGGGGACGACTCAGCGGGGGGGACGACCATCACGGCGTCGTCGTCCCCCCGGTCGCCCGCGCCATCAGGACCCGCGGCACCCGACCAGCAGGCGGGACCCGTGCAGCCGCGGGCCCGGGAGGAGGACGAGATGCAGATCGAGATCAGGATCGGCGAGGACCAGTTCACCGCGACCCTCGACGACAGCGCCGCGGCCCGCGACCTGCTCGCCCAGCTGCCGGTGACCGTCGACATGACCGACCACGGTGGGGTCGAGAAGACCGGGCCTCTCCCTGCTGAGCTGTCCGTCGAGGGTCAGCCGGACGGAGCCGACCCCGCTGTCGGTGACCTCGGCTACTACGCCCCTGGCAACGACCTCGTCCTCTACTACGGCGACCAGTCCTACTTCGCGGGCATCGTCGTGCTGGGACGCTTCGACGGGGACGCCGCCGAGCGCATCGCTGGCATCGGTGGCGACGTGACCGTCACCGTGTCGGCCCCTGGTGGCCAGGTGTGACGACCGCGGAGGCCGGTGATCGTCGATCCGGTCCGGACGATCCGGTGGACCCGTAGCACGTTCACGACTCCGACACCGAGTCGGGCGAGCGCCTCTCCCACCAGGAGACAGTCGACCGCGGGTCGTGGCTCGCAGTGGCGACACCGGCGGGTCCAGCCCAGGGCGAGAGCCCGCGGCCCGGGGGCCTCGTCGTGGGTGCCGCACCACACCGTGGCGGTCCGGGTCAGGCGCCGTACTCCTCATCGCTGACGTGGTCGAGCCAGGTGACGACCTGGCCGTCCTCGTCAGCCTCCTGGATGGCGACGTGGGCCATGAACCGGTCGGCGGTCGCCCCGTGCCAGTGCTCCTCACCGGGCTCGATGAAGACCACGTCACCGGGACGGATCTCCTGCACGTCGCCGCCACGGCGGGCGACGTATCCGATGCCGTCGGTCACGTACAGGGTCTGTCCGCGGGGGTGGGAGTGCCAGGCGGTGCGGGCCCCGGGCGTGAACCGGACGTGGGCACAACCCACAGCCGACTGGTCGTCAGCGTTGCGGATGCCGTCGATGTAGACGGTGCCGGTGAACCAGTCGGCGGGGCCGGTGGCGGTCTGCCCGCCGCTCGTGATGAGCAACATGTGTTTCCTCCAGGTGGTCTGAACTGGGGCGTGTGTCCGTCCGGGCCGCCCCGCCGGGTCAGGGGAGGGCGAGGACGACCTTGCCGACGGAGAGTCCGCGCCGCACACGGTCGGCCGCGTCGGCTGCCTGGGCCCAGGGGATGACACTGTCGACGACCGGTCGTACCTGACCGTCGACGACCGAGGGCAGCACGAGCTCACGCACCGTCCCGAGCAGCTCGGCGAGCTCGTCGTCCTCGCCGAACGAGACGCCGACGAGGGTGACCCGCCCGAAGGACAGGGCGTCCACGTCGAGCACGGAGGACGGACCCCCGAGTCGGCCCATCTGCACGACCGTCCCGTGACGCCGGCACGCCGCGACGGCCTGGCCCAGCACGTCTCCCGCGACGTGCTCGAGCACCAGGTCGACCCCGACCCCGTCGGTGAGCTCGCGGACCTCCTCGGAGAGGCGATCACCGCTGAGGACGACGTGGTCGGCGCCCACGTCACGGAGCAGCCCGACCTTGTCGGCCGACCGGGTCGTCGCGATGACCGTGCGCGCTCCCAGAGCCTTGGCCACCTGCACCCCGACCAGCCCGATGGCGGAGGACGCCCCGGTGACGAGCACGGTCTGCCCCGCTCGGAACCCGCCGGCGCGCAGCGCTCCGTGCTCGGTCAGGAGGGCAGTCGGTAGTGCCGCGGCCTGGTCCAGCGGGAAGTCGTCCGGGAACGGGAGGGTGTGGCGAACGTCCGCTGCGACGAACTGGGCGAAGGACGACGGCGTGCAGGCAGCCACCCGCGTGCCGATGAGGGCCTCGTCGAGGTCCGGTCCGACGGCGACGACGGTACCGGCGGTCTCGTAGCCGACCACGGAGTCCTCGTCGATCTCGGTGGCGCGGTCCATGCCGCTCACGTCGGCGTTGTTGACGGCGACGAACGCGGAACGGATCAACACCTGCCCGGCCGTGGGTGCGGGGACCTCCCGGGTGCGTTCGACCCACATGCGCTGACGGGTCGGGGCGAGGACAGACATCTCGGACAAGGTCGTTCTCCTTCGGGGTGGGTTCGTCGGGGTCGATGGCGGCCCCCGTCACCGACGGGGTGGGGCGGGGCCGGGCGCGGGCGACTAGCGCTCGGGGGCGGGCCGGGTCGAGTCGACCGGGAAGGCGGTGCTGGGTGCTGCCCAGGAGGCGAGGAGTCGCAGTCTCTCGGCCGACGGGGAGCCGGGTTCGGCGGTGTAGACGAGGAGCACGAGACCCGGCTCGGCCGTGATGGCCAGCTCTTCGTAGACCAAGGTCAGCTCCCCGACGACGGGGTGGTGGAAGCGTTTCGTGCCGGCACCGTGCGTGCGCACGTCGTGGGCGGCCCACAGCCGGCGGAACGTCTCGCTGCAGGTGGACAGCTCGCCGACGAGGTCCTGCAGCCCGCGGTCGTGGGGGTCGCGGCCGGCCTCGGTGCGCATGATGCCGACGCACATCTCGGCGAAGAGCTCCCAGTCCGGGTAGAACTCGCGGGAGGCGGCGTCGAGGAACTGGAACCGGGCCAGGTTGGGAACGCGTCCGCCGTCGCCGATGAGGGGGGAGTAGAACGCCCTGCCCAGGGCGTTGACCGCCAGCAGGTTCTGATGCGGGTCGCGGACGAACGCCACGCCGTCGGTGATCGCCTCGAGGGCCCACTGCAGGCTGAGCCTGGATGCCGCGCGGGCGGAAGACCCCGCCTGTCGACGGCGGGGGCGGCCCGAGGTGGGGATGCCGTCGGCCGCGCGAGCGAGGTCGAGCAGGTGGGCGCGCTCGGTGTCGTCTAGCTGCAGGGCGCGGACCAGTGCGTCGAGGACACCGGAGGAGGCGCCAGCGATCTGCCCACGCTCGAGGCGGGCGTAGTACTCCACGCTGAGACCCGCGATGGTGGCCACCTCGCTGCGACGCAGCCCGGGTACTCGTCGGGCGCCGGTGCTCGGGAGGCCGACCTGCTCGGGGGTCAACCGAGCGCGACGGGTGGTCAGGAAGTCCCGCACTTCTTGTCGGTTGTCCACGCCCACGAGCCTACGGTTCAGCGGCCTCCCAGCCGAGGGGCGAAGGGTGCCCTGGGGGTGCACCCCTTCGCCGTGCGCGACCCGGACGCCGTACCCGCGCCGAAACATTCGGTCCGTACGGTTCCTCCGGTGTCAGACAGCAGCCCCGACCGCCCGCCTGCGCCTCGACCGGAGGGCTCCCGCCCGTCGCTGGGGTTTCGCGACCGCTCGGTCTTCGAGGGCGTGGCCCGTCGCGAGGTCGACTCCCTCGACCTGGTCGCCCACTCCGTCGCGGTCCTGGTGCCGTCCCTGACGGCGCTCGGCTCGGGGCTGGCCTTCCCGACCCTGGTGGGGCCGGGGTTCTGGGTCAGCACCCTCCTCGGCTACGGCCTGGTGGGGCTGTTCGCCCTCGTGGTCAACCAGTTCGCGGCCCGGTTCGGGTCGGCCGGCACACTGTACACCTTCGTCGCCAAGGGCCTTGGTCCACTACCCGCACTCATGACCGCAGGCGGCCTGGTCATCGGGTACGCCGCGATGATCGGCTTCGGGCTCTCCGACGCGGCCGGGCGCACCGATGCCGCACTGAGCTCGGGCGGTGTCGACCTGCTCGCCGGGAACGTCCGCCCCGTCGTGCTCCTCGTCGGGGGTGCGCTCGTCTGCGTGTACGCGATCAGCAGGGGCATTCGCTGGTCGACACGTGCGGCGCTGGTCGCGGAGGTCGTCAGCTTCGTGGTGCTGTTCGCAGTCCTCGGCACGTGGACCGCGCGTCACGGGCTCCCGTCCTGGCAGGCCCTGTCCCTGGAGGGGGCCTCGCCCACCCGGGTCGGGCTGGGGGCGGCGTTCATCGTCATGCTCACCCTCGCCTTCGAGAGCTCGGCGTCGCTCGGGCTGGAGACCGGGCGACCGATGGTCGAGGTGCCGTTCGCACTGCGCTCCAGCCTGGTGCTCGCCGCGGTGCTCTTCGGTCTCGCCAACCTCGTGGCGACCGCGCGGCCGGCAGGCACGCCGTCGGTGTGGAGCTGGCGGTGGTTCGCACCGGGCGCAGACCGCTCGGTCGCCGACGCCCTCGTGCTGCTGGTCCTCGCCTGGTCGCTGGTGGCGCTCGCCGTGTGCGTGTGGTCGGCCTCGGCGCGGCTGCTGTTCTCCCTCGCCCGTGAGGGGGTGCTGCCCCAGGCGCTGGGTCGGGTCAACGGCCGAGGCATCCCGATGGCCGCCGTCTGGACGGTCCTGCCGCTCGCGCTGCTGCCGCCGGCCGTCGGGTTGTTCGTGGGCAACGACCCCGGGACGTTCTCCTGGCAGCTGAAGGAGTCGACCGGCGTCGTGGTCTGCACTGCCTACGCGCTGACCGCTGCGTCCCTGATCCGTTTCCTCCGGTCGATCGACGAGCTGTCCCCGGTCACGGTGGTCGCCGCCGCGGTCGGCGGGGTCACCGCCGCAGCGGTGGCCGCGAACGAGCTGGTCTCCGAGCTGCGGGACGGCCGATACCTGGGGCTTGGCCTGCTGGGCGCCGCCGCGGCCACCGGGCTGCTGATGCGGCGCCTCGCCGAGCGGGCGGACGGTCTTGGCGACCGCTACGTCGGGATGCACGAAGAAGCACTGGCCTCTGCCGTGCTCCTCCCGCCCGGGGGACGGTCCGACGCCCGTGCCGAGCTCTGACTCGCACGGCTTCCTGGCGAGGCAACCAGCTGCTGTCGACAACGCCTTCGCCGTGCTCGAGGCGGTCGCCCGCATCGGCCCGGGTGTCACCGCGCGGGAGCTGACCGAGGCCCTCCCTCTCTCCCAGGCGACCGTCTACCGCATCGTCAAGCACCTCGTCGCCAACGAGTACCTCGCGCGCACCCCCGACCTGCGTGGGTTCGTCATCGGAGAGCGGGTGCGGGCGCTCTCGCACCTCCCGGCGATCTCCCACCTCACGGAGGGTCGGGACCGGCCCGCCGAGGTGGGGCGGGAGTAGCCCTCGGGGGCGAGGGGGGTGAGCCGCTGCCCGGGACGATTCTCATTTGGACGCACACGAGGTCAATGCGTGCGGAACGGCCCGGTGACTTGAGGTCGCTCTACTGGTCGTGGCGTCCCGCCCACCTGCTCCGCCGAGCCGGGTCGACCGGGGGCCACGGTGATGCGACGTCCACCTCGGTGCTCTCGCGTGCCCGCCATCTCATGCCTCGTCCGGCTCGATCGAAGGAGAACCATGTCCCGCAAGTTGGACCAGCGGCCCAGTCGCGGTCGTCGTCTCGTCCCTCCGGCGCTGGTCGCCGGGCTGGCCCTGTCCGCGCTCGGCGTCGTGCCGGCGCAGGGCCTCAACACCGTGACCGTGGCACGCAGTGACACCTGGCGGGTCCACGACGCCGCCATCCCCGGTCTCGACACCGGCAGCGTCACCCGCACGGCGGCGAACGCGCTGCAGGGGTACGGCGGCCTCAGGGTGGAGGTCGCCGGCGGCTCGAGCCGCCTCAACGGCATCCTGCTGCGCGGGTTCGGGCTGACCTACGACGGCCGCGACACGTTCGCGACCACCCAGGGCGTCAAGCTCGACGGTGTCGTCGTGCAGCGCGAGCTGACCGTCGACCGGGCCGACAACTACGGCCGCTTCCTCGACTCCTTCACCAACACGACGCAGCGGCCGGTCACCGTCGACGTGGCGTTCGGGGGCCAGCTCGGCTACAACACCGGCGTCAACCAGACCGCGATCGCAGGCACCTCCTCAGGCGACGCGGCCATCACCCCGGGCGACACCTGGGCCGCCTGGTACTCCCCGTCGAACGGCCCGGGCTCGGCGAGCAACAACGGCCCGTCGGCCACCGTGGCCGGCGAGACCGGCACACCGGAGGCCCTCGCCCGGATGGGCAACTTCCTGCGCGACCCGTTCACCAACGACCTGGCGCCCGCAGGGGACGAGGCCAACCACCCCGCCTTCATGAGCGAGCTCGTCATCGAGCCCGGCGACACCGCCTCGCTGGTCAGGTACGTCGTCGCCGGGCGCTCCGAGGTGCGAGCCCTCGGGGGCGCGCCCGTCCCGGCCGCCGGGTCGGAGGTCGAGTTCGTCGAGACGGCCGCCGAGCGGCTGGTCACGGCCCCGGACGTCGACGGGCTGAGCGTCAGCGAGGTCTGCTCGGTCGTCAACTACGACCTGGCCACCCTGGGCGTGGACGACGCCGACTGCGCGACGGTGGCGACCGAGCCCATCCAGAACGACGTCACGGGCGCGGTGCAGGCCGAGACGGTCAGGACGACGTCGCCGTACGACGTCATCGGCAAGGACATCACCACCCTGGTCGCCGACATGGACGCCCGCCGGACCAGCTCGCAACAGGTCGTGCGTGCCTACCTCGACCGCATCGCGGCGTACGACCGCGGCCCCTTCGGCCTCAAGTCGGTGATCTCGGTGGCGCCCGACGCGATGCAGCAGGCCCGCGCGGCCGACGCGGCCCGCAGGGACGGCGACACCCGGCCGCTGCTCGGGGTGCCGATCCTGGCCAAGGACATCATCGACACCAAGGACATGCCCACCACCGGTGGGTCCCTCCTGTTCGACGGATGGACCCCGGCCGACGACGCCTGGCAGATCAAGAAGCTGCGCGAGGCCGGCGCGATCATCATCGGCAAGGCCAACCTCTCCCGGTTCGCCTTCAGCGGTCACTTCAGCGAGAGCCACTTCGGCCAGGTGTGGAACGCCTTCGACCCCTCCAAGAGCACGATCGGGTCGAGCGGCGGCTCCGGTGCCGCGATCGCGTCCAGCTTCGGCGCCGCGGCCATGGGCACCCAGACCGGCGACTCCCTGTGGGGCCCGTCGTGGGCCGGCAGCCTGTACTCCCTGCGCGGCACCGACGGCATGCAGTCCAGCGCCGGCGTCATGCCCCTGACCATCATCCAGGACTACGTCGGCTTCATGACCCAGTCGGTGGAGGACCTCGCCCTGCTGCTCGATGTCGCAGCGGTCGACAACCCCGACGACGTCCTGGACGACGTGGCCAACGGCAACCGGCCCCAGGACTGGTCCGAGTACTTCACCGCCGACGCCCTGCGGGGCAAGGTCCTCGGCATCCCGGCAGGGGCCTACAACGACCCGTTCGGCACCACGGAGACCAGCGACGCGCTGCGGGCCCAGTTCGCCACCTTCGAGGCGGCGGGCGCGACGATCAAGGAGATCCCGGCGGCGCCGCCCGCACCGGCCCGTGGCGACTTCGGCAGCACGGGGCGTGAGGGCTGGATCCAGTGGTTCGAGGCGCACCCGGACGCGCCCGTGGACATCAGTGCCGTCTCGCCGGGCACGGCCGAGATGACCGACCAGCAGCAGCGCGACTTCGAGGCCTGGCGCGCACGCTACCGCGATGTGCTGGCGACCTGGATGGACGACAACGGCATCGACGCGGTCCTGTACCCGGCGGGCCTGAGCGACATCCACCTCAACGACTCCACCGGAAACAGCTTCGGACGTCGAGACCCGGAGTCGTCCGCATCGGGCGTGCCGACGGCCATCTTCCCCGCAGGGACGAACTCCCACGGCACGCCCATCGGGTTCCAGCTGCAGGGGAAGGCGTTCCAGGACGCCGAGCTCCTGGGCATGGTGTACGCCTTCGAGCAGATCGCCGACGGCCGGGTGCTGCCCACCGTCACGCCTGCCCTGGAGTACGACGCGGACGCGGTGCCCGACCCGGTCGAGCCCCTGGAGCCCGTCACGCCTGAGGTACGTCGCCCGACGGTCCTCAGCAAGACCGTGACCGCGACACTCACCGGACGCAGCAACGCCGCGGCTGTCCTGCGCGTGGGCTGCGCCAGCGCGGCGAGCGTCTGCACCAGCAGGATGCGGGTCAGCGTCCGGGACCAGCGGATCCACGCCCAGGACGTCCGAGTCCCAGCTGGCGCCCAGCGGAGGGTCACCGTAGAGCTGACCAGGGCGGCGACGACGAAGCTCCGC
This sequence comes from Nocardioides sp. FY1077, assembly GCF_058681775.1. Classification (NCBI taxonomy): domain Bacteria; kingdom Bacillati; phylum Actinomycetota; class Actinomycetes; order Propionibacteriales; family Nocardioidaceae; genus Nocardioides; species Nocardioides sp. FY1077. Next base: position 446,073 of record NZ_JBZWDB010000001.1, on the reverse strand, counting down.
CGGGGCAGGGACGTGGTCCTCGGCGTCACCTTCACCGGCACCGGTGGCACCCATTCGGTCACCCGCCCCATCAATGTCACCGTCCGACGCTGATGTGCCGTCTCGTCGTGGGCGGCGCTGTCCTCAAGACGGTGCTGTCCACCGGGTGGGGGGTGCCGCAGTCGCGTCGTGCCCCCTTCTCCGGCGCGACGACAGGAGTAGCGGGGCCGGGTCGTTAGCACCTGATCTGGTTGCATCCGAAGAGTGGGCCCGCGGCCTGGAGGTGGTGGGGGTCACGCGGCGCTGATCGGTGACGACGACACTGCGGCGGCCCCGCACCCCGAGGGGTGCGGGGCCGCCCTCAACCCCCGCGGCACCCAAACCGGTGACGACCTGCGCGGTCTCGCCTGGCGTGCGTTCGACGGCGCACGGCTCAAGTCAGCTTGTAGTTCTTCAGGAGGCTGCGACCGGTGATCCTCTTCTGGATGTCGGAGGTGCCCTCGCCGATGAGCATGAAAGCGGCCTCGCGGTAAAGACGCTTCGATCTCGTACCCCTTCGAGTAGCCGAAGCCGCCGTGGATTCGGAAGGGAGTCCTGGGACCTCGTTGCAGTACTCCGGGGCGCCCATCTTGGCCATTCCGGCCTCGACGTCGTTGCGTTCCCCGTCGTCCTTCGTGCGGGCCGAGCGCACCATCAGCGCGTGGGACGTCTTGGCCTTGGTCGCCATCTCCGCAGGCGGAAGAGGATGGCTTGGTGCTCCGCGATCGGCTTGCCGAACGTCTCGCGCTGCTGGGCGTAGGCGATGCCCGGTGCGAAAGCGCGGTTGGCGATCCCGACGGCGCCGGCGGCAACATTGACCCGGCCCACCTCGACGCCGTCCATCATCTGGTGTGAGCCCTGGCCGGTATTCCCACCAAGGATCTGACAGACGGAGATGCGGTGGCCCTCGAGCACCATCTCGGTGGTGTCGATGCCCTTGTAGCCCATCTTGTCGATCTTGCCGGGGATGGTGACGCCCTGGGCGGTCTCGCCGAACCCGGACTTCCCCCCACCAAGAACGTAACCATGTTCTTGTGGACAGTGCCCATCCTGATGCCGGAGGTCGAGAGCGCTGGTGTCTCGCCATTCGTCTTCGGGGTGTTCGTGTGCTCCTGTGCGAGATTGCCATCGTGACGCCCCGAATGGGTTTTTGCTCTTCATAATGTTGAGGATCGTCAGGGAAGACGACCTACGCCACGGACACGTCATCACGCGCAGGGGACGTCATGATGGCAGTGGTCATGCCCTCCCGCTGAGCCAGTTGTTCCTGGTCATCCTCATCCTGTGCCCAGCGATGGCGGAATGGCTGCCGTCGCGTATGGGCGACGAGTTGTAGCGAGACACCACGTCAGTGATGAACGACCCGCTGGCTCTGGGTGGGCGTGGGCGACCACCGTGGTGCAGCCGGGCAGCCAGAGCGGTTCGTTCGACGCATCTGCCCAGTTCGCTTGCTAAGACAAGGGTGAAATCACCCGCCGTCTAACCCGCCCAACCGGGCGTGCGGGCCAACCGCCGGGCAGATGGGCTCTTCAAGGCTCGGCCACATCAAGGCACAGACCGTCTTCGAGCAACATCGGGCAGAGACGAGAAGGAACGGCATGGACGGCAGCATCGTGCGACCCGGCCCAACGCACGTCAGGACGGAGTTCCCCGGGCGCGCGTCTTCGAGGACGTTCAACGTCACGCCCAGGTGGTTCGTGACGGCCCGGCACTACGGGTTCGGGCTGGAGAACTACCCTGCCGTCAGGGTGCCGCAGGCTCAGCGCCCTACCAGGAACTTCGGGGTCGGAACGACCGCCCGTGGGCTGCGTGCGGTGAGCTGGGCCAAGTTTTGGGGTCTTGCCTTCAACCCGTCGAGCGGCAGCGCATGCGACCGATGTGCGGATGCCGTGCACTGGTAGGAGTGACTCCCGCTGCGGCGTCGAGCTCGCGAGGGCATCGCCGCGGAACGGGAACAGGTCGACGCCGGTGCGAGGCGCGGATACGCCGGTACCGCGCGGTCAGGGACCGGGCACGATGACCGCTGAACCGGCGAGGGCGCTCTGAAATACCGAACCCGAGGGCGGGCATGACGAGGTTGTTGTTCAACGTCAGTGTGTTGATCGTGAGTTTCCTTCTGGGTCGAGGGGGCGGGGTTGAGGGCTACTGGTGCCGGATCGGCGGGGCCGTCGATGACTGCTACTCGCCCTTGAGGTGGATCTCGTCCGTCCACTGCTCGGCGGGTAGATGGTGCAGGGTCCAGTAGCGCTCGGCGATGAGATCGGGCGCGAGCGGAGTGTCGGGTGCGATGGGTCCGTGGATGGTGATGCTGGTGGCGTGGACGCTTTCGTCCTTGAGCTCCTTGTGCAGCAGCGTGGTAGCGGTGCGGAGCCCGCCCTTGCCGAGCGCGAGAGAGGCGTAGGCGGGGTAGGGGTCGATGTAGGCGTAGCCGCTGGTGGCCAAGAATGTGCCGGCTCTGGCTCGGCGCATCGCGGCGGTGAAGACCTGTGCGGTGCTGACGGCACCGACGACGTTGACAGCGTAACTGGAGAGCAGGTAGTCCTCATCCACCTCCAGGATGCTGTCGCTGGCGATGAAAGCCGCGTTGTACACGACGACGCCGGGGGTGATGCGCTTGGCGAGGTCTCGGAGGGTGGTGCGGAAGCCGCGAGCGTCGGCGGCGTCGGCGGTCGCGCTGTCAACGGCGATGCCGTCGGCGCGCAGCTCTTCGCTCAGGGCCGCGAGCTTCTCGGCATCGCGGGCCACGAGCGTGACTGCGTAGCCCTCGCGGCCGAAGCGGCGGGCCACGGAGGCGCCCAGACCGGGGCCGGCGCCGATGATCAGGGCGTGCTGCGGGTTCAGGGACGGTTTCGACATGTGTACGCCTTCTTTCGGTTCAGCGGGTCTCAGGGTTGGCGCTGGCAGCACGGCTGTAGTCGGCATCGCTGACGTGGTCGCCCCAGACGGCCTGTTGCCCCTGGCCGTCTGCTTCCTGCATGGCGACGTGGGACATGAAGCGGTCGGCGGTCGCGCCGTGCCAGTGCTCCTCGCCGGGCTCGATGTGGACGACGTCGCCCGGGCGGATCTCACAGACCTCGCCGCTGCGGCTGGCGACGTAGCCGATGCCGTCGGTGATGTACAGGGTCTGGCCCTTGGGGTGCCTGTGCCAGGCGGTGCGGGCGCCAGGGGTGAATCGGACGTGTGCGCAGCCGATTGAGGAGCTCTCGTCGGGGTTGCGGACGCCGTCGATGAAGACGGCGCCGGTGAACCACTCGTGCGGGCCGGGGATGGTGTGGCCCCCGCTACGGGTGAACTTCATTGTGTGCTCCTCAGGATGTGGCGCTGCCCGATTAACTGGACCCTGGAGGTTTGAGGGTTAGGGCGAGCGCGAGGTTGTCGTCAGTTGGGGTGTTGGTGCAGAGGTCCGCGCCGACCGAGGGTCCACAAGGCCAGGCCGACGAGGGTGACGGCGGCTCCTGTCAGGGTGACGGCGTGCCAGCCGCCGGCGGCCCACAGCGGGCTGACCGCGGCCGAACCGATGGCACCGGCGATGAAGTTGACCGCGACCACGGCCGTGTTGACGCGGCTGCGGCCGCCGGGGACGACGGTGAAGAGTCGTGCGGAGATCAGGACATTCATGGGGAAGATCGCGACATGCAGCAGCACGATCGCGGCGATGAGCAGCGGGAGTGAGTGCTGCCCGAGACCGGCGAGCACCATGGCGAGGAGGGCCACGGCCCAGCCGGCGCCAGTGGCCGTCATGGACCAACCTCGGTCGTGGAGGCGGCCTGCGTGCTGGGCGGCGACCGCGCCGATTAGCCCGAACAGTCCGAGCCCGCCGATCGCCAGAGGGCTGTAGGAGAACGGGGCCTCACTGAGTAGGAACGTCGCCGCGGTCCAAAACATGACGAACAGCCCGAACTGCAAGGCGCCGAGCACGAGGTTCCACCGCACGATCCGGTGGTCGCGGATGACCTCGCCGACCGAACACAGCAGCGCCGGGTAGCTCACCCCCGCCGGGGTGGGCAGTGTCGGAATATGTCGGCGGGCCAGGACAGCGAGCACCACGATGACGACAGCGGCAACGACGAAGATCGCCCGCCAGCCGGCGATCTGGGCAATCAGCCCACTCAACGTGCGCGAGACGATCGTGCCGGCCAAGAAGCCGGTCATGACGGTGCCGACCACCCGACCGCGGCTGGCGGCGTCGGCGAGGTCACCGGCCAGCGGGACCACGACCTGGCCGGCGACCGTCGTGAGGCCCAGCAGGGCGAGCGCGACCAAAAGCGTGGTGAAGGTCGGCGCGGCGGCACAGGCGAGGAGCGCGACCGCGGAGGCGATCAGCAGGAGCGGGATCAGACGGCGTCGGTCCACGACGTCGCCTAGCGGCACGACCAGCACGATGCCGATCGCGTAGCCGATCTGGGTGAAGGTGACCAGCCAACCGGCCGCCCCGGCTGAGACGCTGAGGTCATCAGCGATGACGCCCAGGAGGGGTTGTGCCCAGTACAGGTTGCCGATGGCGAAGCCGCCGATGATTGCCAGCAACCACGTCAGGCCAGCGCCCATCGCGGATGCTGATCGAGCGGGAGAGGGGACCCGGGGTGTGTCGACCGAGCCGTCGGGGGTGGCGGGGTGCATTGCGTTCCCTTCCAACGTTGTCGTTGGAAAGACTGTAGGGGAACTCGTCCAGGTTCACAACGCCAACGTTGGAGTTGTAGGTTGGTTCGCGTGACATGGGACACTGAAGGCACGAAACGCAAGATCCTCGACGCCGCGACCACCGAGTTCATCGCGCACGGACCCGACGGCACGACAGTCGAGCGAATCTCCAAGCTCGCCGGGGTGAACAAGGAGCGGCTCTACGCATACTTCGGGTCGAAGTCGGCATTGTTCGCCCAAGTGTTGCGTGCCCAGCTGTCCGGGGCCTCAGACGACGTGCCGCTGTCCCCGGGCACGGCCGAGGACATCGCGGAGTACGCCGGGCGGCTCTACGACTACCACCGCCGACACCCGGAGCTCGCCCGGCTTTTGCAGTGGGAGGCGCTGACCGTCAGCGACGAGGTGCCCGAGGAGGCGCTGCGGCGTGAGTACTACGGACGCAAGAGCGCGACGCTCGCCACCAGCCAGGCCAGTGGCGCAATCACGTCGACGATCGCGCCGGACCTGCTGCACTTCCACCTGGTGTCCTTGGCCGGGTACTGGGCTGTCCTGCCTCAGGTCGGCCGGATGATCACCGCGGCTGCTCCGGCCGCTGAGGGTGAGGATGCGCGCCGACGGGCGGGTGTCGTGGAGGCGGCCAGGCGCCTGCTAGAGGTGCACCTGTGAGCCGCATCTTGGTGACCGGTTCCGCCAACGGCCTCGGCCGCCTCACCGCGGAGTCCCTGCTCGCCCAGGGCTACGACATCATCGTGCACGCGCGGAATGCCCAGCGAGCCGAGACGCTGGCCCCACTGGTCGACAGCGGTGCCGGGCTCGTGGTCGGAGACCTGATGGACCGCGGGGACGTCGTGCGGCTCGCCCTCGAGCTGCGCGACGCGCAACCGCTCGATGTCGTCATCCACAACGCCGGAGTGTGGAGCGGCCCTGCGGTGATGCCGGTCAACGTCATCGCCCCGTATTTGCTCACCGCCTTGCTGCCCAGGCCCCGGCGCCTGGTGTACCTGAGCAGCGGCTCTCACTACGGCGGCTGCCCAGCGACCGCGCGCGTCGACTGGAGCGGGAACCGCGCTGGCTCTTACGAGGACAGCAAGCTGTTTGTCACCACCTTGGCGGCGGCGATGGCCCGGCTGTGGCCCGATGTGCCCAGCAATGCAGTCGACCCGGGCTGGGTGCCCACCCGGATGGGCGGAGTGAACGCCCCTGACGACCTCGACCTCGGGCACGAGACCCAGGAGTGGCTTGCTACTCATGACGACCCCAGGGCCTTGACCACCGGTGGCTACTGGCACCACCGCGAACGCCGCCAGGCCCACGCCCTGGTCAACGACGAATTTTTCCAGAACGAGCTCCTGCGCGGGCTGGCGGATGAAACCGGGGTGGAGCTCCGTGGCGACGCAGCACCGTCACGCTGAGTCCCCGGCCGGCTGAGAGGCAACCGGGAGTGCAACCCGCTCGAGCGACGGGCTCGATGGCGGAGGCGCTGGCGACGACGGCAGGACGGCGCGATGAGTGAGGCCGAGCTGATGATCGGCGGCGTACTGGTCGCGGTCGCCGACACCCAGGAGAACCTCAACATCCCCCTGCTCACCGGCTACGCCGCCTACCTCCACGCCGCGCATCTTGACGTCCCCGGATCCCTCGCCACCGTCGCCGTTGGGCTCTACATGGGGGGCCGCGGCCCCGCGCTCCTCCGCCCCGAACCGAGGCTGCAGGGGTACTAGGTGTGGGACATCGTCGACTACCTCGTCAATGCTGCACCCTTCGTCCGCATCGGCCCCCACCTGCGCGCGGCAATCTTCGAGCTTGGCAGGACCCGGTGTGGTTGGTCGCCGGCTCAGCGCCCGCCGTCTCCGTCACGGCGATCGGAGTGCGCCTGCTCTGGCTGTTAACCGTGCCGTACCTGGTCCGGCTGCTCGATGATCGACCGTCACAGCGGGAGTGCCGCGTAGGTGCCGGACCCCGCCTGGTCGTGGCCTGGAGCGGCATGAGGGGGCAGTGTCGCTGGTCGTCGCGCTCACGCTGCCGAGACCACTGACGCCGGCGTGCCGTCCCCGGGCGTGACCTCATCGTGCTCCTGGCCTTCGCCGTCATCTTCTCCAGGATCGTGCTCCGTTCCCAGATCGAGACCACCCTGTTCGGGCCCGTCAACGTCACCCGCGCGGCTGTCCCCAGCTGCGCGCCCAGCGCTCCGGTCTGGTCAATACCTAATCCACCGCCGGGATCATCTTCCGCGGTGGAGTCCACCAGCGCCTACGCCGCATCGAAGTTGGTTGTCGAGGGCTGGATGGGGGCCCTGGCCCCCGAAGGCGCGCCGTTGGGCATCCAAACCATGCTGGTCGAGCCCGGGTTGTTCCGCACCGAGCTCCTGAGCCCCAGACCACCTAGTACGCCGGCCCCAGCATCGAGGACTACGCCGAGCGCACCAACCAGACCATCGAGGCCCGGTGAGGCATGGACGGCAAGCAGGGCTACGACCCCCCAAGCTTGCCGACGCCATCGTCCAGCCCGCTGCCCTCGACGAGCCCCCGACGCGGTACGCCGCCGGCGCCGAAGCCATGGCCGCTTGCGGGCACAGGGTCCACGAGCTCCTCGCGCAGGCTGACGCCCACCGCGAGCTGTCGCTCAGCCTCGCCCACGACGACGCCTGGGCTCGCCCCACCACGCTGCAGAAGGAAAGACGGCACAGCACCGCCACCGGAACCGTCGCGATCGTCACCGGTGTCAGCGGCGGCATCGGGGCGGCGGCCGCCGGCCCGATGCTCCTCCAGGCTGGGCCGACTCGGACCCCAGCGACTCCTGGGCCGTCCCTTGGCGGCTGCCCGCCGATGAAACGGTCAGCGATCACCCCAGGTGGACGCTGCGCCGGACATGCCTCAGCGCGGCCCGGCTCCGCTCGCACGCCCGCTCAAGACCTCGTGGGTCTGCTCGGTCGACAGGGCCGGCGGTTCGAGTCGGGTCTTGTGGCCGTCGGCCCGGATGCCGTCGAGGAAGAGGCCGAGAAGTCGCCGGTACAGATCGGGCTCGACATGGCGGGTGCATGACATCACCGCGTCCAGCGCAAGCTCGACGAACACGGTGTCGGTGCCCGTCACGTCCGAACGTACCGAGCCCTGCTCCTGGGCGCGTCGGACCAACGTGTTCACCAAGGACCCCAGTCGGTCCCTGGCTTGGTCGCCGAGGTCATGCACCACAGCGGGGTTGGTGAGCAGCTGGGCGAGGGCCCGGTCGTCGCGCTTGGCACGCAGCGAGTACTCCAAATAGTCCACCAGCGCGGTCCATGCATCCGGCGACGACGCCGCCTCCACAGCGCGCGCCACCGCATCTTCTAGCCGATCCACGAACATCGCCCGGATCAATTCCTCCTTGTTGGCGAAGTTGCGGTACGCCGTGGCGACCCCTACGTCGGCATGACGGGCGACGTCGTTGAGCGTCGCCCCCAAGCCGTGGCGGGTGAACACCTCGTTGGCCGCGGCGAGCAAACGCTCGCGGTTGCGTGCGGCGTCCTTGCGCTGCGGGCGGAGTCCGGTCATACGGCGAGGCTACGCGAATCGGAATAGTTGCATCCACTTGTTGGTTGTGCGACGCGTAAGCGGATACGATCAGTCCGCTATTACGGTCCTGTAGTCCCGGTACACATCACGTGGAGGAAGCACCATGCACAGCGTCACCTTGAACAATGGCGTCGAGATGCCGGTCCTCGGCTTCGGCGTCTTCCAGGTCCCCGACGACCAGACCCAGGAGGCTGTCGAGGCGGCGCTAGCGGTTGGCTATCGCCTCATCGACACAGCCGCCGCCTACGAGAACGAGGCAGCCGTGGGGCGCGCCATCGCAGCTAGCGGGGTAAGGCGCGATGAACTGTTCATCACCACGAAGCTGTGGGTGCAGGACGCTGGCGACGAGGGCGCGAAGCGCGCCTTCGGCCGCTCGCTGCAGCGCCTGGGGCTGGACTACCTGGATCTGTACCTCATCCACCAGCCGTTCGGCGACTACTACGGGTCTTGGCGGGCCATGGAACAGCTCTACCGCGAGGGCAGCGTCCGGGCCATCGGGGTCAGCAACTTCCACACCGACCGGCTCGCCGACTTGATCGCTCACCACGAGGTCGTGCCGGCGGTCAACCAGGTCGAGACCCACGTGTTCTTCCAGCGCGCCGACGACCGAGCGTTCATGCGCGAGCACGGCATCCAGCACCAGTCGTGGGGTCCTCTGGCCGAGGGCGGCCAGGGCCTTTTCGAGAACTCCGTCCTCGCTGAGATCGGCCGGGCTCACGGGAGGTCGATCGCTCAGGTCGCGCTGCGCTGGTTGGTCCAGAGCGACGTGGTCGCCATCCCCAAATCGGTGCGACGAGAGCGGATGGTTGAGAACTCGGCGGTCTTCGACTTCGAGCTCACCGAGGCGGAGATGTCGCGCATCGCCACTCTCGACACCGGCAACAGCGCGATCGTCGACCACCGCGATCCGCAGGTCGCCTCCTGGCTCGGTTCCGCGCGCTTCGACACGTGAGTAGGTGACGATGCCGCACGACCAGGACCGTCGCGCCGTCGTGGTCGGCGGCTCCCTGGCCGGCCTGATGACAGCCCTCGGTCTGTCACGGGCCGGCTACGAAGTCGCCATCCTGGAGCGATCCGGTCCGATGCCACGAAGTGGCGCAGCGCTCGGCAACGCAAGCACCGGCCTGCAGCGCATCCTGCGGTCCAGCGCACAGAGCGGCCGTCAGGTGGCCAGCGCCGACGTGAGCGGCCCGGCGGAGACGTGGGAGCAGGCCCACCGGCTGCTACGTGCCGCCGTACACGGCGACCCCATGATCCGGCTGTCGAGCGGACAGCGAGTCGTCGAGGTCCAGCAGGACGACGACCACGCGTGGGCGACGACCGTGGAGGGCGCCGTCCACCGGGGTGCGCTGATGGTCGGTGCTGACGGCCACCGCAGCACGGTCCGTCCTCTAGTCGCTCCCGACAACCCAAACGCGACCTACGCCGGCTACGTCATCTGGCTCGGCATCGCCACGGAACCTGAGCTTGAGTTCTCGGGACGGTGGCCGACCGGCCTTGATATTCGCGATGCCGGGCCTGATTGCCTGCTCGGCTACCCCCTGACCGGCGACGTCGCCTCCGACGGCGGAGCCACCCGGCGACTGGGGTGGGCCTGGTTCGACCCACGCCGAAACGACCTGTTGAGCCAGGCCGGCTGCGTCGTCGGTGACGTGGTGCAGCACTCAATGCGACCGGCCGACGTTCCGGAGGGCACGCTCGCTGAGCTGGAGCGGGAAGCAAGGCGGTGGCCAGCGCCGTGGCGCCAGGCCATCCGGGCCTGCCTGCGCCAGCGCGGAGTCACCGGGACGCCCGTTGCTGAATACGTCCCGGGCCGGCTCGTCAGGGGCCGGGTGGCTCTGGTCGGCGACGCCGCCCACGTCTCCACGCCGATGACCGGGCGAGGCTTTGCCGTGGCGGTCGACGATGCCGAGACCCTGTCTCAGGAGCTCGCCCAACACACGGCCGGAACCGGTGTGCGCGAGGCTCTACGGGCCTATGAACAGCGCATGCTCGAACCCGCCCGACAACTGGTGATCGCCGGACAAGCGTTCAGCCGATCCTTCGCTGCCAATACGTCGCACGGAGCCAGCGAGGTTTGACGGAACTCACCAACACCGAGCAGCGGGCGGAGGTGGTCGAGGGGACGAGATGGGTTGGGCGGCCTTCCCAGGGCCGGCGGCTCAGGTGTCCTGGCCGCCGCGAGTTCCCTGCGGCGCAGACGGGGGGACTCATCGTCGCTCGACGCCGGCCGGCGTCAGCTCCACGGCCGCGCTGATGGGGAGTCGCACCTCGGTGCAGTTCTCCGCCGCGACGAAGTTGCAAGCACTCCCCATAACTGCTGCACCCCGCGGGGTGCTCTGTCAGTACGCGTCACGACCGGGACTCCCAAGTCTCCTCCGGTTCGAGTTCCCTGGGGGAGTGACGACGCCCGAACCGTTGGCAGAACGACGTCCGGTGCGCCGCAACTCCACCGCAGGTCGCGCCGGAACCGCGGTCGTCCCGGCCGCCCCCCGGCACAGGCTTCACCGCTCGCGCGATCCCTCGTCCACCACAGTCCTGAGTAATCTCCGAAGGAGCATGTGTCATGAGTGCCACCAACAGCCCGGATCCCACCCCCGCCCACCTCGGCCGACGAGGACTGCTCAGGGTCACAGCGACCGGTGCGGCCGCGTTCGCCGTAGCGGGTTGCAGTGCCGCCGGTACCGAGACCGCTGCTCCGGCGCTGGTCGCCAACCACGCTGGACGAGCCGAGGACCTCCCCCCTGGCGACCTCTCGGACGGCGCGGACAACTTCTACACCAGCGACCGCGTCCGAGTGCGACCGGTGTCGTTCCGCAACCAGTACCGGATGGACGTCGAGGGCAACCTGTTCGTGCCTCGCGGACTCGACCGTCAGGCGCAGGCGCCAGCCATCGTGGTCGGTCACCCCATGGGCGCGGTCAAGGAGCAGAGCGCCAACCTGTATGCGACCAAGATGGCTGAGCGCGGATTCGTCACCTTGTCCCTCGATCTCTCCTTCTGGGGCGGCAGCGACGGCCGTCCCCGCAACGCCGTCCTGCCGGACGTCTACGCCGAGGACTTCAGCGCCGCGGTGGACTTCCTGCGTGCGCAGCACTTCATCGACCGTGAGCGGGTGGGAGCACTGGGCATCTGTGGCAGCGGCAGCTTCGTCATCAGCGCGGCGAAGATCGACCCGCGCATCAAGGCTGTCGCCACCGTCAGCATGTACGACATGGGGGCGGTGAACCGCGACGGGCTGGAGAACTCCGTGACTCTGGCTCAGCGTCGCGAGATCCTCGCCGAAGCGGCTGAGCAACGTGACGTCGAGTTCTCCGGCGGAGAGGTCGCCTACACCGGTGGAACACCGGAGGAGCTGACCGCAGACTCGACCCCGGTCGACCGAGAGTTCTTCGACTTCTACCGGACGGCCCGCGGGTACAGTCCGGACACCACCACCCACCCGCATCTCGCCACGAACGCGAAGTTCATGAACTTCTACCCGTTCGAAGACATCGAGACGATCTCACCGCGGCCGATGCTGTTCATCACCGGCGCCTCCGCCCATTCGCGCGAGTTCAGCGAAGACGCGTACCGGCTCGCCGACGAGCCGAAGGAGCTCGTGGTCGTACCGGACGCGGGCCACGTCGACCTCTACGACCGCGTGCAGCTCATCCCGTTCGGCAAGCTGACGACCTTCTTCCAGCGCAACCTCGTCTGAACGGTGCCGTTGCCCCGCGGCGGGTGGACACCCGTCGCGGGGCAGGGCTGCTGCGGCGCAGCGCTGAACCGGCAGGCACCGCTGGCCTGAGCGATCAGAGCCGCGGTCCGTCTGGACCACCTGATGGGTCGAGTACTCATGGAGACGTATGCCACCCCGTTGGCCCTACCGGTTGCCGTGGTCCATGAGATGCCCACGTGTGTTTCTGGCAACGCGGCGGACAGCCAGGGGGTACGCCGAGGGCCGACGACCATGGCGCTGTGGAGGAGGCCGGCCGCCTATTCGCTGCCGCCCTCGTTGGAGGGTCAGCCGGCCGGGGCAGACCCGGACGTCGGCGACGTGGGGAACTAGGCCCCTTGCAACGATCTCGTGCTCGGCTACGGCGACCAGTCCTACTTCGACGGGATCGTCCTCGGCCACCTGGACAACGATTCAGCGGAGCGGATCGCGGTCATGGACGGCACCATCACGGCGGCCGTCGTCCGACTACCAGACGGGTCGACCAGTCGGTGGGTCAGGTTGGTACGAAGGGGCCCTGTTTGCCAGCGCGGTTCGCAGGGGCGCGGCTGCCCAGGACGAGCGAGACGGTACAGCCGTCGGACGCGGGTTGCCTGTCTTCATCGAGGACGTAGCGCGCCTGCGTGCGGCTCGAGTTGCCCGGCTACGCGCACGGTTCGGCCACCCGGGGGGTCGAGCGCACCGGCGGCGTCGATCAACTGGACGGCAGCGAACACCACGATGCAACAGTTCTCTTGTGCCGACTCGTGGAGTCGGCGCCCACCATGACCGGCAGCGAGGTGAGCCGCCCGGCGCTCAGCAGCCCAGCCGGGCCCCACCGTTTGGCATCGGTCAGCACCTCCACCGCGCCATTGTCGAACGGTGCTAACGCATTGCTAACGCCGGGCGTCACACCACCCCGAACCGGGGTGCACGCGGGCGAACGTACCGTCAGCCCGCTGCGGGTCATCGCGGCAGCCGGCGAACGCCAGCGGATGCCCGCGAACATCTTCCGTCTGACTACGGATCAGAAGGTTTGGGGTTCGAATCCCTACAGGCGCACCACGTAAGCCCTGGTAGACGGCCTGCTGGTCGCTGCCAGGGCTTCTTGCTTGCCCGCCAACCCTTCGGCAACCCCTCCGATCCTGGTCGTGTGGTCCGACCGGCTACTCCGTCCCGGCTCTGTGGCAAGCTCGCGCCGGTGAAGGGGAGCGAGCTGTTCGAACGCCTCGCTCGCAAGAACGACCTCGAGCACCGCTTGGCTGCGAGTGCGACAGGGTTACCCGAGGCGTACCTGTACTCCCGCGACATGAAGCACCGGTATGCGTTTGGTCGGTGGTGGGGTGCTGACGATCTTCGGGCGACCGTCGCCTGGGTGATGCTGAACCCGTCTACTGGCGACACTGACAACGGACGGCGCCCAACTCTTGCTCGCATCGTCGAGCGCTCACGCCAGCGGGGTGCCGCCGGAGTCGTCGTGGTCAACCTGTTCTCGTACCGTGCAACCAAACCGCTGGAGCTCAAGACTGCAACCGAGCCGGTTGGTGTCGCTAACGACGTCATTCTGCGCGCTCTAGCGCAGGCCTCGACCGAGGTGGTGGCCGCCTGGGGATCTCATGGTCACCTCTTCGGCCGCGGGCGTGCCGTTGCGAGTGGACTGAACAATGCTCTATGCCTGGGACTGACGGCAAAGGGGCAGCCTCGTCATCCCCTGTACGTACCGGGTGACACCGACCTCGTCCCGCTGCATCTTGAAGCAATGACAGCGGCAAGTGGCAGAGCTACATAGGCTGACGGTATGCCTGTTGTCTTGGTCGAAGTTGGTGGGGCCGGACGCGACGGCCACGAGTACAGCGACCGGACAGGGATCGAGTACGAGTACCCCGTCCGCAAGCACAGCGGTTACATCAGTACTGGTGATCGTTTCGTCTACCAGAAACCGGGACTAGGCTACTTCGGCTGTGGCGTCATTGGGGATATCCGGCCGAGTCCGGCTCCGGGAAGACTGGTGTGCGACGTCCTATCGGTCGTGTCGTTTGATGAGCCAGTCTCTTTGAAGGACGCAACGGGTACTTACTACGAGGCCGACCCGACCTTCTGGCGGGATAAGGTCTATTGGGGCCAGGGCGTTCGACCGCTGTCCAACGAGCGCTTCGACGCCATCGTTGCCGCAGCCGGCGCTGCAGTTCAGAGCGGCACGGGCGCCGCGGCAGCTGACCCCGTGACTCCCTACGCCGACCCGAAGGTCGCTCAGGCGGTCGAGGCATATTCGGTCGCTGTCGCCGTGAGAGCCATGAGGGAGCGCTTTCGCGAAGACGTAGTGCCGATGGCGCACAGCAATCCGGGTTTCGACCTCCGTGTTGGTGCCGCAAGCGATCCGACTCGTTTCGTCGAGGTCAAGGGCACCCAAGCCGCGGAGCCCGGTTTTTTCATGAGCGAGGGCGAACGCAGGTTCTCGATCAGGAATGCCGCGAGGTACACCCTCGTCGTGGTCACGGGCATCGATTTGAAGCGTTCTACCCACGCCTCAGTCTCCGTCCACGACGGCGCAGTCGACGGGCCTGCCTTCGACCTGCGAACGACCCAATGGCGGGGAGCGTTGCTAACTGGGGAGCTCTAACGGGCACTCTGGAAATAGGTCGGGTAATCGAGGTAATATTTAATAAAAGACGCTAGATGTTTGTCGGGTAAATCGAAGCCCATCTTCTGTAGGTCGGCTCGCGTCGGCGGCTTAGGGGTGGGCAGCAGAGACCGCAACGCTGCCACTTCTTTCGCGGTCAACGGCGGGCTGCTGATGGGCTCGTCGCTATTGCAGCGCCAGCTCGGCAGGACCGTCAGGGCGCCAATAGCCACTTCCGTTGCTTCATCAGCCACGACCACGCCAGCCGTGACCATCGGGCTACCGTCCTGATATTGCAAGTCGAATGCAGGGATGCAAGATCCGCGTCTCGCGGAGGACCTCACAGTCGACTCTAGGTCTGCTAGCAACGCACGCGCCAGAACTGACTGCAGTCGTTCGGCCTTGTTCAAACCCTTCCCTCCGGGGTGGTCCTCGCTGGGGAAGGCCGGCCCGAAAAGTTCTTCGAACTCGATAAGTCGGTCTTCATTACCCAGCCCGTAACTACCTGGGTGGCAATTGAAGGTAGCGAGGATGACCGAATTTGGCGGTGCCTCAACTGCCAGGTGGCGGAGCTCGTCGAGCTTACTGCCGTCCATGGCGTGGTCGTAGTCGAGCCAAACGACCCACGGTCGGTTCTGTAGCTCGGGACGAAGCAGCAACTGCGGCGTTTCGTCGTAGGAGATGCCCTTGATAAGCTCGATCGTTCGGTATGGCTTATTGAACTCAGCTCGTCGAAACGTGATGTCGTCGTCCTCCATAGAGATCATGGTTTCGACGCCCAGTTCGCGGTGCGCTAGATCGAAGTCCACGAACCACGCCGAACCCAGACCCACGTAGACGGCGTCTTGCCATTGGAAGGCGTTCTTAAGCTGCACAAGACCCTCGAAAATGAGGGCTCTTTCAATGGTCTTGTTCTGGCGGACGCTATAGTTGATGAGGTTTGACGAGCCGGTCATTCAGTCGCCGTCCTCTACCAGCTCGTCATAAGCGTATTCAAACGAGCTGATCCCGATGTCACGATAGGTCATCTGGGCGTCACCCAAACTGCGCGCAAGAGTACGTAGCCGTGTCACGGGCATAGCGAAGTTGATGTTTCCTACCCGTTCGCGTGTCACCTTTGCGACGGCAGGCAACTGAACGGTCGGACGGTTCACAACCTCGGTCAGCCGCGCAGGTTGCGCAGCAAGCTCACGCGCTTTCGACGCCTCGCGATCAGCCTTTCTAGCATTTGTGTAGGAGATCCATGCACGAGTCGGTTCAAACATCTTCGGCAGTGCGCGGCGATAGACGCTTGACGATGTGTCGACGCTTCGCTTGGTCGTTGTCATCGGCAAGTCGGCGGCGCGCTCTGCCGCAAAGAACGCGAATCCAACGAACCCGTCGTACTGGCCATGCCACTTAGGTAAGGTCTCGCTCCACCCAGTGAGGCGGGTCTTATCTGCATCTAACACGACCCGGCCGTTACAGACGATGTACCAACCGAATATGCTGGGCTTCCGATCATTCTCATCAGGCTCTGGCGAGTCAGGTGGGGGCTCGATCATTCCAGCGACGAGCTCGACACTGACCTCGCCGTCGGTGTATGCGTCTCGCATGGGTTGAAACTCTTCGTTCTGCAACAATGCGAATTCAGTGCCCGTTACGGCGACCCCATTGACCGTTATGCGCAACCCCCGCATAAGTGGAATCAAATAATCGCGCCCAAGCGTACTTCTCAAACGTCGGGCGTATGTTGGATCGCCGAGCCGAGAAGACATGTCGGGGAGAAGATCGTTGATTACAATCTCCACGCCGGGGGATTCCAGCTCCGCCGACTCCTCGATATCGAAGTCCCAGTCGGCTGGCTCGATGATCTTTTCATCAAGGATTCTTGGCTGCCGTGCGAGCCATTCCGGGACATTGATGGGAACGCGAAAGCTCTCAGTGTCCGACGACCTGGTGACGTATGTACTTCGGATGTCAATATTGCGCCCCATCTTGAAGATGGCACGCTTCATTCCAATACCGTAGACGCCGACTGAGAATTCCTCGTGCTGTTGGTCGGGGCGTCGGCCGAAAGTGAAAGCGTAGTCCGCAGCCTCGTCCAGGGTTATCCCGCCACAGTTGTCAACAATGCGGAACTGGTCACCGGACATCTCGATGGCCACCTCGTACGCACTCAGCTTGTCGTCTGCGACCAACTCGTTCGGCTCAGCGTCAACCTGTTCCCATGCCCCGTCGATGCTGTTGTCGACCAGGTCAAGGATGCAGTCGTCCAGCGTTATGTCCCGAGTCAACATCGAGACGAAGAAGTCCTTTGAAGGGTTCCCGCTCGCCTTCTCCCTGCGTAGTGCCATGCAATTCTCCCCCCAGGTTCGATTGCCGGCGTTCGGCCGTACTCTAGGCCTATGTGCTGGCAAAGTCTCTAGACTTGGGGAAGGCTTACCGGCCAGGATCCGGCGGCCGAGGTGCAGGATGTGCGATCGTCGACGTATGAGCGTGCATACTGCCCCGGGCGCCCCAGGTGCTGTACCGACCGCACGCCCGATCGCTGTTGACCTCTTCGCAGGTGCGGGTGGCTTGAGCCTGGGTTTCGAAGAGGCGGGCTTTGACGTCGTCGCGGCGGTGGAGTACGACCCGGTCCATGCGGCGACCCACAAGTACAACTTCCCGTCCGTGGAGGTTCTGTGCCGAGACGCCGCGCGCCTGACCC
This sequence comes from Nocardioides sp. FY1077, assembly GCF_058681775.1. Lineage (NCBI taxonomy): Bacteria > Bacillati > Actinomycetota > Actinomycetes > Propionibacteriales > Nocardioidaceae > Nocardioides > Nocardioides sp. FY1077. The sequence goes on along the minus strand of NZ_JBZWDB010000001.1, from coordinate 428,854 downwards.
CAAGCGAGTTGCGGGCCGCGGCGCAGCGAGGTTTCGAGCGCCGCTACCCGGGTTTGGCTTGGCCCGGGCAAATTGACGCTGTGATCGGCGGGCCGCCATGTCAGGGGTTCTCCACCGGTGGCAAGCGGCTGGTTGAGGACGAGCGAAACGGCATGCTGCTGACCTTCGTGACACTGGTCGTGGCGTTACGTCCAAGGGTCGTTTGTTTGGAGAACGTCTCCGGCCTTCTGGAGGCGAAGTTCGACGTGGTGCGCGAGGAGGCTCTCGCGCGGTTGAGGGGCGCCGGGTATCGGCTTGCAGGCACGAGCAAGGCCGTGAATGCACGCGACTTCGGGGTGCCGCAATCGAGGCGCCGGGTGTTCGTGCTGGGTGTGCTCGATGGGCCGCCTGCCGAGTGGCCGCCGACGAGTGCGTCGCAACCGGTGACGGTTCGGGATGCTCTCGAAGGTCTGCCAGACATCGAGGACTACCCCGAGCTGCTCGACTCGGATTCGGTGCTCGCGGGCGACAGTGACCTTCGGCGGCGGGAGCTCGTCGTGAGCTCCTACGCTAGGGGGTTGAGCGGGGCGGACCACAGTGGCGACTTCGCCGGGCTCCGTGCTTGGAACCCGTGTCTCGTCACCGGTTCGCGGAGGACGGTCCATACGCCGGCCACGATCGAACGCTTTGGCGCGACTAAGCAGGGGTCGGTTGAGCCCAAGAGTCGGCTGTTCCGCCTTGCGCTCGATGGCGTCTCGAGGACACTTCGAGCAGGGACGGGTTCTGAGCGTGGGTCGCACACGTCTCCGCGCCCAATTCACCCAGTGTCTGATCGAGTGATCACGGTCAGAGAAGCGGCTCGGCTCCACGGTTATCCGGACTGGTTCCGGTTTCACACGACGAACTGGCATGGGCACCGACAGATTGGAAACAGCGTCCCACCGCCCCTCGCGCGGGCGGCGGCTACGAGTCTTCTCTCTGCCCTGGGTGTCGACCCGATTCGCGCCCCTGCCGAACCGCCAGCTGACGAGGGTCTGCTGCGTCTGAACCGAGCCGCAGCAGCGCTAGTCGTCAATGCGCTACTCGATGAGTCACCGTCGCCGCGAAAGCGATCTGCCCTGCTTCAAGCCTAAGCTTGAGGTCAGAGTCCAGGTCCTCGAACTGCGCGAGCATCCAAGTGCCGTCCTCGAACATGATCTCCCAGGTAATGTCTACGGCGCTGGGCAGGTTGTAATTGCGAGGTAGGTCTCGCCGTCCCGCTCCCGCGCGACCACGTCCCGTGTCTTGACCGCGTGGAACGTGCCCAGCGGCTTGACGACCCGCAGGCGCGGTTGGTCGCTCACTCTGCCGTCTCGCCAGCGGCTTCGCGAACGACGTGGGCGACGTCGGCAGGCATGCGGAACCAGTACGTGTCGCCTCTCGATGCCTTCTCGTAGGGCGGGTAGGACTTGCACCTTCGTTCGGCTGCGCCCAACATTCCGGAAGCGCGATTGGGGGCCAACCCGATGGAGGCGCAAAGGTCGGCCCAAGCGACCCACTCGTCGGGACGAGCTGCCAAAGCATCCAGGAACGGCCGCCAGTACTCGGAGGTGCCACCTCGGTAGTTTCGCTGCACGGTTTCAGGCCTGAACCCGGCGAATGCGCGGTACGCGGTGTAGCCCTTGGGCGGGCCGTTTTCAGCTCCTCCCGGGCGGATGGGGGCGCCCCTGGGCGTCTCGGACAAGAGTTCGGCCACGAAGCCATAGACGGCGGCGACCTGATCCTGGGGGACGGAAACGTTGATGTTGACGAGGTTGGTCACGTGTGAGGGTCCTTTGCATGCGATTGCTTTGAGGCCCAAAGGTACCCGTAAGCGATCCCTTAGCCAATCCCTTTGGTGACGGTCCGGGCCGAGGTAGTGCCCTGTGCCCGCCGTGCGGCCACGTACGAATCAAGGCGGTCCATGTCGGCGCCGAAGTCGCTGTGGAACAGGTGGCCGTAGGTGTCGGCGGTGACGGCGATGGAGTGGTGACCCATGAACCGGGACACCTTCTGAATCTCGATGCCGGCCGCGGCCGCGAGCGCCGCGTAGGTGTGCCGCAGGTCGTGCGCGCGAACCGCCTCGAGCCCAGCCTGGGCTGAGGCCGGCTTCAGGTAGTACCGGTAGATACTCGCCGGATCCATATAGCGGTCGTGGTCGGGTGCTCGGGCGCCGCCCTTCTGCCGACCCGGGAACAGCGGCGCAGTGGGGTCGTCCCGGCGCGGGTGCTCGGCGAGGTAGGCAGCCAGTTGGTCGAGAAGGGACCGTTGGAGCAGGACGTAGCCAGCTACGGGTCAGAAGGTTTGGGGTTCGAATCCCTACAGGCGCACAGAGTGCGAAGGCCCCCCACCAGCAAGAATGCCGTGGGGGGCCTTCGCTGTGGTCGACGTGCACCGGTCCTGCCGCGAGGACCTCGCGGTCGCCTTGTCGTACGGATGGCCGGCGGTGCGGTCTCGTCGTTCCGGTCGACGGGCGACGCCCGGGGTGGGCGGGCCCCCTGAGGTGCTCGCCGAGCCTGTCGGGGATCAGAGCCGTGCCGAGCGAGGTGAGGCGAGTCGGTCGTCCGGGCCGTCCACGAGCTGTACGGAGACGTGGATGGTGAGCCCGACCAGCAGGAGGGCGGCAGCGACGACGGTCAGCGGCCCGGGCGACACGACGAGCCGCGCCGCCCGGGCGCGCACGAGGGCCGGCAACCCGACAGGGCGACGTGGTCGGGGACCGTCGGACCGAGACGGACCTCGTGAGACGCCAGGGCCCCACCACGCCACGCTCGCACCGACCAACGCGGCGCTGGCGGCCACCGAGACCCACAGGGCGAACGTCGTGGCGCTGCTCGCCATGGGGAGGGTCGGACCGAGCTCGACCCCGGCCACCGTGATCTGCGGGATGCGCGTCCCCTGGGTGTAGACGACGGCGACCACGGTCAGCCACACCGGTCCGGCTGCGGCGAGGACGACGCGGGGCCAGGTCGCGACACCGGCCTTGGCCGCCCGCACGACCTGGGTGCGTGCGGGCTCGTAGAGACGGGCGGCCCAGGCGTAGCGGGGCACCAGCAGACGCAGCCCGGCGACGACCAGGAGGCTGCCCGGGCCAGGCAGGGGGAGAAGGGCCACTCCCAGGACCAGGGTCAGCCACCCGCTGGCGGTCTGGGCGAAGCGGCGGACGGGGCGGCGGCGCCTCGATGTTGCGGCATCGCCCCGGTGTGCTCCTGGCTCCCCCTCCGTCGTCGGTCCGGAACCGCCGGGCTGCGCCCTGCTCGCCGCCAGGGTTCGCCGGGGGAGGTCGAGGCTGCTCATGGCACCAGGCTCGACGCGCGGCGCCCGGCGTACCAGGCCCTGCTGATCCCCGGCTCGCGCAGCCGGGGGACGGACGCCGGGCACCGGTCGGTGGGTCCTGCGCCTGGACCCGGCGTGCCCTCCTACGCCCCGTGCGGCCTGGTCACGCCGGACGGAACGAGTCGTGCGCCTCGCGCTCGGCGTGCTTGATCATCACGTGCTGGGTCACGGTGTACTCCAGGACCGCCTCGTGGCTCATGTCCTTGCCGAACCCGCTGCCCTTGACGCCGCCGTGCGGTGCCTCGGAGGCGATGGGGAGGTGGTCGTTGACCCAGGTGACGCCGGCCTCGATGCGGTGCGCGACCCGGAGCGCCCTGCCGACGTCGACGGTCCAGACCGACGACGCCAGGCCGTAGGCGCTGTCGTTGGCGAGCACGACCGCGTCGTCCTCGGAGTCGAAGGTGGCGAGCACCAGCACCGGGCCGAACACCTCCTGCTGCACGATCTCGGCGTCCTGTGCGGCACCGCGCAGCAAGGTGGGCGGGTAGTAGCCGCCCGGACCCTCCGGTCGCACGCCACCGGTGAGCAGCTCAGCTCCCGCCGCGACCGCGCGGGTGACGAATCCGTGCACGCGGTCGCGGTGCTCCACCGAGACCAGCGGGCCGATGTCGGTGGCGGGGTCGCGCGGGTGGCCCCAGGTGACCGCGGCCATCCGCTCGGCCAGCCGCCGGGCGAGCTCGTCGGCGACGCTGCTCTCGACGTAGACGCGGGTGGCGGCCGTGCAGTCCTGCCCGCTGTTGTACGTCGAGGCCATCACCAGCGCGCCCGCGGCACCCTCGAGGTCGGCGTCGGCGAAGACCAGGGCCGGCGCCTTGCCGCCGAGCTCGAGGTGGACCCGTTTGGTGGTGGCGGAGGCGGTCTCCATCACCGAGCGCCCGGCGCCCGGTGAACCGGTCACCGACACCATCGCGACCCGCGGGTCGGCGACCAGGGCCTGGCCCACGTCGGCGCCGCCGGTGACGACGTTGAGCACGCCTGGCGGCAGGCCTGCCTCGGCCGCGAGCTCGGCCAGCCGCAGCGTCGTGCGCGGGGTCTGCGGGGCGGGCTTGAGGACCATCGTGTTGCCGGCGGCCAGCGCGGGCCCGACCTTCCAGATCGCCATCACCAGCGGGAAGTTCCACGGGGCGATCCCGGCCACGACCCCGAGCGGGCGGCGGACCAGCATCGAGGTGAAGCCCGTGCTCAGCACTCCCGCACCGGTGCCCTCGAGCGAGCGGGCGGAGCCGGCGAAGAAGCGCAGGTTGTCGGCGGCGAAGGGCAGCTCTCCGTCACGGAACACAGGCACCGGCTTGCCGGTCTCGGCCACCTCCAGGTCGGTCAGCGCGTCACCGTCGGCCTCGAGGAGGTCGGCGAGCCGGAGGAGGACGCGGGCCCGCTCACCCGCCGTCCGCGACGACCAGTCCGGGAACGCGGCGGCGGCGGAGTCGACCGCGGCCCGGACGTCGTCGACCGAGCTCTGGGCCACGACGCAGATGTCGTCGCCTGACGCCGGGTCGACGAGCGTCACGGTGCTGCCGGTGCCGGGACGGCTGGTGCCGTCGAGGTGCAGGCCGGGGGTGGTGGTCACAGAGCTCTCCTCATGAGTTGAAGCCGACGCCGAAACGGTCCATCGCGCGCAGCAGCGCGCCACGGCTGCCGCTGCGGTCCTCGCGGGCGAGGGCCGCGCGGGTGGCCTGCACCGAGGCCCATCGCAGCGGTTCCGGGGGGAAGGGCACGGGGCGACGGCGCACCATGCCGAGCGCGGTCCGCTCGGTCTCGCGGCCCGCGAGCAGGTCGAGCGCCACCCGTGCACCGAAGCGGGACGACGCGACGCCGAGGCCGGTGTAGCCGACGGCGTAGGCCACCCGTCCGGCGTGTGCCGTGCCGAAGACCGGGGTGAACCGCGACGTGGTGTCGATGATCCCGGCCCAGCGGTGCGTCATCCGCACCTCGGCGAGCTGCGGGAAGGTCGCGTAGAACTGCTCGGCCAGCAGCCGGTGCGACGCCTCGCGCTGCTCGCGTCCGGCCTGGGTTCCGTTGCCGTAGTAGTAGACGGCGTCGTAGCCGCCCCACAGGATCCGGTCGTCGGCGGTGCGGCGGTAGTAGTGGAACTGGTTGCCCGCGTCGGTGAGCCCCTGCCCGTCAGCCCAGCCGATCGCGTCGAGCTGGGAGGCGGTCAGCGGCGCCGTGGCCAGGACGTGGTCCCACACGGGCAGCACGTAGGCACGGATCCGCCGGAGCAGCGGAGGGAACGCGTTGGTCGCCAGCACCACCTGGCGGGCCCGGACCGCGCCGGCGTCGGTGCGGACCACCATGCGGTCGCCCTCACGCTGCAGCGACCGCACCGCGGACCCCTCGTGCAGCTCGGCACCGCGCCTCCGGGCGACGTCGCGCAGGCCGGTCGTCAACCCCCACGGGTCCACCAGGCCGCCGCCGGCGGTGCGGACGCCGGCCAGGTAGGACGTGGAGTGGACGTCGGCGCGCACCTCCTCGGCCGTGAGGTAGGTCGACTCCTCGCCGTGCTGGAGGTTCAGCTCGTGCGCGGCCCGGAGCGCCGCGACCTCGTGCGGGCGGGTGGCGATCGCGGTCTTGCCGCACAGGCGCAGGTCCGCGTCCACCTTCTCGCGGTCCACGAACTCGTCGATCTCCGCGACGTTGGCGCGACCGAGCCGGAGCAGCTCGGGCAGCTCGGAGGGCCAGGTGGCGACGCCGTGGGCGAGACCGTGGGTCAGCGACTCGGCGAGGAACCCGCCGTTGCGGCCGGACGCGCCGGCCGCGACGTGGGAGGCCTCCAGGACGACGACGTCGCGGCCCGGCTCCTCCTCCAGTGCGTGGATCGCGGCCCACAGCCCGGTCAGGCCGGCGCCGACGACCACCAGGTCGGCGGTCCGCTCGCCCGCGAGAGGCTCGCTGACGGGGCCGGTGTCGCGACCCTCCCACCAGACCGGCAGTGGCCGGGCGTCCCCGAGGACGTCGCTCACGCGAGACCCTCCCCGACGATCACGGAGTGGTCCCAGGCCAGCCCCACCGACGTGCCGCGCACCGCGCGGGTCGGACCCGGCTCGGAGACCAGGAACGGCTTGGCGAGAGCGGGGACCTCGACCACGACGGTCGACGTACCGCCCTGGAACTGGGTGTCGACGACCGTGCCGGCCAGGGTGCCCTCGCCGGGCGCGACCAGTCGCGCGTCCTCGGGACGGACCATCAGCCGCTCGCCGTCCGACGGCCCTGCCAGCAGGTTGCTGGTCCCGATGAAGTCCGCGACGAACAGGTTGGCCGGGTTGCGGTAGAGGTCGAGCGGTGAGGCGACCTGCTGGACCCGCCCCTCGGCGAGCACGGCGATCCGGTCTGCCATCGACATGGCCTCCTCCTGGTCGTGGGTGACGACGACGAAGGTGATGCCGACCTCGTGCTGGAGCCGCTTGAGCTCGAGCTGCATCTCGGCGCGGACCTTGCGGTCGAGGGCCGAGAGCGGCTCGTCGAGCAGGAGCAGGCGGGGCCGCTTCACGATGGCCCGCGCCAGCGCGACCCGCTGCCGCTGACCGCCGGAGAGCTGTGCCGGGCGGCGGTCGGCCATGGTCTGCAGCCCGACGGTCTCCAGCACCTCGGCCACGCGCTCCGCCACCTGTGCCTTCGGCAGCTTCTCCCGCTTCAGCCCGTAGGCGATGTTGGACCTGACCGAGAGGTGCGGGAACAGCGCGTAGGACTGGAACATCAGGTTGACCGGGCGCTTGTGGGGCGGCAGGGCCAACAGGTCGGCACCACCGAGCAGGACCGCGCCGCTGTCAGGGTGCTCGAAGCCGGCGATCGAGCGCAGCAGTGTCGTCTTGCCGCAGCCGGAGGGTCCGAGCAGGGCGAAGAACTCGTTCTCCGCGATCGTCAGCGAGACCGCGTCCAGCGCGCGGACGTGGCCGAAGGACCGACTCGCCTCGCGCACCTCGAGCAGGGGGGTGGTGGTCATGACTTCTCCGTTCTGCGCACCGCTCGCGCGGCCACGACGACGACGGTGACGCTGATGAGGACGAGCACGGTCGCGAGGGCGTTGATCTCGGGAGTGACGCCGGTGCGCACCATCGCGTAGACGTTGATCGGCAACGTCCGGGTGGTCGGCCCAGCGGTGAAGTAGGCGATCACGAACTCGTCGAGCGAGAGCGTGAAGACCAGCAACGCGCCGGCGACCACAGCGGGGGCGATCGAGGGCAGGGTGACGAGCACGAACGTCGGGAGCGCGCCGGCACCGAGGTCGCGGGAGGCCTCCTCGAGCGCGGCGTCGGAGCCGGCGAGGCGGGACCGGACGACCGCGACCACGAAGGCCGTCCCGAAGGCGGCGTGGGCGAGCATGATGGTGAGCGCGCTCTTGGGGATGCCGGCCGCGTAGAAGAACGCCAACAGCCCGATCGCCAGCACCAGGTCGGGAAGGATCGCAGGCGCCATCGCGGCGGCCTCGAGCATCTTGGACCGCGTGTAGCGGGCGAGGCCGACCGCGAGCAGGGTGCCGAGCACGGTGGCGACCACCGTCGCTCCGGCCGCGATCCCGAGGGAGGTGACCACGGCCTGGACGAGGTCGCTGTCGCGAGCCAGCTCGCCGTACCAGCGGAGGCTGAAGCCGTCCCAGGTGTAGGCCGAGCCGCCGCCGTTGAACGACATCGCGACCAGCACCAGGATCGGCAGGTAGAGGAAGAGCGCGCACAGGACCAGCGGCAGCCACAGCCACCCGAGCCCGGTACGGCGCCCGGCTGCGCGGCTAGGCACGAGCACCGCCCTCGACGCGCCGGGTCACCCACGCCTGGCCCAGGAAGAGCAGGACCAGCAGGGCCACGACCATCATCGCGAGCACCGACCCGAACGGCCAGTCCTGCGCCTTGAGGAACTGGTCGCGGATCAGGTTGCCGACCATGACGGTCTTGCCGCCGCCGAGCAGCTCGGGCACGACGAAGTTGCCCAGGCTCGGGACGAACACCAGGATCGATCCGGTGACGATGCCGGGCAGCGTGAGCGGCAGCTGGACGCCGAGGAAGGTCCTGACCCGCCCGGCGCCCAGGTCGGTCGAGGCCTCGAGCAGCCCGTCGTCCACCTTCTCGATCGCGGCGTAGAGCGGCAGGATCATCAACGGCAGGTAGGAGTAGACGAGACCGACGACGACCGCACCCGGCGTGTAGAGCAGGGTGAACCGCTCCTCGACGATCCCCAGCCCGACCAGCAGGTCGTTGAGCAGGCCCTGGCTGTTGAGGAGCACGATCCAGGCGTAGACCCGGATCAGGAAGTTCGTCCAGAACGGCACCACGACCATGACCAGCGCCACCGTCCGCCACCGCGGCGGCAGCTTGGCGATCGCGTACGCCGTGGGGTAGCCGATGAGCAGCGCGATCAGGGTGGCGAGGAGCGCCAGCCCGAGGGACTCGCGGAAGACCTCGAGGTAGACCGAGTCGGTGACGCGGGCGAAGTTGTCGAACCCGAGCTCCCACTCGACGCCCCCGAAGCGGCCACGACGGGCGAACATGTAGCCGGTCACCAGGCCGACCGGCACCGCCACGAGGACGGCGTAGAACAGCAGGCCCGGGCCCAGCAGCACGGCGGGCTCCACGCCGCGGCGCAGCCGCGCCCCGAGTCCGCCGTGCGGGCTGGTCGACATCAGGACGCCGTGACCTCGGTGATGATCTGGTTGTAGAGCGCAGCGGCGTCGTCGCCGACGTCGGTCATGTTCTCCCCGGCGAGCATCTCCTCACGACGGGCGCCCAGCGTGTCGTAGGACTTGGTCAGCGTGGCCGGCACCTCGGCCAGGGCGGCCTGGTTGGGGATGTTGTAGAGGATGTTCTCCTCGACCCAGGCGTGCGTCTTCGCCTCGAGGATGGTGTCGATGAAGGCGTAGGCGGCCTCCTTGTTCTCCGAGGACTTCAGCACCGCGATGCCGTCGGTCCACAGGTCCGAGCCCTCCTCGGGCACGACGAACTTGATGTTCTCGTCCTCGGCGGTGCCGTAGTTGCACCACCCGTCCCAGGCCTGGGTCATCGTGGCTTCGCCGCTGATCAGGCGCTCGTAGAACGTGGTGTCGTCGTAGGCCAGCAGGTTCGGCTTCGCGGCCAGCATCAGGTCCTTGGCCTCGGCGAGCTCCCCCTCGTCGGTGGTGTTCACCGAGTAGCCGAGGGCCTTGAGGGCCGGCAGCATCGCCCAGCGCTCGGTGCCCATCATCGTCACCTTGCCCTGGTTGGCCGCGGTCGGCTCGAGCAGGTCGTACCAGCTGGTCGGGGCCTCGTCGACGAGGTCGGAGCGGTAGCAGATCCCGGTGGTGCCCCAGGTGTACGGCGCCCAGTAGGCGTCGCCGTCGACCTCGGCGGTCTCGACGGCCGCGGGCTCCAGGTTGCCCCAGTTGTCCAGGAACTCGGTGTCGAGCTGCTCGAGCATCCCGGCCCTGGCGAGTGCCTCCAGGTAGGGCTGCGAGCCGAAGACGACGTCGAGGCCCTCGCCGCCGGACCCGGTGACCTTGGCGACCATGTCCTCGTTGGTGGCGTGCGAGGTCACCTCGACGGTCGCGCCGGTCTCCTTCTTGACGACGTCGGCGATGTCGTCGGGCATGTAGGCGTCCCAGTTGGAGACCACGATGGTCTGCGTGCTGAGGTCGGCCTCGGGGTCGAGCTCGCTGGGCTCGGCGGCGGACTCGCTGTCCCCTCCGCAGCCCGCGACGACGAGGGTCAGAGCGGTCCCGAGAACGGCCGCGGCCGCGATGCGACGGGGACGGCGGATGCTGGTGTTCATGGCTCTCTCCGGTCTCGGGCCGAGGGCCCGGGGAACGTGATCTGACCTCGGTGCGGGTCGCCTTGACCCGAGAACCTTGCACCTAAGTTCAGGGAACGCAATGGCCGAAACACAGTCTTTTCGCACCGAAACACCCCGTTCACTGAACACATCTTCAATTTTCGGAACTGACCTGGCAGGCTCCTCCCGACAGCCCGCCGACTCGAGGAGAGCCATGGCAGTCGGTCGTAAGGAGCGCCGTGAGAATCTCCTGGCCGCCGCCCAGAAGGCGGTCGCCGAGCACGGCGCCGACGTGCGCCTCAAGGACGTCGCTCAGGTCGCCGGCCTCACCTCGGGCGCGATCCTCTACCACTTCCCCGACATCCAGACGCTGCTCGTCGAGGCCAACCGGGCCGGAATGGAGCGCTTCTACGACCAGCGGCTGAAGGCGATCAGCGGGCCGATCACCCCGGACCGCAAGCTGGTCGTCACCATCGCCTCGGGCCTCCCGCGCGACTCGGAGGACGAGGCGGTCCGGCTGCTGTGCGAGCTGGGCGGCGCCGCCGGTCGCTACCCGCGCTACGCCGCCATGCTCACGTCGCTCTACGACCGCCAGGTCGCGATGTACCAGGTGATCCTGGAGGACGGGGCCGCCTCCGGCGTCTTCACGCTGGCCCAGCCGTCCCAGACCGTGGCCCGCAACATCGTCGCCCTCGAGGACGCCTACGGCTACCGGATGGTGGCTCGGCACGCGACCATCGGGCACGGCGTCGCCACCCAGCTGATCCTCGACTACGCCCGGCTCGCGACCGGTCACCCGCTCGACCAGCCCGACCCGACCGTCCCCGATGCAGGAGATCCCGCATGACCCAGCTGACCGTGCTGTTCCTCCCCGAGTCCGCGTACGGGCCGACCAACCAGTGCATCGGGCTCGGCGACCTGCTGCTCAAGCGCGGGCACCGGGTGGTCTTCGCCTCCGAGTCGTCCTGGGCCGGCCGGCTCGCGCCCCTCGGGTTCGAGGAGCGGTTGATCGACCTCGCCGCGCCCGACCCCGGCGCCGGCGAGGAGGACGCGGGCCAGTTCTGGACCGACTTCATCGCCGAGACCGCACCGGAGTTCCGCAAGAGCACCACCGAGCAGCTCGAGACCTTCGTGCGACCGACCTACCAGGCGCTGATCGACGGGGCGCAGTACGCCGAGCCGGCCCTGCGGGCGATCCTGGCCGACGTCCGGCCCGACGTCGTGGTCGAGGACAACGTCGTGCTGTTCCCCGCGTTGACGACCAGTGGCGCCCCGTTCGTCCGGATCGTCTCCTGCAACCCGCTCGAGGTGCCCGGCCCCGGGGTGGCCCCCGGCCTCTCGGGCCTCGCGCAGGCAGACCCGGCCAGCTGGGCGCCCTACCGCCAGGAGCTGGACCGGACCCACCGCGACCTGTGGCAGTCCTTCAACGCCTGGGTCGTGGAGCAGGGCGCCGCACCCCTGCCCGACCTGGAGTTCATGCCGCGCGACAACGCCGCCAACCTCTACGTGTTCCCCGAGGAGGCCGACTACGTCGCAGAGCGTCCGCTGGACCGGTCGTGGACGCGGTTGGACTCCAGTGTCCGGCTCACCGACGAGGAGTACGACGTGCCGGCCGCGGTCGCCGACCGCCCGGAGGGCAGCGCCCTGATCTACCTCTCGCTCGGGTCCCTCGGCGGTGCCGACGTCGACCTGATGAAGCGGCTGGTCGAGGTGCTGGGCCGCAGCCGGCACCGCTTCATCGTCAGCAAGGGACCGCAGGCCGACCTGATCACCCTGGCCGACAACATGGTGGGCGAGCAGTCCCTGCCGCAGACGAAGGTCATCCCCCAGGTCGACCTGGTCATCACCCACGGCGGCAACAACACCACCACCGAGGCGCTGCACTTCGGCAAGCCGATGGTCGTGCTGCCGCTGTTTTGGGACCAGTACGACAACGCGCAGCGGGTGGACGAGCTCGGCTTCGGCGTCCGGCTGGCGACCTACGACTTCACCGACGAGGAGCTGACCGGCGCGATCGACCGGCTGCTCGCCGACGCCGACCTGCGTGCCTCCATGGCCGCGCTCGGTGAGCGGATCCGGGCACGCGACGGCCTGGAGGTGGGAGCCGCCGTCATCGAGCGGGTCGGTCTCGAGCACGTGGCTTCCCGCACGTGACGCCCAGGTGATCGTCCTCGACCGCCTGCCGCTCGCCCCCGGCCTCGTCCTGCTCCTCGCCGACGAGGGCGACGGCCTTCCGCGACCCGTGCCGTGGGTCGTCGACGCCGACCGCCGGGCCGCGAGCGGGGACGGCGCGGCCACCGCGCTGGTCGCCCTGCTCGGCGGGGGCACCCGTCGGCTGGGGCGTTTCCAGGTCACCACCTGGGCGCACACGGCGGTGTCGGGCGAGCGGTCGGTCGGCGTCGACCAGACCAACGAGTCCGTGGTCGTGGGGGAGCAGGCGGTGGTCAAGTGGTTCCGGGCCGCCGAGCCCGGGCCCCACCCGGCGCCGACGGTCGTGGACGCGCTGCGGCGGCAGGGGTTCGACGGCATGCCCGCGCCCTGGGGGCTGCTGGAGTGGCGCGCGAGCGGGGACGACGCGCCCCGGCTGCTGGCGACCGTCGACACGCTGCTCTCGGGTGCGCTCGACGGGTGGACCTGGGCCGTCGACGACCTGCGTGACGCCGTCCTCGACGGCTCGACCGAGGTGGTCCGCGAGACCGGTCACCGGCTCGGCGACCTGGTCGGGCGGCTGCACGTCGCCCTCGCCGCGGACGGCGTCCACGAGGCGACTCGCGACGACCTCGCCGACTGGGAGGCCGGCGCCGACCGCGACCTCGAGCAGGCGCTGGCCGTGACATCGGGCGAGCCGCACGAGGTGCTGGCCCGGCGGGCCGCCGCGGTCCGCGCCGGCACCCGGCCTCCCGCGGCCGCCTGCGGCTCGCCGCTCCTGCCCGTGCACGGCGACCTCCACGTCGGCCAGGTGCTCCGGCAGGGTGCGGGCCCGGGCGCGACCTACGTCGTCACCGACTTCGACGGCAACCCTGTCGTCCCCCTCGCGCAGCGGCTGCTTCCGCAGCCCCCCGCCCTCGACGTGGCGGGGCTGGCGCAGTCGATCCAGCACGCCGCCCTGGTGCTGCGCCGCCACGAGCCGCACCACGACCTCGCCACCGCGTCAGCCGCCGCCGACGCGTGCGAGGAGGCGTTCGTGTCGACGTACGCCGCCACCGTCGCGGCCCACGGCCGTCCGGCGCTGCACCAGCCCGGACTCGTGCGCGGCTTCCGGCTGCGGCAGGTGTGCCGCGAGTTCAGCTACGCCGCGGTGCACCTGCCGCGCTGGTCCTACGTTCCCGAGGCGGCGCTCCCGGCGCTGCTGCCGCTGACCGCTACGGAGTCCTGATGGAACCCTCGGCCTTCCTGACCGACGTGCAGCGCAAGCCGACCGCGCTGCGCGACCTCGCCGCCGTGCTCGGCAGGGGGAATCCGTGGGCGGGGCTGGATCCCGGGCCCTCGCGCGTCGTGCTCGTCGGGATGGGCTCCTCGGCGTACGCCGCATCGGTCGCCGCCGCCCGGATGCGCGCGAGGGGCCTCGTCGCCGTTGCCGAGCTGGCCAGCAGCGACCTGTTGCCCGCCTGGGGCGAGGGCACCCTCGTGGTCGCGATCTCCGCCGGCGGCGGCTCGGTCGAGACCCTCGACGCACTGCGCCGCGTGCACCCGGACGCGACCGTCGTGGCGCTGACCAACACACCTGGCTCCGAGCTGGCGTCACGCTGCTCGATGGTGGTCGCGATGGAGGCGGGCGTGGAGGAGGGCGGGGTGGCGTGCCGGTCGTTCCAGCACACGCTGGTGCTGCTGCTCGCCCTCGAGGCCCACCTGCTCGGCGACGCCCTCGACCCCCTCGTGTCGACCGTCCTGGGCTCGGCCACCGCGACCTCGCACCTGCTGTCGACGCAGGCGTCCTGGCTCCCGGAGGTGACGTCGCTGCTCGACGGACCTGCGGGCGTCCACGTGGTCGCCCCGGCCCGGCGCCTGTCGTCTGCCCAGCAGGCGGCGCTGATGCTCCGCGAGGGCCCGCGTCGCGCCGCCGTCGCCTGCGAGACCGGCGACTGGGCGCACGTGGACGTCTACCTCACCAAGAACACCGACTACCGGCTGCTCTCCTTCGCCGGTTCCGGCTGGGACGCGGGCATCCTCGAGTGGACCCTGCCCCGCTCGACGACCGTGGTCACGGTCGGCGGCGAGCTGGAGGACGCGGCCTGCACCCTGCGCTACCCGGGCGACGACGCCGACGACGTCCGGTTGCTCACCGAGGTGCTGGTCGGGGAGCTCGTGGCTGCTCGGCTGTGGCTGGCTGGGTGACGGCCGGTTGGGCCTGCGCGTCCGTCAACACCCGGCCCGACGGTAAACTGGGCACGAGGCCCGACCGGGTCGTGCCGACGACCGCCGGTCGCCCCACGGGTCCGTCGCAACAGCGATGAGGAGATGCCTGTGGCCACCGAGGCACGCGCGCGGCGACCACGGGCCGATTTCGAGCGCAACAGGTCGGAGATCCTCGCGCAGGCCGAGCGCCACTTCGCAGCCGATGGTGTCGGGGCCTCGTTGGAGGCCGTCGCTCGAGACGCCGGCGTCGGGTCAGCCACCCTCTACCGGCACTTTCCGAGCAGGGACGCCCTGCTGGCCGAGGTCCTCGAACGCCGCGCGACCCAGATCGAGGCCGAGATCGAGCGGATCGAGGCCATGAGCGACAGCGGCGCCGCTCTCGAGGCGTGGCTCGTGGCGATGGAGGACTTCTTCGGTGCCTACGAGGGCCTTCCGGGCCCCCTGCGCAGTGCGTTCCTCGAGGAGCACAACCCGCTGGCCACGACCTGTGTGGGGTTCGTCGAGTCGTCCGACCGACTGTTGCGCGCTGCGCAGGAGGACGGCCACGCGCGCCCGGGGGTCAGGGGCCGGGATCTCTTCCTGGGGGCGCTGGCGGTCAGCTGGTTGAGGGGGGCCTCCATGGCCGACCGCAGGTCGCGGCAGCACCTCAGGGAGTTGCTGAGGGACGGCTGGTCCGCGTGAGCTGACCCTCGTCCGGTGCGTCCTCGGAATAACTGGGGGCTCCCCCTGTTTGCGATACGGGGGATGACCCCGTTTCGTTGAGTCGAGGAGATGCACGTGTTGCTGAGGGACAAGGCCGCGCCGCCGGCGAGGCCCGGAGCATGACCGGCCGTCAGATGATCCTGGGCGGCATGCTCGGATCGAGCTACGGGGGCTTGGTCAACGCCTGGCGGGCACCCGGGGTCGATCCGTACAGCTTCGCGAGCACGGATGCGCAGGTGCGTGTCGCGCGGTCGGCCGAGCGCGGAGGGTTCTCCTTCATGTTCCTCCCGGACTTCGCCGCCGTGCGGGGCGGGGAAGAGCGTGCCGGCCTGGGCATGACGATGGACCCGATGCTCGCCCTGGCGGCGGTCGCGCGCGAGACCTCGCACATCGGCCTCGTGGCGACGGGGTCGACGACATTCCAGGAGCCCTACAACCTGGCGCGCCAGTTCAAGGCCCTCGACGTGATGAGTCACGGACGCGCGGGTTGGAACGCCGTGACGACGAGCGACCCGGCCGTTGCGGCGAACTACGGGAAGCCGGTGGCCGGCCGCTCCGAGCGGTACCAGCGGGCGCACGAGACGATCCAGGTCGTCCAGGCGTTGTGGGGGAGCTGGGAGATGGACGCCTGGATCGGCGACCGCGACTCGGGACGCTACTTCGACCCGGCCAAGCTGCGCCCGGTGAACCTCCAGGGTGAGCACGTGGCGGCCCGCGGTCCGCTGCCCATCCCGCCGTCCGAGCAAGGACAGCCGGTCGTCTTCACGGCCGGGGGACCGAGCCCGCACCTGCTCGAGCTCGCCGGCCGCTACGCGAACGGGTTCATCGCGGAGGTCTGGACGATCGAGGAGGCCCATCAGCAGCGCGCGATGGTGCGTGAGGCCGCACGTCGCGCAGGCCGCGACCCCGACGAGGTCAAGTACTTCCCAGGTCTGATGACCACGGTGGCGCCGTCGGTCCGCGAGGGGCTGGACCGCCGACTGGCCGTGACCGGCGAGGCACCAGCAGCCCGCGTGCAGATGCTCGGTCAGATGCTCGGGCTGCACCTCGGTCCCGATCGCCTGGACGACCCCCTCACCTCCGGCGAGCTCGCACGCGCCTTCGCGGCACCCGTCGACCCGAGGTCCGAGATCGCCCTGCGGGTGGCACGACAGGGATGGTCCGTGCGCGACGTCCTCGCCCACGGCGTCATCGACTTCCACCCGACAGTCGTCGGTCCGGCCGAGCTCGCCGCCGACCACCTCCAGGAGTGGTTCGACGCCGAGGCCGCCGACGGGTTCTGGGTCATCCCGGACCTCGCCGAGTCCGGCATGGACGCCTTCGTCGACGAGGTCGTCCCCGTCCTGCGCGCCCGGGGCCTCTACCCGGGCGAGTACGCCGGACAGACCCTGCGCGACAACCTCGGGATCCCGGAGCAGTACGGCCTCGACCCGCGCCTCCAGGCGCTGCCCGACCACTGACCGCGCCGCCGACTGCGCCCGGCGCCCCTCCAGCCACCACCCCCGAACGAGGCTCGACCGTGCCCCGCCGCTGCGCCACCGGTCGGCCCACCCCGAACACGAAGAGAGACATCACCATGACGACATCGCCACCCGACTCCGCAGCAGCGAGCCCGACGACTGACCCCGATGGACGGCTCCCGCCGGGTGTCGCCCTGGTCATCGGGATCTTGATCGTCTCGACGTTCATCGTCTTCCTCAACGAGCTGCTCCTCGGGGTCGCGCTCCCGACGCTGATCGAGGACTTCGGGGTCACCCCGAGCACCGGGCAGTGGGTCACGACCGGCTTCCTGCTGACCATGGCCGTGCTGATCCCGGCCAGCAGCTTCGTGATGCGGCGGTTCCACATGCGCACGATCTTCCTGGTCGCGATGTCGCTGTTCATCCTGGGCACGACGCTCGCCGCGACCGCGCCGACGTTCGGCGTCCTGGTGCTCGGCCGGGTCGTCCAGGCGTCCGGCACCGCCGTCTTCCTGCCCCTGCTGATGACCACGACCATGCGTCTGGTCCCGGTCGGTCGCCGCGGCCAGATGATGGCGATCACCACGGCCGTCCCGGCCGTGGCGCCGGCGGTCGGGCCGGCCCTGTCAGGTCTCGTGCTGTCGACGCTGAGCTGGCGATGGCTGTTCATCCTGATGCTGCCGTTCGCGGTCGCCGCCCTGGTCCTGGGTGCCTGGAAGCTGCGCAACACCACCACCCCGGAGCCGGTGGCCCTGGACGTGCCGTCGCTGCTGCTGTCCGCACTCGGGTTCGGAGGCCTGGTCTACGGACTCTCCCTGATCGGTGAAGCGTCCTCCGGACACGCCCCGATCACGCCGTACCTGCCGATCGCGGTGGGTCTGGCGGGCCTGGTGGCGTTCGTCCTGCGGCAGATCCCGCTGCAACGCCGCGACGACGCGTTCCTGGACATGCGGATCTTCCTCGCGAGGTCGTTCACCGCGCCCCTCCTGGTGATGCTCCTCGTCGCGGGCAACGCGATCGGCCTGCTGGTCGTGCTGCCGCTGGTGCTGACCAACGTCACCGGCCTGAGCATCCTCCAGCTCGGCCTCTTCCTCGTCCCGGGCGGAGTGGCGATCCCGATCTTCGCGGCGGTGAGCGGCCGGGCGTACGACCGCCTCGGCCCACGTCCCTTGCTGGTCCCCGCTGCCGTCATCTGGCTGGCCGTCCTGTGGTTCCTCAGCCGGGTGGACCAGAGCACCAGCGTGGTCACGCTGATCGTCGCGTGGCTGGTGTTCACCAGCGCGCAGGCCGCGATGTGGGCGACGCTCACGACCAGTGCGATGAGCGGCCTGCGCCCCGAGCTCTATCCGCACGGCGCCTCGGCCTTCGCTGCCGCCCAGCAGCTCGCCGGTGCCGCCTTCGGTGCGGTGTTCATCTCGGCCTACACCATCGGATCCGGTGCCCGCGACGCCGGCGTGCTCGACGTGGGTCAGGCGACGTCCGCCGCGCACGCCGCTTTCCTGACCGCCCTGGCCATCGGCGTGGTCGTCCTGCTGGGCGCCTTCTTCGTCAACCGGACGCCGAGCTCGGCGCCCGACACCACCGCAGCCGACGGGACGGCCACTGGCGCGCTGGGCGCTGCTGGGCCGGTCGAAGACGAGCCGATCGGCGGCGCGTCAGGTGCCGACGAAGCGGTCCGCCAGACGGGGGCCAGGTGACGATGAACGAGAACTACGAGGAGGAACCCGTGAAGATCGGCATCATCGGAGCGGGTTCGATCGGCTCGACCATCGCCCGACGCCTCAGCCGCCGCGGGCACGACGTCGTCATCGCCAACTCGCGCGGTCCAGAGACGGTCGCCGCGGCGGCCCTGAGCACCGGAGCGCGCGCCGTGGCGGCGGCCGAGGCCGCCCACGGGGTCGAGGTGCTCATCGTCTCGGTGCCCATGAACCGCAACGAGGACATCGCGGCCCTGGTGGGATCGGCCCCTGAGGACGCGGTGGTCATCGACACGTCCAACTACTACCCGATGCGAGACGGCGCGATGCGGGACTTCGACGAGGGGCAGGTCGAGAGCGTCTGGCTGACCGATCTGTTCGCCCGCCCCGTCGCGAAGGCGTGGAACGCGATCACCTCGCACTCGTTCGACGCCAAGGCCACGGAACCGGGTCACCCACGCCGTGTGGCCATCCCCGTCGCGGCTGACGATCACGCCCATCGGTCGCTCGCGATGTTCCTGGTCGAGCAGACCGGCTTCGACGCGGTCGATGCCGGGGCCCTCGCTGGGTCCTGGCGCCAACAACCGGGCGCGCCGGTGTACTGCACCGATCGCACGCGCGAGGAGATGCCGGCCTTCCTGGCAGCGGCCGACAGGGACCGCATTCCCCAGCGCCGAGACCTGGCCATGGCATCGATCGGCGAGTACCTCCGCGCCGGAGGCACGGTGGACGGCAAGTTCCTCGTGGCCCTCAACCGCGCTTGCTACGGCTGAGGGTCGCTCGTACGAGACGTGAGTCCGGCTCGAGGTGGCGCCGGTTCGTCGACCAGCCGGACCGGGGTTCCAGGGCCTGCAGGCGCCGGGCGACCTGGTGCCGTGGGCCCAGGACGGCGGCGAACCTGCACCGGGCACCAGGGTCACCGGGCACCAGGGTCACCGCGCGCCGGGGGCGCCAACGGCGACCTCGTCGCGCTCGTGCCCGGGCTGCGCCGCGGCGGCCTGCGCCTCGGGACGTCGTACGAAGAGGGCGACGAGGACGGCGACGGCCGAGATCGCACCGCCGTACATGAGCGCGGTGTGGATGCCGTCGGCGGTGGCGTCGACCACCGACGCGCCGGCGTCGGTGCCGGAGGCGATGCCGCGGGACATCACCGTGATGAACAGCGCGGTGCCCGCGGCGCCGGCGACCTGCTGGAGGGTGGAGACGATCGCACTGCCGTGGGAGTAGAGGTGCTGGGGGAGCGAGCCGAGGGCCGAGGTCAGCAGCGGGGTGAACATGAGGGCCAGGCCGATGCTCATCAGCACGTGCAGGGCGATCACCTCCGGACGACCCGACGCGACGTCCAGGGTGGTCATGCCCCACAGGGCGGCGCTGGTGACGGCCGCGCCGGGGGCGACGAGCGGCCGGGGTCCGACGCGGTCGTAGACGCGTCCGACGACCGGTGCCAGCAGGCCCATGGCCAGCCCGCCGGGCAGCAGCACGAGACCGGTCTGCAGCGTGGTGAGGCCGAGCACGTTCTGGAGGAACAGGGGCAGCAGGATCAGGGTGCCGAACAGGGCCATCATGCTGACCGCCACGAGCGCGACCGCGATGGAGAACGACGGGACGGCGAAGGCGCGCAGGTCGAGCAGCGCCCGGTCCCTCAGCGTGGTCTGCCGCAGGACGAAGGCGACGAGGGCCGCGGCGCCCGCCGCGAGCGGGATCCAGGGGGCGACCGGGACGTCGCCGGCCGCGCTCTCGCCGATGCTGCTGAGGCCGTAGATGAGGCCACCGAAGGCGAGGGCCGACAAGACGACCGAGGTGACGTCGACGGGCACGCGGCGCGGCTCGGTCACGTTGCGCACCCAGCTCACGCCGAGGCCCAGCGAGACCAGGGCGATGGGCAGCACGAGCCAGAACATCCAGCGCCACGACAGGGAGTCGAGCACCAGGCCCGACACGGTCGGGCCGATCGCGGGGGCGACGGAGATGACGATCGAGATCGTGCCCATCATCCGGCCGCGGCGCTCGGGCTCTACCAGGTTGAGGATGGTGGTGATCAGCAGCGGCATCATCAGCGCCGTGCCGACCGCCTGGACGACCCGGCCCGTGACCAGCAGCGGGAACGTCGGGGCGAGCGCGGCGACCAGGGTGCCGGCGCTGAAGGAGCCCATCGCCGCCACGAACACGGTGCGCAGCGGGAACCGGGTCAGCAGGAACCCGGTGACCGGGATGACGACCGCCATCGTCAGCAGGAAGGCGGTGGTCAGCCACTGCGCGGTGGTCGCCTCCACGTCGAACTCCCGCATCAGCTCGGGCAGGGCGACGCTCATGATCGTCTCGTTGAGGATGACGACGAACGCGGAGCCGACGAGCAGCGCGATCAGGCGCTTCGTCCGGGCGGCGTCGAGGGTGGGGGTCACGGCGGGGCTCCTGGTGTCGGGTCGCTGGCGGCGCATGCCGGTGTGGCAGTCACTGCCAACCTGACGGTATCTGACTTTGTTCCGCGTAGGCTGCACCTGTGTCCCAGACCGCCCTGCGCGAGCGCCGACGACGCCAGACCGAGCGCGAGATCGGCGACGCCGCACTCGACCTGTTCGAGGACCGGGGCGTCGACCGCACGACCGTCGACGACATCGCGCGCGCGGCGGGCATCTCACCCAGGACGTTCTTCCGCTACTTCCCGACCAAGGAACGCGCTGCCCTGGTGCCGCACGTCGACCTCGACGAGCGGGTCGAGGTGCTCCTCCAGCAGCTGGTCGCCACGCGTCCTCTCCTCGACCAGCTCGAGGAGGTGTGGCGCGAGGTGATGCTCGCCTTCGACGACGGACGCAGCGAGCCGGGTCGCCTGCTGCTGCGCGTACGCCGTCTGATGCAGCACGAGCCGGCACTGCGCCTGGCCGCGATCGCCTACGACGAAGAACGCACCGATGCCCTGGTCGTCCGGCTCCGCGACCTCGTCGGCGCCGAGGACGACCTGGCGCCGAGGGTCGCGGTCGAGGCGGCCGGCGTGACGGTGCGGGTGGCCCTCGACAGGTGGGCGGAGGCGCGCGAGGCCGGTCGCACGATCGACCTGCTGGAGACCTATGCCGAGACCTGCCGGCTGCTCCGCGCCGCCGTGGGGAGCTAGGGCGTCCCAGGTCCCCAGGTGGGCGAGGTCGACCGCCACGGTGGCCTTGACGGGGCCGCTGCGGGGAAGCAGCATCGCCGCATGACGATGATGGTGCCCGACGGCGATGCCGCGACCCGCAGGTCGGCCTCGCCGCGCGGTCTCGTCGCAGCGGCCTGCCTCTTCCACGGGTTCAGCGACCCCTCCCGCCTCGCGATCCTCCAGCACCTCGCGCTGGGCGAGCACCGCGTCGTCGACCTGACCGCCCACCTGGGCCTGGCCCAGTCGACGGTCTCGAAGCACCTCACCTGCCTGCGCGACTGCGGCCTGGTCACCGTGCGCCCCGAGGGTCGCGCCTCGGTGTACTCCCTCGCGCACGGCCCGGAGCTCGATGAGCTGTGGGCCGCCGCGGAGCGGCTCCTGGCGCTCACCGGCGAGGCCGTGACGCTGTGCGCCACCCACGGGGCGGACGCCGTCGGCGACGCCACGTCCGCCGGGGGTGCCCGGTGAGCGCGGCGGTCCACCACCACGGCACGGCCGTGGACGCCGGTGACCGGGCCCGCCTGGGGCGCCGTGCCCGGTTGCTCGCGGGGGCGTCGGTGGCCTACAACGGCGTCGAGGCGGTCGTCGCGGTCGCGGCCGGCCTCGTGGCCGGGTCGGTCGCGCTGGTCGGCTTCGGCCTCGACTCGGTGGTCGAGGTGTCCTCCGGCCTGGTCGTCCTGTGGCAGTTCCGCCGTCCGCTGCCCGAGGCGCGCGAGCGCACGGCGCTGCGGCTGATGGCGGTGTCGTTCCTCGCCCTGGCGGCGTACGTCGGCGCCGAGTCGGTGCGTGCCCTGGTGACGGGCGCGCGCCCGGACGCCTCGGTCGTCGGCATGGTGCTGGCCTGCCTCTCGCTGGCCGTGATGCCGTGGCTGTCGTGGGCGCAACGGCGGACCGGGCGTGCGCTGGGCTCCGGTGCCGTGGTCGCCGACTCCACCCAGACGCTGCTGTGCAGCTACCTCTCCGCGGTGCTCCTGCTCGGGCTGCTGCTCAACGCCGCGCTCGGCTGGTGGTGGGCCGACGCCGTGGCCGGCCTGGTGATCGCCGCCGTCGCCGTGCGCGAGGGACTCGAGGCCTGGCGCGGCGAGGCCTGCGGGTGCGGACCCGCCTCCGGTTCCTCACCCCATCTCGTGGACGACGACGCACCGGGGTGCGGGTGCTGCGACGCGCCCGGCCCCGGGCGCTGACCTCCGGACCGGTCAGCCCGGGCCCGGGGCGGCCACCGAGAACACGGGCCAGCCGATCTCGGTGCGCCACTGCGACCGGTCGGCGGTGTCGCGAGGTCCCACGAGGTAGGTCTCCCGCACCGGGCCGGCCACGCTGAGCGCGTTGGCGACGACCCAGGCGCCGACCTCGCCGTAGGTCACGTCGATGTCGTCGTGGTCGCCGACGTGGGTCGCGACCGCGAGCTCGACGGGCGGCAGCAGCACCGGGTGCACCCGTCCCGTGGTGGGTGGGTCCGGTGACGGGCGGTGCACCAGCACGTGTCCGCGCCCGACCTCGAAGAGGGCGTTGTCGTACACGCCACCCGGCGTCCCGGCCGGCTCCTGCACGGTCGCGTCGAGCTCGGCCATCGCGCCGGCGTACCAGCCCAGGACGTCGTCGAGCTCGACGTCGCCCTCGACGGCGGCGACGGTGGTCGGGGGAACGGGTCTGACCTCGACGTGCACCGGCGGGGGGTCGGGCGCGAGCAGGCGACGCAGCGACCGCACGGCGGCCCGGGTCCGGTCGAGCTCGGACTCCAGGTGGTGGAGGTGCTCGGCGACGAGGTCGGAGCGGGCCCCGGGGTCTGCCGCGTCGAGGACGCGCCGGACGGTGGCGAGCGGGACGTCGAGGTCCCGCAGCCGGTGGATGACCTGTGCCGTGGGGATCTGGTCCGCGGTGTAGTAGCGGTACCCGGTCAGCTCGTCGACGCGAGCAGGCACGAGCAGCCCGCCCTCGTGGTAGCGGCGCAACGTCCGCACGCTCAGGTGGGTCAGTCGGGCGAACTCTCCGATGCCGAGGCGCTCGTGCACCCGCGCAGTCTGCACGCTCTCCCCGGGGGAGGGTCCAGTGCTCGACCCTCAGCCCGGTGGAGGCAGCACCGTCGTCGCATGACCACGCACACCACCGCCCAGACCGTCCCCTCCGCAGAGCTCCCGGCCACGATCCGCGCGTTCCTCGCGGCCCACGCAGCAGGCGAGGCCGACGCCGCGCTGCGCACCTTCGCCCACGACGCGGTCGTCGTCGACCAGGACGAGACCTTCCGCGGCACGGAGCGGGTGCTCGACTTCCTCCGCCACGCCGGGAGCCAGTTCACCTACACCACCGAGCTCGTCTCCGCCCGCCGCGAGGACGACGTCCACTGGGGTGTCGTCAACCGCATCGAGGGCGACTTCCCCGGCAACGTCGCCGACCTCGTCTACCGGTTCACCCTGACCGGCGACCTGATCAGCGAGCTGACCATCCGCTGAGCACCGCCTCGGCACGGAGCCGGACCGGCTCGACGGGACGGGTCGCGCACTGCGGCGACCCGTCCCGTCGACGGCGTGGCGGCTAGCGGCCGGTGGGGCCCGGGACATCGGCTCCGCGGGACGCGGCGTAGCTCAGGTGCGGTGCCTCCGGTTCGCCGGGGACGACGTGCCAGGGCTGGTCGACCGTTTCCGCCTCGATGGAGGGCAGGAGGCGGTCGAGCCAGCCCGGGAGCCACCAGTTGCGGTGACCGAGCATGGTCATGGTGGCAGGCACGAGCACCATCCGGACGACGGTGGCGTCGAGCAGGATGGCCACCGCCATGCCGACACCGAGCTGCTGGATGACGAGGTCGGACTCGGTCGCGAAGCCCAGGAAGACGGCGACCATGACGGCCGCGGCGGTCGAGATGACGCGTCCGGTGCCGGCGAGCCCGCGTACGACGCTGCCTCGGGCATCACCGGTCTTCAGCCAGTCCTCGCGGATGCGGGACAGGATGAACACCTCGTAGTCCATCGAGAGGCCGAAGAGGACGGCGAACATCAAGATCGGCAGGAAGCTGGACACAGGTACGGACTCGTCGAACCCGAGCAGGTCGGCGCCCCAGCCCCACTGGAAGACCGCGGTGACGACCCCGTAGGCGGCCCCGATGGACAGCAGGTTGAGCAGCGCTGCCTTCACCGGCACCACGACCGACCGGAACATGGCGGCGAGCAGGACGACCGAGAGCAGGATGACGAACCCGACCACCAGCCAGATCCGGTCGGCGAGCAGGACGGAGATGTCGGAGAACATGGCGGTGCTGCCGGTCACCTCGGCTGCCTCCAGGTCGCCGCGCAGCCGCTCGACCAGGTCGGGGGTGCGCTCGTCGGAGGGGCCGAAGGCCGGCTCCGCCTGGATGACGGCCACCTGGCCGTCGGGGGAGACCAGCGGCTCGCCCACGGCGGCGATCCCGTCGGTCTCGGTGAGCTGCGCCGCGGTGGCGGCGACGCCGGAGTCACCGACTGCTTCACGATCCACCACGACGGTCAGCGGACCGTTCGCGCCGGGGCCGAACTCGGCGGCCATGATGTCGTAGGCCTGGCGGGTGGTGGACTCGGCGGGATTGTTGGCGACATCGCGTGGCCAGGTCCGCATCGCGAGGGTCGGTGCGGCGAAGGCGATCAGGAGCAACGTGGCGGCGAGCGTCCAGACCATCGGTCGACGTCCGACCGCCACAGCCCACCGGGCGGAGAACGGTTCGCGCTGGGGACGCGGACGGCGCGGGGGCAGGCCCTGGCGCTCGCGCCTGGGGAGGAGGCGTCGGCCGAGGAGCCCGCACAGTGCGGGCAAGAGGGTCAGCGCGGTGGCGGCGACCGCGATGACCGCGATGCCGGTGGCGAATCCGAACGAGGAGTAGATCGGCAGCCCGGCCAGCGGCAGACCCATGAGTGCGACGAGCACGATCGCTGCGGCGAAGACGACCGAGCGGCCCGCCGTCGCGGTGGCCCGTCCGGCTGCCTCGGGGACCGACACTCCCTCGCGCAGGTACTCCACGAAGCGCGTGAGAAGCAGCAGTGCGTAGTCGATTCCGACGCCGAGCCCGACCATGAGTGCCACGGTGGGCGCGGAGGTGCTGACACTCGTCACGGCCGCCAGCAAGGTCACCCCCGCCACCGACACCCCCAGCCCCACCAGCGCGACCAGGAGCGGCAGGCCGGCGGCCACGACGGTGCCGAGGACCAGCGTCATCAGGACGAGCGCCACGACCACCCCGACGATCTCTCCGGTGCCCTCGATCTCGCCCGGTCCTGAGTTCGGCAGCTCGCCGCCGAGCTCGACCTGGAGCTCGTCGCCGGCCACCTCTGCCACCGCGGCCTCCATGGCCTCGACACCGGCGCCGCCGGTCAGGTCGGGATGCGTGACGGGGACGTCGAACACCACGGTCAGGACGGCGGTGTCACGGTCGGTGGACCACCGCGGTGGGCTCACCGAGGTCGCGTGGTCGAGGTCGGAGAGGCGGGACGTGAGAGCGGCGACATCGGCGTCGTCGACGGCGTCGCCGGCAGGGTCGTGGACGACGACCTGGGCAGAGCTGCCGGCGACCGCTGACCCGGGGAAGTGCTCGCGCAGCTGTTCCACGCCGGCCTGAGCCGGGGCCCGGTCGATGTTGAAGTCGTCCTGCGGGGTGCCTCCGAACGCCCCCGCCGCGACGAAGGCGGCGACCGCGAGGCCGAGCCACGCCGCCAGGGTCCGCCAGGGATGGCCGGCCGTTCGTCGACCGAGTCGGTAGAGCAGACGAGTCATGATCGTTCCTTCAGTGTCGGCGCTGGGTGCCTGTCGGCGGAGCTGACAGGGGGTGTCAGGTGGGCAGGGGGAGGCGGCCCACGACGCAGCGCCCGGTCGGGTCCGGGCGGTCGGCAGGGCGCGTCGGGGCGCAGCCGGGCGCGGGCAGGGCCGCGCCAGGCCGGGCGGGGGGTCAGGTCAGGTCAGGTCGCGGTCAGGGAGCCGACATGCTCTGGGTGCCGATGACGGTGAGCATCTGGAGCTTGTCGTGGCTCTCGGTGCCGGGGTCGGCGGTGTACACCAGGAGCCGGTGCGACTGGTGGGGGTCGAGCAGGACCTGACAGTTCAGGTCGAGCCGGCCGACCTCGGGGTGCTGGAAGCGCTTGACCTCGTCGGGCTCGAGGCCGATCTCGTGGTCGGCCCACAGGGTGCGGAACTCCTCGCTCTGCGCGAGCAGCAGCTCGGCCAGCTCGGCCGCCTGCGAGCCGGGTCCGCGCACAGCGGCGATGCCGCGCAACCCGGCGGCGTACATGCGGGAGAGGAACTCGTGGTCCTCGGGAATGTAGATGTCCCGGCTGGCGGGGTCGGTGAACCAGCGGTAGCCGTTGCTGCGGGCGGGACCGGTGTAGAGCGTCCAGTCACCGACGAGCGCGACCCTGGGCGGGGTCTGCCGCAGCGTCGCGCCGAGCTCGGTGACGATCTCGGCCGGGGTGTCGGTGAGGCGGTCGAAGATCCGCAGCATCCCGGGGCTGACGTGCTCGCTGCTCGGACCGCGGGCCGGCGGCTGGTGCCCGGCGAGGCGGAAGAGGTGGTCGCGTTCGGGGACCGTCAGGTGCAGCCCCTGCGCGATCGAGGCGATCATCTGCTCCGAGGGCTGAGGCCCGCGCTCCTGCTCGAGACGCGAGTAGTAGTCGGTCGACATGTGGCACAGGACGGCGACCTCCTCACGGCGCAGGCCGCTCGTCCTGCGCCGCCGTCCGCGCGGCATGCCGACGTCCTCGGGCTGCAGCGCCTCGCGGCGACGACGCAGGAACTGCGCCATCTGGGTCCGGTCGATCACGGTCTGCCTCTTTCTCCGGCGTACGTCCAGGCTGCTCGCGGGTCGGCGCCCAGCCTGCACGGCGTGGGCTGTCTCAGGCAGCGGGGTGCTGCGGCAGGCGGGTGACGGGCCGGTCGGTGGGCTGGCCGGGGTCCTGGTCGGTCGGGAAGGTGACGCCGGTGAGCTTCTCAGAGGCCAGCCAGAGGCGCTTGGCCTCCGTCTCGTCGCGCAGCGGCTCGTACATCTTCTGCTCCGCCGGTGCTCCGCTCATGTGCTGGAACCCGCTGGGGCCGTAGAGCAGCCCGCCCTCGGCGTCGGGCGAGGTGGCGGCGAGCAGCGCGGGGAGCCCGGCGCTCTGCACGGTGCCCGCGAGGATGCCGCGCTTGGACAGCGCACGGATCAGGCGCACGCCGCCGGTGTCGCGCTCGCGGCCGAGCTCGGGCCGGGCGGACAGCAGGCTGGTGGGCGCGATCCCGGGGTGGGAGAGGTTGCTGGTGATGCCCCAGCCGAGGGCCCTGCTGCGGCGGTCGAGCTCGAGGCCGAACAGCCCGAACGCGATCTTCGACTGCCGGTACGCCTTCATCCCGTCGTAGGAGCGCTCCCAGTTCAGGTCGTCCCAGTTGATCGTCCCGCCCGCCGCGGCGACGCTGAGCTGGGAGGTCACCCGCGCCCTGCCGGCCTGCAGCAACGGCAGCAGGTGGGCCACCAGGGCGACGTGACCGAGGTGGTTGGTCCCCAGCTGCAGCTCGTGGCCGTCGGCGGTGGTCTGGCGCGCCGGCGGGGTCATCACGCCGGCGTTGTTGACGAGGAGGTGGACCGGTGCGCCCTCGGTGCGCAGGGTCTCACCGAGGGCGGCCACGGACTCCAGCGAGGACAGGTCGAGGGCCTGCAGGACGACCGTGGCGCCGGGGGCGGCGGCTCGGATCTCGGCGGCTGCGGCCTGGCCCTTGCCCTGGTTGCGCACCGGCAGGACCAGCTCGGCGCCGGCCGCCGCGAGGCGCTTGGCGATCCCCAGGCCGATGCCGTCGCTGCCTCCGGTCAGCACGGCGCGCTTGCCGGAGAGGTTCGGGACGGTGATGTCGACAGTGGTACGAGGCATGGTGTCACTCCTGTTGGTCACGGTGGGTGTGCGGTGCGATCTCCGGCAGCTGGGCCGGGTCGGCCCCGGTGCTGCGTGGTCCAACGGTCGCGCAGATCCGCAGCCGCATTCAGGGCCTGCCGATCCCCCCTTCGCGCGACGGCGTCGGCGACCCCGACCCCGAGGACCAGTCACCGCTCGAGCGGCCGCGGTAGGTCTGTGTCGAGGTCCCACGAAGCCCGGCCGTCACCGGTGATCGGGACCATCGGGCCGCCGACGACGCTCGGACGCAAGGTGGCCTCGCCGAGCCCTCTGACACGCGCGAGCACCTCGCGCCCGCGTCGGCCGCCGTCGCGGACCACGTAGCCCTGCGTCGCGATGCCCGCTGCGTCGCCGAGGTCGACCGAACGTGCGGCGTAGGCGCTCTGGGTGACGACGACAGCGGTCGTGACGTCGAAGACCTCGCGGGCGCGACTCATGGTGTGCCACGTGCTGAACCCCGCGTGGTCGGTGAACACGTCGACGGCGGGGACACCGGCTGCGAGCACGGCGTCGCGCATCGCGTCGGTCTCGTTGTAGCCGTGCGAGCCGTGGTCGCCCGACACGAGCACCTTGGTGACCGTGCCGGCCCGGTACAGGGTCACTGCCGCCTCGACGCGTTCGGCCACGACGGGGCCGAGGGACCCGTCGTCGCGCACGTGCGACCCCGGCACGATGACCACCTGGGCAGGATCCAGGTCGTCGAGCCGGGTGGTCACGTCGTCCTGGGTCCGAGCCACCACGACGACGTTGGCGGCGACGACGACCATGATGAGGACGACCGCCCCCACGACGGCCAGGCGGAGGAGTCGGCGCAGCCACCTGCTCATGCGGCACTCTCAGGGCGGGCGCGGTGGTTGCCGGTGACTGTCACGGACCCCATCGTGGGGGAGATCGGCATCCGTGTTCAGGGTCCGTCGCTCCCCCCATCGGCGCGGGCGTGCTGCGCCCCGCTCGTCGCCGGCTCGTCCGGGCGTCAGGCGTCGCCGTCGGCGGGCGCGACCGCGCCCGGCGCGGTGCCTCCGGGCGGGGGAGGGAACGCCGCCATCGCGGTGTCGGCGATCGCCAGCAGGTCCTCGGTGGTGCCGCCGTCGCGGGCGCAGCCGGACATGCCGCGCAGCACCGACACCAGGAACGAGGCCAGGTGGTCGGTACGGGTGCCGGGTGCGAGGTCGCCGTCCTGCACCCCGCGCTCGAGCCGGTCCTGGAGCCGGCGGTGGAGCTCGTCTCGTTGAGCGGTGAGCCGTGGCTCGGTCAGCATGAGACAGCCGGGAGGCGTGGCCGCGTCGGTGTGGGCGCGAGCGGTGTCGTGGAACATCCGCGAGACGGCGTCGTACGCCGTCGGCAGCCGGGCCGCCTCGTCGAGGCCCTCGCAGGTGCGTCGGAAGTAGGTGGCGGAGGCCTCCTCGAAGAGGCGGTGCTTGTCGCCGAACGCCGCGTAGAGGCTCGGTGGCGACACGCCCATGGCAGCGGTCAGCGACGCGACCGACGTCCCCTCGTACCCCTCGCGCCAGAACTGCTCGACGGCCGCTGCGAGAGCGGCGTCGCGATCGAAGCTGCGTGGTCGGCCGGCCATGCCACCATCATAACGTAGCGATCACTATGGAACGTGGTACGTTCGGGCTGTAATCAATAGCGGTCACTACAGAATGGGGTTGTCATGGAGCTGAAGGGTGCGGTCGTGCTCGTCACCGGCGCGAACCGGGGCATCGGCGCGGAGTTCGTGAGGCTCGCCAAGGAGCGCGGGGCCGCCAAGGTCTACGCCGCCGCCCGCGACGTGAGCACCATCGAGGCCGACGGCGTCGAGCCGATCGAGCTCGACATCACGGACGCCGGCCAGGTCGAGGCCGCGGCACGCGCGGCCGGCGACGTCTCGGTCCTGGTCAACAACGCCGGGATCTCGACGGGCACGGCGCTGGTGACCGGCGAGGAGGCGAGCATCAGGCGGGAGATGGACACCAACTTCTACGGCCCGCTGCAGATGACCCGCGCCTTCGCCCCTGTCCTCGCGGCCAACGGTGGAGGTGCCGTCCTCAACGTCGTCTCCGCGCTGTCCTGGTTCACCGCCCCGGGCGCCGGTGCCTACGCCGCGTCGAAGGCCGCGGCCTGGATGCTGACGGACAGCACCCGCCTCGAGCTCGCCTCGCAGGGCACCCACGTGGTCGGCGTGCACATGGGTCTGGTCGACACCGACATGGCCAAGGGCGTGCAGGCGCCGAAGATCGCCCCCGCCGACCTGGCGGCGGCGGGTCTCGACGCGATCGAGTCGGGCGCGCAGGAGGTGCTGGCCGACGACTGGGCGAGGTTCGTGAAGTCCGGGCTCGCGCTCGGCCCGGAGGAGCGGTACGGGCAGATCTTCGCCGCCCTCGGCGCGGGCTGAGCGGCAGTCCGGCCGACCGGCACTCCGGGGGTCAGACGATGGTCGTGAGGGTCCCGCCGTCGGCGCGCACGGCGGCCCCGTTGGTCGCGGACGACAACGGGCTGGCGAGGTAGACGGCCAGGTGGGCGATCTCGCTCGGCTCGATGAAGCGCTGCAGCAGCGAGGTGCGGTTGCCCGCCGCCAGTGCCGAGCGCAGCTCCTCGGGCAGCACGCCCTGGGCGGTGGCGACCTGCTCGACGACGTCGGCGACGCCCTCGGAGTACGTCGGGCCACCGAGGATGGTGTTGACCGTGACCTCGGTGCCCCGGGTCAGCTTGGCGAGGCCGTTGCCCAGGGCGAGCATGCCCGCCTTGGTGACGCCGTAGTGCGTCATGTCGGCGGGGACGTCGACGCCGGACTCGCTCGCGACGAACAGGATGCGGCCCCAGCCCCGCTCGAGCATCCCGGGCAGGACGTGCCGCGACATCCGCACGCCGCTCATCAGGTTCACCTCGAGGTACCGCGCCCAGTCCTCGTCGGGCACCTCGGCGAACGGCCGCACCTCGAACACCCCGACGTTGTTCACCAGGACGTCGACCTCCCCCAGGGCGGCCGTCAGCCCGGCGACCTGCTCGGCGTCGGAGAAGTCGGCCGCGATCCCCGACACCGCCGCACCCGGCGTCTGCTCACGAAGTCGTCCGACGGCGGCGTCGACCCGGTCGGGGTGCCGCCCGTTGACGACGACCTCCGCGCCCTCGGCGAGCAGGGCCGCGGCGATGGCGAACCCGATCCCCTGGGTCGAGCCGCTGACGAACGCGCGCTTGCCTGCGACCTGCATGTCCATGGTGGTGTCCCTCGTGTCGACGTTGACTTGCTCAGTCAAGTGAACGTACTGGCCGTCGACTTTCCTGGGCAAGTCACGGCGGGTAGGTTCGCGCCGTGCCGCCCGACCACACCGAGCCCGCCCAGGACGCCGACGCGTTCACCGACGACGAGCTCGCGACCTGGTCGGCGGTCGCCACCGTCCTGGAGTGGCTGCCCGGCGCGCTCGACGCCCAGCTGCAGCGCGACGGCGGGCTCAGCCACTTCGAGTACGGGGTCCTGTTCGCGCTCGGCGACGCCCCTGAGGGGACCTTGCGCATGAGCGTGCTCGCCGACTTCGCGAACAGCACGCTGACCCGGCTGTCCCGGGCGGCCACACGGCTCGAGGCGCGCGGCTGGCTGCGGAGGACACCCGACCCGACGGACGGCCGCTTCACCCTGGCCGTCCTCACCGACGCCGGCCGAGACCACCTCGAGCAGACGACGCCGGGCCACGTGCGCACCGTCCGCCACCTGGTTCTCGACCCGCTCACCGAGGCGCAGGCCCGCCAGCTGCGCGCCATCAGCAGGCGGATCGCCGAGGCCGTCCGGACCGAGCGCGGCTGGGAGCCGAGCCGGGAGGAACGGGCCCGGCCCTGACCCCACCGGTCCGCCGTCCCACCGGGCCGGCGGGACCGGTGCCTCGGCCCACCGGGATCTCGACGGCGTCGGGGTCGCTCGAGACCACCAGCGACTTCCGGTCGGGGGCGCCGGCCGGCCTGGCCAGCCGGAACAGGGCAGGCATTCCGTCGCACGGGACGCGGATGGGGTGGCGCTCGTGGACTGGACGTGGGTGAGCTCCTCGACCGGCTTCGAGGTGGGCGGCTGCTCCTGGCGCAGCTCGTGGACGGTCGTGTCGCCCCGATCGACCTGCGGGAAGCTCCCGTCGCGCCGGGGCCCCCGCTGAGGGGGTCCCGTCCCACCCCGGGCTGCGCAGGGCTCTGGGTGGACGCCGCCACCGCACCTAGCGTCGTGAACGCCCCCCGAGGGGCCATCAACCTAGGAGCACATCGATGACGGTCACCCTGGTCACCGGAGCCAACAAGGGCATCGGGTTCGAGACAGCCAAGCAGCTCGCCGCGCTGGGTCACGACGTGTACGTCGGCGCGCGCGACAGCGAGCGGGGCGAGAAGGCCGCCGCGGCCATCGGCGCCCGGTTCACGCAGCTCGACGTCACCGACGAGGACTCGGTGCGCGGCGCCCTGGCGCGGATCGACGAGGCCGAGGGGCGGCTCGACGTCCTCGTGCACAACGCGGGTGTCCTGGAGACCGGCCTCGACGGCGCCGCCGCCCTGCGGTCCTTCGACACCAACGCCGTCGGGCTGGTGCGGGTGACCGAGGCGGCGCTCCCGCTGCTGCTGTGCGCTCCGCCAACCCCACGGTGGTCACCGTCAGCAGCAGCATGGGGTCGTTCTGGGCCGTGACGAACCCCCAGCGCCCCGAGTCCCAGATGCCGCTGGCGCTCTACGCCGCGTCCAAGTCGGCGGCCACCATGCTGACCGTCCAGTACGCCAAGCTGCAGCCGAGCATCAAGTTCAACGCCGTCGAGCCGGGCGCCACCGCCACCGACATGACCGCGGCGTTCGGCATCGGTCGCCCCGTCGAGGAGAGCGCCCGCACGGTGGTCCGCCTCGCGACCCTCGGGCCCGACGGTCCGACGGGGACGCTGCAGGACGACGACGGCGAGCTGCGCTGGTAGAGCGCGACCACGAGCGGGGGACACCACCGCGAGGTGCTCGGTGGCGCGATCAGTCCGCGAGGTGGCCGGCGTCGTTGAACGACACCAGCGTCCACGCGGGGGTCTCCTGCTGCCCGGGCCGGTGCCGCCAGTGGGTGAGGCTGGTGTTGCGCGGGTCGGTGCCCATGCGCGGCGCGGAGGGGCCCCGTCCGAGGGCGAGGTGGAACGACGCCTCCAGGATCCCGCCGTGACACACGGCGACGACCGTCTGGCCCTCGTGGCGGGTGACGAGGTGGTGCAGGGCGGCCTCGGCGCGGCACAGGAAAGCGGCCCAGCTCTCCCCGCCGGGGGAGAAGGGCACGTACGGGTCGCGAGGCGGCACCTCGCGGTCGGCCCGGGCGCGCCACTCCGCGACGGTCAGGCCGTCGGCGTCCCCGGGACGGAGCTCGTGCAGGTCGTCGCTCTCCCGCACCGGGAGCTCGAGCGCCCGGGCGACGTAGGCGCCGGTCTCGAGAGCCCGGGGCAACGTGCTCACGTAGAGCACGTCGGCGCCGAGACGGTTGCCGCGCAGCCGCTGCTCGAGGAGCGCCGCCTGCTGCCGGCCGAGCTCGGTCAACCCCTGGTCGCTGCGGATCCCGGCGATCACCGGCTCGACGTTCGAGACGGCCTCACCGTGCCGGATGAGGTACAGGTCGGTGGTGACCACGCGGTCCTCCTAGGTTCCCTTGCGCCGGGCGAGCACCAGCCCGGCGACCTCCACGGCTCCTGCGGCCAGGAGCGTCCGCGCCATCTCACGCATGGTGAACCCCTCGGAGAAGGCGTCGTCCACGACCAGGATCCGCCGACCCTGCACCCTGCTCGGGTCCGGGACGCGGAGCGCGGCCCGCAGCTCTCCCTCGGCGATGGCCTGACGCTCGTCCACCCCGATGCCGAGGAAGCGGCCCGTGGGGCGCGTCTTCGTGACCACGTCGGTCTCGAAGGGCCAGCTCGCGTCCGTCCGTCGGGCCGCGGCACCCAGGACCAGGGCGAGGTAGTCCCACAGCCGCACCGCCTCGGGCCCGATGTAGAGGGCCGCGCTGGTGACCACGTCGAAGCGCCGCAGCTCGGCTCGGTGCTCGTCGAGGTAGGCCGCGAGCATGCCGCCGAGGTCCTCGGCGAGCTGCTTCTCCTCGTCGTACTTGAACCGGTAGATCAGGTCCCACGTCTCGTCGGCGTTCTCCGAGACCGTGTAGAGCCGGGAGAAGGCCCGGTCGGGCAGGCGGCACACGGTGTTGGGGCACGCCCCGTCGGCCAGGCGCTCGCGACAGACCGGGCACCGCCCGTCGAGCGGGGGCGGTGTCGGTGCGGACCTGGTCACCTCGGCGACCGTACACACCCCCACCGGCACCGTGGCCGTGCCGATGCGCGGGTGCGGGTCCGGTCCGGTCCGGTCCTCCCGACGACGACCACGGGGCGCGAGGCTCGGAGGAGGTCGTACCCGAGACACGGCGGCCGCCGTGGGGCACCATGGCCGGTGAGAGGGAGACGGTGACCATGTCGCGGACCGACGCGTGGGCGAGCCCGGTCGTGCGCACCCTTCTCGGGCTGGTGCTCCTCCTCGCTCTCGTCGACCTGGTCGAGCCCTGGGGGAGCGTGCCCGCCGACCTCGCCTACCTCGCCGCCGTCGGGGTGGCCGGCGCGCTGGCCTGGGTCGGCGTACGACGGGCCGCCCCCGGGCGGCGGCGCGGACCGGTCCTGGTCGCGGCCGGGGTGACCCTCTCCGCCCTCGGCGACCTGGCCTGGCAGGGCTACGAGTGGGCGGGCCAGGAGCCCGACGCCTCCCTGGCCGACGTCCCCTACCTCGGCTCCTACCTGTGCGTCGGCGCGGCCGTGCTCGTCCTGCTGGTGCGCGGCCAGCGGGGCTCCGGCACCGAGGCCGTGGTCGACGCGCTGACGGTGGTCGTCGTCAGCGTCCTGCTCTTCTGGGGCATCTCCGTCTCCGCGATCGTGGCCGACGAGTCCACCTCGGGGGCGGCGCGTGTCGTGCTCGCGGCCTACCCGGTGCTCGACGCGGTCCTGCTCGCCCTGGTCGCCCGGCTGCTCGCCGACCGGCGCACCCGGTCGACCACCTCGGCGTGGCTCGCGGCGGGCGCCGGCTGCTGGCTCGCCTCCGACCTCGCCTACCTCACGCTCGGGGACGCAGGCCCGGCCGGCCGGGTGCTCGACCTGGGATGGGTCGCCGGCAGCGCCCTGCTCGCACTGGCCGCCTGCACCCCCCACCGGCCCGCGTCCGCGACGGCCGCGCCTTCGACGAGTGCCACGCTCCGGCGTCGGCTCGCCATCGCCGTGCTCCCGCTGCTCGTCCCCGCAGCCGTGATGACGGTGGGCCTGCGGCGCGACGACCACGGCCTGGTCTGGGCCCAGCTGGTCGGGCTGCTGCTGCTGATCGGCCTCGTGGTCGTGCGGACCGCCCGGTTGCTCGAGTCCGAGCTGCACGCTCGCGCCGAGCTGGTCGTGGCCCGCGACGCCGCCCTGGAGGCGTCACGGGCGAAGTCGTCGTTCCTGGCCACCATGAGCCACGAGATCCGCACCCCGATGAACGGCGTCATCGGCCTCACCGGGCTCCTGCTCACCACGCGGCTCGACGAGCGCCAGCTCGCCTACGCGGAGGGGGTCAAGGGCGCCGGCGAGCAGCTCCTCGCGGTGATCAACGACATCCTCGACTTCTCGAAGGTCGAGGCCGGCCACGTCGAGCTCGAGGACATCGACTACGACGTCTCCCAGGTGGTCGAGCAGACCGTCGGGCTGGTGGCCGACGCCGCCCAGCGCAAGGGGATCGAGCTGCTCGCGTACTGCGCCCCCGACGTGCCGCTCGGCCTGCGGGGGGACCCCGTCCGGCTCCAGCAGGTGCTGCTCAACCTGGTGGGCAACGCGGTGAAGTTCACCGAGCACGGCGAGGTCGTCGTCTCGGTGCACCTCGCGGAGCGGCCGGCGCCGGTCGGTGCCGCCGGTGCCGCCGTGCCCACTGCCACGGTGCGCTTCGAGGTGCGCGACACCGGCATCGGTCTGGCCCAGGACGACGCGGAGCGGCTCTTCGAGCCGTTCTCCCAGGCCGACTCCTCGACCACCCGCGTCTACGGCGGCACCGGCCTCGGGCTCGCGATCGCCCGCCGTCTCGCCGAGGCGATGGACGGCGACCTCGGCGTCGCCAGCGTGCCCGGCGAGGGCAGCACCTTCTGGCTCACCGTCCCGCTCCGGCAGGCCCTCGACACCGCCACGGTCCCCACCCCGGCGGCCGAGGAGCTGGCCGGCGCCCGGGTGCTGATCGTCGACGACAACGAGACCAACCGCGGGATCCTGGGCGACCAGACCGCGGCGTGGGGCATGACGCCCGTGGCCGTCGCGAGCGGTGCCGAGGCGCTGGAGACGCTCGAGTCCGCCGCGCGGCGGGGCCACGGCTTCGACCTCGCCGTGCTCGACCTGTGCATGCCCGGCATGGACGGGCTGGCGCTGGCCGGCCGGATCGGCGCCCGCCGGCTGCCCCGCCCCGGCGTCGTGCTGCTCACGTCCGGTCCCGACGTCTCCGCCGCCGCCGCGGCCGCCGCGGGCGTCGAGGTGCGCCTGAGCAAGCCGGTGTCGCTGCCGGGGCTGCGCGCTGCGCTGCTCCGGGTCCTCGGCGCCCAGCAGGCCCAGCAGACCCCGGAGCCGGCTCCCGTCGACGCGATGCCGGCCCGGCACCGGGGCCACGTCCTGGTCGTCGACGACAGCGAGGTCAACCAGGTCGTGGCGGCCGGCATCGTGGAGCACCTCGGCTTCACCACCGAGATCGCCGAGGACGGCGGCGCCGCCCTGCAGATGCTGGCGCGCACGACGTACGACGTCGTCCTGATGGACTGCCAGATGCCCGGCATCGACGGCTACGAGGCGACCCGCCGGCTCCGCCTGCGCGAGGGCGACCAGCGACGCACCCCGGTCGTCGCGCTGACCGCCGGGGTCATGGAGGCCGAGCGCGAGCGCTGCCTTGCCGCCGGCATGGACGACTTCCTCGGCAAGCCCATCTCGCCTGCGGCCGTCGACGCCGCGCTCAGCCGCTGGGTGCCGGCGGCTCGCTGATCATCGCCACGACAGCCCGGGCCTGCCGCGCCTACGCGCGGGCAGCGGGCGGGAGGTCGCGCCGGTGCACGACGGCCCGCAGCACGACGCCGTCGTCGCCGACGACCAGGTCGAGCACGCCGGGCTCGGGCTCCGGTGGCGGTGCGTCGGCCGCCGAGCGGCGGACGAGGTAGCCCATGGCCTGCGCCCACCGCACGGCCTCCGGCCAGCGCACGCTGGTCAGGTCCGGTCGCAGGAGCACGTGGGGCACGACGCCAGTGTGGGGCGACCCGGGTGCTCGCGTCCCCGGAACCGACCTGTCCGTTCGGCCATCGTCAGTGGTCATCTGGAAGGGACAGCGGGGCCACGTCGGTCCAGGTGCTCGTCCACGACGCCCTGTTGGCGGGCCCGGTTAGGTTCTTGTCTCTCCGTGGTCGTCCGGCCCCGTTGGACCCGCCCGATCTGGGGACCTTCTCTCGTGAACGGAACCGAATCGTGAATCCCGTCGACGCCCTGTGGCTCGCTGCCGACTGCCCCGAGAACCTCCTGGTCATCGAGGCGCTGGTCATGCTGTCGGGCCCCGTCGACCGTGCCCGGCTCGAGCAGGTCGTGCAGCAGCGGGTGGTGAACCGGTTCCCCGTGTTCAGCCAGCGCCCGGCCAGCTCGCGGCGCCCGGGGGGACGGGCCCGGTGGGTCGACGCGGCCGACTTCGTGTTGGGTGACCACGTGCGCGAGGTCGCGCTGGAGGCTCCCGCCGACGACGCCGCCGTGCAGGACTACGTGGCGAGCCACCTCGGCACGCCCCTGCCGATGGACCGGCCGCTCTGGGAGATCCACCTGCTCACCGGGCACCGGACCGGGACGGCGATGTACGTGCGGCTCCACCACTCCCTGGCCGACGGGATCGCGCTGACCGAGGTGCTCCTCTCCCTCACCGACACCGCTCCCGACACCGCCCCCGGTGGCGGACCGGTCACCCAGCAGCCGGACGAGCAGCCGGACGAGCAGCCGCACGAGCAGCCGGACCAGCCCGCCGCCCCCGCCGCTCCCGAGGAGGCACCCGAAGGGCGACCCACGGTCGCCCTGCGCACCCTGTCGAAGGGGCTCGGCCTCGCCGGCCAGGTGCCGGGGATCCTGGCCAAGCTGCTGGTGGCCACCACCCCGACCACGGCGCTGAGCGGCGTGGCGAGCCGGACCAAGCTGGTCGTCTGGTCGGAGCCGATCCCGCTCGACGACGTCAAGCGCGTCGCCAAGGCGACCGGCAGCACCGTCAACGACGTCCTGGTGGCCGCGCTGTCCGGCGCCTTCCACCGCTACCAGGTGCACCACGACGGTGACGCGGTCGACGTGGTGACGATGATCCCGGTCAACCTGCGCACGCTCGGGGAGCCGCTCGAGGCCGCGCTCGGCAACCGGTTCGCCGTGGTGCTGCTCCGCACCCCTGCGGGGCTGCGGACCGCCGCGGCGCGCCTGGCCGAGACCAAGCGCCGCATGGACGCGATCAAGCGGTCGCCCGAGCCGGTGGTGACCTTCGCGCTGATGCACGGCATCGGGCGCACCGGGCGCCACATCGGCCGGGTGCTCGCGCGCTTCTTCGCCGCGAAGGCCGTGGGCGTGACCACGAACGTGCCGGGACCGCGGGAGCCGAGGTACGTCGCCGGCGTGCGCATCGACAAGCTCCTGGGGTGGGTGCCCGGCACGGGGCACCAGAGCCTCGGCACCTGCATCTTCAGCTACGCCGGCAACGTCCTGGTGGGCTTCAAGGTCGACGCGGCGGCGATCCCCGACCCCGAACGCATCCTGGAGGCCTTCCACGACGAGGTCGAGGCCCTGCTCGAGGTGGCCCGCTCCGCCGGCACCGCCCGACCGAGCTGACCCCGTCCCCGAGCTGACCGGCTCACCGGGTGACCCGGGTGGCGGCCCGCACGGTGCGGGTCGCGGTGAGCAGCGTGGCCGTCACGGTGAGGACGACGACGGCGCCGCTGAGCCCGACGTACGTCGGCACGTCGACGACGGGCACCGCGACGCCGAGCAGGCCGGCGCTCACCCCGACGACCGCGGGCAGGACGGCCGCGGTGCCGATCGCCCAGGCGGCCAGGCCGGTGACGGCGGCCTCGACACCGGTCATCGCGAGCAGCTGACGTGAGGTCGCGCCGCTGCGGTGCAGCAGCCGCAGCTCGTCGCGCCGGCCTGCGGTGACGAGCACCAGCGCGTTGAGCGCCCCGAGGCCGACGAAGAGCAGCAGCAGCAGCGTGAGCAGTGTCGACAGGTGCTGGGCGGCGGCGTCCGGGCTGGTCGCCGCGGCGACGTGCTCGGCGGTGGGCACGGTCGTGGGCTCGGGCGTGGGCGTGGTGGTGGAGGCGCTGGTCGCCGCCGGGGCGGTGGCGTCGGTGTCGACGAGGGCGAGGTGCACGACCGGGGTCACCCCGTGGTCGGCCAGGGTGCGGGGGCCGACGAGCTGGCCGCCGACCCCGAGTCCGCGGTCGTAGACGGCCACGACCCTCAGGCCGACCTCGGACCCGGCGAGCCGGACGGTGAGGGTGTCGCCGAGCCCGCGACCGGTCTCGAACGCGGTGTCGGAGCTGAGGGCCACCGTGTCGGGGCCGCCCAGGTCGGCCAGCGTGCCCTCGGAGACGCCGGGGTCGAAGCGTGCGGGGTCGACGTCCGGCGCGACCGCCCGCAGGGTGGTGGCCTCCCAGACGAGGCTCTCGGGGAGCCCGGCCTCGTCGTCGACGCGCACCTGGGCGGGGGCGTCGGCCAGGGGCACGACCGCGGTGACGCCGGGTGCTGCCGACAGCGCGGCGAGGTCGGCTCGGGTGAGGCCGGCGCCGGAGGACGCGACGCGCTCGGTGCCGAGCGCCGCGCCCAGCTGCTCGGTGGCGGCTCGCTGCACCGCGCGGTCGACGGTGCTCTGGGTGGTGCCGACGGCGAGCACCAGCGCGAGCGGGACGACGACGGTGGTCAGGCGGCGCGAGAAGCCGCGCAGGTTGCCCAGCGCGAGTCGGGTGGGTGCGCTGCTGCGCCGGGAGGCGGCCCGGGCGGCGTGGGCGAAGGTCCACTCGACCAGGACCGGACCGGCGAGGGCGGCGGCACCGATCAGCAGGAACGCCGAGGTGGCGGCCAGGGCTCCCCCGACGACGCCCGGGACGACCAGCGGGGTGCCTGCCGCAGCCAGGCCGGCGACGGCGGTGAGCACGGCCGCGGTGCGGCGCACGCCACCGACGGGGGTGACCTCGGCGGCGCTGTCTCGGATCGCTGCGGTCGGGGCCGCCCGCACCGTCTCCCGCGCGGCGAGCCGGCTGGCCAGCAGCGCCGTCGGCACGACGAGCGCGATGGCGCCCAGCGCGGGGAGGGGGGACAGGGACGACGCGAAGCCCGGGCCGACCACGCCGGCGTCGCGCAGCGCCGGGTCGAGCCACCGGGTGAGGAGCAGCCCGGGCACGGCGCCGAGCGGCGCGGCCACCGCGCTGAGGAGCAGCACCTCGGTCGAGACCAGCCGCCGCACCTGGGTGCGGGTCGCCCCCACGGCGCGCAGCAGGGCGAACTCGCGGCGTCGGCGGCGCAGGGCCAGGGTGGTGGTGGCCGCGACGACGACGACCACGAGGACCAGTGCGGTGCCGGCGAAGGACGAGGCCAGCGCGACCAGCAGGCCACCGCCGCCGGCGGGCTCGCGGAGCCCCGACTCGACCATGACGCCGGTGAGCGTCGTCAGGGCCGAGGCCAGGGCGATGACGAGGGCGGTGCCGGTCGCGCCGGGCCAGCTGGCGCGGGCGCCGGCGACCGCGAGCCCGCGCAGAGCGGCGGTGCCGGGGGCGTCGCGCGACGTCACGGCGCTCATCGGCCGGTCGCCAGCACGCGGGCGGTGACCTGCTCGGCGCTCGGCGCGTCGAGCGCGTCGACCAGCAGGCCGTCGGCGAGCACCAGCACCCGCTCGGCGGCGGCCGCGACGCGGCTGTCGTGGGTGACGACCACGACGGTCTGGCCCAGCTCGTGGGCGCTGCCGCGCAGCAGGTCGAGCACCGCCGCGCCGGTGGCGGAGTCGAGCGCGCCGGTCGGCTCGTCGGCGAAGACCACGGTGGGTCGGGTGACCAGGGCGCGGGCGATGGCCACGCGCTGGGCCTGGCCGCCAGAGAGCTCCGTGGGCAACCGGTCGAGGAGCGCCCCGAGGTCCATCCGGTGCACGAGGTGCGCCACCCAGCTCGGGTCGGCGCGTCGGCCGGCGAGGAGCAGCGGCAGCTCGACGTTCTCCCGCACGCTGAGGTGGCCGATCAGGTTGTACGCCTGGAAGACGAAGCCGATGTGGTCGCGGCGGAAGCGGGTCAGGCCGTCGTCGGAGAGCTCGCTGATGTCGTGGCCGCCGATGACGACGCGACCGCTCGTGGGCCGGTCGAGCCCGGCGGCGCAGTGCAGCAGGGTCGACTTGCCCGAGCCCGACTGGCCGACGACCGCGGTGAGCGAGCCGGAACGGAGCGTGAGGGACACCCCGCCCAGCGCGGTGGTGGTCTCGAGGCCGCTGTGGTAGGTCTTGCGGACGTCGTGCAGCGCGATCGCGGGTCCCGGCGGCGGCGGGTGGCCCGGGTCGGGCGCGGTGGTCGTGGCGGTCATGGGTCGCTCCTGGCTCGGTGGGCTGGCGACGTCCACGCTAGGAACGCGCGCGCCCGGCCACGAGCCGCGCAGGATGCAACTGCGGCGGTTCCACCTTTGGATGCAACCCGCCCGGGCGGCGTCCCGGTGGTGGCCCCCGACGGCGTGGGAGCGGGTCAGCCGTCGGCCCTGACCAGGCCGTTCTGGTAGGCCCACACGACCGCCTGCAGGCGCGACTTCACGCCGATCTTGGGCAGCATCCGAGCGAGGTGCGACTTGATCGTGGAGACCTCCAGCACGAGCGCACGCGCGATGTCGTCGTTCGACATGCCCTGCGCGAGCAGCAGCAGGATGTCGGTCTCGCGGGGGGTGAGCAGGTCGGTGGCGCGGGCGGCGACCACCGGCCGGGTGCGCCGCCGGGTCACCACCTCCTGGAGGACCCGGCGGGTGAGCGAGTTGTCCAGCGTGCCCTGACCGGTGGCCACCGCACGCACCGCGTCGACCACGGCCTCGGGCTCGGCGTCCTTGAGGAGGAACCCGGAGGCCCCGGCCTCGAGCGCGCCGAACAGGTACTCGTCGACGTCGAAGGTCGTGATGACCAGCACCGGGACCGGGTCGGTCACGTCGGGGCCGCAGAGCTCGGCGGTGGCGGTGATGCCGTCGGTGCCGGGCATCCGGATGTCCATGCAGACCACGTCGGCCCGCAGCGACCGGGCGGCCTCGACCGCCGCCCGCCCGTCGGCCACGGTGGCGACCACCTCCAGGTCGGGCTCGGCGCCGATCATCGTGGCCAGCCCGGCACGCACCAGTGGCTGGTCGTCGGCGATGACGACC
This sequence comes from Nocardioides sp. FY1077, assembly GCF_058681775.1. NCBI lineage: Bacteria > Bacillati > Actinomycetota > Actinomycetes > Propionibacteriales > Nocardioidaceae > Nocardioides > Nocardioides sp. FY1077. The sequence goes on along the minus strand of NZ_JBZWDB010000001.1, from coordinate 386,188 downwards.
CGCACGACGTCCCCGCTCACCGGTCCGGTCCCGTCGGTGGTCCCGCCGGTGGTTCCGTCGCGGTGGGGAGCGCGAGGGTGACGACGTACCCGCCGTCGGGGGTCGGCCCGGTGTGCAGGCGGGCCCCGGTCAGCTCGGCGCGCTCCTGCATGCCGACGATCCCGAAGCCCCCGCGCCCACCGGCCGGGGACGGCGGCGAGGTGGGCCGCTCGTTGCGCACGGTGACGACCACGGTGGCGGCCTCCCGGGAGTCCACGACGACCTCGCACCGCGCGCCGGGCGCGTGCCGGGCGGCGTTGGCCAGCGACTCCTGCACGGTGCGGTAGGCCGCGAGCTGCGCGAGGGGCCCGACGTCGAGGTCGGCCAGGCGGTCGACCCCACCGCCGAGCACCGTCAGCACGACGTCGCGCCCCGAGGCCACGGCGTCGTCGACGAGGTGGGGCAGCCCCCCGAGGGTCTCGGGCTCGACCCCGGGCGCCTCGGAGCCGGGGTCGTCCTCGCGGAGCAGGGCCACCAGGTTGCGCAGGTCCTTCAGCATCACCGTGCTCTGCCGACGCACCTGACGCACGGCCACCTTCGCTCCCTCGGGGTCGGTGTCGATCTGCCGGTCGAGCGCGGCCGTCATCACCGCGATGCCCGAGAGGTGGTGGGCGGCGATGTCGTGCAGCTCGCGGGCCATCGCCGTGCGCTGCCGGGCCACGGCGGCCTGGGTGAGCGCGGCCTGCTCGCCGGCCACGGCACGCACCTGCTCGCGCCGGGCGCGGGTGGCCTCACGCCGCGCTCCGGCTGCGGCACCCGCGATCGCGGCGACCGCCACGGTGAGGACGCCCTGCACGACGGCCGCACCCACCGACCCGGCGGAGAGGCCCTCGCCCCGGGCGGCGCGCACCACCTCGCCCAGCGCAACCAGCGCCGCGCCGGCCGCCAGGGCCGCCACCGGGCGCGGCCAGGCCGTCCCGGCCACCAGGAGGTAGGTGGCGACGAGCACGAGGACCGTCGTCGCCCCGAGGGCGGCGCCCAGGCCCGCGCCCGCGGCCAGGGGGGCGACCAGGCAGACCAGGACCAGCGCCTGGTCGGGGGCGTGGAAGCGCCACCGCAGCAGCAGGGCCTGCGCGGTGAGGGCCGCCACCCCCACGGTCCACGCCCACCACGCCGGGGCCGGCCCGTCGGGCACCTCGGCGGGCGTCAGCTCGGCGACGAGCACCACGACGCCGAGCAGGACCAGCGCGAGGGCCCAGCCGCCGACCACGACGCGCTCGCGCCGGGGGAGGTCGGGGGCCACGCGGCGACCCTACCCATGCGGGGGACCGGTGGGTCAGGACGAGCCGTCGGGCCGCATCGGCGGGCAGTCGCCGTCCACCAGGTCGCGCAGCTCGTAGTGCCAGATCTCGTTGGCGTAGGTCTGGCACAGGCCGTGGTCGGCGCCGTGCTCGGCCATCCAGTAGGCCGCGTCGGTCGGGCCGATGTCGACCGCGTCGCCGGTGGTGTGGCGGGAGGAGTCGGGGCCGGCCACCCAGCGGCCGGCCTCCTCCCGGCTGCCGTACGTCGCGACGGCCTCGTCGAGCAGGCGCTGCTGGTAGGCGCGGCTGCGCCAGCCGCTGGTCACCCGCAGCTCGACGCCGTCGTCGGTCGCGTCGGTCGCCGCTGCGCGGACGGCGGCGAGCAGCTCCGGGTCGAGCCGGTCCAGGGCGGGGACGTCGGCGTCGACAGCGACCGACTCCCCGCCGAGGTCGCCGTCGGCCGCAGCCGACGCCGACGCCGGGGCGTGCCGGTCTCCGACGGGGAGCTCGAGGCCGGAGGCACCGGCCAGGTGGGCCATCACGGCGGCACCGGCCACCAGGGGCGCCAGCGGGAGGAGGACGGGCCAGGCCCGGCGTGGCAGCCGGGGGCGTCGAGGTGCTGTTCCGGGGAGGGTCATGCACCCAGGACAGTCGTCGGCGTGTTGTCGGGGCGTCTCGACTTCTGCATACGTCGGCCACATGCCCGCAGACCTACGATCGGGCCATGCGGGTTCTGGTGGTCGAGGACGAGCCCTTCCTCGCCGAGGCGATCCAGGACGGCCTGCGGCTCGCGGCGATCGCCGCCGACGTCGCGCTCGACGGCGGAGCGGCCCTGGAGATGGCCGCGCACACGCAGTACGACGTGGTCGTCCTCGACCGGGACCTCCCGGTGGTCCACGGTGACGAGGTGGCCCGCCGCCTGGTGCTCGCCGACCCGTCACCGCGCATCCTGATGCTCACGGCGGCCGAGCACCTCGCCGACAAGGTGTCCGGGTTCGAGCTGGGGGCCGACGACTACCTCACGAAGCCCTTCGAGCTGACCGAGCTGGTCGTGCGGTTGCGGGCCCTGGCCCGCCGTCCGGCTCAGGGCGCCCCACCGGTGCTGCAGGTCGGCGGCGTCCGTCTCGACCCGTTCCGTCGCGAGGTCCACCGCGACGACCGCTACGTCGGGCTGACCCGCAAGCAGTTCGCCGTTCTCCACGTGCTGATGAGCGAGGCCGGTGGCGTGGTGAGCGCCGAGGAGCTCCTGGAGCGGGCGTGGGACGAGAACGCCGACCCCTTCACGAACGCGGTGCGGATCACCATCTCGACCCTGCGCCGACGGCTCGGCGACCCACCCGTCATCCACACCGTCACCGGGGTCGGCTACCGGTTCGAGGCGCCGTGACGCAGGCTCGCCCACGACGCCGACCCGGGCTCAGCCTGAGGTGGAAGCTGACCCTGAGCTACGCGGGGTTCGTCCTGCTCACCGGCGCCGCCCTGATCGTGCTGCTCCTCGTCGTCCTGCGCTACGTGCCCGACGACAACCTCGTGGTGGCGCGCACCGAGTCGTTCGCACCGGGCCGCGGCGACCTGATCGAGGCCGCGGTGCCGTTGTTCGGGTACGGCCTGGCGTTCCTCGCCCTGGCCGGGGTGGGCGGCGGCTGGGTGATCGCCGGGCGGGTGCTGGCCCCGCTCGCCGCGATCAGCGCGGCGGCCACCCGGGCCGCCGACGGCTCGCTCGCCCACCGCATCGAGCTGCCCGGGCCCCGGGACGAGCTGCGCGGGCTGGCCGACGCCTTCGACCACATGCTGGCCCGCCTGGAGCGGTCCTTCGACGAGCAGAAGCGCTTCACCAGCAACGCCTCCCACGAGCTGCGCACCCCGCTCGCGGTGACCCGGACGATGATCCAGGTGGCCCGAGCCGATCCCGCCGGAAGGGACACCGAGCAGGTGCTCGCCCGGCTCGAGGAGATGAACACGCGCTCGATCGCCACGGTCGAGGCCCTGCTGCTCCTCGCGCGCCTGGGGCGCGAGGAGCTCGACGCCCGGACGTTCGACCTCGCCGACACCGTCCGCGACGCGCTCGCCGACCCCTCGCTGCCGGCGACGACCCACGCCGTCGTCAGCGACCTGCGACCCGCCGTCGTCGCCGGCAGCCGCGAGCTCGTCGAGCGCCTGGTCAGCAACCTGCTCCGCAACGCCGCCGAGCACCAGCCGCGTCCCGACGGCACGACCTGGGTCTCCACCTCGTCGGCCGGGGGCCGCGCGCGGCTCACGGTCGAGAACACCGGGGAGGTCCTCGACCCGGCGCTGGTGCCGGCGCTCACCGAGCCGTTCGTGCGGGGGCGGGGCCGCACCCGGTCGGCGCACCGACCGGCCGGCAGCGGTCTCGGGCTGGCCATCGTGGCCTCCGTCGCCCGCGCGCACGGGGCCGGGCTCGAGCTCGCGGCCCGGCCTGCGGGCGGGCTGGCCGTGACCGTCGAGTTCCCCGACCCGGGACCGCGCCCCGGCGCCTGACCCCGCGGCCGGGAAGAGGACCGTCGCCGGGCGTGTTCGGTCAGGAGACGACGACTGGAAGGCTCCACCTGATGCGCACCCCGCTGTCCGTGCTCGACCTCGCCCCGATCGCGAAGGGGGAGTCCGTCGGCACCAGCATCGCGGCCAGCGTCGCGCTGGCGCAGCGTGCGGAGGAGCACGGCTACCGCCGGGTCTGGTACGCCGAGCACCACAACATGCCGAGCATCGCGTCGTCGGCGACCAGCGTGCTGATCTCCCACGTCGGTGCGCACACGTCCTCGATCCGGCTCGGTGCCGGCGGGGTGATGCTGCCCAACCACTCGCCGCTGACGATCGCCGAGCAGTTCGGCACGCTGTCGGCGATGTACCCCGACCGGATCGACCTCGGGCTGGGCCGGGCGCCCGGCTCCGACCAGGCCACGGCCCACGCGATGCGTCGGGGCCCGGGCGCCTCGGAGAGCTTCCCGCAGGACGTCCAGGAGCTGCAGGCCTTCCTGGGCGAGGAGTCCCGGGTGGCCGGGGTGTCGGCGGTGCCCGGGCAGGGCACCCACGTCCCGCTGTACATCCTCGGCTCCTCGATGTTCGGCGCCCACCTCGCCGCGGCCCTCGGCCTCCCCTACGCCTTCGCCAGCCACTTCGCACCCCAGGCGCTGGAGGCCGCGGTCGCGGCGTACCGGCGTGAGTTCACGCCCTCGGCGCAGCTCGACGAGCCGTACGTGATCGCCGGCGTGAACGTCGTCGCCGCCGACACCGAGGCGCAGGCCCGCGAGAACCTGCAGGCCGCGCGACGCACGATCGCGGTGACCCTCTTCGGTCGCGGCCAGAGCTTCAGCGACGCCGAGGCCGACATGCTCCTGCGCCGCGGCGGCGCCGACCACGTCGACCAGATGTTCACCTACGCCGCCGTGGGCGACGGCCCCGAGGTCGCGCGCTACCTCGAGGGGTTCCGTGAGCACGTCGGTGCCGACGAGCTGATCACCGCCCACCAGGCGCCCAGCACCGAGGCCCGGCTCAGGTCGGTCACCCTGACCGCCGAGGCGATGGAGTCGGTCGCCGCGTAGGCGCTGCCACGCCGGCTCGACCGGTGCCGGTCCACCAGGGCCCACCAGGACCCACCCGCGGGCTCCTGGTGGGCCCTGGCTCTTCGCGCGCTCCGGGCCCGAGTGCCGGCGGCCGTTCGCTGCACCTGCCCGGGGACAGAGAAAGAACGATCGGTTGACCGTGCAGGTCGCGCGTGCCAGAGTGAGGGCGACCGGTCGTTCTACCTGAGCGCACCCACCTCGCCGCAGGCAGTGCCTGCCGAGGCCGGCGGTCACCCGTCTCGCACGTCCTCGAAGGAGCACCACCATGACCACGTCCACCACGGAACCCCCGAGCACGCAGACAGGCTCGGCGCTGCGCCGCCTCTACCTCGCCCGTTTCGGCTTCGCGCTCGTCTGGGCCGCGCTGTTCGCCGCCGCCTCCTCGCCGGTCGGGGGACTGGCGGTGCTGCTGCTGGTGCTCTACCCGGCGTTCGACGTCGCAGCTGCCGTGGTCGACAGGCGCACCGCGGGCGACGGCGCCAGGTCGTCGGTCGCGCTCCACGTCAACATCGCGCTGAGCGTCGTCGCGGCGGTTGCCCTGGCCGTCGCCGGTGACGACACGAAGGCGATCCTGCTGGTGTGGGGCGCCTGGGCGATCACCGCCGGTGCGGTGCAGCTCGCGGTCGGCGTGGTGCGCCGTGGCCTGGGCGGTCAGCTGCCGATCATGCTCAGCGGTGGCCTCTCGGTCCTGGCCGGTGCGAGCTTCGCCGCCTCCGCAGCGAAGGCGGACTCGGTGACGACCCTGGCCGGGTACGCCGTCCTCGGCGGCATCTTCTTCCTGGTCTCCGCGCTCCGCCTGGGGCGCACCGCGCGCCCCGCCGTCACCACGGACGCCACGACGGAGGTGGCCTGAGATGGGCGCCGTGCAGGACGTGCGCGAGTTCGACGTCGTCGTCATCGGCGCCGGCCCGGCCGGGGAGAACGTCGCCGACCGTGTGGTCGCCGGCGGGCTGACCGCGGTGGTCGTGGAGGACGAGCTCGTCGGCGGGGAGTGCTCCTACTGGGCGTGCATGCCCACCAAGGCCCTGCTGCGCAGCGTCGCCGCGGTGCACGCCGCCTCCCGGCTGCCCGGGGCGTCGGAGGCCGTGCGTGGCGTCGACGTCGCTGCCGTGCTGGCGCGCCGTGACCGGTTCGCCTCCGGCTGGGACGACGCCGGGCAGGTGTCCTGGCTGCGCGGCGCCGGCATCGAGCTGGTGCGCGGGCGGGCCCGCCTCGCCGGCGCCCGCAAGGTGGAGGTCGTCTCCGGCCCGTCGGCCGACGAGCCCGACGGCACCGTCACGACGCTCACGGCACGGCACGCGGTGGTCGTGGCCACCGGCACCTCCGCGCTGGTGCCGGGGCTGCCCGGTCTGGCCGACGTCTCGCCGTGGACCAGCAGGGAGGCCGCCGCGGTGCGCGACGTCCCCGCCCGGCTCGCGATCGTCGGCGGCGGGGTCGTCGGCACCGAGATGGCCACCGCCTTCTCGGCGCTGGGGTCCACCGTGACCGTCCTGGCCCGCGACGGGATCCTGCCCACCCTGGAGCCGTTCGCCGCCGACCTGGTGGTCGAGTCGCTGACCGAGCAGGGCGTCGACGTACGCCTCGGCGCCGAGGTGACCTCGGCCCGTCGGGTCGACGGCACGGTGGTCCTGACCGTGCGCGACGGCGCGGAGGTAGAGGCCGACGAGGTGCTCGTCGCGGTGGGGCGCACCCCCAACACCACCGGTCTCGGGCTGGAGACCGTCGGCCTGGTCGACGGTGGCTGGCTCGCCGTCGACGAGACCCTCCGTGTCACCGACCCCACCGGCGCCGTCCTCGCCGAGGGCTGGCTCTACGCCGTGGGCGACGTCAACCGTCGCGCCCTGGTGACCCACCAGGGCAAGTACCAGGCCCGCGCCGCGGCCGACGCCATCGTCACCCGCGCCGCCGGCGTCGCGGTCGACGACCGCCCGTGGGGCTGGCACGCCGCGACCGCCGACCTGCAGTCGGTCCCGCAGGTCGTCTTCAGCGACCCCGAGGTCGCCGCGGTCGGGCTGTCGGCGGCCGCTGCGCAGGCGGCCGGCTACCGCACCCGGGTCGTCGACCACGACCTCGGCGCCGTCGCCGGCGCCGTCCTGCACGCCGACGGCTACCGCGGCCGGGCCCGCATGGTCGTCGACCTCGACCGCGAGGTCGTCCTCGGCGTCACCCTCGTCGGCAGCGACGTGGCCGAGACGATCCACGCCGCCACGATCGCGGTGGTCGGCGAGGTGCCGATCCCGCGGCTGTGGCACGCCGTCCCGGCGTTCCCCACCATCAGCGAGGTCTGGCTCCGCCTCCTCGAGGCCTACGGCCGGCCCGCCATGCCGCTCGACGACGACGCCGCCACCTCCCTCGTGGTCGCCTGACCGCACCGGTCGCGGGACCGGCCCGCGAGGGGTCGGTCACCACGACGGCCCCGACGGCCCCGACAGTCCCGCGGCGAGCGCCGCGCCGGCTGCGGGGCCTCTCGGGTCGTGGGGTGCCGGCGTCAGCCGGCGGGGGCGCGGAGGGCGACGGCCTGGGTCACCTTGACGCACAGCTCACCAGCGGCGTCGCGGACCTCCACCTCGACGACCACCCTCGACCGCGTCACCTGGAGCGGCCGCGAGACCGCGGCCGCGTCGCCGTGGAGCGGGCGGAGGAACCGCGCGGTCGAGTCGGCGGTCGCCGGCAGGGTGCCGGGTGGCCCGTTCAGCACGGCGCACACGGCGGCGCTGACGTCGGCCAGGCCCAGGAGCGCGCCGCCGTGGAGCGGCCCGCCCGTCGTGGACAGGGCGGGGCTGAAGGCGAGGCCGGTCCGCAGCTCGTGGGCGGTCATGGCGTCGAAGGTGACACCGAGGGTGCGGGCGTACGGCGCGAGGGCGTAGACGTCGTCGGCGGTGAGGGTCACTGGTGCTCCTCGTGGTCGGGCGCGGGGTGAGGTGGGCGGGTCGTGTGTCCTCAGGAGTCCCTGGCGGCCGCCATCACCGTGAGCATGCGGTCGACGCCGCGGAAGAGCACGGCGGCCACCTCCTCGGGATCGGAGAGGCAGCCGGCCGCCATCGCGCCGTCTCGGATCATCACGAAGTGCTGCGCGGCGGGCGCGGGCTGAGGTGCCTCGGCCCGGGTGAACAGCTCCGTCATGGTCTCGAGGAACCACGCACGGTGCTCGAGGACCACCCGGTGGGCCGGGGTCTGCGCGTCGGGGTACTCGGCGGCGGCGTTGAGGAAGGCGCAGCCGCGGAACCCCGCGGAGGTGATCTGCGACCCGATAAGCCGCGCGACGGCCCTGATCTGCGCGTCCGCGGAGTCCTCCCCGGCGCGGGCGGACTCCACCTGCGCGCGCATGCTGTCGTGCGCCGAGCGCAGGTAGGTCGCGACCAGGTCGTCCTTGCCCTCGAAGTGCCGGTAGAGCGTCGCCCGGGTCACCCCCGCCTCCGCGAGCAGCTCCTCCACGCCGACCGCGCGGATCCCCTTGGTGTAGAAGAGCCCGCTCGCGGTGCGCAGGAGCCTGTCGCGGGGTTCGGAGCGCTTCTGGTCGCGCGGGGTGGCGGTCATCCCGCGAGCCTAGCGAAAGAACGGTCGGTTCCTACGCTCCGGGTCTGGACCCCAGCGGACGGGTGGGTGGTCTCGATGCACCTCGTCGCTGGCGCTCCTCGGCACTCGACCACCGAGGTCCCGGCTCTTCGTCAGTCGAGCAGGGCGCGCAGCGCCGGCCCCTCATCGTTGGTTGAGCAGGGCGCGCCAGCGCCCGTGTCGAAACCCCCGCAGCCCGCGCTGGGACCTGCCCCGGGCCAGTCCCAGCGGACGGGTGGGTGGTCTCGACACACCTCGTCGCTGGCGCTCCTCGGCACTCGACCACCGAGGTCCCCGCTCTTCGTTGGTCGAGCAGGGCGCGCTGGCGCCCGTGTCGAGACCCCCGCAGCCAGTGCTGGGACCTGCCATCCCCGGTCCCAGCAGACGACACCCGCGACCGTCCCGAGACGGTGCGCGACGCCATCGGGTCGAGGTGCTTGTCGACCAGGCCCGCTACGGCGTCCGCCCCGCGCCGCTGGCGACGCCGGACGACGGGGGGGCGGCCCGGGCCGGGCGGGCTGCTACCGCTGCCCCGAGGGCCGCACGACGATCTCGTTGACATCGACGTCGGCCGGCTGCGAGATGGCGTAGTCGACCGCGCGGGCGATCGCCGAGGCCGGGATCGCGGTGGCGCGGTAGCCGACCATCAGGTCGGCGGCGTACTCGTCGGTGATGTGGGTGCTCAGCTCCGACTCCACGACGCCCGGGGAGATCGTGGTGACCCGCAGGCCCGGGTCGGACTCGAGGCGCAGGCCCTCGGTCAGGGCCCACGCGGCGTACTTGGTCGCGCAGTAGACCGCCGCCGTCTCCGAGACCTGGTGGGCCCCGATCGAGGCGATCGTGACGACGTGGCCCGCGCCTTGGCGCCGGAAGACGGGCAGCGTCGCCGCGAAGCCGTGCAGGAGCCCCCGCACGTTGATGTCGATCATCCGGTCCCACTCCTCGACCAGGCCGGCGTCGAGCCTCGACAGGAGCATCGCGCCGGCGTTGCCGACCAGGACGTCGAGGCGGCCGTGCTCGGTGACGACGTCGGCGACGAGCCGCTCGTAGGCCCGCCCGTCGGTGACGTCGAGGCGCCGGACGTCGATCGGGGTGTCGCCGGCGGCCTCGCCGTCGCGGCGCAGCTCCTCGAGCCGCTCGAGGCGACGGCCGGTCGCGACGACCTGGTGGCCCTCGGCGGCCAGGTGCCGTGCGACCTCCCGGCCGATCCCGCTGGTGGCTCCGGTCACCAGGACGACCAGCCGGTCGTGGGGGGTGCTGCGGGGCGGGGTGGTCGTGTCGTTCGTGGTCATGCCACCCAGGCTGGGTCCGTCGCCGCCTGACGTGAATGGCCGAGCTCTTCCTAGGGGTGCTGCACCCATGGTGCGGGGCCGCGCGCCGCCTAGCATCGGCACCGTGAGCGTGAACGCCCTGGGTGACTACCTCCGCGCCCGACGGGGTCGGGTCCTCCCGGCCGACGCGGGGATCAGCACCCGGGGCGTGCGTCGGGTGCCCGGGTTGCGCCGGGAGGAGGTGGCCACCCTCGCCGGCGTCAGCTTCGACTACTACACCCGGCTCGAGCAGGGCCGCGAGACGACGCCGTCCGGGGCGGTCCTGGAGGCGTTGAGCCAGGCGCTGCAGCTGGGTGACGACGAGCGCCGCCACCTGTTCCAGGTGGCCGGCCTGGTCCCCGGCCCGGCCCGACCCGTGGGGCGCGGGCCCGTCGACCCGCAGCTCCTGGCCCTGATGGCGACCTGGCCCGACGACCCCGCCGTCGTGCTCGGGCGGGCCTACGACGTCCTGGCGGCGAACGACATCGCCCGCGCGCTCTTCGCAGGGTTCGAGCCGGGCACCAACCTGATGCTCGAGGTGTTCCTCGATCCGGCCGCACGCTCCTTCTACGTCGACTGGGCCGAGGTCGCCGCCGACTCCGTCGCCGGGTTCCGCATGCTCCACGGGCGCACGCCCCACGACGCCCGGGTGCAGGAGGTCCTCCAGCGCCTCCTCGCCGGCAGCCCCGCCTTCACCCGGCTCTGGGACCGGTACGACGCACGGGAGAAGCGGCTCACGGCGAAGCGCCTCCACCACGACGACGTGGGTGGGCTCACGCTGCAGATGCACGTGTTCGACGTCCGGTCGGCGCCCGGCCAGGAGCTGGTCGTCTACCACGCCGAGCGCGGCTCCAGCAGCGAGGCCGGGCTGAGGCTGCTGGGGAGCATCGCGGCGACCCGCGCGCGGACGGCGTCTCCCGGCGCGCCGGAGGGCTGAGGGCCGCTGGGCTCCGCCCCGGCCGCCGGGGCCGGGACGGCGTCCTCGGGCCTACTCGGCGTCGCGAGCGGTGGCGACGTCCAGCACCCAGGTCACGCCGAAGCGGTCGGTGAGCATGCCGAAGCCGGCACTCCACGCCGACGCGGCGAGGGGCTCGACGACGGTCGCGCCGTCGGCCAGGCCGTCCCAGAGGCCCTGCACCTCGGCCAGGGTCTCGCCGCGCACCGAGACGAAGTAGCGCTGGTCGGTGACCGTGGTGGCGTTCTCGCGGCGGGCCGAGCCCGCGCCGGCCGCGGAGCCGCCCGTGAGCCCGGGGACGTCGTAGGCCATCACGCGGAAGCCGTCCTCCGACTCCACCTGGCCGAAGACGACCTTGTCGGCGCCGGGCGCGTCGGCGGGCATGCCGAGGTCGGCGTAGGTGGTGACGACGACCTGGCCGCCGAAGACCGATCGGTAGAGGTCGAGGGCGGCGCGGGCGTCGCCGTGGAAGTTCAGGTGGGTGGTCGTGGTGATGCTCATGGCTGCTCCTGGTGAGGGCGGTGCCGGGGCCTCTCCCCGGCACGACCGACGTTCCCACCGGTCCAGGACGGGTTCTGTCCTGCACCGGACCTAGGATCGGGTGATGACGACGACGTCCCGCCTGCTGGCGCTGCTGTCGCTGCTGCAGACCCGGCGGGACTGGCCCGGCGGCCTGCTCGCCGAGCGGTTGGCCGTCAGCGACCGCACGGTGCGCCGCGACGTCGACCGGCTGCGCGAGCTGGGCTACCGCATCCACGCCACGATGGGCCCGGACGGCGGCTACCGCCTCGAGGCCGGGAGCGAGCTGCCGCCGCTGCTGTTCGACGACGACCAGGTCGTCGCGCTGGCGGTGGCGCTGCAGGCGGCGACCGCCGCCGGGGCGGGGGGCGAGGAGGCGGCCCTGCGAGCCCTCGCCACGGTGCGGCAGGTGCTGCCCTCACGCCTGCGACACCGTCTCGACGCGCTCCAGTTCACCACCCTCCGCGACCGGCCGGGAGGACCGGCCGCGACCACGGCGTCCACCGACGTGCTGCTGGCGTTGTCGGGCGCGGTCCGCGACCGCGTCGTCCTCCGCCTCGACCACGCCGGCCGCGACCCCGCCGCCGACCCCGCCGCCGAGCCGGCAGCCGACCCGGCCGCCGACCCGGCAGCGGGGCCGCCGCGCCGGGTGGAGCCGCACCACCTCGTCACCTCCCGCGGGCGGTGGTACCTGGTCGCGTGGGACCTCGACGCCGAGGACTGGCGCATCTTCCGCGCCGACCGCCTCACCCCGCGCACGCCGACGGGACCCCGATTCGTGCCGCGGGAGGTGCCCGGTGGCGACGTCGCCGGCTACGTGGCCGCGCGCTTCAAGGGCTCCGACCAGGAGGACCGGTGGCCGTGTCGCGGCACCGTCGTCCTGCACCGGCCGGCGAGCGACGTCGCGCCGTTCGCCGGTGACGCCCGGGTGAGCGACCTGGGTCCCGGCCGGTGCCGCGTCGAGGCCGGGTCGTGGTCGTGGGTGGCTCTCGCCGCCTCGCTCACCCGGTTCGACACCGAGGTCGACGTGGTCGGTCCGCCCGAGCTCACCGACGCGTTCGCCCTGCTCGCCACCCGCAACGCCGCGAGCGCCGCGGGCTGACGCCCGCACTCGTCACGACGTGGACGGGGGTGTCGCGGCGCCCGTGGACTCGCGGAGGACCAGCTCCGTCGGCAGGGCGACCTGGGGCCGGTCGGTGTGGGAGCGGCCGGCCCCGGCCAGCATGTCGAGGAGGAGGTCGACGGCGGTGCGTCCCACGTCGACGTGGGCGCCGCCCAGGGTGGTCAGGCTGGGCGTGCACATCTCGGCGGCGAAGATGTTGTCGAAGCCCACGACGCTGACGTCGCCGGGCACGGCGTGCCCGCGCTGCACGAGGCGCTGCACGACCCCCATGGCGAGCAGGTCGTTGTGGGCGACGACCGCGGTGGCGCCGGCGTTCAGCGCGCTGTCCGCGGCGGCCCCGCCCTGGGCGACCCGAGGCGTGAACGGGCCGAGGCGGCGTGCCCCGACCCCGAGCTCGGCCGCGGCGGCGGCCAGGGCCGACCACCGGGTGGCGGCCATCCACGAGTTGCGGGGGCCGGCGAGGTAGACCAGGTCGCGGTGGCCCAGCGACGTGAGGTGCTCGACGATCTGGTGGCAGCCCCGGGTGTGGTCGAGCACGACGCTCGCCAGGCCGGTCAGCTCCCGGTTCATCAGGACGACGGGGCGCTGCCCGGCGACCTGGCGCAGGTTCTCGTCGGGCAGCCGGCTCGCGGCGAGCACGAAGCCGTCGACGGCCGGGACCAGGCGCTGCACCTGGTCGTACTCCACCCGGGGCGACTCCTCGGCGTTGACGAGGACCAACGTGTACTGCGAGGCGCGCGCCCGCATCTCGGCGCCACGGATGAGGTCGAAGTAGTGGGGGTTGGTGATGTCGGAGACCACCATCGCGATCGTCTGGTGCCGTCCCGACAGCAGGGCGCGGGCATGGGGGTTGGGCTGGTAGCCAAGCTCGGCGGCGACCTCGAGCACGCGTTCGCGGGTGCGGGCACTGACCCGGTTCGGGCTCGAGAAGGCGCGTGACACGGTCGAGGTGGCGACGCCGGCGACCCGGGCGACGTCGTAGATGGTGGGCGCGGTCACCCGTCCAGTGAACCGCCTTGGCAACACCGTGGCAACCGCTTGCCGTGGTTGTCGTCACTTCTCTACCGTCCTGGCTTGTGACCACGAACACACCCCCACCGACACCCCCGGGGCGCCTCACGTCGCTCTTCACCGACCCGCCCACGTGGGTGCGGCGCTCGGCGCGGGCAACCGCCGCGGTCGAGATCGCGCTCGGGGCGGTCGCCCTGCTGCTGATCTTCTTCCTGGTCCTGGTGCAGGCCGCGCAGCGCTACCTCCCGGTCGACGGGTGGTCGTGGACCGGTGAGCTGGCCCGCTTCTCGCTGGTCTGGCTGACCTTCGTGGTCGCCGGCGTGCTGGTGACCACCGACTCCCACATCGCGATCGAGATGGTCGACGGCCTGGGCAACGCGATGGTGCGTCGCGTCGTGCGGGTCCTGTCCTGCCTCGTGGTCGCGGCCGTGGGCGTCGCCCTGACCCTCGAGGCCCGGGAGCTGGTGGACTCCCAGGGCATGCTCACCTCGCCCGCCATGGGGATGCCGATGTCGTGGCTCTACGGCATCTCGATGATCGGCTTCGTCAGCACGGTCGTGCGCGCCCTGGTGGCCGCCGTGCGGTACGCCGTGCTGGGTGCCCCCGACCCCGACTACGGCGACGCGGTCGCGGGGGTGCAGACCGCATGAGCCTCCTCGTCCTGAGCCTGCTGATCACCGCGCTCCTGCTGGTCCGCGTCCCGATCGCGTTCGCGTTCATCGGCCCGTGCCTGCTCTACATGGTCACCACCGACCAGTCCCTGGGCCTGGCCCTGCGCCTGGTCGCCAACGCCACCGCCAGCTTCCCGCTGCTGGCCGTGCCGCTCTTCATCCTGCTCGGCTCGCTGGCCAACCACGCCGGCATCGCCGACCGTCTCTTCGACTTCGCGCTGGCGCTGCTCGGCCGGGTGCGGGGGAGCCTGGGCTACGTCAGCATCGGGGTCAGCGTCGGCTTCTCGTGGATGAGCGGGTCGGCCGTGGCCGACGCGGCCGCGCTGGGCAAGCTGCAGATCCCCGCCATGCTGCGCAGCGGCTACTCGAGGAAGTTCGCCCTCGGCGTCACCGGCGCCGCGTCCCTGATCGCGCCGGTGATGCCCCCGAGCATCCCCGCGGTCATCTACGCCGGTCTCGCCGCGGTCTCCACCGGCGCGCTGTTCGCCGCCTCGGTCGTCCCCGCGCTGCTGATGGCGCTCGGGCTGGCCGTCGTGGTCTTCATCTGGGTGCGCCGCGACCCCAACATCCAGCGCACGGAGTTCAGCTGGGAGCGGGTGCGGTACACCGGGCGCCGCGTGATCGCCCCGCTGGGGGCGCCGGTCATCATCCTCGGCGGCATCCTGGGTGGCCTGTTCACCCCGACCGAGGCGGCCGCGGTCGGCGCGGCGTACATGGCGGTCCTCGGCTTCGCCTACGGCACCTTGACGCTCCGTGACCTGCCCAAGGTGCTGACCGAGGCGGTGCTGACCACCGGGGCGATCATGCTGATCGTCGCCTCGGCCAGCCTGCTGGGCTACATCTTCGCCCGCGAGCGGGTGCCCCAGGACCTCTCGGAGCTGGTGCTGGGCCTGACCGACGACGCGACGGTCTTCCTGCTGATCGTCTTCGTGCTCTCGCTGGTGCTCGGCACCGCCCTGGACGCCGTGGCCGTGCTGACGCTGACGGTGCCGATCCTCATCCCCATCAGCGCGCAGTACGACGTGGACCCGATCGCGCTGGGCGTGCTGATGATCCTGTCGCAGATGATCGGCCTGCTGACCCCGCCGGTCGGCACCGTCATCTTCGTCCTGCAGGCGATCGCGAAGGCCCGGATGGCCGAGGTGTTCTACGGGTCGGTGCCCTTCCTGGTGCCGCTGGTGCTGATCTGCTTCGGCATCATCTTCTTCCCCGACGCGATCCTGTACCTGCCGCAGAGGCTCGGGCTGTGAGCGCGCGGAGGTCGTTCCTCAGCGGCCTGCTCGGCCAGGGCGTCGGGCCGTCGCTCACCCCCGAGATGCACGAGCGCGAGGCCCAGCGGCAGGGGGTGCGCTACGTCTACAAGACCGTCGACCTGACCGCCGAGCAGGTCACCCCCGACCGGCTGCGGGCCCTGCTGGCCGCAGCGGTCGAGCTCGGCTTCGACGGGCTCAACGTGACCCACCCCGTCAAGCAGACGATGGTGCCGCTGGTCGACCGGGTCAGCGCGCAGGTCGAGGCGATCGGGGCGCTCAACACGGTGCTCGTGGGCGCCGAGGGCACCGTCGGGCACAACACCGACGTCACCGGGTTCGCCCGGGCCTTCTCCGACGGCCTCGCCGGGGCCCGCCACGACGAGGTGGTGCTCCTCGGCGCCGGCGGCGCCGGCACCGCGGTCGCCCACGCCCTCGTGGGGCAGGGGGTGCGCCGGCTGGGCGTCAGCGACCACGACCCGGCCCGGGCCGAGACCCTGTGCCGCTCGGTGCGCCGCGTCGCCGACGACGTCGACGTCCGCGTCGTGCCGGGCGACGGCGTGGGCGCGGCCGTGGGTGCCGCCGACGGCGTCGTCAACGCGACGCCCATCGGCATGGCCGCCCACCCCGGCACGGCGCTCCCGCCCGACCTGCTGCGCCCCGACCTGTGGGTCGCCGACATCGTCTACCGCCCCCTGCACACCGAGCTGCTGCAGCACGCCGAGCGGCGCGGCTGCCGCACGCTCAGCGGCGCCGGCATGGCCGTCCACCAGGCGGCCGACGCCTTCGAGCTGATCACCGGGCGAGCCGCCGACCGTGCCGCCATGTTCGCCGACTTCGACGAGCTCGTCGACGCCGAGGTGCGCCGGGCACGCGAGCCGGCGTCGTCCGAGCCGGCGTCGTCCGGGCAGGCCGACCGGCCCCACCAGCCCCACCCGTCCTGAACCACCCCACGAGAGGAACCACCGAGATGACACTCCCCGACACCACCCGACCGGCCCGGCGGCGCGCCGCCCTGGCCTGCCTCGCCGTCGCCCCGCTGCTGGCCCTGACCGCCTGCGGAGGCGAGGACGGCGGGTCCGGCGACGGCATCGAGATCACGCTGGCCCACAGCTACACCGAGACCCAGCCGCAGCACCGGTGCGGCGCGCAGGTCATCGCCGACGAGGTGGCCGCGGCCGACGCCGGCATGTCGGTGGAGATCTTCCCCGCCAGCCAGCTCGGGGCCGACGCCGACCGCATCGCCTCGGTGGTCTCCGGCGACATCGACATGGACATCCAGGGTGCCTCCGCCCTCGGCGCGGTCTACGAGCCGGTCGCGGTGGTCGACGCCGCCTACGCCTTCGACGACGCCGAGCACCTCGTGCGCTTCTTCGAGAGCGAGGCGTCCCAGGACCTGGTCGACGGCTTCGCCGAGGAGACCGGCGTGAACACCCTCGGCGCCTGGTCGGCCGGTGACCGCCACTTCACGGCCAACGAGCCGATCCGCACGCCCGAGGACCTCGACGGGCTGCGGATGCGCTTCCCCAACTCGCCGCAGTTCCTGCTGAACGCCGAGGCGCTCGGCGCCGACGCCACCGAGGTGGCCTACGAGGAGCTGTTCCTCGCGCTGCAGCAGGGCACGGTCGACGGCCAGGAGAACCCGATCACCAACATCGCCGCGGTCTCGCTGCAGGAGGTCCAGGACTACCTGAGCCTCTCGGCCCACCAGGCCAACTCCAACCTCGTCATCGTCGGCGGGGTGTGGGAGGAGCTGTCGAGCGAGCAGCAGGACGTCCTGCAGTCGGCGGTCGACAAGGCCGTGGAGGAGGTCCCGGGCTGCGTGGCCGAGGACGAGGAGAAGACCCTCGCCGAGTGGGAGGAGTCCGGCGCGATCGAGGTCGTCGACGACGTCGACGTGGAGGCGTTCCGGACCCAGGCCGACGCGACCCTGCGCGACAGCTTCGACGCCGAGCAGCTCGCGATCTACGAGGCCATCCGGGGCACGGCGGAGTGAGCGCCGCGGGGGACGTCCAGACCTTCCGGGGACCGGTCGCGGCCGGTGACCTCGGCCCGACCCTCATCCACGAGCACGTCTTCGTGGGCCACCCGGAGCTCGACCTGAACTTCCCCCACCCCGAGTGGGACGAGGCCGCGGCCGTCGAGACCGCCGTCGCCGGTCTCGACCGGCTCGGCGACCTCGGCATCCGCACCGTGGTCGACCTGACCGTGCTCGGTCTCGGCCGTGACGTGGCCCGGGTGGCCGCCGTCGCCGAGCGGACCAGCGTCAACCTGCTGGCCTCCACCGGCTACTACACCGCCGACTCGCTGCCGCCGTACTTCCACCACAACGGACCGGGGCTGCTGATCGACGACGGGCCCGACCCGTTGACCGAGATGTTCCTCGCCGACATCGAGACCGGCATCGCCGGCACCGGCGTGCGCGCGGCGATGCTCAAGGTGGTCACCGACCGCCCGGGGCTGACCGACGACGTGCGCCGGGTGATGACCGCGGCTGCCGAGGCCCACCAGCAGACCGGGGTGCCGATCACCACCCACACCCATGCACCCTCGCGCAACGGCCGCGACCAGCTGGCGTTCCTCACCGCACGGGGCGTGGACCCCGAGCGGCTCGTCATCGGCCACTGCGGCGACAGCGAGGACGTCGACTACCTGCGCGAGCTGATGGACGCCGGCGCGACCATCGGCATGGACCGGTTCGGCATGGAGCACGTGCTGTCCGACGAGGCCCGCACGCGCACCGTGCTCGACCTGATCGACCTCGGGTACGTCGAGAAGATGGTGCTCTCCCACGACGCCGCCTTCTTCAGCCGGGTCACCCCGCCCTCGTGGCGCGCCCGGCACGCGCCGCACTGGCACATGGAGAACATCTCCACGCGCATCGTGGCGAAGCTGCTCGGCGGCGGCGCGACCGACGACGACGTCCACCAGCTGCTGGTGGTCAACCCGGCGCGGCTGCTGGAGCCGGTCGTCGCCGGGGCGGTGGCCCGGTGAGGACGTCGATCGCCACCGTCTGCCTGAGCGGGACCCTCCCGGAGAAGCTGCACGCGGCGGCCGAGGCGGGCTTCGACGGCGTCGAGGTGTTCGAGCCCGACCTCGTCGCCTCCGCGGAGAGCCCCGAGGAGCTGGCCGCCCTGGCGCACCGACTGGGGCTCACCCTCGACCTCTACCAGCCGTTCCGCGACGCGGAGGGGGTGAGCGAGGACCTGTTCGCCGACGTGGTGCACCGGGCGGAGGCCAAGTTCCGGCTGATGGACCGGCTCGGCATCGACACCGCCCTCGTGTGCAGCAACGTCGCGACGGCGACCGTCGACGACGACCAGGTCTCCGCCGACCAGCTGCGCCGTCTCGGCGACCTGGCGCAGGCCCACGGGGTGCGTCTGGCCTACGAGGCCCTGGCCTGGGGCCGCTTCGTCGACGACTACCGCCGGGCCTGGCGGGTGGTCGAGCTCGCCGACCACCCGGCGGTCGGGCTGTGCCTCGACAGCTTCCACATCCTGTCGCGGGGCCACGACCCCGCCGCGATCGAGGAGATCCCGGGCGAGAAGATCTTCTACCTCCAGCTGGCCGACGCGCCCGCGCTGACCATGGACGTGCTGTCGTGGAGCCGTCACCACCGCCTGTTCCCCGGTGAGGGCACCTTCGACCTCGCGACCTTCGTCGGCCACGTCCTGCGCGCCGGGTACGCCGGCCCGCTCTCGCTCGAGGTCTTCAACGACACGTTCCGCCAGACCGACGGCCTGCGCACCGCCCAGCAGGCGAAGCGCTCGCTGACCTGGCTGGAGGACCAGGTCGCGCAGCTCGCGCCCCCGCCCGCCGCCGACCTCTCCGACCTCGCCGACCTCGCCGACGGCCCGCGGCGCCTGCCCCGGGTCTCGCCGCCCGCGGCGTTCGACTTCGTGGAGGTCAAGGCCGAGGACGCCAGCGACGTCGACGCGGTCCTGCGGCAGCTCGGCTTCGTCTTCCGCGGCCGTCACCGCACGAAGCCGGTCCGGCTGTGGAGCCAGGGGCGTGCGCGGGTGATCCTGAACGAGCAGCAGGCGCGCGACTGGGCGCCGACGCTGGCCGCGGTGGGCTTCGAGGTGGCCGACCCCGCCGCCTCCGCGCAGCGGGCGCGGGCGCTCCAGGCGCCGACGGTGGTGCGACGCACCCACGCCCACGAGCAGGAGCTCGCGGCCTTCCGGGGTCCGGACGGCACCGAGGTGTTCCTGGCGGGGGTCGCGGTCGACGACGCGGCCTGGGTGGGGGAGTTCGAGCACGGCGAGGACCCCGGCACCGACCCCCTGGTGAGCGGGATCGACCACGTCAACCTGGCCCACTCCTGGCAGCACTTCGACGAGGCGGTGCTGTTCTACAGCAGCGTCCTGTCGCTGGGCTCCGGGAGCAGCCAGGACGTCGCCGCGCCCACCGGCCTGGTGCGCAGCCACGTCGTGCGCAGCGCCGACGGCGCCGTGCGGCTGGCTCTCAACGTGGCGCCGCTGGCCTTCGCCCACCCCCACGGGTTCCCGCAGCACGTGGCGTTCGCCTCGAGCGACGTCATGGGGGTGGCGCGCCGGGCGCACGAGCGCGGGCTGCGGCCCCTGCCGGTGCCGGCCAACTACTACGACGACGTGCAGGCCCGCTTCCGGCTGCCCGACGACCGGCTCGCGCAGATGCAGGAGCTCGGGGTGCTGTACGACCGCGACGGCCACGGCGAGTTCGTGCACTTCTACACCGAGACCACGGGCGGGGTCTTCTTCGAGGTGGTCCAGCGCGACGGCGGCTACGAGGGGTACGGCGCACCGAACGCGCCGGTGCGCCTGGCCGCGCAGCACCACCGGGTGGCTCGGACGGGGCGGAGGTGAGTCCGGTGGTGGCCGTGCCGCCGGGGCGGCGGGTCCACGTGCTCAACGGTCCCAACCTCAACCTGCTCGGCACCCGCGAGCCCCGGCACTACGGAGCCGGGACGCTGGAGGACCTGCGCGCCGTCTGCGCCGATGCCGCCGCGGGGTCGGGCCTGGAGCTGGTCTTCCGCCAGTCCAACCACGAGGGCGAGCTGATCGAGTGGATCCACGAGGCCGGCGCCGACTCCCGGGCCGGCGCCGCGGTGGGTGCGGTGCTGAACATGGGGGCCTACACCCACACCTCCGTCGCGATCAGGGACGCGGTCGCGGGCAGCGAGCTGCCCGCGGTCGAGGTGCACCTCTCCAACGTCCACGCCCGCGAGGCCTTCCGTCACCACTCCCACCTCGCGGCCGTCTGCCTCGGGGTCGTGGCGGGGCTGGGCCCGGCGGGCTACCGCTTCGCGATCGAGGCGCTGGCGGCCGGCGGCTAGGTGGCCGACCACCCCTCGGCGGCCGGGTCGAGCGTGGCCTCGCGGTCGCTCGCCCTCCTGTTCGCCTTCGACGAGGACCACCGGCAGCAGACGCTGACCCAGCTGGCGGCCCGGACCGGCCTGCCGGTGTCGACCGCCCACCGGCTGCTGGCCGACCTGGTGGCCGGTGGGGCGCTGAGCAGGCTGCCCGACGGCCGCTACGTCGTGGGTCGGTTCGTCTGGGAGGTCGGCCTGCTCGCCCCGGTGCAGAGCGCCCCGCAGGACGTGGTCGAGGCCGACGACGAGCCGGGGTCCTGGGCGACCCCGGCTGGCCCGAGGTCAGCGCGACCGGAACGGTGGCGCGTGCCCGAGGCGTGACCGGTCCAGCTCGTCAACCTCGCCAGCCGCGGGCGACCGAGGCACGGCAGGCGCCGGCCTCGGCGCCCGCCTCGACGAGCAGCCCGGTGAGCATCGCCGCCCCGAGGTGCACGGTCCCCGGCGGCAGCGGGCCGGTCGCGACGAGCGACGCCAGCCCGTGGACGGCGGCCCAGGCCTGGGTCGCGACCGCGAGCGGCTCGACCTCGGCGGCGAGGGTGCCGTCGTCCCGCGCGCGACGGGCGGCGGCGACCATGTGCTCGAAGACGACGTCGGCGGCGGCGAGGTCCTCGAGGTCGACGCTGGCGTCGAACATCACCCGGAACAGGTCGGGCAGCTCGAGGGCGGTGTCGACGTACACCCGCGCGAACGCCACGAGGTCGGCCACGGGGTCGTCGGTGACCGTGACGGCGTCGAACCGCTGGCCGAGCCGGACGAAGCCCTCCTGCCGCAGCGCGCGCCACAGGCCGTCCATGTCGCCGAAGTGGGTGTAGACCGCCATCGTGGAGACCCCGGTGCCGGCGACCAGGGAGCGCAGGGTGACCGGCTGCCGGGTGCGCAGCAGCTGGGCGGCGCGCTCGAGGAGCAGCGTGCGGACGGCGGGATCCTTCGGGCGGGCCACGGGAACACGATGACATAGCATTGTGTTGTTATGGAAAACACCCGTCGAAGGAGCTCCCCATGACCGTCACCCTCGTCAATCCCGCCGGCCTCCCCGAGGTCCCGCTCTACCGCCACGTGTCGGTGTCGACCGGCACCCGACTGGTCTTTGTGGCCGGTCAGATCGCCCGCGACGCCGACGGTGCGAAGGTCGGCGAGGGGGACCTCGCCACCCAGGTCGAGCAGGTCTACCTCAACCTGCACACCGCCCTCGCCGAGGTCGGCGCCACCTTCGCCGACGTCGCGAAGCTGACCGTCTACCTCGTCGACTGGACCGCCGACAAGATGGGCGCCTTCGTCGAGGGGGTCGCCCGGGCCAGTGCCCGTCTCGGCATCGAGCCCCCGGTCCCGCCGCTCACCGGCATCGGCGTCGCCGCCCTCGCCGAGCCCGACGTCCTCGTGGAGGTCGAGGCCACCGCGGTGCTCGAGTGAGCCGTTCCGCGCCGCGGCGGACCTGGTGGCACTGTAGGGATTTGCCTACAACCTGTAGGCACACCTACGGTGAGGGCATGGACGCCCTCACCGACCGCGACATCCGCGGGTCGTTCGTCAACGCGAGCCGGGGCGAGGCCACGCGGCTGAACCTGCCGCCCGACCTCGACTCCCTGCGCTGGGAGGCGATGGACTTCCTCGGCTGGGTCGACCCGCGGGCCCCGCAGCAGGCGGCGCTCGTCGTGCCGGGCGAGGGTGGGCCGACCGGTGTGCGGCTGCGGCGCAACGCCGGCGGCGGTGGGGGCCGGACGCGGATGTGCACGCTGTGCTGCACCGTCCACCCCGGCAGCGGCGTCTCGCTCATGGTCGCCAACCGAGCGGGCAAGGCCGGGCGCGACGGCAACACCGTGGGCGTCGACGCGTGCAGCGACCTGCGCTGCTCGGGCTACGTGCGCGGGTGGGCGCCGCTGCCGGTCGTCAGCCTCGTCGAGGAGACCACGAGCGTCGAGTACAAGGTCGAGCGGCTGCAGCGCAACCTCGACACGTTCCTGCGGCGGGTGCTGCGGTGAGCCGCGCCGGGCTCAGCCGCGGCGTCGTCGTGCGCGCGGCGGCCGACCTCGCCGACGTCAACGGGATGCGTCAGGTGAGCGTCAGCAGCGTCGCTCGCCACCTCGGCGTGCGCCCGCCCAGCATCTACTCCCACCTCGGCGGTGCCGACGACCTGCACGCCGAGCTCACGGCGCTCGCGCTCACCGAGCTCGCCGACCGCGCCGACCGGGCCCTGGCCGGCCGGTCGGGCCGCGCCGCGCTGGTGGCGCTGGCCGACGTGCACCGCGACTACGCCCGCGACCACCCCGGCCGCTTCGAGGCCGCGGGCCACCTCGACCAGGCGGTGACCCCCGCGCTGGCGGAGGCCGGCGCCCGGGTCACCGAGCAGACCCTCGCCGTCCTGCGCGGGTACGCCGTGCCCGAGGCCGAGCGGGTGCACGCCGTGCGGCTCCTGGCGAGCGTGCTGCGCGGCTTCGTGCAGCTCGAGGCGGGTGGCGCCTTCGCGCACCGCGAGCCGCCGGCGCAGGAGTCGTGGCGGCGGGCCGTCGACGTCCTCGACGCCGTGCTCCGTGACTGGCCGGTCGGCACGGCCGGGCCCGGGGGGTGACGTCGGCCGCCCGGGCGGCGTCCCGACGTCGGCGGCATACCCCAGACTGG
The DNA here is from genome assembly GCF_058681775.1 of Nocardioides sp. FY1077. Lineage (NCBI taxonomy): Bacteria > Bacillati > Actinomycetota > Actinomycetes > Propionibacteriales > Nocardioidaceae > Nocardioides > Nocardioides sp. FY1077. The sequence continues at coordinate 362,967 of NZ_JBZWDB010000001.1, read as the reverse complement.
GCATGCGCCCCCGCGACCCGGGGCGCAGTGTCGGTCGATGACCCCCGTCTCCCGACTGCTCGGGGCCCTGGTGGCCCTCGTCCTGACGACCGTCGCGCTCGGCGTCAGCCCAGCGGCGCAGGCCGCCCCCGTGCGTCCGACACCCGCGGGCGCCTGGGGCGTCGACGGCGCCGTCCACGCCACGGCCGTGACCGGCGACGTGGTCGTGGTCGGGGGCAGCTTCGCCAACGCCGTCAGCCCGACGGGCCAGACGGTGCCCCGGCGCAACCTCGCGGCGTTCTCGCTGTCGAGCGGCGCGCTGCTCACCGGCTGGCGGGCCGACGCGTCGTCGGTCGTGCGGGCGCTGGTCGCCTCCGGGGGGTCGGTCTGGGCCGGCGGGCAGTTCACCTCGATCGGCGGCGTCTCCCGGGCCCGGGTCGCCCGGCTGTCGTCGGTCACCGGCGCGGTCGACGGCGCCTTCCGCGCGAACGCGAACGCGACGGTGCGCGCCCTCGAGCTGGCGGGCTCCTCCCTCTACGTCGGGGGCGAGATGACCACCGTCAACGGCACCGCCCGGCCCCGCCTGGCCCGCGTCTCCGCGACCACCGGCGCGCTCGACGCGAGCTTTGCACCCTCCCCCGACGGCAGCGTGCTGGCCGTGGCAGTGGCGCCCGCGAGCCCCTCCACCGTCCACGTCGCGGGTCGCTTCTCCCGTCTGGGCAGCATCCCGCGCGCCGGGGTCGGCGCGGTGACCGCCTCGACCGGGGAGGCCACGGGTCCGGCGTTCGCGACGTCGGTCAGCCCGACCCTCGCGCTCGACGTCAGCGACGACGGTGCGCGGGTCTACGCCGGCCTGGCCGGCAGCGCCAACGCCGTGATGGGCTGGCGCGCCACCGACGGGCGCCGGCTCTTCCGCCAGACCGCGATGGGTGACGTGCAGGCGGTCGACGAGCACGGCGGCGTCGTGTGGTTCGGCTTCCACGACGGGTTCGGGGGCGACACCAGCCTGAAGCTGCTGGCGGCCGACGCCGTGACCGGGGCGGTCGACACGGCGTTCCGTCCGACGTTCGACGGCTTCTGGGGCATCCGGGCGATCACCGCCACCCCCACCGGCGTCGTGGCCGGCGGGGAGTTCACCCGGGTGGCCGGGGTCAGGGCGCTGCGCTGGGCCCGCTTCCTCCCGTGAGGCGCGCGGCCGGGGCGGGTGCCGTGCCGCCTCAGCGCACCATGCTGTTGTCGAGCACCAGCGACAGCCGGGCCTTGACGCTGAGCAGCGTCTCGATGATGAAGTCCTGCCGGCCGCCGTCGAGGCGGCTGATCGGCACCGCGACGCTGAGCGCGTCGCACACCGGGCGGCCGAACGGCAGCGCGACGCCGAAGCAGCGCACGCCGAGGCACGACTCCTCGCTCTCCTCGGCGTAGCCGACCGCGGAGGCCCGCTCGATGATCGCGAGGACGGCGTCCTTGTCGGTGGTCGTGTGCGGCGTCATCGCCGCGATGGTCTCGGGCACGAGGTCGGCGCGGGCCTCCGTGGGCAGCTCGGAGAGGATCGCGCGCCCCAGCGAGGTCGAGTACGCCGGGAGCCGGCGGCCGACCGCGGAGTGCATCCGCAGCGGGTGGGCCGACTCGCGCTTGGCGGTGTAGATGACGTGGGAGCCGTCGAGCCGGCCGAGGTGGACGGTCTCCTCCGTGGCGGTGGCGACCTCGTCCATCACCGAGGCGGCGCGGGCCAGGACCGAGTCGCCGTCGAGGTAGGCCGAGCTGACCACGAGGGAGTGGATGCCCAGCTGGTAGACGCTGCCGGTGGGGTCGGTCTGCAGCCACCCGCGGTCGGTCATCGTGCGCAGCAGCGCGTGCAGGCTGCTCTTGGGGATGCCCAGCCGGGTCGAGAGCTGGAGCTGGGTGCCGGGCCCGTTGGCCGCGATCTCGTCGAGCAGGTCGAGCGCACGGGCGGCGGACTTCACCGGGCCGGCGGCGCCGAGGCCGGTGGTCGTCTTCTCGAGCTGCATGGGGCCTCCTGGAGCCGGGGGGCGTGCAGAGCGAGCCGCACTGCCCCAGGGTAGCGCCAGTTCACAGATATGGACACACTTCAGTTGCTTGACCGTGACCAGGGTCACGTGTACCTTCCTGATTCACATAGAGGAACACAGTTCACGAAGTCGAGGAGCAGTCCGTGATTCAGGTGCGTTACGCAACATCGCCGTCGGGCGTCGAGACAGCAACCACCGAGGACCTGCGCGCCAGCTTCCTCGCGGACGGCCTCTTCGCGGCCGGCGAGGTCCACGGGGTCTACACCCACGAGGACCGGCTGGTCGTCGGCGGAGCCGTGCCCGGCTCCGAGCAGCTGGAGCTGCCGGCCTGGCAGGAGGTGCTCGGCGTGAGCAACCACCTCGAGCGCCGCGAGCTCGGCATCGTCAACGTGGGGGAGCCCGGCCACGTCCTCGTCGACGGCGAGAAGTTCGAGCTCGCCCACCTCGACGGGCTGTACGTCGGCCGCGGCAGCGAGGTCGTTTTCGCCGGGGCCGACGCCGCCTTCTACTTCGTCTCCGCCCCCGCGCACGCCACCTACCCGACCACGCCGGTCGAGCACGCCTCCGTCGAGCCGGTGCCGGTCGGCGCCGCGCAGGGTGCCTCCGAGCGCCACCTCTACCGCTACGCCTGGGGCTCCGAGCTCGAGACGGCCGCGCTGCAGTTCGGCGTGACGGTGGTGGCCGACGGCTCGGTGTGGAACACCTGCCCGCCGCACCTGCACGACCGCCGCACCGAGGTCTACCTGTACGTCGACCTGGCCCAGGACGCCCGGATCTTCCACTTCATGGGCCAGCCCGGCGCGACCCGCCACCTGGTGGTCTCCGACCGCCAGGCCGTCATCTCGCCGCCGTGGTCGGTGCACGCCGGCGCCGGCACCGGCTCCTACGCCTTCATCTGGGCGATGACCGGCGAGAACAACGACTACACCGACCTCGCACCCGTCCCCCTGGACCAGCTGTGAGCACGCAGGTGGAGACCGAGCGCCGCTCGCCGTTCGACCTGCACGGTCGCACCGCGGTCGTCACCGGCGCGGGCCGCGGCCTGGGCCAGGGCGTCGCGCTGGGCCTGGCCCAGGCGGGCGCGGACGTCGTCCTGGTGGGCCTGCCCGGGAGCCAGGACGACACCCGCGACATGGTCGCCGGCCTCGGCCGCGACGTCGACGTGGTCGACCTCGACGTCTCCGACCACGAGGCCATCGCGCAGGTCTGCGCGCAGGTCACCGCCAGCCACCAGGTCGACATCCTGGTCAACAACGCCGGCATCATCGAGCGCGAGGACACCGTCGACCTCAGCCCGGAGTCGTGGAACCGGGTCGTCGACATCAACCTCAGCGGGCTGTTCTTCCTCAGCCAGCACCTCGGCCGGCCCATGGTCGAGCGCGGCCACGGCAAGATCGTGAGCATCGCCAGCCTGCTGGCGTTCCAGGGCGGCATCCGCGTCGTCTCCTACGCCGCGAGCAAGCACGGCGTCGCCGGGATCACCAAGGCCCTCGCCAACGAGTGGGGCCCCCACGGCGTGCAGGTCAACGCCATCGCCCCCGGCTACATGGCCACCGACAACACCACCGCGCTGCGCCAGGACCCCGAGCGCTCCTCGGCGATCCTCGGCCGGATCCCGGCCGGTCGCTGGGGCACCCCCGACGACATCGCGGGCGCGGCGGTCTTCCTCAGCTCCCCGGCCGCCGACTACGTCAACGGCCACGTCCTGGTCGTCGACGGCGGCTGGATGGCCCGCTGACCCGCCCTACGCCCCACAAAGCCCCACAGCCCCACAGCCCCACAGCCCCACCCAGCTCAGCCCCGCCCCACAGACAGCTCAGCCCCACCACGGCCGCCCCGCGGTCACCCCACAGCTCTCGGACCCAACTCGCCGGACGTCCGGCACTCAGAGAAGAGGATCGACGATGATCGTCAAGTCCCGTTCCGCCGTTGCGGCGCTCAGCCTGTCGCTGGCCGCCATCGCCCTGACCGGCTGCAGCGAGGAGTCGGCGGCCGGCAACGACAGCTCCGCCTCCGGGGCGGCCTGCGCCCCCGAGGACGTCAAGCTGGTCGGCCAGGTCCGCAACGAGTCCAACCCCTACGAGGCCTCCTGGCTCGACGGCGGCGACGCCTTCGCCGAGTCCGTCGGCCTCGAGCAGCAGCGCCTCACCTACGACGCCGACTCCACCAAGCAGCAGGAGCAGGTCAGCCAGCTGCTCGCCGGCGACACCGAGTGCCTGGTCATGAACATCCTGCCCAACGGCGACTCCGACACCCCGCCGATCGTGGAGCAGGCGCAGGAGGCCGGCGCGTTCCTGGTGACGCAGTGGAACAAGCCCGCCGACCTCGCGGTGACCGACCACGACCAGTGGCTGAGCCACATCACCTACAACGGCGTCGAGTCCGGCCAGCAGATCGGCGACGCGCTCGCCGAGGCCATCGGCGGCTCGGGCGGCATCATCGCCCTGCAGGGCATCCTCGACACGGGCGCCGCCAAGGACCGGTACGCCGGCCTGGAGGAGTCCCTCGCGGCCAACCCCGACGTCACCCTGCTCGACCAGCAGACGGCGAACTTCTCGCGCGCCGAGGCGCTCGAGGTCACCAAGACCCTGCTGACCAAGCACGGCGACGAGGTGAAGGGCATCTGGGCGGCCAACGACGACATGGCCCTCGGTGCGCTCGAGGCCCTGAAGGCCGCGGGCCGCGACGACGTGGCCGTGGTCGGCATCGACGCCGTGCCCGACGCGCTCACCGCCATCCAGGACGGCTCGATGACCGCCACCGTCTCCAGCGACGGCCCCTGGCAGGGCGGCATCGGCCTGGCCATCGGCTACTGCGTCGCCACCGGCGAGATGTCGGTCGACGACATCGCCGACGAGGACCGCGCCTGGTACGCCGAGCAGTTCCTCATCCAGGAGGACAACGTCGCCGAGTTCCAGAGCCCCGAGGCCGACATGTCCGACTTCGAGTGCGGCGAGGTCTTCAGCCGTTCGCAGGGCCCGATCTCGTGACCGTGACATCCCCCGCCGAGGACGTCGACGTCGCCGCGGCGCGCCCCCAGCCTCGGCGGGGGGTGTCGTTCCGGGACGCCGGTCCGCCGATCGCCCTGGTCACCATCTTCCTGGCCTTCTCGGTCCTGAGCTCCGACTTCCGCACCCTCGGCAACGTCCAGAACATCATGGACACCGCCGCGGTGCTGGCCGTCGTCACGTGCGGCATCACGTTCGTGCTGATGATGGGCTCCATCGACCTCTCCGCCCCCGGTGTGATGGGCGCCTCCGCGATCGCGGTGGCGCTGCTGGTGGCCAACAACCGCAACGACAACGACCTCGGTCTCCTCGGCATCCTGCTCGCGGTCGTCCTGGCCGCCGGCCTCGGCTGCCTCAGCGGCCTCGCGCTCGTGCTGCTCAAGGTGCCGTCGTTCATGACCACGCTCGGCGTCTCGGCCATCGGCCTGGGCGTCGCGACCCTGATGTTCAACGGGGTGCAGCCCAACGTCACCGACGACACGCTCGCCAGCTGGGCGGTCGACCGGTTCCTCGGGCTGTCGTACCTGACCTGGATCGCCGCGGCCTGCGTGCTCCTGGGCTGGCTGGTGCAGCGCTACTCCCGCCTCGGGCGCTACGCGTTCGCGATCGGCGGCGCCGAGGAGGTGCTCGCGCTCTCGGGGGTCAGGGTCGCGCCGTACAAGGTCGCGGTGTTCACCCTCGCCGGCGCGTTCTACGGCCTGGCCGGGGTGATGGTGACCAGCCAGCTCAGCGCCGGCCTGGTGCAGGCCGGCCGGGGCTACGACTTCGCGGCGATCACCGCCGCCGTGGTCGGCGGCACCCTGCTGACCGGTGGCCGGGGCGGGGTCCTGCACTCCGCGGTCGGCGTCCTGCTCGTCACGGTGCTCACGAACGGCCTGGTCCAGATCGGGGTCAGCCCCTACTGGCAGGGCGGCGTGCAGGGCCTGATCGTCGTCGCCGCGGTGGCCGCCGCGGTCTTCCCGCAGCGTCGAAGGAACCAGGTGACCAAGTGAGCATCGACATCGGGGCCCAGCCCCACCCGATGACGCCGGCGCTGGAGGTGCGCGGCCTCGTCAAGCACTACCCGGGCGTGAAGGCGCTCGACGGCGTCGACCTCGTCGTCCACCAGAACGAGGTGCTCGGCCTGGCCGGCGAGAACGGCGCCGGCAAGTCCACCCTCCTCAAGGCGCTGGTCGGCCTCGTGCGTCCCGACGCCGGCGAGATCTGGGCCCGGGGCGAGAAGGTCCGGCTCAAGAGCGTCGTCGACGCCGCGAACCACGGCATCGGCATGGTGTTCCAGGAGCAGTCGCTGGTGCCCAACCTCACCGCCGCCGAGAACATCGTGCTCGGCTCCGAGGGTCGCGGCGTGCGCGGCGGCGTCTACCGCTGGGACACCATGCGGCGGATGGCGCAGGAGCAGCTCGACAAGATCGGGTCGCACATCGACCCCCTGGCCCGCACCGACACCCTGAGCTTCGCCGAGCGGCAGATGGTGGAGATCGCCAAGGTGCTGCGCATCGAGCAGCGCAGCCAGCACCCGCCGGTGATCATCCTCGACGAGCCCACCTCGGTGCTGGAGTCGAAGGAGATCGACACCCTCTTCGAGCAGGTGCGCCGGCTGCGCGAGTTCGCCTCCGTGGTCTTCGTCTCGCACCGGCTCGACGAGGTGCTCGACGTCTGCGACCGCGTCGCCGTGCTGCGCGGTGGCCGCTCGGTCGGCGAGGTCGCCACCGCCGGCGCCGAGCCCGGCGAGCTGCACCGGATGATGATCGGCTCGACCGGCTCCGACGACCACTACCACGGCAACCTCGCCGACCCGGTCGAGGCGCAGGAGCGGCCCCGGCTCACCGTGCGCGGGCTCTCCGGCAAGACGTTCGCCGGGGTCGACCTCGACGTCGGCGCCGGGGAGATCGTGGCCATCGTCGGCGTGCACGGCTCCGGGCGCGAGGACGTGTGCCGGGCCCTGTTCGGCGTGGAGCCCACCACCGCCGGCGAGGTCGTCCTCGACGGCGAGGAGCTGCACCTCTCCGGTGCCCGCGCCGCCTGCGCGGCGGGCATCGGCTACGTGCCGGCCGAGCGCAAGACCGAGGGCATGGTCGGTCCGATGTCGGTGGCCGACAACATGACCCTGACCAAGCAGCACGCCCGCTGCAGCGGCCCCCTGGTGGTGCCCCGCAAGCAGGCCTCGCTGGTCGACCACTGGATCGAGCGGCTCTCCATCCGCACCCCGCACCGCGGCACCGCGATCCAGCGGCTCTCGGGTGGCAACCAGCAGAAGGTGGTGCTGGCGCGCTGGCTGGTGGCCGGCGACATCCGGCTGCTGCTGCTCGACCACCCCACCCGCGGCCTCGACATCGGCGCCCGCTCCGAGGTCTACCGGCTGATGCGCGAGCTCGCCGGCAACGGCGTCGCGACGGTGCTGCTCGCCGACAGCCTCGAGGAGGCGATCGGCATGGCCGACCGCGTCGTCGTGATGAGCGACGGCAAGGTGACCACGGAGGTCGCCTGCCCCGCCGGCGGCAAGCCGACCCCGCTCGACCTCGTCAAGGAGATGGTGTGAGCACCCCCGCACGTCCGTCCACCCCGCCCCTGCGCTCCTCGGGGACCCGCGTCCCCGACGGCCCCACGGGCGCGGCCTCCCGCACCGCAGACCCCGCGCCTGCCGCCGACGTCGTCAAGGGCGGTCCGACGACCGCCCAGCGGCTCACGTCGTCGATGCCGGTGATCGCCCTCGTGGCGCTGCTGGTGTCGCTGACCATCGCCGACCCCGACTTCCTCACCCAGCGCAGCCTCACCGCGGTGGTGCGCACGTCGGCGCCGCTGGTCGTGCTGGCCGTCGGGGCGACGCTCGTCGTCCTGTGCGGCGGCATCGACCTGTCCATCGCCGCCCTGGCGTCGCTCTCGACGGTCCTGTTCGCGATGTGGCTGCCCGACCTCGGGGGGCTGACCACCCTCGCGGTGATCGCGGTCGCCGCGGCGATCGGCGCGCTGCAGGGCCTCACGCACGTGGTGCTCCGCATCCCGTCGTTCATCGTGACCCTCGGCGGGCTGAGCATCTTCTCCGCGGTCGCGCTCGTGATCTCGGACGCCGGCCCCATCCGCATCGTCGACCGCGACGCCACCAACTGGCTCACGCTCTACGTCGGCGGCTACGTGCCGATGGCGTTCCTAGTCGCCGTGCTCGTCGTGGTGGTGATCGCGCTGGCGCTGCGGCTGACGCCGCTGCAGAGCTACCTCAACGCGACCGGGTACTCCGAGTCGGCGGCCCGCCTGGCCGGCACCCCCGTCGACCTGGTCAAGATCGGCGCGTTCACCGTCTCCGGCGCGTGCGCCGGCCTGGCCGCGATCATGCTGGTCTCCCGCAACTTCAGCGGCAGCCCGACGATGGCCGACAACCTGCTGCTCCCGGCCGTCGCGGCGATCGTCGTCGGCGGCACGGCGATCACCGGCGGCCACGGGAGCGTCTGGCGCTCGCTGGTCGGCGCCCTGGTCATCACGCTGCTGCGGGTCGGCCTGCCGATCGTCGGCGTCCCGTCGGCCTACGAGCAGATCCTCTACGGCGCGATCATCGTCGCCGCCGTCGCGCTGACCCTCGACCGGTCGAAGGTGCTCACGATCAAGTAGCGCTCCGACCCGCCCCCACGTCCCGACGCCCCACCGTCACGCAGACACCGTCACGCAGACACCGCCAAGGAAAGGCACCATGACCACCACCGTGAGCAACGCCCGCTCCGCGCTCCTCCCCGCCGTCCGCGAGTTCCTGTCCTCCCCCAAGCAGCTGCTCATCGGCGGCGAGTGGGTCGACGCCGAGGACGGCAGGACCTTCGCCACCGTCGACCCCGCCACCGAGGAGGTGCTGGTCCAGGTCGCGCAGGCCTCTGCCCTCGACGCCGACCGCGCCGTCCAGGCGGCCCGCACGGCGTTCGAGTCCCCGTCGCCGTGGTCGCGCTTCAGCCCGCGCGAGCGCTCCCACCTGCTGTGGCGCATCGGCGACCTCATCGACGAGCACGGCGAGGAGCTCGCCCAGCTCGAGTCGCTCGACAACGGCAAGAGCCTCGCCTCGGCCCGCGGCGACGTCGGCGTCGCCGCGGAGCTGTTCCGCTACTTCGCCGGGTGGGCCACCAAGATGGAGGGCACCACCATCCCGATGTCGGTGCCGGGCCGCGAGTTCCACGCCTACACCCGCCGTGAGGCCATCGGCGTCGTCGCCGGGATCGTGCCGTGGAACTTCCCGCTGACGATGGCCTGCTTCAAGATCGTCCCGGCCATCACCGCCGGCAACACCGTGGTGCTCAAGCCGGCCGAGCAGACCCCGCTCACCGCGCTGCGCCTCGGCGGCCTCCTGCTCGAGGCCGGCCTGCCCGCCGGCGTCGTCAACATCCTGCCGGGCTTCGGCGACGCGGGCGCCGCGCTCGTGGACCACCCGGGTGTCGACAAGGTCGCCTTCACCGGCAGCACCGAGGTGGGCAAGAAGATCGCCGCCGGCGCCTCGAGGAACCTGAAGAAGGTCTCCCTGGAGCTCGGTGGCAAGGCGCCCAACATCATCTTCGCCGACGCCGACCTCGACGCCGCGGTGGCGGGCGCCGCCCTCGCCGGGTACTTCAACGAGGGCCAGTGCTGCGTCAACGGCTCGCGCCTCTACGTGCAGCGCTCGGTCTTCGACCAGGTCGTCGAGGGCGTCGCCGCGGCGGCCCGCCAGATCACGGTCGGGAACGGGTTCGACGAGGCCACGACCATGGGCCCGCTGGTCTCCCAGGAGCAGCACGAGAAGGTCATCGGCTACGTGCGCGGCGCCATCGCCGACGGCGCGACCCTCAACGCCGGCAGCGGCGAGCCGGCCGCCGACCGGGGCTACTTCTTCGCCCCGACCCTGATCACCGGTGTCACCGAGCAGATGGCGATCCAGACCGACGAGATCTTCGGCCCGGTCGTCACCGCCATCCCGTTCGACACCGAGGACGAGGCCGTCGCCGCGGCCAACAACACCGTCTACGGCCTCGCTGCCGGTGTCTGGTCGCGCGACCTCGGCACCGCCCACCGGGTCGGCTCCAAGCTGCGCGCCGGCACGGTGTGGCTCAACACCTGGCACGCCGACGACGTCACGCTCCCGCGCGGCGGCTACAAGCAGTCCGGGTGGGGCCGTGAGCTCGGGTCGTTCGGCCTCGACGACTACACCGAGCTCAAGACCGTCATCGCCGAGCTGCGATGAGCGCCACCGACGTGCTCGGGCCGCACCGGGTGGTGCCCGTCGTGGTGCTCGACGACCCCGCCCGGGCCGACCACCTCGGTGCGGCCCTGGTGGCCGGTGGCCTGCCGGTCGCGGAGGTCACCTTCCGCACGCCGGAGGCCGCCGCCGTGCTCGCCCGGATGGCCGGGCGCGACGACCTCGTCGTGGGCGCCGGCACCGTGATCACCGCAGCGCAGGTCGACCGCGCCCACGCCGCCGGGGCCCGCTTCGTGGTCTCGCCCGGGCTCAGCGCCGCGGTGGTGCTCCGGTGCCAGGAGCTGGACCTTCCGGTGATCCCCGGGGTCAGCACCGCCAGCGAGATCATCGCTGCGCTCGACCTCGGGCTCGACGTCGTCAAGCTCTTCCCCGCCGAGGCGAGCGGGGGGCTGGGCACCGTCAAGGCGCTGTCCGCCGCCTTCCCCCAGGTGCGGTTCGTGCCCACCGGCGGGATCACCGAGGCGAGCGCCCCGGCGTACCTGGCCCACCGCGCCGTCGCGGCCGTCGGCGGGAGCTGGATGGTCGCCCCCGACCTGCTCGCCGCGGGTCGGTGGGACGAGGTCACCGCCCGCAGCGCCGCCGCTGCACGTCTGTCCACCCCCGAGCCCGCCCCTGCCCTGATGGGAGCCCCGTCATGATCGAGACCCGTCCCGCCGACGAGTGCGAGTTCGACATCGTCGCGCTCGGCGAGGTGATGCTCCGCCTCGACCCCGGCGAGGGCCGCGTGCGCACCGCACGACGGTTCGAGGCCTGGGAGGGCGGCGGGGAGTACAACGTCGCCCGCGGGATGCGCAAGGTGTTCGGCCTGCGCGCGGGCGTCGTGACGGCGCTGGCCGACAACGAGATCGGCCGCCTGGTCGAGAACCTGGTGATGCAGGGCGGTGTCGGCACCTCCCTGATCCAGTGGGAGGAGTACGACGGCATCGGCCGCACCGTGCGCAACGGGCTGAACTTCACCGAGCGCGGCTTCGGCGTGCGGGGGGCGCTCGGGGTCTCCGACCGGGCACACACCGCGATCGCCCAGATGGCCCCGGGCACGATCGACTGGGACGACCTGTTCGGTCGGCGCGGGGTGCGCTGGCTGCACACCGGCGGCATCTTCGCCGCGCTCTCGGAGCAGTCGGCCGCCGTCGCGGAGGAGGCGATGGCCGCCGCGCAGCGCCACGGCACCGTCGTGTCGTTCGACCTGAACTACCGACCCAGCCTCTGGGCCGGGATCGGCGGGCCCGAGCTCGCTCGCGACGTGAACACCCGGCTGGCCGCCCACGTCGACGTGATGATCGGCAACGAGGAGGACTTCACCGCCGCCCTCGGCTTCGACGTCGACCACGTCGACGAGCACCTGCGCACGCTGCCGATCGACAGCTTCGCCGCCATGGTCGGCACGGTCGCGGAGAAGATGCCGTGGTTCAAGGTGGTCGCCACCACCCTGCGCACCGTGCACAGCGCCAGCGACAACGACTGGCAGGCCATCGCCTGGTCGCCCGAGACCGGTGTGCTGTCGTCGGTGGCCCGCGACCACCTGGGGATCTACGACCGGGTCGGCGGCGGCGACGGGTTCGCCTCCGGGCTGGTCTACGGCCTGCTGCAGGGCGAGCCGCTGCAGGACTGCCTGGAGCTCGGCGCCGCCCACGGGGCGCTGGCGATGACCACGCCCGGCGACACCTCCATGGTGACCCGCGACGAGGTCTACGCGCTGGCCGGCGGTGGGAGCGCGCGCGTGCGCCGCTGAGCACCACGCACGACCGGACGCCAGGTGGCGGGACGGCCCTCTCTCGGGCCGTTCCGCCGCCTGGCGTTGTCATTTCAGGGCTGTAGTTTCATGTCTGTGAACCAAACGGATTTTGCGTTCACAAATCGGGACGGGGTTCTTGACTCTGTGTGACGTGCGCCATACGTTCGGGCGGCTGGGAGTGCCCGTCTGTGACGACCGAGGACTCGCGGCAGCCGAACCCGAGCCAAGGAGCCTCATGAACGTGCTTCGCAGGTCTGTCCGCAGACGCACCGCCGAACGGCTGCGCCGTTCCGCGACGTGCACCACCACGCTGGTCGCCTCGATGGCCGTCGCGCTCTCGGTGCTCGGCGCCGTGACCGCGCCGCCGGCCGTGGCGGCGCCGGAGGACGGGACCCTCAAGGTCCTGCTCTTCTACAAGACGAACTTCCACGCCTCGCACGTGCAGGCGCGCCAGGCCGTCCGTGACCTCGCCACCGAGCTCGGCACCCAGTACGGCCAGCCGGTGGAGATCCAGGAGACCGACAGCGCCTCGGCGTTCACCACGGAGAACCTCGCCACCAAGGACGCGGTCGTCTTCACCCAGACCGGCGGCGTGCTGTTCGACACCCAGCAGCGCGAGGCCCTGGAGACCTACATCCGCGGCGGCGGCGGCTTCATGGGCGTGCACTACACCGGCTGGTCGGTGGGCCAGAGCGAGCACGACGTCAACCCGTTCTACCGCCGCCTCGTCGGCGCCATGTCGGAGGGCCACCCGGAGAACCCCGCCGTCCGGCCCGGCAAGGTGGTCGTCTCGGCGCCCGACCACCCGCTGACGCAGGGCCTGCCGGCCGAGTTCACCCGCAGCGACGAGTGGTACGACTGGACCGTCAACCCGGCCCCCGACGTGCGCACCCTGCTCGAGGCCGACGAGTCGTCGTACGGCATGGGCCGCCAGGGCAGCTCGCACCCGATCACCTGGTGCCAGCAGATCGACGCCGGTCGCTCCTGGTACTCCGGCATGGGCCACGAGGGCACCGCCTACTCCGAGGGCGTCATCCGCACCCAGATGCGCAACGGCCTCGCCTACGCCGCCGGCCTGCTGCCGGCCGACTGCTCGCCCCCCTCGAAGGGCGACAGCGGCGACTGGAGCGGGGTCACCCCCTGGCCGGTCATGCCGATCAACATGGCGCTGACCTCCGACGGCACGGTGCAGTCCTTCGGCAGCTCCGGCGGCCGGGGCGGCGACCCCACGCCGTACGACTGGACCGGCGACAGCACGATCTACCAGGGCGGCCAGATGGAGGTCGACGTGTGGGACCCGGCCGAGACGCGCACGCTGGCGAACCTGCGCTCCGGCATCGTCGAGAACACCACCTACACCGACCTGTTCTGCTCCATGCAGGTGCAGAACCCGCACAACCACGCCACGATGACGGTCGGCGGTGACGACGGCCTCGGGGAGAACGCCCCGAACGACGGCTCCGTCGGCGTGACCAGCTACACCACGAACAACGGGCTGCAGAACGAGGCGCCCATGAACTACCCCCGCTGGTACCCGACCGGCTCCACGATGCCGAACGGCGACATCGTCGTGCAGGGCGGCAGCCTCCGCGGCGGCCCCGGCGGCCCGGGCATCCTGACCCCCGAGGTCTACACCCCCGACGAGGGTTCCGGCTGGAAGCTCCTCGACGGCGCCGAGAGCGCGGTCGCCTACGGCGACGGGGCCAACGGCGAGCCCGACGAGAACCGCTGGTGGTACCCCCGGGCCTTCGTGGCCCCGGGCAACGGCAACCTCTTCAACATCAGCGGCACCCAGATGTTCGAGCTCGACCCCGAGGGCAACGACGGCGCGGGCGAGCTCTCGCTGCGCGGCCGCCTGCCCGCAGCGGTCGCCAACCAGGGCGGCCTCGGCAACCCCGTCGGTGCCACCTCCACCGCGGTCATGTACCGACCGGGCCAGATCCTCCAGGTCGGTGGCGGCTGGTGGGCCAACGGCGGCGGCCCGGACGGCGCCCGCGCCGGCCTCACCGTCGACATCACCGGCGGCACCGCCGCCCCGGTCGTCGAGGCCACCGAGCCGATGGAGTTCCGGAGGCACTGGCCCACGGCCACCGTGCTGCCCGACGGCGACGTGATCGTCACCGGCGGCAGCCGCGAGAACAACGGCAACGGCGGATACGTCACCAACGCCGAGATCTGGGACCCGGAGACCGGCACGTGGAGCACCGTCGAGGTGCCCTACGAGCACGCCCGGCTCTACCACTCCACCGCGCTGCTCCTGCCCGACGGCCGCCTGATGATCGGCGGCGGCGGGGCCCCCGGGCCGCGCAACTACACCGACGTCGAGTACTACTCCCCGTCGTACCTCTTCGACGGCGACGAGCCGGCCGTGCGGCCCGAGGTCACCGGTGTGCCCGGCACGATCGGGTACGGCGGCACGTTCGGCGTCGAGTCGTCCAGCCCGGTCTCGCGGGTCACCCTGGTCCGCAACGGCTCGGTCACCCACGGGTTCAACAACGACCAGAACTTCCAGGACCTGGAGTTCACGCAGGACGCCGGCACCGGCGAGGTGACCATCACCGCGCCGCAGGACGGCACCTACGCACCTCCCGGGGCCTACATGCTGTTCGTCTTCGACGAGGACGGCACGCCCTCGGTGGCCGACATCGTCGACGTCGACCCCGAGGTGGCGATGGACTCGCGCACCCCGAAGGTCGTCGAGCAGTTCGAGTACCCGCGCTTCCCCGCCGACGGCACCCAGGTCGTCGACGTCGCCGCCGGTGGCGGTCGGATGGCCCCCTGGACCGTCGAGAACCAGGTGCAGCTGGTGCGCGGCGTCGCCGCGAGCCAGGGCGCCCTCGGCGCCACGGGCTACCACCTGGCCCTGGGCCAGTCGGGCAGCATCGAGCGCACCCTCACGGGCCTCGACGCCGGACGCGAGTACCGGATCTCGCTGCGCTACGCACGCGACAGCCGGTCGGCACCCGCCGCCGGGCCCGCCAACGCCCGGCTGGCCGTCGGGTCGCTGGACACCACCCTCACGGCAGGGACCGACCTGCCCTCCCAGGGCGACGGCCGCGACGTGGTCTTCGGCACCTGGGTCGGCACCTTCGCCGCCGACCAGCGCTCCGAGGTGCTGCGCCTCGCTGCGGGGGAGGGCGACGCCGGCATGATGATCGACAACCTCGTCGTCACCAGCGCCGACCCCGGCGTCGGCGACGTGCCGGTGCACTACGAGTTCGAGGAGGGCGAGGGGACGTCGGCGGCCAACACCGGTGACGACTCCTCGGTCGGGGCAGCGACCCTGACCGGCGCCACGGGCTGGTCGGACGACGGCGTGTTCGGCGGGTCGCTCGACCTGCCGGGCGGCTCCAACGCCAACGCGGCCGACCTGCCGGACGACCTGCTGCAGGGCGTGGACGACTTCTCGACCTCTTTCTGGGTGCGCCCCGACGCGCTGACCGACTGGGCCGGCCTGTTCCACCTTGGCACGGGCACCGGCGGCGCCGGCGGGTTCTTCCAGATCCAGACCCGCACCAACGCGGCCGGCCCGACCGGGCTGGCAGCGACCTTCAAGGTGGCGGGCCAGGGCCTGGAGGAGCGGGTGTACGCCACCCCGACGACCGACCTGGTCGTCGACGAGTGGAACCACGTGGCGTTCACCCGCCAGGGAGCCACCGGGACGCTGTACCTGAACGGCGAGCCGATCGCGAGCCGGGACGACCTGACGATCGACCTCAGCGAGATCGGGGCGACCGAGAACAACTGGCTCGGACGCAACGGCTTCCCCGACGCCGCCTTCGACGGTCGGATGGACGAGGTGCGGGTCTACGACTCGACCCTGAGCGCCACCGACGTCGCCGGGCTCTTCGACGACGGCGCGGCCCTGCGCACCACGACGACGATCACGGCCGACCCGGCCTCCCCGTCGCCGTTCGCGACACCGGTGGCCTTCACGGCCTCGGTCGACGACGAGGCCGGCGAGCCGGCGTCGGGCTCGGCGCAGCTGGTCGTCGACGGGACG
Organism: Nocardioides sp. FY1077; assembly: GCF_058681775.1. Taxonomy (NCBI): domain Bacteria; kingdom Bacillati; phylum Actinomycetota; class Actinomycetes; order Propionibacteriales; family Nocardioidaceae; genus Nocardioides; species Nocardioides sp. FY1077. Next base: position 347,009 of record NZ_JBZWDB010000001.1, on the reverse strand, counting down.
CCGCAGGGCGGCCCGGTCGAGCTGACCGACGGCACGGCGACGTTCCCCGGGGTCACCATGTCGCCCGGTGAGCACCAGGTCGAGGTCCGCTTCGACCCCAGCGAGGGGTTCCGCACCTCGACGGCCACGACGACCCACACCGTGGAGCGTCCGCCGCCGGGCGAGGGCGTGCCCATCCGGTACTCCTTCGACGAGGGCACGGGCACCACGGCCGCCAACAGCGGCCTCGACACCTCCGTCGGGGCGGCCACGCTGGTCGGCCAGGCCGGCTGGGCACCGGGTCGGTTCGACGACGCGGTCTCCCTGCCCGGCGGTCCCGCGGGCCCGGCGAGCGGCTCGAGCCACGTCGACCTGCCCGACGACATCACGGCCGGCATGGACGCCGAGTTCTCGGTGTCGACCTGGATCCGGCCGACGGCGCTGCCGGGGTGGACCACCCACCTGCAGCTCGGCAAGAGCACGGAGGAGTTCTTCCTCCTGCAGTCCTCGACCGAGAACGGGGCGAGGGGCTTCGCGGCCACCCTGCGAGCCGACAACGGCGAGCAGTACCGCGTGCAGCTGCCCGGGGAGACCGACCTCCCGCTCGGCGAGTGGACGCACGTCGTGGTCACCCTCGGGCCCTCGCCGACCGGAGGGGGCACGACCGGGCGGATCTACTTCGACGGCGCGCTCGTGGACGGCGGCACCCGCGACAACATCCCGATCGACATCGGGGACGTCGGCGCGGGCGGCACGACGGCCAACTTCGTGGGCAACACCAGCTGGAACGACCCGCGTCCCACCGAGCGGGTCGACGAGCTGCAGATGTTCGGCTACGAGCTGACCGCCGGGCAGGTGGGCGAGCTGTTCGAGGGCCCGTCGGCCGGCACCGCCCCGGTGGGGGTCGCCGACACCTACAGCACCGACGAGGGCGAGACCCTCACCGTCGGCGCACCGGGCGTGCTGGGCAACGACACCGACGCCGAGGGCGACCCCCTCACCGCGACCGGCGCCACCCAGCCCGACCACGGCCAGGTGACCCTCGAGGCCGACGGGTCGTTCACCTACGTCCCCGACGCCGGGTTCGCCGGCACCGACACCTTCACCTACACCGCGACCGACGCCACCGGCTCCTCGGCGGCCACGACGGTGACCCTCACGGTCACCGAGGTCGACGACCCGCCGACGACCACCACGGTCACCGGGTCGGCTCCGGCGGTGACGTACGGCCGGTCCGGTCAGGTGTCGGTGACGGTCGATCCCGACAGTGCCTCCGGGACGGTCGAGGTCGTCGACGGGGCGACGGTCCTGGGGACGGCGACGCTCGACGGGGGCGCGGCCTCGGTCACGCTGCCGCCGAAGGCGCTGGAGCCGGGGACCTGGTCCCTGGGCCTGCGCTACCTCGGTGACGACGACCACGCGGCGTCCACGGGGTCGGTGACCCTGCGGGTGCTGAAGGCGACGCCGCGCATGACGGTGCGGGCGCCCGGCCGCATCGACCAGGGCGAGCGCGCGAAGGTCACCGTGGTCCTGCGGGCCGCGGGCAGCGTGCCGGTCACCGGTCGGGTCAGGCTCACCGTCACCGGCGGTGTGGCCGGGTCGAAGGCGCTCACCGGCAAGGTGCGGTCGGGCAAGGTGGCCTTCACCCTGCCCCGGGCCACCCGCACCGGCCGGATGACGGTCAAGGCGGCCTACCTCGGCAGCAGCCTGGCCAAGGCGGTGACCGAGCGGACGACCATCAGGGTCACCCGCTAGGAACCCAGCCGCACGAGTGACGACACGGGCCCGGAGGTTCTCCTCCGGGCCCGTGTCGTCGTCCACGTCTGGTCGCAGCGTGGCCTCCGGTGGTCTCGACGACGCTCGAGCCTCCGGCCCTCGCTGCTCGACCAACCGTGCGCGTCGTCGCGACCGCGCCCGAGGGCACCGGGACGTGCGAACGGCCGGCAGGCGACCCGTCGGTCGCCTGCCGGCCGCTGCCGTGCGGTGGGGGAGGGCGGTCAGCCCTCGTCGGCCAGGGCGGCGACCACTCCTGCGCGGCTGTCGTCCTCGCTGGCCAGGACGCCGCCGTTGGCGACGATGTCGGGGGTGATCTCGTTGAAGACCATGCGGACGTCCTGGCGGCGGGCGCCGAGGATCTCCACGGCGTGGTCGGCGACCGCCTGGGCGAACGCACGACGCTGCTCGACGGTGCGGCCCTTGAGGAGCTCGACGGTGATGTTGGGCATGGGTGGTGCCTTCCTGTGACGGCCGTCCGCCAGTGATCCACGTGGGCGACCTCGGTTCATTCCTGTGAACGACACTGTAGGGCCGCTGGGGGTGCGGCTCAATGGCGCAGGGGGCGTTCGTGCCGACGAGTTCACAACCTTGACAGTGGTTCGGCGTGCTGGTTGGGTGACGTGGGTCACCATCTCGTACGTCGTTCACGTCGGTGAACTCGCGGGCCCGCCACCACCCAGGATGTGATCGTGAACCGCACCGCCGCGAGGCCCGCCCGGCCCACCCGCCCGACCCGGGCCGGCGCCGCCGTCAGGGCCGTCGGGCTCGCCGGCGTCGTCTCCGTCTCGGTGGTGGCCCTGGCCGCCCCCGCCGGCGCCCACGTGACGATCACCCCGTCGACGACCGCGGCCGGTGCCTACGCCGTCCTCGAGGTCAGCGTGGGCCACGGGTGCGAGGGCTCTCCGACGACCGAGATCAGCATCCAGGTGCCCGACGAGGTCACCTCGGTGACCCCGACCCGCAACGCGCTGTGGGAGGTGGAGAAGCAGGTGGAGCAGCTCGACCCGCCGCTCACCGACGGCCACGGCAACGAGATCACCGAGCGGGTCGACACCGTCACCTACCGCACCGACACCCCGCTGCCCGACGGCTACCGCGACACCTTCGAGCTCTCCCTCCAGCTGCCGGACGCCGAGGGCGCCACCCTGGCATTCCCGACCGTCCAGCGGTGCGAGGAGGGGGAGTCGGCCTGGATCGAGGTCCCGGCCGAGGGGCAGGACGAGGACGACCTCGAGCACCCCGCACCCGCGATCACCCTGACCGCCGCGGAGGAGGGTGGTCACGACGGCGCGGCCGCCGCCACGCAGGCCGGTGCGGCGGACGCCGGCACCGTGCAGGTCGGTGCGGCCGAGGTCGGCGCGCCGGCCACCGACGAGGGGGGCCCCGACGCGCTGACCCTCGCCGCGCTCGCCGCCGCCGTCCTGGGCGCGCTGCTGGGCGCCGCGGCCCTGGCGACCCAGCGCCGCCGGCGGTGACCCGGCGCCGTCCCCGCCTGCGGTGGCCCCGGGCGGCCGCCCTGGCCGTGCTCGCGGCCGTCGCCGCGCTGGTGCTCGGCAGCGCGGGGCCGGCCGGTGCGCACGCCACCCTGGTCAGCAGCGACCCGGCCGAGGGTGCTGTGCTGACCACGGCGCCCGAGGAGATCCGGTTCGTCTTCGACGAGGCGGTCACGGGGGTCCCCGACGGCGTCCAGGTGTTCGCCGCCGACGGCAGCCCGGTGGCCTCCGAGGCCTCCACCAGCGGCAGCGAGCTCGCGGTCTCCCTCGTCGACGCGGTCGAGGAGGGCACCCTGGTGGTGGTCTGGCGGGTGGTCTCGCCCGACGGCCACCCGATCAGCGGGTCGCTCAGCTTCTCCGTCGGCGCCGCCAGCGACGACGTCGTCGCCCCTCCGGCGAGCGCCGTGGAGGTGCCGGAGGCGCCCCTGCCGCTGCGGCTGGTGCGCTGGCTCGGCTACGCCGGGCTGTTCGTCGCGGCCGGGCTGGTCGCCTTCGCCGTGCTGTTCCTGCCCTCCGGCCACCCCGCGAGCACCGCCCGCCGACGGCTGGTCGTCGCGGCCCGCGGGGGTGCGGTGCTCGCCGTGCTCGCGTGGCTGGCGGTGCTGCCGCTGGTCGCCGCCTACCAGGTCGGCGGCGGCGCGGGCGCCCTGACGAAGGGGTCCACCTGGTCGGCGCTGGCCTCGACCGAGTACGTCGTGACCGCGCTGGTCGTGGCGGGGCTCGCCCTCGCCGTCGGGCTGCTCGGCCGCGGGCTGCCCGGCCGGCCGCGCGCCGTGGCGGCCGTGGTGGCGGCGGCCGTCGCCACGGCCGCGCCCGCCCTCACCGGCCACACCCGCGCCGCCGCGCCCGAGGCGCTCGTCGTCGGCGTCGACGTGCTGCACCTGCTGGCCGGCGCCGTGTGGCTCGGTGGGCTGCTCGCCCTCGCGCTGGTGCTCGGTGACCTCGCCGGACGCGACACCATGGCCGCCGAGGTGCTGGTGCGCTTCTCCACCGTCGCGGCCGGCGTGCTCGCCGCGCTCGTCGTCAGCGGCACCGTGCTGACCTGGCGCATCCTCGGGTCGTGGAGCGCCCTGGTCGACATCGGCTACGGGCAGCTCCTGGTGGTCAAGATCCTCATCGCCGTGGTCGCGGTGGCCCTCGCCGCGTGGAACCGGTTCGCGCTGCTCGAGCGCCTCCGCCAGGCCACCCGGCGCCGCGACCGCCGCTCGGGCGCCGCGCTCGTCGTGCGGACCACCGGCGTCGAGGCGGCGCTGCTGGTCGGCGTGCTGCTGGTGACGGGCCTGCTCGTCGACCGCAGCCCCGAGGCCGAGGCGGCGGCCGCCGCCGCCCGGTCGGGGGTGCAGACCGCGATGATGGGCCCGTACGAGGTGACCGCCACCCTGGAGCCCCCCGCCACCGGCGCGACCTCCCTCACCGTCGAGACCCGCGACTTCGCCGGCGAGCCGTTCGAGGGCCTGGAGGCCCCCGAGGTGCGGCTGTCGGCAGGCGAGGTCGACCTGGGCGCGGTGCCGGTGGAGTCCGTGGCTCCCGGGGCCTACGCCGCCGACGTCGTGCTGCCGTCGCCCGGCACCTGGCAGGTGCAGGTGTCGTTGCGCACCGGCGAGTTCGACAAGCCCGTGACCACCCTCCAGTTCGTCGTCGACGGCGGCTAGAGGCCCACCCGTGCCCCCCACCAGCAGCCGAGGTCGACCTGTGCCCGAGCCACGTCCCCCACGCCGTCCGCACCTGCGCGGGAGCACCCTGCGCTCCGCCGTCCTGGGTGCCCTGGCCGCCCTGCTGGCCGTCACCGGCCTCGCCGTCGCCGACCCGGCCAGCACCGAGCCCGCCGACGCGCCCACCCGGGCGGCGCGCACGTGGGTGGTCGACGCCGTCGACGACGCCCTCGGCAACCGGTGGCAGTCGCGCGACACCGGCACCTCCACGGTCACCGTGCAGGTCGGCGACACCGTGGAGTGGCGCTTCGAGTACCCCACGGCGGGCCAGGAGCACGACCTGACCTCGCAGGACACCTCCGCGACCTGGAGCCCCCCGGTCCAGGAGTACCGCGTGCCGGACGACCCGAAGGGGCCGGTGCGCCACACCTTCACCGAGCCCGGCACCTACGACTACCTCTGCTCCATCCACGGCACGACGATGCGCGGCACCGTGGTCGTCGAGGCCGCCCCGGAGGCCAACCAGCCGCCGACGGCAGAGCCCGTCGTCGAGCCCCGCGAGGGTGCGGCGCCGCTCGAGGTGCACGTGACCGCCCGCGCCGCCGACGCCGACGGTGACCCGCTCACCTACCGCTGGGACTTCGGCACCGGCGACCCCGCCGACCGGGCCACCACCGACCACGCGGTGTTCGAGTACACGACGCCCGGCCTCTACACCGCCTCCCTCGAGGTCACCGACGGGCGCGGCGGCCGCTTCACCGAGGACTTCCCGATCGCCGTGGGAGACGGCGGCGACGGCCCGCTGGTGAGCGTGCAGGCCACCCCGACGACCGGCCCGGCGCCGCTCGACGTCGTCCTGACCGGGGCGGCGCAGGACCCGCAGGGCGGCCCGCTCACCTACGCCTGGGACCTCGGCGACGGCGCCACCGCCGCCACCGCCGAGGTCGGCCACACCTACGCCGACCCGGGCAGCCGGACCGCGACGCTGACCGTGACCGACGAGGACGGCAACCAGGGCAGCGACTCGGTCCTGGTCACCGCGACCGACGGGCACGCCGGCCACCTGCCGCAGGTCGCGGCGACGGCGAGCCCGGCGTCGGGCGCCGCGCCGCTGGAGGTGGCGCTCTCGACCGAGGTCACCACCGCCGGCCCCGTCGAGGCGTTCGCCGCGGGCCTGACCCGCTACCCCGACCTCACCGGCACCGCCGAGCTGGTGCGCCGGCGCGGCGAGACCCGAGCCGTGCTCGACGTGAGCGGCCTGCGGCCCGCGGCGAGCCACCTGGTGCACGTGCACGAGCAGGCCTGCTCGTCGTCCGACGGCGGTGCGCACTTCCGGTTCGACGAGACGCAGCCCTTCGCGGAGGAGAACGAGATCTGGCTGCCGTTCACCGCCGACGCCACGGGTCGCAGCGGCCTGGTCGAGGTCGAGCAGCCGCAGCGGGCCGGGCCCGACGCCGTGTCGGTCGTCGTCCACGACCCCGACAACCCGTCGCTGCGCATCGGCTGCGCCGACCTCGCCCCGGCCACCGCCGACCTCACCTACGCCTGGGACTTCGGCGACGGCACCAGCGGCCAGGGCGCCGACCCCGACCACACCTACGCCGTGCCCGGCACCTACACCGCGACCGTCACCGTCGCGGGCCACACCGGCACGGGGCACGCCTCGGTGCACGCCTCGGTGAGCGCCTCGGTCGACGTCGTCGTGGCGTCGCCGGTCGACACCTCGGCCCCGCAGACGCAGGTCACCGCCGGGCCCTCGGGCACCGTCGCCACGGGCCGCGCCGAGGTCGCGTTCGACAGCGACGAGGACGCCGCCACCTTCGCCTGCCGCCTCGACGACCGCGCCTGGCGGGGCTGCGCCTCGCCGGCGACCCTCCGCGGGCTGGACGACGGCCGCCACCGGCTGCTGGTGCGGGCCACCGACGCCGCGGGCAACACCGACGCCACCCCCGCGGCGCGGGCGTGGACGGTCGACACGACGGGGCCGCTCGTCCGTCGTACCCGGCCCGCCGGCACCACCCGCGACCGCACCCCGACGCTGCGGGCCGTCGTCAGCGACCGCCACTCGCCGGTGCGCCGCCGCGACCTCGCGCTGCGCGTCGACGGCCGCGTCGTGCCGCTGCGCCACGACGCCCGCCGCGGCCTGGTGGCCGGGGTGCCCCGGCGCGCCCTCTCGCCCGGCGGCCACGTCGCGCGGCTCGTGGCGAGCGACGCCGTCGGCAACCGGACGGTGACCACCTGGCGCTTCGTCGTCGGGCGGTGACGACTGGACGCACGACGGGACGCACGACGGGGCGGACGACGGGGCCGGACGGCGGGGCCGGAAGCGCGGCCGGTGCGGTGCGGGTGCCGACTCGGCTGGGTAGCCTCCAGGCGGCAGGCGGTCACCAGGGGCGCGCCAGGCGTGCGAGGAGCTGACGTGGGCGGGACCGAGGTCGCACCAGGCTCGTTGGCAGCGCTGCGGCTCGCCAACCGCGACCGGCTGCTGCGCACCCTCGAGGAGGCGGGTGGACTCAGCCAGGCGGAGATCGCCCGCGCCACCGGGCTCTCCAAGGCGGCGGTGTCGGGCCTGGTCCAGGAGCTGGTCGCGGCCGGTGAGCTGTCGGTGCGCACCGGTCTGAGCAACGGCCGCCGCAGCCGGCTGGTGGAGCGGGCCGGGGCCGGCACCCGGGTGGGCGTGGGCGTCGACCTCGGGCGCACCCACGTCAGGGTGGTCGTGGGGCGCGGGCTGGACGACGTGCTCGACGAGTCGGTCGCCCCGCTGCCGGCTCGGCACTCGCCGGCCGACGCGGTCGCGGTGGTCACCGAGATGGTGGACCGGGCGTGCGCCGACGCCGGCCTGACGCGCGAGGCGGTCGTCGGGTTCGGCATCGGGGTCCCCGGACCGGTGGACCTCGCCACCGGCACCGTGCGCGGAGGCGGCATCCTGCCCGCCTGGCAGGGGCTCCCGCTGCGGAAGATGTTCAGCGAGGGTCTGGGGCAGCCCGTCCGCATCGAGAACGACGCCAACCTCGGCGCCCAGGCGGTGGCCCGGCACCTGCGCTCGCGGGAGTGCACGGTGTTCTTGAAGGTGGGCTCGGGCATCGGCGCCGGCGTGACCGTCGACGGCCACCTGATGCGGGGCCGGTCGGGCACCGTCGGCGAGATCGGCCACCTCACCCTCGACCCCGGCCTGAGCGTCGTGTGCCGCTGCGGACGTCGGGGCTGCCTGGAGACCATGGCCTCCAGCGAGGCGATCAGGCAGGGGCTCGAGTCGGCCCTGGGCCACCCGGTCGAGCTGGCCGACGTGCTCGCGCGCGCGGGCGGAGGAGACCCCGTGGCCACTGCGGTGCTGAACGAGGCCGGGGACGCCCTGGGGCGGGGACTGGCCTGGCTGGCGATGGTCCTCAACCCGCGCCACCTCGTGCTGGGGGGCCCGCTGACGCCGGCGGGCGAGGCGCTGCTCCGCCCGGTGCGACGCGCGTTCCGGCTGGCGGCGCTGCCGCTGGCGGCCGAGGGCACCGAGCTGCTGCTGACGCCGCTCGGCGAGCGGACCGAGGCGCTCGGTGCGCTGCTGCTGAGCCTGCGGTTGGTGACCCACCCGGGCCAGCCCTGACCGCTGACGGTCAAGCTGTGAACACATCTGTTGACAGGGTGGCGCGTTCTGTTCACAGTGTGACCACGTTCACACCCCCAGGAGCCCCAGTGACCCCACGTTTCCGTCTCGCCCTCGCCGGGGTGGCCACCGCCCTCGGCGCCACCCTGCTCACCCCGGTCGCCGCACCGGCCCAGCCCGCCCCGGCCGCCGAGCGCCGCGCCGCGCCGGTCGTCACCATCGCCGACGGCGCCCTGAAGGGGGTCGCCCGACAGGGGTCCGACCGCTTCCTCGGCGTCCCGTTCGCCGCCCCGCCCGTGCGCGACCTCCGCTTCGCGCCCCCGGCGGCGCCCGCGCCGTGGTCCGGCACCCGCGACGCGACCCGCAAGGGCCCGGCGTGCGTGCAGTTCCAGCCGACCGGCGTCCGCGAGGAGCAGGCCACCAGCGAGGACTGCCTCTACCTCGACGTGTACCGCCCCTCGGGCACGTCCCCGAAGGACCGGCTGCCGGTGATGGTGTGGTTCCACGGCGGCGGGCACACCCAGGGCACGGGCGTCATCTACGGCGGCGGCACCATGGCCGACCTCACCGACACCATCGTGGTCTCGACCAACTACCGCCTGGGCGCCTTCGGGTTCCTGGCCCACCCGGCCCTGAGCGAGCTGACCCCGCAGGGGTCGGGGAACTACGGGCGGATGGACCAGATCGCCTCGCTGCGCTGGGTGCAGGAGAACATTCGGCGCTTCGGCGGCGACCGCGACAACGTGACGATCTACGGGCAGTCCGCCGGCGGCCAGGGGGTCTGCGACCTGATGGCCATCCCGTCGGCCGGCGGGCTGTTCGACAAGGCCGTCGTGCAGAGCCAGGTGTGCACCTCCCAGCGACCCACGCTGGCCTCCGCCGAGCCCAGCGGCGTCACGTTCGCCAACGCGGTCGGCTGCACCGACGAGGCCACCGTGGTGGCCTGCCTGCGCGGCACCTGGCCGGGCACCGCCGTGGCCAACCAGGCCTCCTACGTCGGCAACTCCAAGGCCGGCAGCGGCCTGATGCCGCGCTCGTTCCCCGACGCGGTCGCCGCGGGCGACTGGAACGAGGTACCGGTGGTCACCGGCTCGACGTACTCGGAGAACCGGCTGCTGTCGGTGGCCCTGTCCGGCCTCCCCGACGAGGAGTACGAGCCCCGCGTGCGCAGCACCTACGGCGCCCGCGCCGACCAGGTCCTGGAGCTCTACCCGCTCGAGGACTTCGACTCGGCCTTCGACGCGCTCACCCAGATCCAGACCGACGCCGGCCGGGCCTGCCAGACCGAGACGGTCGCCAGGCTGCTCACCGGCAAAGTGCCGACCTACCGCTACGAGTTCGACGACCCGACGTCACCGACCCTGTACGGCTTCGGCACCGGCGAGGAGGACATGTCCAACGCCCACAGCGCCGAGCTGCAGTACCTGTTCGACTTCACCCTCGGGGCGCAGCCGCTCACCCGCGCGCAGGAGCGGCTCTCGACGCAGATGATGAAGTACTGGGGCTCCTTCGCCACCGACGGCACCCCCAACTTCCCGGGGTCACCCCGGTGGCAGCAGTACGGCACCCAGGAGCGCGTGATGTCGCTGCGCCCCGGTGGCGCCAGCGAGATGACCACCACCCTCCAGGACGAGCACCACTGCGACTTCTGGCTCGCCCCGCAGTGAGCAGCACCTCGGCGCCGGGCCTGCGGGCCCGGTGCCGAGGCACGTCCGTCCGACAAGCGCCCGGTGGTGGGGTCTCAACGACCCGGGTCCCGCGCCGGGTGCGTCGGTACGGCCCACCCCTGCTCGGTGACGGCCCTGACCGCCGCGGCGACGGCGACCGCGAGGAACACCGAGGCGGCGACGTCGCTGGGGCGGTGCCACTGCAGGGGGCCAGGGTCGCGAGACCGGTGAGGCCCACGACGGCCACGGCCGCCCACGCCACCGCCGTCCGCCAGCGAGCGGGTGCGACGAGCAGCGCCGCAGCGCCCAGGCCGGCCACTGCCGACACGTGGCCGCTGGGCAGGCTGTTCGCGGTGTCGTCCCAGAGGTCGGGCCGCACCAGCAACGGCTTCAGCACGGTCGCCGCGAGGGCGGTCGCGCCCACGGTGGCGAGCACGACCACGGCGTCACGCCCACCGCGCAGCAGCGCGGTCGCGCCTGCGAGCACGACGGCGGCGAGCGCCGCGGAGGCCGGCGACACCACGGCGAGCAGGGCCTCGGTCCAGCCGGCGCGGGCCAGCACGTCGGCGGCCAGCAGCATCGCGTGGGTGTCGACGGCCTGCCCGAGGCGGGTGTGCACCGCCACCACGTAGGTCAGCGCGAGCGCGGTCGTCGCGGCCGCTGCGACGACCAGCGCGGCTGACGCGCGGGTCGACGGGGTCCGGGACGACGAGGCCACGAGGGTCACAGCACGAACCGTTCCTCGTGCAGCTGCCCCGCGGGCAGGCCCGCCTCGGCCAGCGAACGACGTACGGCGGCCGCCAGGCCCGGCGGCCCGCAGAGGTAGACGTCGCGGTCGGCGAGGTGCGGCACGAGCCGCTGCAGCGACCCCGACGACAGCAGGTGCGGGTCGCGCCCGAGCAGGTAGACCACACGGGCGCGGCGGCTCGCGGCGAGCGCGTCGAGCTCGGCGCGGAAGACGACGTCCTCGCGGCGGTCGGCGCGGTAGAGCAGCACCAGGTCCTGGTCCGGTGCGAGGGGGACGGTCTCGAAGAGGGCGCGCATGGGCGTGATGCCGACACCGCCCGCGACGAGCAGGACGTCGCGGCGGGTGCGCCGACCTGCCGTCATCGCGCCGTAGGGACCCTCGGCCACCACGCGGGTGCCGACCGGCACCTGTTGGACGAGCGAGGAGCCGTCGCCCAAGGCCTTCACGGTGAGCCGGAGCCGGTCGCCGACGGGCGGGGCCGACAGCGAGAAGGGGTGCGCGGTGAACCAGGTGCGGCGGGTCAGGAAGCGCCAGCGGAAGAACTGCCCGGGCTCGGCCTCGAGCTCGTGGACGTGGCGGCCCTGCACCACGACGGAGGTGACCCCCGGGGCCTCGGCGACGGTGGCCACGACCCGCAGCCGGTGGCGCCGCGCAGCCAGCGCCGGGGCCAGCACGCGGTGTCGCAGCACGAGGGCGAAGGTGGCGGCGTACAGCAGTCCCCAGGTCACCTGGAGCCACGGCCGGCCCGCCAGGTCGGGGCCGGCGAGCTGGTGGCTGAACGAGAGGGCGACGGCGACGTACATGGTGAGGTGCAGCGCGTGCCAGGTCTCCCACCGGACGCGCCGACGGGCCGACCGGGCCGACACGACGGCGACGGCGACCATCAGCGCCGTGGCGAGCGTGGCGGTGACCAGGCCGGGCCAGGTCATCACCTGCGCCGTGGCGGACAGGGGGTCCTGACCGGTGAGGAGGCTCCAGGCGAGCACCGCGGCGGCGGCGTGCACCAGCACGAGCGAGAGCACCGTGCGTCCCCCGGTGGCGTGCCAGCGGGCGAGGGTGTCGGCGCCGATGCCGTGCTCGAGCACGGGCCACCGTGACATCAGCACGATCATCACCAGGACGCCGTAGCCGGCGAGCATGCCGCAGACGTGGGCGACCAGTGCGACGGGGTCGATCTCGGCCCCGTCGAGGAGCACCGCCAGCGCCGGCCAGAGGGCGACGAGGACGGCGCCCACGGACATGGCGGCGAGCACCGCCCGCGCCGGCCCACGGTGGCGGGTGGTCGCGGCGAGCCGGGCCGTCGGTGGCGGCTGGGGTGGCGCCGGGGATGACGCCGGGGGTGAGGGGGACGTCACCGGGGCGTGGTCGAGGCTCATCGTGGCCCTCCGTCGCGCGGTCCGCCTGGCAGCGGCGCCTCGGTGAAGACGGGGGAGACGTCTGGCCCGGACAGGCCGATCCAGACCCCGACCACCACGGCGAGGACGGCGATCAGCAGGCTGACCATGTCGAGCGGCCGGGTCATCGGAACCCTCCGCCGCGACCGCCGCCGCCGTCGCCGTCGTCGCGACCGTCGACCTGCGTCGTGCCGTCACGCCCGCCGTCACCGCCGCCGTCGTCGGCGCCGGCGGCGAGCGCGGCCCCGCCGGCCCCGCCGACGAGCAGCACCGACAGGGCGGCGGCCCCGACCAGGGCGCGGCCGCGGGGCACCCGCGCCCGGATGCGGGCGGCAGCCCCCACCGGCGCGCCGGCGGGCTGGGTGGTGGGCTCACCGGCAGGCCGGGCGGCGGCAGTCGCCGGGGCTGCGTCGTCGGCGAACCCGTAGTGCTCGGTCGCCCAACGGTTGACGGGGTCGACCGGCTCGTCGGGTCGGCGGGGTGCGGTCGCCGGGGGCGCCGGCTGGGTCGGGTCGTGCGGTGCGTCGGTCATGGTGGGCCTCCGGTGGGCTTCGGCTGAGGGTGCAGCCTCGCCGGGCGGGATCAGCAGGTCCCGTGCGTTTGCTGTGCACCTCCTGTGAGCGAGCGCGAGGCGGGTGGGGTGGCCGGTGTCGCCGCCGGCGCACCAGCTGGCCCGGTCGCCGGGGGCGAGCGGGCCGTCGGCGGTGGGCAGGGGTGGACGTCATACGGATGGTGGGTGCGACTCCACGATTCGTATGACGCACGGCCCACGTCGGCGGTGGGCAGGGGTGGACGTCATACGGATGGTGGGTGCGACTCCACGATTCGTATGACGCACGGCCCGTGTCGGCGGTGGGCGGGGGCGGACGTCATACGAATGGTGGGTGCGACTCCACGGTCCGTATGACGCACGGCCCACGTTGCGGGCGAGCCCCAGCGCTCAGGCGGCCCGGCGGTCGGACGCCGCACCCTTGCGCTCGGCCGGGTCACCCGGGCCGCCCGGGCGCAGGGCCGCCAGCCGCCAGGTGGTGGTGACCGCGGCGGCGGTCAGGGCGACCAGGAGCAGGTTGCGCAGCGCGAGGACCGCGGTGATCACCGGCGTGCCCGCCGTGTGGTCGATGAGGGTGCCGTAGAACAGCGGGAACACGAGCTGGGTGGCGGCGGTCGCAGCGAGCACGCCGGCCGTCCACAGGCGCCGGCGGGCCCACCGGTCACCGGCACGCTCGCCGAGCACCATCGTCGCGGCCGTCACCGGCAGCAGCCACAGCAGGTACTGCGGGCTGAGGACCTTGCTGGTCACCACCAGGAGCAGGACCGCCGAGGTCGCGAGCCAGCCGTAGAGCTGCGGCGGGGCGGTGTCGCGGCAGCGGAGCACCCGCCAGGCCAGCACGGCGCCGAGGACGACCGCAGCGAGGAGCGCAGCGCTGCACGCTGCCTCGGCGAGCCCGACACCGGGCCCGGAGATCTCGTAGGCGTTGTAGGGCGACTTGGTCACCACGTGGTCACCCGGGTGCACGGACCACGTCAGCACCACGGGCGTGGCGGCGACCGACTCGACCTGCAGCCCGCGGTCCGACTGCCAGGTCAGCGGCGACAGGAGCCGCGCCCAGCCGCCGACCCACAGGGAGGCGAGGGCGGCCGCACCCGAGACGACCACGACCGTCGCCAGCGCCGCGAGACGGGAGCGCGCCGCCAGGACGACGGCCGGGACGACGGCCGCCGGCCACAGCTTCAGCGCCGCGGCGACGGCCACGACGGCGGCGGCCAGCCGCGGGCGCGTCGCGGCGGCCAGCACGGCGTACCCCGCCAGCACCCCGGGCACCAGGTCGAACCGGCCGTAGGTCGTGGCCCCGAGCAGCGGGACACCCCACAGCCACATCAGCCGGCCGTGGCTGCCCGGGCGGGACGCCGACCACAGCACCGCCCCGAACGCGGCGTCGAGCGCCAGCAGCGAGACGACCACCAGCACGCTGAAGCCCGCAGCCGGGAGCGACGCGGTGAGCGCCCAGGGGACGGCCAGCAGGACCACCGCGGGCAGGGGGTACTCCTCGAGGGCCAGCCACCACGGTCCCTCGGCCTCCGAGAGCGAGCTCCGGTAGTAGAGGAGGTCGTCGGCCGACCACGGGTCGAGCCCGACCAGCAGGACGAGGACCGCCCCGCGGGTGAGGACCCACGCGAGCCAGGTCGCACCCGGTGACCCGACCCGCCCGGTCAGCCCCGTCAGCCACGGGGCTCGAGCGGACGTCGGGGCGCTGCTCGACGCCGTGGTGGGCTCGGCGCTCACGCGGGGTCCGAGGGTCGCGCCGGCGAGCACGTGCGGGGGAGCGACCTCATGGGCCAGGAACCTACCGCTGGGCCGCGCGCGTGCACGCTGCGCGGGCTCGTCCGGTGTGGGCCGGTCTGGTGTGGGCCGGTCTGGTCTCATGGGTGCCGTGGACCTCACCACGGCCCTGCGCCGTCTGCCCCCCGACCCGCGCGTCGTCGTGAGCGGCAACCACGCGACGCCGTGGCACACGCTCGGCCTCGTCGACGCCGCCCTCGACTCCTACGCGCTGTGGGCGCTCAACGGCCAGCGCGGGCTGCCCGACCGGGAGGGGGTGGTGCTCGAGACGTCGTTCGTCGGCCCGGGCATGCGGCGCCACCCGCGGCTGCGCTACGTGCCGTCGCGGCTCTCGTTGGTGCCGCTGCTGCTCGGCACGTCGCAGGCGCCCGACCTCGTCGTGCTGCACACCACCCGCCCGAGGAACGGGAAGGTGTCGCTCGGCATCGAGGTCAACGTCCTGCCCGCGGCCGTCGAGGCCGCCCGCCGGCGGGGCGGGGTCGTGGTCGCGCAGGTCAACGACCGGCTGCCCTGGACCTTCGGTGACGCCGAGCTCGACCTCGACCTCGTCGACGTCCTGGTGGAGGCCGACGAGGTGCTGCCGCTGGCCGGGCACGCCCCGATCGACGAGGACGCCGCGCGCATCGGGGAGGCGGTGGCGGCGCGGGTCGCCGACGGCGCGACGCTGCAGGCCGGCATCGGCGCGGTGCCCGACGCCACCATGCACGGCCTGGTCGCCCGCCGCGGCCTGCACGTGTGGACCGAGATGTTCTCCGACTCGGTGCTCGCGCTGGAGAAGGCGGGGGCGCTGGACACCTCGACGCCGATCATCGCCTCGTTCCTGTTCGGCTCCGAGGAGCTGCTGGAGTGGGTCGACGGCAACGAGCGGGTGCGGATGGTGCGCACCGAGGTGGCCAACGACCCCGCACGGATCGCCGCCAACCCCGCGATGACCAGCGTCAACACCGCGCTGCAGGTCGACCTGTTCGGGCAGGCCAACGCCTCGCGGATCGACGCGCGCATCCACTCCGGCTTCGGCGGGCAGACCGACTTCATCGTCGGCGCGCTGCACAGCCCCGGGGGCCAGGCCTTCATCGCGCTGCGTTCCTGGCACCCGCGCGCCGACGTCTCGACGATCGTCCCGCTGGTCGACGAGCCGGTGACGTCGTTCCAGATGAGCGCGGTGGTCACCGAGCAGGGCGTCGCGGAGATGTTCGGCCGCGACCAGGGGGCCCAGGCCCTCGGCCTGATCGAGCACGCCGCCCACCCCGCCGTGCGCGAGGAGCTGCGCGAGGAGGCCACCGCCCTCGGCCTCCTGCCGCCTCCCTGACCACCAGGCGGGGGCCCGGAACGCGCCGGTCAGCGCCTGGCGAGGGTCTCGGCGAGCTCGACCAGCGAGCCGGCGGTGACGTCGGCGGGGGCGAAGTGGTCGGGGTAGGCGGCGCCGGCGCGGCCCAGCCACCCCGTCTGCAGGCCGGCGCTGCGGGCGCCCTCGACGTCCCAGGGGTGCACGGCCACCAGCATCGCGGCCTCCGCGGAGACCGAGCCGCGGCGCACGGCGAAGGCGTAGGCGCGGGGGTCGGGCTTCCAGGCGCCGGCCTCGGCCACGGAGAGGTGGTCGGCGACGACGTCGGCGGCCGCCGTGCCGTCGAGCAGCGCCCGGGCCACCTCGGCGGAGCCGTTGCTCAGCGTGACGACGCGGCAGCCGGCCTCGGCGAGGGCGAGCAGGCCGGGGACGACGTCGGGGTGGGGCTCGAGCGCGGCGAACCCGTCCACCACCCGCTGCGCCCCGGCCGCCGGGTCGTCGGCGCCGTGGGCCTGCAGGCGGGCCCGCAGCGACGCCGCGGCGACCTCGGCGAACGACGGGTTGGCGCCCAGCAGCGTGAGGGCGAACGCGTCGCGCAGCACCCCGGCGAACCACCCCGGCACGTCGCGGGGGTCGAGGCCCACCTCGCGGAAGGGCGCCTCCAGGCCGGAGAGGTCGGCGAGGGTCTCGTTGACGTCGAGGACGACGAGCTCGGGTCGGGGCGTGCGGTCGAGTGGGGTGGCCATGCCCCGACAGTGGTCGACGCCCGGGCGGCACACAAGCCGACGCCTGCGGCTACTCGCAGGCGCTGCGGTCGCCGTCGGCGTCGAGCCGGTGGGGGTCCGGCCCGGTGACGCGCACCGGCCCGTCGACGTCGGCGCAGTCGAGGTCGGACGCCGAGCGCGCGACGCAGGGCGAGTAGCCCGGGGTGCACCCGGCCGCGGCGGGGGCGAAGCCCCGCACCGGAGCCGCCGGGGCCACCGGAGCCGCCGGGGCCACCGGCGGCGGGCACCCGACCGGCCGGGAGCCGCGGTCGGCCGCGACGTAGCGCCGTTCGCGCGGGTGGGGGTCGTAGCCGTCGCGGGAGTCGTAGCGGGCGACGGCGAGACCGGCGGAGACCAGGCGCAGGCCGACGTCCACCCGGTCGGGGACCAGGTCGACGTAGCGCAGCAGCCGCCCGTAGCGGTCGCGGTCGTCGACCGGCGCGCCCAGCTCGACCCGCTCGCCGAGCGCGAGTGCCGCCAGCCGCGCCGAGGCCTGCTGGTAGCCGCAGTCGCCGATCTCGGGGGTGTCGACGCCGACGAGGCGGACCGTGTCGCCGCTGCCGAGCTCGAGGGTGTCGCCGTCGACCACGCGGGTCACGACGTACGACCGGGGCGGGCGCACCTCCTCGATCGTCGTGACGGCCCGACCGCCACGCGCCCGGCCGGCCCGGGGTGCGTCGGGCCCCGCGTCGGCGCGGTCGGCGGCGGACGTCCCGCCCCGGCGCTGCCGGTCCTGGCGCTGGTCGTCGGCGGGGTCGACTGGCAGCGAGCAGCCGGCGAGGGCCAGCACCAGCCCGGCCACCGCGGCGACGCGAGTCGTGGAGGTCATCCGCCCAGCCTGGGTCTCGCGACGTCTCCGCGCGGCCGAACCCGGCAGGACCACCCGGACGGACGTCGGTGACGGCCCGGGCGGGGGTGTCGCGCGTCATCGCCCCGCAACGTGCGCGGACCACGTCCGCAACACCCGCGACCTAGCCTCGCCGCACCCCACCCACCGCGCCGCACCTCCAAGGCTGGTCACCATGTCGGAACGCCTCACCTCCTCGCCCGCCGCCGCGGCGCCGTCGTCCGCGTCGTCGTCCGCGTCGTCGTCCCCCGGCGGGTCGCCGCCACCCGGGAGCGCCGACCAGGAGTACCTCGCGAAGCGGAGCCTGCGCTCGGGCTCGGCCGGCTGGGTGCTGCTGGCCGGGCTGGGGGTCAGCTACGTCGTCTCCGGCGACTACTCGGGGTGGAACTTCGGCCTCGAGCAGGGCGGCTTCGGGGGCCTGCTCATCGCCACCGTGCTGATCGCCGCGATGTACCTCGCGCTCGTGCTCGGCATGGCCGAGCTGTCCTCGGCGCTGCCCGCGGCCGGCGGCGGCTACACCTTCGCCCGACGCGCGCTCGGCCCGTGGGGCGGCTTCGCCACCGGGACCGCGATCCTCATCGAGTACGCCGTCGCGCCCGCCGCGATCGCCACCTTCATCGGGGCCTACGTCGAGTCGCTCGGCCTGTTCGGCATCACCGACGGCTGGTGGGTCTACCTCGCGGCGTACGCCGTGTTCATCGGCATCCACCTCGCCGGCGTCGGCGAGGCGCTCAAGGTGATGTTCGCGATCACCGCCGTCGCGGTGGTGGGGCTGGTGGTCTTCGCGGTGGCCGCCGTGCCGCTGTTCGACCTCGACAACCTCACCGACATCGCCCCCACCGACGCCGTCGGGGCCTCGCCGTTCCTGCCGTACGGCGTGCTCGGCATCTGGGCGGCGGTGCCCTACGCGATCTGGTTCTTCCTGGCGATCGAGGGCGTCCCGCTGGCCGCCGAGGAGGCCGCCGAGCCCGAGCGCAACGTGCCGCGCGGGATCATCGCCGCGATGGGCGTCCTGCTCGTCGCCGCCGCGACCGTGCTGGTGCTGGTCACCGGCGCGGGCGGCGCGGAGGCGATGCAGGACTCGGGCAACCCGCTCGTGGAGGCCCTCGGCTCGGGCGCCGCGGCCACAGCGGTCAACTACATCGGGCTGGCGGGGCTGGTGGCCAGCTTCTTCTCGATCATCTACGCCTACTCCCGCCAGCTGTTCGCGCTGTCGCGCGCCGGCTACCTGCCGCGGGTCCTCTCGATCACCAGCAGCCGCGGGGCGCCGTTCCTGGCGCTGGTCGTGCCGGGCGTCATCGGCTTCGCGCTGACCTTCACCGGCCAGGGGGCCGTGCTGCTCAACATGGCGGTGTTCGGCGCCGCCCTCTCCTACGTGCTGATGATGGCCAGCCACGTCGTGCTGCGCCGCCGCGAGCCCGACATGCCGCGGCCCTACCGCACCCCCGGCGGTGCGGTCACGACCGGCTTCGCGCTGGTGGTCGCCGCGCTCGCGGTGGTGGCGACCTTCCTGGTCGACACGGTGGCCGCGCTGGCCTGCCTCGGCGTCTTCGTGGCCTTCATGGCGTACTTCGGCCTGTACAGCCGTCACCACCTGGTGGCAGGCTCGCCCGACGAGGAGTTCGCAGCGCTGGCGGAGGCGGAGGAGTCGGTGCGGTGACCGGGACGACGGGTCGGCGCTACACCCAGGCCCTCGGCGGCACGACGTACGAGTTCGACGGCCTGGTCGACCTGCTGGCACGGGCCACCCCGGTGCGCTCGGGCGACCAGCTGGCGGGGTGCGCCGCGGAGTCCGACGAGCAGCGGGCCGCGGCCGCCTGGGCGCTGGCCGACGTCGCGCTCGACACCTTCCTCACCGACGCCGTCGTGCCGTACGAGACCGACGAGGTGACGCGGCTGGTGATGGACGGCCACGACCGCGCGGCGTACGCCCCGGTCGCCCACCTCACCGTCGGCGGCCTGCGCGACTGGCTGCTGCAGACCTGCGCGCGTCCGGACGCCGCCGACGTGCTGGCCGCGCTGGCGCCCGGCCTGACGCCGGAGATGGTGGCCGCGGTCAGCAAGATCATGCGCAACCAGGACCTGATCGCGGTCGGCCGGGCCGTGCGGGTGACCTCGGCGTTCCGCACGACCATCGGCCTGCCTGGGCGGCTGGCGACCCGGCTGCAGCCCAACCACCCCACCGACGACCCCCGCGGCATCGCGGCCGCCACCCTCGACGGGCTGCTGCTCGGCTGCGGCGACGCGGTGATCGGCATCAACCCCGCCACCGACTCCCCGGAGGCCACCGCCACCCTCCTGCACCTGCTCGACGACATCCGGCAGCGCTACGAGATCCCGACCCAGTCGTGCGTGCTCTCCCACGTCACCACCACCATCGAGCTGGTCGAGCGGGGGGCGCCGGTCGACCTGGTGTTCCAGTCGGTGGCCGGCACCCAGGGCGGGAACGCCGGCTTCGGCGTCACCCTCGACCTGCTGCGCGAGGGCAACGAGGCCGGCCGCTCGCTGGGCCGCGGCACGGTCGGCGACAACGTGATGTACCTCGAGACCGGGCAGGGCTCGGCGCTCAGCGCCGGCGCCCACCTCGGCGTCGGCGGCCGTCCCGTCGACCAGCAGACCCTGGAGGCCCGGGCCTACGCCGTGTGCCGGGAGCTCGACCCGCTGCTGGTCAACACCGTCGTCGGGTTCATCGGGCCCGAGTACCTCTACGACGGCAAGCAGATCGTGCGGGCCGGCCTGGAGGATCACTTCTGCGGCAAGCTGCTCGGCCTGCCGATGGGCGTCGACGTCTGCTACACCAACCACGCCGAGGCCGACCAGGACGACATGGACACGTTGCTCACGCTGCTCGGCACCGCGGGGGCGTCGTTCGTCATCGCCGTGCCGGGAGCCGACGACGTGATGCTGGGCTACCAGAGCCTGTCGTTCCACGACGTGCTCTACCTGCGGCAGGTGCAGGGCCTGCGCCCGGCGCCGGAGTTCGAGGCGTGGCTCGACGGCCTCGGCATGCTGGGCGACGCCGGCCGCATCCTGCCGACCGACCTCGACGCCTCCCCGCTGCGGGAGCTGACGGCACGGTGAGCGCCGACGACCCGCCGACGACGGCGCCCCGGCCCGACGTGTGGGCGGCCCTGCGCGCGACGACGCAGGCGCGCATCGGCCTGGGCCGCGCGGGTGACGCCCTGCCCACCCGACGGGTCCTGGAGCACCAGGCCGCGCACGCCGCCGCCCGCGACGCCGTGCACGAGCCGCTCGACGTGGACGCCCTGGCCACCGCGGTGTCCTCGCTCGGACTGGGCGAGCCGCTGCGGGTGACCAGCCGGGCCACCTCGCGCGCGGAGTACCTGCGCCGCCCCGACCTGGGGCGCCTGCCGGCCGACCTCGCGGGGCTGCCCCGCACCGACGCCCGCGTCGGGGTCGTCCTGGCCGACGGGCTCTCGCCGCGGGCCCTGCTCGAGCACGGCCCGGGGCTGCTGGCGGCGATCGCCGCCGCGCTGGGCGCGGGCGGCGGCGGCGACCCCGGCGAGACGCTCGCCCCGCCGGTGCTCGCCACGCAGGCGCGGGTGGCGCTGGCCGACCACGTGGGCCTGGCGATGGGGGTGCAGACGCTGCTCGTGGTCATCGGGGAGCGGCCGGGCCTCTCGGTGGCCGACAGCCTGGGGGTCTACCTCACCCACGACCCGCGGCCAGGCCGCAGCGACGCCGAGCGCAACTGCGTGTCCAACGTGCACCCGCCCGACGGCCTGGGCTACCAGCGCGCCGCGGCCGTGGTCGCCGGGCTCGTGCGCGGGGCCCGCGAGCTGGGCGCGTCCGGCGTACGGCTGAAGGACTCCTCGCTGGCCGCCGGGCTGGACGACCCCGGGCGGAGCGACCCCGGGGACGCGGTGGCTCAGGTCCAGTAGAGCAGCGGGCTGCCGGGCAGGCGGGCGGCGAGGGTCTCGGTGAACCAGGTGCGCAGCTCGGCCATGACCGGGGCGGGGTAGACGTACTTGGTGCTGCCGAACTTGGTGCGCTTCTGGCTGCGCAGGTCCTCGTCCATCTCGAGCTGGGTGCGGGGATACCAGCCGAGCAGCACGTCCTTGCTCACCGGGGTGAAGCGGTGGGTGATCGCCTCCACGGTGAGGTCGGGGTCGGGCACGTCGGCGAGCGCCTCGACCACGCCGTCGAGCAGGCGGCCGTAGGACTCGCGCCAGCCGTCGACCGGCATGATCGGGGCGATGGTCAGCCCGACGGGGTAGCCGGCCAGCGCCATCCGGCGCATCGCGGCGAGCCGCGCCGGGGTGCGGGCGGTGCCCCCCTCGAGGCGCCCCGCGACCTCCTCGGCGTTGACCGACACCCGCATGCGGGTGCGGCCGCCGTGGGGAAGGTCGAGCAAGGAGCCGACGTCGTCGAACTTGGTGGTGAAGCGCAGCGCTGCGTCGCCGTACCCGCCGGTGCCGACGCGCTCGATCGCCGTGGCCAGGGAGCCGGTGAGGTGCTCCAGCGCCAGCGGGTCGGTGTAGCAGCTCAGCTCGAAGGTGGTGCCCTCGTGGCCGCGCTCGGCGGTGCCGGAGGTGACCGAGCCGCTCCCCACGTGGGTGCCGATGCCGGCCAGGACGTCGTCGAGGTTGGCGTACACGCGGGTGACCGGAGGGCCCTGCAGCGAGCCGGCCAGGTAGCAGTACTGGCAGTGCGCCGGGCACCCCTTGGCCAGGTCGATGCGCCAGTCGGCGCTCGGCGGGATCGGCTGCGGCTTGATCGCGCTCGGCGGGGCGACGACCACGGCCAGCGTGTTCTTCGCGCGCGCGTAGACCTCGCGCTCCGAGCCCTCGCCCAGGCCCACGAGCCGGTTGGCCGGCAGCACGCGCACGTCGTCGACCCCCGCGGCCTCGAGGCGGCGCAGGATCTCGGCGGTGTGCGGCAGCTCGGCCGCCGCAGCGGTGACCTGCACGTGGCGGGGCGTCCAGGAACGGGTGGCGGTCGTCGGCGTCATCACCAGGTGGAACACCGCCCGCGGCCCTGCACTTCCCCTCCCGCCGGTCCGCTGCGGGTGGCCGCCCGAGGGGGTGGTGCCCGGTGCGGCGCCGCTTCCTACGGTCGGGGGCATGAGCATCAGCAAGGGTGACAAGGTCAGCTGGAACACGCCGCAGGGCCAGACCACGGGCAAGGCCGTCGAGAAGAAGACCAAGGAGTTCCACCACGACGGGCAGAAGTTCAAGGCCAGCTCCGACGACCCCTACTGGATCGCGGAGTCGGAGAAGTCGGGCAAGACCGCCGCCCACAAGGAGTCGTCGCTCGGCGACGGCTGACCCCTGCACGTCGAGAGGTGCGAAGGTTTCGGGACCCGCTGGCGTCGAGGGGTCTCGCTGCGCTCGCTGGCGCTCGCCACTCGACCGACGAAGGGCGAGCTCGCCTCGGTGGTCGAGTACTGAGGAGCCCGTCGAGCAGCTCGTCTTCAGAAACCACTCCTGCACGAGGTGATCAGAGCCCCAGCGACGAGGTGTATCGAGACCCCGCAACCGGGCTGATTGACCGGTGGAGAACCACTGCACTCGAACGCGTGTTCGAGTAGAATGAGGGCATGCCCAGCGCCCTCTGCCACCGCCGCCAGGACGCGTCGACCGACGCGCTCCTGACCGAGGTGTGCGCGCACCGGGCAGCGGCAGATGTCGCTGAGGTGGCGCAGCTGGTGGCCACAGTCAGGTGGGCGGCTGCGAACGAGCTGGAGCCGTACGACGACGTCCTCGAGGACGCAGCGACCGTTCCCGGCACCGACCGTCAGCTGGCGGTCGCGGGCGATGGTGCCCCGCTGGTGTCTGAGTTCGCGGTGGTGGAGCTGGCTGCTGCGCTGGGGATGAGCAGCGACGCCGGGATGCGGTACGTCGGTCACGCCCTCGAGATCGCGCACCGTCTGCCGCGGCTGTGGTCGCGGGTGACCGCCGGTGACGTGCAGGTGTGGCGGGCGCGTCGGGTGGCCGAGGAGACCCTGGCGCTGAGTCCGGATGCGGCGGCGTTCGTGGACCGTCACGTGGCGCCGGTGGCCTCCAAGATCGGCTTCCGTGCGCTCGATCGGCTGGTCGACGAGGCCATCGTCCGTCACGACCCGGCACTGGCTCGGGTGCGGGCGGCGAAAGCCGCCGACGACCGGTGTTTCGACATCGACACCTCCCAGGTGTCGGTGTTCGGCACCATGCACGTGCAGGGCGACCTCGACCTCGCCGACGCCCTCGACGTGGACGCCGCGGTCGCGCACTGCGCCGCTCAGCTGGCCGAGCTGGGATGCACCGAGTCGCTGGACGCCCGCCGCGCGATGGCCGTGGGTGAGATCGCTCGTGCCCAGACCGCCCTCGACCTGACCCGCGACGACACCGAGGCCGAGCCGATACCGCAGCGACGACGTCCCGCCCGCCAAGTCGTGCTCCACGTCCACCTCAGTGACGCCGCCCTCCACGACGACTCCGACCTGCACCTCGCGCGAGTGGAGAAGACCCGCTCGTTCGTGACCGCCGACCAGGTCAAGAGCTGGTGCGCCAGCAGCGGCACCGCGGTCACGGTGCGCCCGGTGCTGGACCTCGCGGAGCAAATCTCGACTGACGCCTACGAGGTCCCCGACAGGTTGCGCGAGCAGGTGGTGCAGCGTGACGGCACCTGCCGCTTTCCGCACTGCACCCGCCCGGCCAGGTCGGCCGACGTCGACCACACCCGCCCGTACCGAGCGCTCGCCGACGACGGCCCACCCGGCCAGACGACGACAGCCAACCTCGCCTGTCTCTGCAGACGCCACCACCGGGCCAAGACCCATGACGGCTGGAACTGCACCCGCACCGCCGCAGCTACGTACGAGTGGGTCAGTCCCCACGGGCACCGCTACGCCGTCGACCCGACCGGCACCACCCACCTCACCTGAGCGTCGTCAGCCGCCGACGAGGCCCGCGATCCGGTCGGCCACGTCGGCGAGGCCGTGCGCGAGCGCGGTCGGGCCGACCACCACCTCGGTGACCGCCCAGCCCGGCACGTCGGCTCGGCGCCACACGCCGCACGGCTGCACCTGCTCGGCCTCGGTAGTCGCGACCAGGCGGCGGTTGACCTCGTCGGCGTCGGCCTCGGCGTGCAGGAGGAACGTGTCGGTGTGCGGCGGGTCGGGCTGGACCCGCAGGCCACGGGCGGTGAGGTCGGCCGCCAACGTGCGGGCCCCGTCCACCCGCTCGCCCATCCGCGGCAGCTGGTCGCGCAGGCCGGCCAGCGCCGAGACGGCGTACGGCGTGAGGTGGTAGAGCGTGCCGCCCATGCGCCGGCGCCAGCGCCGCGACTCCTCCACGAGGTGCTCGGGGCCGGCCAGCACCGCGCCGGACAGGCCACCGAGGCCCTTGTAGAACGAGACGTAGACCGAGTCGACCAGCGCCACGATCTCGGCCAGGGGGCGGTTGTAGTAGGGCTGCGACTCCCACAGCCGGGCACCGTCGGCGTGCAGCGGCACCCCCAGCTCGCGGGCGGCCTCCGACAGGGCGACCAGCTCCTCCCACGACGGCAGCAGGCAGCCGGCCTCGCGCAGCGGCAGCTCCACCAACGCGGCGCCCAGCCCCGGCGACGACCCGCGCAGGTGGTCGGCGGTGGCGGTCACCCGGCCGGTGGTCAGGTGCTCGACCTCGAAGCCGTGGAGCAGGCGCGGTCCGTCGTCCTCGTGACGCACCAGGTGGCTCAGGTCGGGCAGGGCCACCCGGCGCGACCCACTGCGCTCGCACCACACCCGCAGCGCGGCCTGCTGGGCCATCACCCCGGTCGGGAAGAACGCGGCCGCCGGGGTGCCGAGGTGCGCGGCCACCTCGGTCTCCAGCCGGGCCACCGGGCCGTGCTCGCCGTAGACGTCCCACGTGTCGACATCGAGCTCCTCGGCCTGTCGGGCCACCAGCGCCAGCGCCTCGGCGGGCGTGCGGCGCTCGGGACCGAGCAGGGCCGTGCTGTGGCGGGCGGCGGCGCGCAGCCGCGCAGCGAGGTCGTCGTCCATGACCCCAGCCAAGCAGGCGCCCGACCAGGGTGGCCGGTCAGCCGGCGCGGCGGGGGAGGGTGAGCGTGAAGGTGGAGCCCTCGCCGGGGCGGCTGTCGACCTCGATGCGGCCGTCATGGGCGACGACGATGCGCTGCACCACGCCGAGGCCGAGGCCGATGCCCGGCACGCACCGCTCGCGGGCCTGCGGGGCGCGGAAGAACGGCTCGAACAGCCGGGCGACGTGGGCGGGCGGGATGCCGATGCCGGTGTCGCTCACCGCGATGCGCACCTCGCCGCCGTCCTGGCTCTCGAGGACCACGGTGACGCGTCCGCCGCGGTCGGTGTACTTCACGGCGTTCGACAGCAGGTTGTCCACGACCTGGCGCAGACGGACGGGGTCGACCTCGGCGCGCACGGGTCCCGGGGTGCGGGTGACGAGCTCGACCCCCGCTCCACGCGCGTGGGGCCCGGCGGCCTCCACGCACTCGTGCAGGAGTGCTGCGAGGTCGGTGTCGCTGGGGGTGATGGTGACCGCGACCCCGCGGCGCTGCAGCGCCTTCTCGATCAGGTCGGCGACGAGCAGCCGCAGGCGGGCGCCGTTGCGGTGCATGACCTCGAGGTGGCGCACGTGCTCCTCCGGCAGCCCGGGGGTGGCGAGCAGCAGCTCGGTGTGCAGCAGGATCGAGGTCAGCGGCGTGCGCAGCTCGTGGGACACGGTGGCCAGCAGGTCGTCGCGCGACTCCACCGCCCGCATCAGGTCGGTGATGTCGCTGTAGGCCAGCGCAGCGCCGACGACGGCACCCGACGGCCCGCGCACGCTGCGCCCCGACACCGACAGCGCGCGCCGGGTCAGCGGCTCGGCGCCCACCCAGATGCGCTGGTCGTCGAACTCCTCGCCCCGCATCGACCGCGACGACGGCATCTGCTCGTGGGTCAGCAGCCGGCTGCCGTCGGCGGCGTACACCTCGCCGAGCTGGCCGGCCTGGTCCTGGTGACCGTCGGGGAAGGCCAGCGCCATGAAGTCGGCGTGGCGGCGGTTGACCTGCTCGTAGTGGCCCTGCTCGTCGATGAGCACCAGGCCCACGTCGACGGTGTCGAGGATGGCCTGCGCCGTGCGGCGCTGGTGGTCGATCACCTCCACCGCGCGACGCAGCCGCTCCTGGTCGAGGCGCTGGGCGGTCACGTCGAGGACCTGGCTGATGAAGTGCAGCGGGGTGCCGTCGTCGGCGCGCAGCAGCGCCACCGACAGGTCGCCCCACACCACCGACCCGTCGGCGTGCAGGTAGCGCTTCGTGATGCGGTACGTCGCGCGCAGGCCGGCGAGCGTCTCGGCGAGCAGCGCGGCGTCCTCCGCGAGGTCGTCAGGGTGGGTGAGCTCCTCGTAGGTGAGCCCGCGCAGCTCGTCCTCGGTGCGCCCGAGCATCGCGCACAGCGCCCGGTTCGCCATCCGCACGGTGCCGTCGGGCCCGACCAGGCTCATCCCCACCGGGGAGTGCTCCGCGGTGAGCTGCCAGAGGGGCTCGGCACCCTGCTGCGTGTCCATCGTCGGCGTCCTTGCTCACGGGGCTCATGGGGCTCGCGGAGGTCGCGGACCCCCACGATGGCACGCTGCGGCGGTGTCGTCAGGGCAACGGCGAAGGATTGGTGTGCGGAGCGCCCGGCTACCCTCGCCGCAGCGCCGCGACCGGCCGGCCGGCCACGGCCCGGAGCCGCCGTCGCGGCCGACCCCGAGGAGCCCCATGGACATGCAGATGGACAGCCGCGTGCCCGACTGGCTCACCCCTGTCGCCTGGACCTACCTGGTGCTGTCGCTCGCCGCCACCGCCTACCTGGCCGTCGCGGTCCTGCGCGACCACCGGGCCGGTATCGGCGCCCGCACCGGGGTCGCGAGCGACCTGGCGTGGGTGTCCTCCGGGCTCTACCTCGGGCCCCTCGCCGTGCTCCTGCACCGTCGCCACGGACGCACGGGCCGCGCGGACGGTCGGGACCGGTCCGCCGCGGTGGCCGGTCTGCCCGGCGGCGGGGCGTCGGCCGTCGCCCACCTGGTCGGCGTGCCGCTCGTCGTCGCCTCGGGCCTCACCATCGCCGGCATCGACCTGTGGGTGATGATCATCGTGATCGGCCTGATCGCGATCGCGTTGCTGTTCGCCTACGAGCGGGCCGCGGCCCGCGAGGCCGATCGCCCGATGTCGGTGTCCACCGCGGCCGTGGCCGCGGTGCTGACCGTGCTGGCCTTCGACGTCGGCATGGGCGGGTGGATGCTGCTCCTGCACTACAACGCGTTCATGCCGCCGGCCACCGACGGCACGTTCTGGTTCCTCATGCAGCTCGGCGTCGTCCTGGGCCTGGTCACCGGCTACCCCGCCGTGCGGTGGCTGACCGAGCGCCGACGCACGGTCGCCCCGGCCTGACGCCGGCCCCGTCCGTGCGGCGGGGGTGACGCGGCGGGTCAGCCGGCACGGCGCCGGAGCGCCTCGCCGTCGACCACGACGACGCTGCGCTGGCGCAGCTCGATCACGCCGCGCGACGCGAGGGCGCCGAGCGCCTTGTTGACGGTCTCGCGCGCCGAGCCCACCAGCTGGGCGAGCTCCTCCTGGGTCAGCCGGTGGTCGACCACCACGCGGCCGTCGTCCTGGGCGACGCCGAGCTGGTCGGCCAGCTGCATCAGCACCCGGGCCACCCGGCTCGGGACGTCGGCGAAGACCAGGTCGGCGACGGTGTCGTTGGAGGCCCGCAGCCGGCGGGCGAGGTCGCGCAGCAGCACGGCGGCCAGGGCGGGACGCCGCTCCAGCTCGCTCTCGAACGCCTCCAGCGAGAGGCGCAGCAGCGTGGTCGGTACGACCGCGGTGACCGTGGCGCCGCGCGGGCGCCCGTCGAGCAGCGCCATCTCGCCCAGGATGTCGCCGGGACCGGCCAGCGCCAGGATGGTGGGCCGGTCGTCGCGGTTGGCCCGGGCCACCTTGAGCGCGCCCTGCTGGACGAGGAACAGCGCCCGGTCCTCGTCGCCCTGGCGGAACAGGTCCTGGCCGCGCTGCACCCGCACCGGGGTCATCACCGCCACCAGCTCGTCGAGCGCGTGCGCGCCGTCGGGGGCGGCGGCCTGGGTCTCGTCGGACGTCATGGGGCCTCCAGGGCAGGGGTGGGGCAGCGAGGTCGGGCAGCGAGGGTGGGGCAGCGAGGGTGGGGCACGAGGGGGACGGGTCTCCATGATCGGGCACGGCAGGCCCTGCGGGCACGTCGCCGCCGGATGAGGTTCGCCACGTGGGGCCGTGGTCGGCGCCGACGCCTACGGTGGGACGACGGTCCCGGGCACGCCGGGGCGGGTGCAGCGAGGGGAGCAGGCACGTGGAGCAGCAGCCGGGGGCCGCGGCGGACCGCGACCGCAACGCCCGGGGGCGTGCCGAGCAGGCCCGGCCCCGCGACCGTCTCGGGCGCCCGCTGCCCTACGGCTCACCCGGCGTCGAGCCGGTCTCCGAGGAGCCTCTGCCGCCGGCCGAGACGCTCGCCTACGCGCGGGCGCTGCTAGACGAGGGGCGGCCGTTCGCCGCCCACGAGGCGCTCGAGGTGCGGTGGAAGTCGTGCCCGGAGCAGGAGCGCGAGCTCTGGCAGGGGCTGGCCCAGCTGTGCGTCGGCCTCACGCACGGCGAACGCGGCAACACCGTGGGCGCCGCCCGGCTCGTCGAGCGCGCCGCCGGCCACCTCGCGGCCCACGCGGCCGCGGGCGGCCCGACGTACGGCCTCGACCTCGACGCGCTGGTCGGCTGCGCGCGCGAGCGGGTCCGCGGCACCGCCGACTAGGCGCTGCTCAGGGCGTCGGGTCGTCGGCCGGCCCGGTGCGGTTGGTGGGGCAGTCGGTGTTGGTGCAGACCCGCAGGTCGACGGTGCCGTCGGGATGGCGCTCGGCCCGCCGGGCGGTGTCGTCGCGGGCCTGCAGCCTGACCTCGGAGCCGCAGGCGCGGCACGGCTTGGTGTCGACGTACACGGTGGGTGTCCTCTCCTCGACGTGGGCGACACGGTAGGCGCTCGCGCCCGAGGGGCGGACGCCGGTGGCGGGGGAGGAGGGCCCTGGGGGCGCCACCCCCCTCGACAGGAGGGGGACGGCGACCCGCGGCCGCCGAGCGGCCAGGAGGCACGGCCGCGCTTTGCTCCCCCCCGGAAGCAAAGACCGACCTGTCCTGGGAGGTGTTCGTCGCCGCGCCCGTGCGGGACGGGTCGTCCGGGGAGTGATGTGCGTCACTCTGCGGCGTGGCGCCGGCCTCGCCGCAGGGGTGTGGTGGGCGCGCTCGGTCGCGGCGAGGCTGGGCCGGTCGGCACCACGCCGACGCGCCGCCCTCGCGGCGCCCCCGACCGGGAGGCACCACGATGAGCAACACCACCAGGCGGCGCGTCGCCGTCGTCACCGGAGGCACCGGAGGCATCGGCCGCGCGACGGTGCGCGAGCTGGCCGCTGCGGGGTACGACGTGGCCGTGCTCGCCCGCGGCGCCGCCGGCCTGGCCGCGACCACCCGCGAGGTGGAGGCCGCCGGGCAGCGCTGCCTGCCGCTGGAGGTCGACGTCGCCGACGGCCCCGGCATGGACATCGCCGCCGACCGGGTCGAGGAGGAGCTCGGCGCGATCGACGTGTGGGTCAACAGCGCGTTCGTCGGCGCCCTGTCGTACTTCTGGGACACCACGCCGGAGGAGTTCCGCCGGCTCACCGACGTGACCTACTTCGGCCAGGTGCACGGCATGCGCGCCGCGCTGCGGCACATGCGCCCGCGAGACCGCGGGTCGATCGTGAACGTGTCGTCGGCGATGGCCCACCGCTCGATCCCGCTGCAGTCGGCGTACTGCGGTGCCAAGCACGCCATCAAGGGCACCACCGAGTCGGTGCGCACCGAGCTGCTGGCCACCGGCAGCAAGGTCACCGTCGGGCTGGTGACCCTGCCCGGCGTGAACACCCCGCAGTTCAACTGGAACCTGAACAAGATGCCCGGCCACCCCATGCCGGTGCCGCCGCTGCTCGAGCCCGAGGTGGCCGCTCGCGCGATCCGCCACGCCGCCGAGCACCCGCGGCGCAACACCTGGGTCGGTGTCGCCACCGTCTACACCGTGCTGGGCAACCGGGTGGCGCCGGCGTTCATGGACCGCTACCTGGCGCGCACCGGCGTCGACGCGCAGCAGACCGACCAGGACGCGCCCCACTGGGGCTCCAACCTGTTCGAGCCCCGCGACGCCGAGGAGGACCGCGGTGCCCGCGGCGCGTTCTCCGACCAGTCGGGCCAGCGCGACCCGGTGTCGTTCGTCGGGCGCCACCGCCGCTCCGGCACGGCGCTGCTGGCGCTCACCGCGGCCGGCGGGCTGCTGCGCGCCGTGCGCCGCTGACGGCCGCCGGGTCAGGCGGGTCGGTCGCCCTCGGGCCAGCCGAGCATCGCGCTGATCTGGTGGCCGAGCTGGCGGGCCTCGAACGGCTTCGGGATGACGCCCTGCACGGGGTGGCCGTCCCAGGGCTGGCTGGGGCCGACCTGTGCCTTGGCGGTGAGCAGGATGACGGGGATGTCGCGGGTGGCGTCGTCGGCCTTGAGGTGGGCGACCGCGGTGAGCCCGTCCATGCCCGGCATCATCATGTCCATCAGGATCACGTCGGGCTGGTGCTCGCGGGCCATCGTCAGGGCTGCGGCCCCGCCGTCGGCGGTGACCACGGTCCAGCCGGAGATGAGCTCGAGGGCCAGCTGGGTCACCTCGCGGATCGACTCGTCGTCGTCGGTGACCAGGACGGTGGGGACGGGCACAACGACCTCCGAGATGGGTGAGACATCACCCTACTGGTGCGCCGCCTCCACGACGCGCGGGCCGTGGAACGTGCCGGCGTAGTAGGTCTGCCGGTCGATCTCCTCGATGGTCACCTCGGCGAGGCGACCGAGCAGGCGCCCGGCGTTGCCGCCGAGGCGGCGCTCGTCGTTGAAGGCGCACATGTCCCACGCGGCGACCGCGCGCTCGGCGACCATCAGGTCGGCCATCCTCGTGATCATCGCGTGGAAGACACGGGCACTGCGGTGGGTGGCGTGCACCAGGGTGAAGCCGAGGTAGTAGATCGCCCCGCGGGCGTGGTGCTCGGGGTAGCGGTGGGCGAAGTACGCCGGGCTGATCCACGGCACCGTCTCGAGGTCGTCGGTCAGCGTGGCCAGGCCCACGGCGCGGCCGTGCTCGTCCCACGCGACGTACTTCTGCACCCGCTCGTCGACCATCTCGGCCATGAACTCCTCCTCGTGCAGCACCTGGCGGGCGGCCGCCCGCGTCTCCAGGTCGCTGAACGTCTCGCGGTAGAGGTCGTGGTAGTGGCGCGCGGTGGCCTCGTCGACTGCGGTCTCCACCGTGACGGTGATGCCGGCCGTCGTGACGGGTGCGGGCAGCGGGCGGGCACCCGGGGTCGTGGACGCCGGCGCCTCGACCGGCTGGACCGGCTCGGGCGCCTCGAGCCGCGCCGGGGCGGCGGACGCGCCCGGGTCGTACCACGGCGAGACCCGGAAGGCGGCGACCACGACGGCGCAGACGGGCTGGTCGACGCAGTGGGCGGAGGACACCGCCATGCTGGTGGGCCCGTAGCGGCCGGGCCGGGTGGCCCGCATGTCGTCGAGGCTGGCCTCGATCTGGGTGAGCACCGACTCCTCGGTCGGGCCGTGGTGCTCGACGAAGAGCCCGGCACCGGTCTCGTCGGCGCACCAGCCGACCCCGGCCCAGCCCGACTCGCCGGGCTGCTCGACGCTCGCCTGGGCCTGCACGCAGAACAGCACGTCGCCGTGGCCGCCGGTGAGCACCGAGTCGACCACCCGCACCCGGCTGCGGGGCGGGATGACCGAGGAGAGGGTCACCAGGTTGAAGTCGGCCACCCCGGCGCCCTGCAGCGCGCTGTCGTAGGCCGAGAGCGCCGTGCGTCCCGTGCCCGACCCCGTGCGAACGGTGATGTCGAGGGCCTCCCCGTCGCCGGTGCCCCCGGCCCGGCTGGTGTGTCCGTGCGCGCGCGTCGACGCCTGCTGCATGTGTGCCCCCGTGTGCCCTCTGCTGTCCGGGCCG
The DNA here is from genome assembly GCF_058681775.1 of Nocardioides sp. FY1077. Classification (NCBI taxonomy): domain Bacteria; kingdom Bacillati; phylum Actinomycetota; class Actinomycetes; order Propionibacteriales; family Nocardioidaceae; genus Nocardioides; species Nocardioides sp. FY1077. The sequence continues at coordinate 314,449 of NZ_JBZWDB010000001.1, read as the reverse complement.
CGACACGACCCGGGCCGCGCCCGACCCGGCGGCGCGTGGCGACCGACGCCCTCCCGGAGCCGGACCCCGAGCCGAGCAGGGTGTCGTGCAGCGACGCCAGTATCCCCTGCCGCCACGACGGCGCTACCACAGGCCACGCCGACGCGTGGCCGATGTCACCGATCCGCCGGTGTCACCGTGGTCACGGCGCGAGCGGTCGCCCGACGTCCGTACGTCGGGGAGCCGCGGGCAGGGTGAAGAACACCGACGTGCCGACGCCGAGCTCGCTCTCGGCCCAGATGCGCCCGCCGTGGCGGGTGACGATGCTGCGGCTGATCGTGAGACCGAGGCCGGTGCCGCCCTTCTCCCGGGTGTCGGAGGAGTCGACCTGCTCGAAGCGCTCGAAGACCGACTCGAGCTTCTCGACCGGGATGCCGCGGCCGCGGTCGCGCACCTCGAAGAGGACCTGGCCGCCCCGCGGGCGCGACTCCAGCACCACCACCGACCCGGGCTCGGAGAACTTGCAGGCGTTGCCGAGGAGGTTCGTGAGCGTCTGCAGCACCTGGTCGTGGTCGGCCAGCACCGGCCCGTCGCTGGCGCCGACCTGCACGGTGACCCCCACCGAGCCCGCCATGCCCTCCATCTGCCGCGCCGCGGTCTCGAGCAGCTCCCGCGACTCGACGACGGCGAGGTCGACCGGCTGCTCGCCGGACTCCATGCGCTCGATGTCGAGCAGGTCGTTGATCAGGCGGGTGAGCCGCTCGCTGCTCTCCAGGGCCACCGCCACCATGCGGGTGGCGCCGGGCGACAGGCTGCCCAGGTGGCCGTCGGCCACCATCTCGAGCGAGGCCCTGATCGAGGTGAGCGGTGTGCGCAGCTCGTGGCTGACGATCGAGAGGAACTCGTCCTTGAGCCGGTCGACCTCGCGGCGCTGGGTGACGTCGCGGAACACCACCACCCCGCCCACCACCCGGTCGTCGTCGAGCAGCGGGGCCGCGGTGCTCTCCACCGGGAAGGTCGTGCCGTCGGCGCGGCGGTAGGTCCCGTCGCCCGCGGTGATCCGCCCGGTGGCCATCGCGCGGTTGACCGGGGCGTCGATCCAGCGCAGCGGCTCGTCGGCGTCGACGGACACCCCCACCACCTCGTGGGCGGGGCGGCCGACGAGGTCGTCGGGGGCGTGGCCGAGCAGGTCGCCGGCCGAGCGGTTGACCACCGTGACGCGCCCGTCGCGGTCGACGCCGTAGATGCCGTCGCCGACGGAGTCGAGGAGGAGCTCGTTCTGGCGGGCGAGCTGGCGCAGCCCGGCGGTCTGCTCGGCCACCCGCCGCTCCAGCCCGCGCCGCAGCGCGGCGTTGTCGGCGGTGAGCAGCACCTGCCGGGCGCCGGCGGCCACGACCAGCACGACCCAGGCCACGGCCTGCGCCCCGGCGGGACCGCCCGGCTCGCCTTCCGCGATCTGCACGATCGCCGCCACCAGCAGCACCCCGAAGACGATCATCGTGCCGACGGAGTCGGACAGCCCGGTGTCGGGGGCGTCCTCGGGCGGGCCGCCGGTGAGCGGCACCCACGCCGCGAGGCCGAAGGTGAGGTAGCCCGCGATCCAGCCCAGGTCGAGCAGCGTGCCGAACTCGAACGTGCCCTGCGCGGCACGCACGGCGAAGGTGAGGTCGCCGACGGCGTACAGCAGGAAGCCCGTGGCGGCGAGGCCGAAGGTGAGCCGCTGGGCCGGGGTGGCCCGCAGGATGAGCAGCACCGCGACGGTGCCGAGCACGACGTCGAGCACCGGGAAGACCAGCGCGGAGAGCTGCGCGGCGGCGCCCGTGCGCTGCGACGACTCCAGCAGCTCGGGGAAGACCAGCAGCGACAGGATGACCAGCAGCGCGCCGCCCGCGACCAGCCCGTCGAGGAACATCACGCTCAGCTCGGCGCCGCGCCGCCGCGAGCGCGGGAAGGCCAGCAACCCGGCCGTGGCCAGCACCAGCGCGGCCGCGATGGTGCCGTCGCCGACCAGGCTGGGGGAGTCGACCGGGTCGGCGCCGGTGAGGCCGACCCACGCGTTGCCGAGCACGGCGACCACGCCGGCCACCGCGAGCAGCAGCCAGGGGAGCCGGTCGTCGGTCGTGCGGCGCACGCGCAGCAGCGCGCTGACGGTGCCGAGGACGCCGGCGACCAGCAGCCCGGTCGGGGTGACCACCGCGCGGAGGTCGGCCGGGACCACCGGCAGGAGCAGCAGCGCGGTGACGGCGGCGAGGACGCCCGCGACGAGCCGGGCCACCTCGAAGCGGCGCCGCTCCGTCGTCAGCGTGGCGCGTCCGGACGGGTCGGAGTCGCCGGTGCGCTCGGGATGTCCGGGCGCCGTGCTGACGCCCGAGTCCATGCCGGGCACGCTACCAAAGGGGCCTCGGGCGCACCGGCCACTCGGGGGACCGGGTCACCCCGCCCCGACGACGTGGTGGCACCCGCGCCGCGTCCGCGGCTCGGCGGCCGACCGGCGGCGGACCGGCGTCCTCAGGTGGTGCTCAGCGGTCGAGGTTAGGGTCGCCTCACCGTGCGGGAGCCCTGCCCGACCCCACGTCGACGTCCGCCGGGAGAGCTGGAGGAACGATGGCCACCCACCTCACGGTGACCGGCACCGAGATGGTCACCCCTGCCCTGCGCCGGGTGTGGTTCCACAGCGACGACCTCTCGGCGTTCGCCGGCAGCACCCACACCGACCGCTACGTCAAGCTCGCCTTCCCCCGGCCCGACGTCGAAGCGCCGGTCGTGCGCACCTACACCGCTCTGGCACCCGACGTGGACGCCGGCACCCTCGCCATCGACTTCGTCGTGCACGGCGACGAGGGCGTGGCCGGGCCCTGGGCGGCCCGGGCGCAGGTCGGCGACCGCCTCGTGGCCAACGGGCCCGGCGGCGGCTACGCCCCCGACGCCACCGCCGACTGGCACCTCCTCGTCGGCGACGAGTCGGCGCTGCCCGCGGTGGGCGCCGCCCTGGCGGCGCTGGCCGCGCTGCCGGACGGGGCGGTGGTGCGGGTGGTGCTCGAGGTGGCCGCGCCCGGTCACGAGCCGGCGCTGGCGCTGCCCGCGGGCGGGGAGGTCGTCGTCGTCCACCGCTCCGGCGGCGCCACGCTGCTCGACGCGGTGCGCGGCCTCGACTGGCCCGCCGGCCGGGTGCACGCGTTCGTGCACGGCGAGGCCGCCACGGTCATGCGGCAGCTGCGCCCCCACCTGCTGCAGGAGCGCGGGCTGTCGCGCGAGCAGCTGTCGATCTCGGGCTACTGGCGCCAGGGCCGCTCCGAGGAGGCCTTCCGCGAGTGGAAGCGGCGCGAGGCCGCCGCGGCTGGCCCGGGCTGAGCCGACGCATCCTTGCGGGTGGTGGCGCCCGAGGTGTGTCAGCGCGAGGGTGAGCAGGAGGTCGGCGACCCCCGCCGTCCCGGAGGGAGCACCATGATCACCAGCATCGTCTCGCGTGTCCTCGGCCGTGCCGGCACCACCGGCACCACCGGCCGCCCCGCCACCCGCCCCGCCGGCGGCACCGTCGGCGGCACCCGTGGCCGCAGCACCGACGAGGCCATCGGCCGCGGCGTGCGCGGCCTCGCCGGTCGCCTCGGCCGCCGCCGCTGACCCACCCCGCCGCTGACCCTCGCGCTCGGGGCGCGGGGGTCGGGCGGCGGCGCTTGCGTCATCCGGATGGTGGGTGCGACTCCACGGTTCGTATGACGCACCGACTGCTCGCGCAGGTGTCACCCGCGTCCGGGGTCGGACGTCATCCGGATGGTGGGTGCGACTCCACGGTTCGTATGACGCACCGACCGCTCGCGCAGGCGCCATCCGCGTCCGGGGTCTGACGTCATACGGATCGTGGAGGCGACTCCACCCTTCGCATGACGCACACCCCCGAGCCCGGCGCCAGCAGCCCGCTGCGGTCAGGTGCCGCAGAAGGTGCGGTAGGCGCCGAAGTCGGGCGGGGCGGGAGCGGCGTACCGCTCCAGCCCCGGTCGCTCGTCGTACGGCGACGTGACCACCTCGAGCAGCTGCTGGAACGGCGCGAGGTCGCCGGCCGTGGCGGCGTCGAGGGCCTCCTCGACGAGTTGGTTTCGCGGCACGTAGACGGGGTTGACGCGGTCCATGGCGGCGGCGTCGGGGCCCAGCGCACGCCAGCGCGCGAGCCACGTGTCGAGGGCCGCGAGGTCGAGCACCAGCTCACGCAGCGGCTCGTCGTCGCCGCGGGCAGCGCCGCCCAGGGCTCGGAACGCCGTGGTGTGGTCGACGTGTCCTGACACGAGCAGCGCGAGCAGGTCCTCGGCGAGGGCGGTCACGTCGGCGTCGTCGACGTCGGTCGGGAGCCCGAGCTTGGCGCGCATGCCCGCCGCCCACGCGGCGGCGTAGCGCGGCCGGAAGGCGCCGAGCGACTCCATGGCCAGCGCCACGGCCTGCTCCTGGTCGTCGTGCAGCAGCGGCAGGACGGACTCGGCGAGCCGGGCGAGGTTCCACTCCGCGATCCAGGGCTGGTTGCCGTAGGTGTAGCGACCGCCCTCGTCGATGGAGCTGAACAGCGTCGCCGGGTCGTGGGCCTCCATGAAGGCGCAGGGGCCGTAGTCGATGGTCTCGCCCGAGATCGTCATGTTGTCGGTGTTCATCACGCCGTGCACGAAGCCCACCAGCATCCACTGCGCCACGAGGTCGGCCTGCGCCGCGACGACGGCGTCGAGCAGCGCGCGGTGGGGGTGGTCGGCACCGACGGCCTCGGGGTGGTGGCGCGCGATGGCGTGGTCGGCGAGGCGGCGCAGCAGCTCGACGTCGTCGGTGGCGCGGGCGAGCTGGAAGGTGCCGACCCGCAGGTGGCTGCTCGCGACCCGGGCCAGCACGGCCCCGGGCAGGGCGGTCTCGCGCTGCACCCGGCGCCCGGTGGCGGTGACGGCCAGCGAACGGGTGGTCGGGATGCCGAGGGCGTGCATCGCCTCGCTGATCACGTGCTCGCGCAGCATCGGGCCCACCGCGGCGCGCCCGTCGCCGCCGCGGGCGAACGGCGTACGCCCCGAGCCCTTGAGGTGCAGGTCGCGCAGCGCGCCCCGGGTGTCGACGAGGTCGCCGAGCAGCAGCGCGCGGCCGTCGCCGAGGCGGGGGTTGAACCCTCCGAACTGGTGCCCGGCGTAGGCCTGCGCCACCGGCGTCGCGCCCGGCGGCACGTGGGCACCGACGAGCAGCGCGACGCCGTCCGGTCCGCGCAGCGACGCCGGGTCGAGGCCCAGGTCGCGCGCCAGTGGCTCGTTCAGCACCAGCAGTCGCGGCTCGGGAGCCTCTTCGGCCTGCCACGGCAGCGCCAGCTCGGGCACGGCGTCGGCGAACCGGTGGCCCAGGGAGAGGGTCGAGGGGGTCGCGACGTCCATCTCTCGAGCCTACGTCGGGGGCGACTGCGGGCGGTTTCCCCGGCCGGCCGGGGAAACCGGAACTGGGTGGCTGAAATTTCGGCCACCCAGTGGCAGTTTCCGCCTCCATGTCGGCCGGCGCGCGGCGTCCGCTCACCCCTCGGGCGGGTGCTGCTGACGGGGGCGGCCGGGTAGACAGGGGTCATGCAGACACGAGAGATCGGCAACGACACCGTCGGCCGGGTGCAGGTGGGCGCGATCGGCCTGGGCCTGATGACCTTCGACCAGTCCGGGACGCAGCCGCGCGAGCAGCTCGCCGCCACCGTGCGGGCCGCCCTCGACGCCGGCGTCACCCTCCTCGACACCGCCGACGCCTACGGCCCGGGCGAGGAGCTGGGGGCGGACGCGCAGGGCGCGAACGAGCGGCTGGTCGCGAGCCTGCTCGACGAGCTGGGCGTGCGCGACCAGGTGCTGCTGGCCACCAAGGGCGGCCACGTGCGCACCGAGGGAGGCGGCTGGGCCGTGGACAGCTCGGCGGCCCACCTGCGCGCCGCCGTCGACGCGAGCCTCGAGCGGTTGGGGGTGGAGCAGGTCGCGCTGTGGCAGCACCACCGTCCCGACCCCGAGGTGCCCTACGAGGACGTCGTCGGCACGCTGCGGGAGATCGCCGACTCCGGCAAGGTCGCCCGGGTCGGCCTGTCCAACGCCGACCCCGCGCAGATCCGGCTCGCCCACGCGGCGCTGGGCGACGCGCTGGTGAGCGTGCAGAACCAGTTCTCCCCGGCCTTCCGCAGCAGCGCCCCGGAGATCGAGGTGTGCGAGGAGCTCGGCCTGGCGTTCCTGCCGTGGAGCCCGCTCGGCGGCCTCGGTGGTGCCAAGGAGCTCTCGGAGCGGCACCCCGCGTTCAAGCGGGTGGCCGAGAGCCGCGGGGTCAGCGCGCAGCAGGTGGCGCTGGCCTGGGAGCTGGCGCAGTCGCCGTGCGTCGTGCCGATCCCCGGCGCGAAGCGGCCCCAGTCGATCACCGACTCCGCCGCCGCGGCCGACCTGGAGCTCACCCCCGACGAGCTGGCCTCGCTCGACGCCGACTGACGAGGGCGCCCAGCCCGCCCGGGCCCGCCCGCCCCGGCGTCAGCCCAGGTCGACGACCTCCTCGACCAGCAGCGCGAGGTGCAGCGACAGCCGGGTCTCGGCGTCGTCGAGGTCGACGCCCAGCAGGTGCTGCGCCCGGGCGAGGCGGTGGTAGAACGCCGGGCGCGACACGTGCAGGCTCGCCGCCGCCCCGGCCTTGCCGCCCGGGTGGGTCACCAGCGCCCGCACCGCCGCCAGCAGGTCGTCACCGCGGGCGACGTCGGGCGCGCGCAGCGGGGCGAGCTCGCGGCGGGCGAACTCCACCAGCCGCTGGTCGCGCTGCAGCAGTGCCACCAGCCCCCGGACGTGGGTGTCCTCCACCCGGTGCACCTGCGCGTCGGGGGCCGGTGTGCCGCTGAGCGAGCCCAGCACGTGCTGGGCCTCTGCGAGCGTGCGGTCGACCTGTCCGAGGTCGCGCACCGAGCGACCCGCGCAGCTGCGCACGGCCGCCGTGCGCCGTACCTGTTCGTGCAGCACGGCGACCAGCGCGCGGTCGTCGTCGCCCGCACCGGTCGACACCAGCACCCGGACGTCGCGGTCGACCGCCGCCGCCAGCAGCGGCAGCCGCAGCCGCCGTCCCGCGGCCAGCACGGCCCCCAGCACGGCGTCGAGCCCGCCCGGCGCGCCGGGCCCGTCGTCGTCCGTCGGGCGCAGGCTCAGGCCGGTGAGCGTGCGCCCGGCCACCGGCAGCCCGGCGAGCTCGCACCGGCGCGGCAGGTCGAGCGCGGTCGGGTCGGCCAGCAGGCCCAGCAGCAGCGCGAGGTGGCTGCGGCGCACGGCGCTGTCGCGGTCGCGGGCGTGGCGCCGGGTGAGCGCGAGGGTGGCCGCGGCCCGCTCGAGCAGGGCGGTGTGCCGCGGCGACGGGGCGGTGTCCTGGTGGAGCACGAGCCGGCCGGTGCGCTGGCCGGGGCGGCCCACCGGCGTCACCAGCGCCTCCTGGGCGGCGTCCCAGCCGGTGGCGCCGGGGGCGGCCACCTCGATGCGCCGGGAGCGGCGGGCCCAGTCGGCCATCCAGGTGGCGCCGTCGCCCGACCCGCCCACGGTGTCGTCGAGGGTGTCGTCGAGCACGTGGTCGAGCACGCGGTGGTCGTCGTCCTCCAGCACCACGGTGCGCCCCGAGAGCCGGTGGACGGCGCGCAGCACCTGCTCGGCGCCGGCGTCGGCGGCCGTGAGCTCGGTGAACACCTCGTGCAGGTGCTCCACGGCGCGCAGCTCGCCCAGGCGGGCGTCGACGATGCGCTCGGCCAGCACCTGCGTGAGCGCCGCGAACGGCAGCTCGTGGCGCAGCGTCACCAGCGGCAGGCCGTGGGTGCGGCAGCCCTCGACCAGCGCCGGCGGCACCTCCCCGGTCCAGCGCCGGCCCAGCTCGACCAGGAGCCCCGCGGCGCCCGCGCCGGCCAGGCTGGCGGCGTACGCCGTGAGGCCGTCGGGGTCGCCCGGCAGCGCGATGCCGGTGGTCAGCACCAGCTCGCCACCGCGCAGCAGCGGCGCGATGTCGGACAGCTCGGCGGGGTGCACCCAGTGCACCGGGCGGTCGAGGGCGTCGTCCCCGGCCAGCACGGTCGCGCGCGCCGTGCGGACCATCGGCAGCGCCAGCACCTGGGCCAGCGTGGGCAGGTCGCCCGGCTCGTCCCTCAGGCTGTCACTGTGTAATGCCTGGGCCGGTGGGAGAGACATGGTGCTCACCCTAGGCGGACGGCGCGCCCGCGACGATGGACGGACGCCCAGCCGCACCCCGAGGAGAGCCCGTGTCGACGCAGACCCCCGACCCCGTCAGCCACTGGGTGGACGGCGCCCCCTGGGCCGGTGCGTCCGGCCGCACGGCCGACGTCACCAACCCCGCCACCGGCGCCACCTCGGGCCGGGTGGTGCTCGCCGACGAGGCCGACGCGCGCCACGTGGTCGCCCGGGCCGCGGCCGCGGCGCCCGCCTGGGCCGCCACGTCGGTGGCGCGGCGCACCCAGGTGATGTTCGCCTTCCGCGAGCTGCTGCACGCCGGCAAGGACGAGCTGGCCGCGCTGATCACCGCCGAGCACGGCAAGGTGCACTCCGACGCGGTGGGCGAGGTGGTGCGCGGGCTCGAGGTCGTGGAGTTCGCCTGCGGCGTGGGCCACCTGCTCAAGGGCAGCCACTCCGAGAACGTCTCGACCGGTGTCGGCGTGCACTCGCGGCGCGAGCCGCTGGGCGTGGTCGGCGTGATCAGCCCGTTCAACTTCCCGGCGATGGTGCCGATGTGGTTCTTCCCCGTGGCGATCGCCGCCGGCAACGCGGTGGTGCTCAAGCCCAGCGAGAAGGACCCCTCGGCCTCGCTCTGGCTGGCCGAGCGGTGGCGCGAGGCGGGCCTGCCCGACGGCGTCTTGTCGGTGCTCCAGGGCGACAAGACGGCCGTCGACGTGCTGCTCGACAGCCCCGACGTCGCCGCGGTGAGCTTCGTGGGCTCGACCCCGGTGGCGGAGTACGTCTACGAGCGCGCCGCCCGCTCGGGCAAGCGCGTGCAGGCCCTGGGCGGGGCCAAGAACCACATGGTCGTGCTCGGTGACGCCGACCTCGACCTCGCCGCCGACGCCGCGGTCAGCGCCGGCTTCGGCAGCGCCGGCGAGCGGTGCATGGCCATCAGCGTGGTCGTGGCGGTCGGTGCGGTCGCCGACGACCTGGTGGCCCGGGTGGCCGAGCGCGCCCGCGGCATCGTCGTGGGCGACGGCGCCCGCGGCGAGGGGCCCGAGGTCGACATGGGCCCGCTGGTCACCCGCGCCCACCGCGACCGGGTCGCCGACCTGGTCGCCGGCGGCGAGCGCGACGGCGCCACGGTGGTCGTCGACGGTCGCGACGTGCAGCCGCGGGACGCCTCGAGCGGGTTCTTCCTCGGCCCCACCGTCCTCGACCACGTCACGCCCGACATGGAGGTCTACCGTGAGGAGGTCTTCGGGCCCGTGCTCAGCGTCGTGCGCGTGGCGACGTACGACGAGGCCGTGGCGCTGGTCAACGCCAACCCCTACGGCAACGGCACCGCGGTCTTCACCGACGACGGCGGCGCCGCCAAGCGCTTCGAGTCCGACGTGGAGGTGGGGATGATCGGGATCAACGTGCCGGTGCCCGTGCCGGTGGCCTACTACTCCTTCGGCGGGTGGGGCCGCTCGCTGTTCGGCGACACCCACGCCCACGGCACCGAGGGCGTCCACTTCTTCACCCGCGGCAAGGTGGTGACGTCGCGGTGGATCGACCCCGCGGCCCGCCCGGCCGGCGGCCTGCAGCTGGGGTTCCCCCGCCATGACTGACCTCACCGATGCACCCGCCGTGCCGTCGATCGACCCCGACCCCGCGCGTGCGCACGCCCTCGACCGCGCCCACGTCTTCCACTCCTGGTCGGCGCAGGACCTGGTCGACCCGATGGTCGTCACCCGCGCCGAGGGCTCCTGGGTCTGGGACGGCGCGGGACGCCGGCTGCTCGACGCCAGCTCGCAGCTGGTGTTCACCAACCTCGGCCACCAGCACCCCCGCGTGGTCGCCGCGATCCAGGAGCAGGCCGCGACCCTGTGCACGGTGGCGCCGTCGCACGCGAACGCGGCGCGCTCCGAGGCCGCCCGGCTGATCGCCTCGCACACCCCCGGCGACCTCGACCGGGTGTTCTTCACCAACGGTGGGGCCGACGCCAACGAGCACGCCGTGCGGATGGCGCGGCTGCACACCGGTCGGCAGAAGGTGCTCAGCACCTACCGCAGCTACCACGGCGGCACCCAGCTGGCGGTCAACATGACCGGCGACCCGCGCCGCTGGGCCAACGACACCGCCTCGACCGGCACCGTGCACTTCTTCGGCCCGTTCCTCTACCGCAGCGCCTTCCACGCCACGACGGAGGCGGAGGAGTGCGAGCGCGCGCTGGCCCACCTCGAGCAGGTCGTGGCGATGGAGGGACCGCAGACCGTCGCCGCGATCGTGCTGGAGACGGTGCCGGGCACCGCCGGCATCATGGTGCCGCCGCCGGGCTACCTGCGCGGTGTGCGCGAGCTCTGCGACCGTCACGGCATCCTCTACGTCGCCGACGAGGTGATGACCGGCTTCGGTCGCACCGGGCGCTGGTTCGCCGTCGACGACCACGACGTCGTCCCCGACCTGCTCACCTTCGCCAAGGGCGTCAACTCCGGCTACGTGCCGCTCGGCGGGGTGGCCATCTCGCCGGCCGTCGCCGCCACCTTCGCCACCCGCGCCTACCCCGGCGGGCTCACCTACTCCGGCCACCCGCTGGCCTGCGCGGCCGCGGTGGCCACCATCCGTGCGATGGAGGACGAGCAGGTCGTCGAGCACGCCGCCCGGCTCGGTCGCGACGTGCTCGGCCCGCGGCTGCGCGCCCTGGCCGAGCGCCACCCGTGGGTCGGCGAGGTGCGGGGCCTGGGGGCGTTCTGGGCCGTCGAGCTCGTCGCCGACCGGGAGACCCGCGCGCCGCTGGCGCCGTACGGCGGGAGCAGCCCGGAGATGGCGGCCGTGCTGGCCGCCTGCGCCGCGGAGGGGCTGCTGGTGCTCTCGAACTTCAACCGCGTGCACGTCGTGCCGCCGCTGACCACCAGCGACGACGACGCGGCGCTCGCCGTGGCCATGCTCGACCGTGCCCTGACCGCGGCGGCGCAGCGTGGCTGATCCCGCGGTCTCGGCCGCGTCGGGCCCGGCGCTGTCGCCGGGCGAGGCGCTGGCCGGCAGCGTGCTGCGCCCGCTGTGGCTCGACACCCCCGACCGGCCCGCGCCGCGCCCCCCGCTGGTGGGCGAGTTGCGCACCGACCTGCTCGTGGTGGGCGGCGGCTTCACCGGGCTGTGGGCCGCCGTGCGCGCCAAGGAGCGCGACCCGGGCCGCGACGTCGTGCTCGTGGAGGCCGACCGCGTCGCCGAGCACGCCACCGGCCGCAACGGCGGGTTCTGCGAGGCCAGCCTGACCCACGGCGAGGACAACGGCCGCAACCGCTGGCCCGACGAGTACGACGAGCTCGCCCGGCTCGGCCTGGCCAACCTCGACGCCATCGAGGAGACCGTGGCGCGCCACGGCATCGACTGCGGCTTCGAGCGGCGCGGCGCGCTCGCCGTGGCCACCCGCCTCCACGAGGTCGCGGCGCTGGAGCCCGACGTCGACGGGTTCCTCGACGCGAGCGCCGTACGACGCCTGGTCGACTCACCGACCTACCTCGCCGGCCGGCTCGAGCGCGACGAGTGCGCCACCCTCGACCCCGCGCGGCTCGCGTGGGGGCTGGCGCAGGTGGCCGAGCGGCTCGGCGTCCGCCTCGCCGAGGGCACCCGCGTGGAGGGCCTGCGCCGGGTGCGCGGCGGCAGCGTGGTCAGCACGTCGTCGGCCACGTCGTCGGCCGGGGAGCAGGCCACCGTGCACGCGCGCCAGGTGGTGCTGGCCACCAACGTGTTCCGCTCGCCGCTGGCCCGGCTGCGGCTGGCCACCGTGCCGGTCTACGACTACGTGCTGGCCACCGAGCCGCTCACCGACGCGCAGGTCGCCGCCATCGGGTGGACCGACCGCTTCGGCATCGCCGACAGCGGCAACCAGTTCCACTACTACCGGCTCACCCCCGACCAGCGGATCCTCTTCGGCGGCTACGACGCGATCTACCACTTCGGCCGCTCCATCGACCCCCGTCACGACGACCGCGCCGCCACCTTCACGACGCTGGCGGCCAACTTCGCGCGCACGTTCCCGCAGCTGGCCGACGTCCGGTTCACCCACCGCTGGGCCGGCGTCATCGACACCTCCACCCGGTTCTGCGCCTTCTACGGCGTCACCCGCGGACGCCGGGTCGCCTACGCCACCGGCTTCACCGGGCTCGGGGTCGGGGCGTCGCGGTTCGCCGCCGACGTGGTGCTCGACCTGCTGGCCGGCGCCGACACCGAGCGCACCCGCCTGCAGATGGTGCGCACCCGTCCGCTGCCGTTCCCGCCCGAGCCGCTGGCCTGGGTCGGCATCCAGCTCACGCGGTGGTCGCTGGCCCGCGCCGACGCCACCGGACGGCGCAACGCGTGGCTGCGCCTGCTCGACCGCCTCGGCCTCGGCTTCGACTCCTGAGCGGGGCGCGAGATGATCGGGGCATGAGCAGCAGCGCAGCAGCCGGGCCGGACCCGGTCGACGGGGCCGTCGACGGGGCGGTCGACGTCGTGGTGGTCGGCGCGGGTGCCACCGGGCTCTCGGCGGCCGACGCGCTCGTCGCCGCCGGGCTCGACGTGGTGGTGCTCGAGGCCCGCGACCGCGTGGGCGGTCGGCTGTGGAGCGACACCGTCGACGGCGTCGACCTCGAGCTGGGCGGGCAGTGGGTCTCGCCCGACCAGACCGCGCTCCTCGCGGTGCTCGAGCGCCTCGGGCTGGAGACCTACGAGCGTCACCGCGAGGGCGAGTCGGTCTACGTCGGGCGCGACGGCGAGACCCGGCGGTTCACCGGCGAGATCTTCCCCGTCGACGAGCGCACCCGCGAGGGCATGGAGCGGGTGATCGCCCGCCTCGACGAGCTGAGCGCGGCGATGGACCCCGACCGGCCCTGGGACCTCGACGGCGCCGCCGACCTCGACCGCGTGTCCTTCGACGCGTGGCTGCGGCTGCACGACCTCACCGCGGAGGCCCGCGACAACCTCGGCCTGTTCGTCGGCGCTGCGATGCTGACCAAGCCCACCCACGCGTTCTCCGCGCTGCAGGCCGTGCACATGGCCGCGAGCGCCGGCGGGTTCACCAACCTCGTCGACTCCGAGTTCATCCTCGACCGCCGGGTGGTGGGCGGCCTCCAGCAGGTGCCGCTGCGGCTCGCCGAGCGGCTCGGCGCGCGGGTGCGCACCGGCCACGACGCGACCGCCGTGACCTGGGGCGACGACAGCGTCGCGGTGACCACCGACCACGGCACGTGGACGGCCCGGCGGCTGCTGCTCGCCGTACCGCCGACCGCCGTCGGACGGGTGCGCTTCGACCCGCCGCTGCCGTTCGTGCAGCGCCACCTGCGCCAGCACCTGTCCTTCGGGCAGGTCATCAAGCTGCACGTCACCTACGACACCGCGTTCTGGCGCGAGGACGGGCTGTCCGGCACGGCGTTCAGCCCCTACGAGCCGGTGCACGAGGCCTACGACAACACCACCCACGGCGACCCGCGCGGCACCCTCGTCGGCTTCGTCTCCGACGAGACCGCCGACCGCCTCCTCGCACTGCCCGCCACCGAGCGGCGTGCGCAGGTGCTGGCGTCGCTGGCGCGCTACTTCGGCCCGCGCGCGCTCGCCCCGCTGTCGTACGCCGAGAGCGACTGGACGTCGGAGGACCTCGGCACCGGCGCCTACGGCGTCAGCTTCGACCTCGGCGGCCTCACCCGCTTCGGCCCCCACCTGCGCGAGCCCGTCGGGCCTGTCGAGATCGCCAGCAGCGACACCGCCGGCCTCGGCTTCCAGCACGTCGACGGTGCCCTGCGCATGGGCCTGGCTGCCGCCGACCGGATCGCCGCCGCCCTCGCTCGCTGACGCCTTCGCTCGCTGACGCCGAGGGTCTCGACTCACTTGGTCGCCGGCGCTCGTCGGCCTTCGACCAGCGAACGGCTTCCGGTCCGCTCCTCGGTCGGCCTTCCTCGTTGGTCGAGCAGCGAGCGCCAGCGAGCGTGTCGAGACCCCTGGCGTGCCGGCGTACGCGACGACGGGCGTCGGGCGCCGGTGTGGTGTGCTCGGGGCATGCGTGCGGTGATGGTCCACGAGCTCGGCCGGGTCCCGGAGCTGGCGGACGTGCCCGACCCTGACTGCCCCGACGACGGCGTGGTGGTGGCGGTGGAGGCCACCGGACTGTGCCGCAGCGACTGGCACGCGTGGGTGGGCCACGACGACAGCGTGCGGCTGCCGCACGTGCCGGGCCACGAGCTGGCCGGCACGGTGGTGGCGGTGGGTCCGCAGGTGCGCTCGTGGCGGGCCGGCGACCGGGTGACCACACCGTTCGTGCTGGCCTGCGGCGACTGCGCGACGTGCGCGCGCGGCGACGCGCAGGTGTGCGAGCGGCAGCTGCAGCCCGGCTTCACGCTGTGGGGCTCCTTCGCCGACCTGGTCGCGCTGCCGCGCGCGGAGGTCAACCTGGTGCGGGTGCCCGACGCCGTGGACGCCGACACCGCCGCCTCGCTGGGCTGCCGCGTCGCGACGGCCTACCGCGCGGTCGCCCGGGTGGCGCAGGTGCGGGCGGGGGAGACGGTGGCGGTGCACGGCTGCGGCGGCGTGGGGCTGGCGGCGGTGATGGTGGCGCGGGCGCTGGGTGCGGAGGTGGTGGCGGTCGACCCCGCGGCGCCGTCGCGCGCGTTGGCCCGGGAGCTGGGCGCCACGGCCGTCGCACCCGACGACGCGGCGGCGGCCGTGGCCGACCTGACCGCCGGCGGCGCCGACGTGTCGCTCGACGCCTACGGCTCGGCCGCGACGCTGGCGGCGTCGCTGCGCTGCCTGCGCCCGCGCGGTCGCCACGTGCAGGTCGGGCTGCTCGGTGGCGACGACGTGCGCCCGCGCGTGGACGTCGGCGACGTGGTCGCGCGCGAGCTGCAGCTGCTCGGCAGCCACGGCATGGCCGCCGCCGACTACCCCGCCCTGCTCGACCTGGTGGTCTCCGGTGCGCTGGCCCCGCAGCGGCTGCTGCGCGAGCGGATCGGTCTCGCCGACGCTGGTCCGCGCCTGGCTGCCCTCGGCGACCCCGGCGCCGGTGTCGGCGGGGTCACCGTGGTGCGGCCCGGGCTCGACCGGCCCTAGCGCTGCTCGCTCCGCGCCCGGGTGGCCGCCCCGCGGTGGTGCGTCATACGAACTGTGGCTGCGACTCCACGATCCGTATGACGTCCGGCCCTGCGACGGCGGTGGCTCGCGGCGTCAGGCCGGGGCGTCATACTGATCGCGCCTGCGACTCCACGGTTCGTATGACGTCCGGCCCTGCGACGGCGGTGGCTCGCGGCGCAGGCCGGGACGTCATACGGATCGTGGTTGCGACTCCACCATTCGTATGACGTCCGGCCCCGACCACCGCCGGCCCCACACCGGCCCAGGAGCCTCAGAGCCGCCGACCGGCCCACGACCACGCGTAGACGCCGTCGTCCACGGCGCGACCGGCCTCGCCGAGCTCGAGCGGGCGGAAGGTGTCGACCATGACGGCGGTCTCGTCGAAGGCCTCGGCGCCCAGGGAGGCCTCGATCGCGGCGGGCTGCGGGCCGTGGGCGTGCCCGCCGGGGTGCAGCGTGACGGAGCCGACGCCGATGCCGGAGCCCTTGCGCGCCTCGTAGTCGCCGGCGACGTAGAACATCACCTCGTCGGAGTCGACGTTCGAGTGGTAGTACGGCACCGGCACGGCCAGCGGGTGGTAGTCGACCTTGCGGGGCAGGAAGTTGCAGACCACGAAGCCGTGGCCCTCGAAGACCTGGTGCACGGGCGGCGGCTGGTGCACCTTGCCGGTGATCGGCATGTAGTCCTCCACGTTGAACGTGTAGGGGTAGAGGCAGCCGTCCCAGCCCACCACGTCGAACGGGTGGGTGGCGTGCACCAGGCGGGTGCCGACGACGCCGCCGGGGCCGGCGCCGCGGTGCTTGACCAGCACCTCCACGTCGTCGCCCTCCGCCTCGTGGACGGCGCTCGGCCCGTGCAGGTCGCGCTCGCAGTACGGCGCGTGCTCCAGCAGCTGCCCGTAGCGGGAGAGGTACCGCTTCGGCGGCGCCACGTGGCTGGTCGACTCGATCGCGTAGAGGCGGCTCGGCCCGGACGCCGGGTCGGGCACCCAGCGGTGCGTCGTGGCCCGCGGGACCACGACGTAGTCGCCGGGGCGGTAGGCCAGCACCCCGAACACGGTCTCCACCGTGCCCGCGCCGGCCTCCACGAACACGCACTCGTCGCCCAGCGCGTTGCGGTAGAGCGGCGAGGTGGCGGCAGCGGTGACGTACGAGAGGCGCACGTCGGCGTTGCCGAGCACGAGCCGGCGTCCCGTCACGGCGTCGACCTGCGAGACGTCGGCCGGCACCAGGTCGGGCAGGCGCAGGTGGCGCGGCGCGAGGGGGTGGTTGGGGGTGGTGGCCTGGTCGGGCAGGTCCCAGACCTCGCTGGCGACGATCGCGGACGGCACCCCGCGGTGGTAGAGCAGCGAGGAGTCGGAGGAGAAGCCCTCCTCGCCCATCAGCTCCTCGTGGAACAGGCGACCCTGCTCGTCGCGGTGCTGGGTGTGCCGCTGGCGCGGCACGCTCCCGACCTGTCGGTAGTACGCCACGCCGTCCGCCTCACTGCCCGGCGAGGACCTCGTCGTCCCCGCCCGCCCGATGCTGCTCGGCCGCCCCGGACCTGTCAACGCGTGCCTGAACGGGCGGGCCGGATGGCCCGGACGGGCCATGCCACCTGGTCAGGTCGGGCCATTTCGGGTCCGCACCCGCGACCCCGGCCCCGGTGCGTCGTTGGGCTCGACGCCGGGCGCCCCGCACGGCCTGATCGGAGACGCGTGATGCAGAGCAGGAACGGGTCGGTGCGGCTCGTGCCCGACCTCCGGGGCCGTCCCGCCACGACCGTCGTCGTCCGCGGCGAGGTCGACCTCGACCTCGGCCCCGCCCTCGCCGGGGCCGCCGCCGACCTCGCCCGCATCGCCGCCCCGGTCGTCCGGGTCGACCTCGGCGACGTCACCTTCCTCGACACCGGCGGCCTCACCTGGCTGCGCCGGGTGCTGCGGACCCTCGACGACACCGGTGCGGACGTGCAGGTCGTCACGCAGTCTCCCGCCGTACGACGCCTGCTGCAGCTCGTCGGCGAGCCGCTCCGGACCCCGCGGCGCTCGCCGGGCCTCGCTCCCGTCCGGGACGCTCGGCGCGGCCCCGGCTCGTTGGTCGACTAGGGCGCGGCGGTCACTCGTTCGTCGGTGGTCTCGACACACCTCGTCGCTGGCGCTCCTCGGCACTCGACCACCGAGGGCGCTTCCGCCGGTCGGGCACGGCACTCGACCACCGAGGGCGCTCATGACGGTCGAGCTCGGGCCACTCGGCGCGGGCCGGGGGTGGAGTCGTCCGGACATGGAGGAAGGCGCCGGGGTCTCGGGTCCCCGGCGCCTTCAACATGAACAGTACGGGTCCAGTGGTGGTCTGTCACCGGATCCGGGGTAAATCTCCCGATCGCGTCGTACGGCGCGTGGGTCAGGCTGCGGGGGCGAAGATCTCGAGGGCGATGCCGTCGGGGTCGCGGAACTCCAGGATCCAGCCCGCGCCGATGTCCTTGACGCCGCCGTGGGCCACGCCCAGGTCGTCGAGGACGCCGACGGCCGCCTCGATCGCGGCGCGGTCGGCGACGGCGAACGACACGTGGTCGAGGCCGGTGGAGTCCTCGTCGAACTGGTCGTCGGAGACCGGTCGCAGCCCGAGCAGGGAGTCGCCGAGCTGGTAGATCACGCCGCCGAAGAGGAACGACAGCTGCTCACGGGTGGCCTCGTCGGCGTCCGGCGGCAGCTCGAAGGCCACGGGCAGCGCGAACACGTCGTCGTAGAACTTCCGCGACCGCTCGATGTCGGTGACGGTGAGGCGGACGTGCGCGTAGGCGCTGGTCTGGATGGGCATGCCCCCACCGTCGCAGCGCGTCCGCGACCGCGGCTCACCCTTCGGCGCCCTGGCTACCGTCGACGACGACCCGTCCACCGGCGCTCGGGCCCGCCCTGCGCCCGACCCAGGAGTGTCGATGACCGCACGACCCGCCCGCCCGTCCCGCACCCGCCCGACGGCCCGCCGCGCGCCCCGCCTGCTCGGCGGCCTCGCCGCCGCCGCGCTCGCCGCGGGCGCCGTGCTCGCCGGCCCGACGGCCACCGCGGTGGTGGCGCCCACCGACGGCCCGTTCCCCCAGCGCGTCGCGCTGCCCGACGGGTTCCAGCCCGAGGGCATCACGATCGGCCGGGGGTACGCCGCGTTCTTCGGCTCGCGCGCCGACGGCGACATCTACCGCGCCAACCTGCGCGCCGGCACCGGTCGGGTCGTCAGCCAGGGCCCCGGCACGTCGTCGGTCGGCCTGAAGGTCGACGCGCGCAACCGGCTCTTCGTCGCCGGCGGCGACGCGGGCGACGCCCGCGTCGTGGGCGCCGGCTCGGGCGAGGTGCTGGCCACCTACCAGCTCGCCGACGGTCCGGCGTTCGTCAACGACGTCGTGCTCACCGACGACGCCGCGTGGTTCACCGACTCCGCCGACGCGCGCCTCTTCGGCCTGCCGCTCGGCCCCGACGGTGAGCTGCCCGCCGCCGAGGACGTCGTCGAGCTGCCGCTGGGCGGGGACTGGGTGCAGGGCGAGGGCTTCGGCGCCAACGGCATCACCACCACCCCCGACGGCTCCGCGCTGCTGGTGGTCAACTCCGGCACCGGTGACCTCTTCCGCGTCGACCCCGCGACGGGCGACGCGACCAGGGTGGGCCTGGGCGGCACCTCGCTGAGCAACGGCGACGGCATGCTGCGGCAGGGCCGGCGCCTCTACGTCGTGCAGAACGCGCAGAACCGGGTGACCGTGCTGCGCCTGCGCGCCGACGGCACCAGCGGTCGGCTGCTCTCCCGGGTGCGCTCGCCGCAGTTCGACGTGCCGACCACCGTCGCGCGCCTCGGCGACCGGCTGTACCTGCCCAACGCCCGGTTCAGCACGCCGCCCACCGCCGACACCGAGTACTGGGTCACCCGGGTGGCCGTGCCCCGCCTCGACTGACCCCGGCCGAGGGGGACGCGCTCGCCGGGCGGGCCGACCTGGGGCAGGCTGGGGTGGTGGACGACGACGACCCCCCGGCCGGCCCCGGATCGCCCGGAGCGCCCGGCGAGAGCGACACCGAGCGGCGGGCTCGGCTGGCCCGCGAGGAGCAGGTGCGCGCCGACGCCCGTCGCGCCCGGGAGCGCGCCGCGGAGCTGACGGCGACGATCGAGTTCGTCCGCGAGCTCGAGCTGGGCGACGAGCTCGACGACTGAGGCCGCCCCGCCCCCGCACAGGGACGAGAAGTCAGCCCGGCAGCACCACGATGCCGTCGTCGTCGCTGACCAACGTCGCGCCGGGGGTGAACACCACGCCGCCGACCTCGACGACGACGTCGCGCTCGCCCGCGCCGTCCTTCGCGCTCTTGCGCGGGTTGCTGCCCAGCGCCTTCACGCCGAGGTCGAGCCCGCGCAGCTCCGCGACGTCGCGCACGGCGCCGTTCACCACCACGCCCTCCCACCCGTGGCGCACCGCGGAGGCGGCGATCTGGTCGCCCATCAGCGCGGTGTGCAGCGAGCCGCCGCCGTCGACCACCAGGACCCGCCCGACGCCGGGCTCGGTGAGCGCGTCCTTCACCAGTGCGTTGTCGTGGTGGCAACGCACGGTGGACACGGTGCCGGCGAACGCCGGGCGCCCGCCGTACTGGCGCAGCTGCAGGTCGCACGACTGCAACGCCTCGCCGTGCTCGTCGACGAGGTCAGCGGTCGGGGTCACGGCGTGGTCGCGGGTCATGCCCCCATCACACCACCCCGCGCCCCCGTCGCACGGCGCTCAGCGCGCGACCAGCCCGCCGGCGCCCTTGTCCCAGACCAGCTCGGTGGAGCCCGCCGCGATGGCGTCGACGAGCGCGTCCACGACGGCGTCGCCGGCCAGCGGGTCGGGCAGGCGGGGCGGCCGGCCCGCGAGGGCACGGTCGGACAGGCCGGTGTCGAGGTGGGGCGGACGGGCGTCGAGCACGGTGAAGGCGCGGCGGTTCTCGCGGCGCAGCACGGTGAGCCAGGTGGCCAGCGCCGCCTTGGAGGCGGAGTACTCCGCCATCTGGTTGGTCGGCAGGTCGGCCAGGATCGCCGACAGCACCGCCACCGTCCCGCCGTCCTCGAAGCGCCCGGCCGCGGCGCGCACCAGCGCCATCGGGCCGAGCGTGTTGACCGCGAAGAGCTCCTCGGCCACCACCGGGTCGGTCGCGGTGGCGGGGCCGAAGGCGGCGACCCCGGTGGCGACGACGAGCAGGTCGAGCCCGCCCATGGCGTCGGCGGCGTCGGCGACGGTCGTACGGCAGGCCTCGACGTCGACCACGTCGAGGGTGAGGGGGGCGGTGCCGCACGCGGCCGCGACGGCGGCGAGCCGGTCGGGGTCGCGTCCGGTGACCGTCACGGTGGCGCCGCGCTCGGCCAGGCGGCGGGCGACCCCACCTCCGAGCACTCCTGTCGCGCCGACGACCAACGCCTTCGAACCGGCCAGCTCCACGGTGTGCTCCTCGCCTCCGCGGGCCCCCGGAACGGGGCCCTGCAGCGACGCTAGGCTGCGCACCGACGCCCCGCCCACGACTTCCACCCACAGGGGTGGGAGGTCTGGCAGGGGCGCTGGCTACGTTTGAGGACGACCCCGGAACGACGTGGGCCCCTTGCGGGCTGCCCCCGTTCCGCCCCCCGACTGGAAGGACTGCTGATGCTGCTCCCCAAGTCCCGAGGAACGCTGAGCGAGGCGGTCTTCCCCCTGCTCACCGGAGGCCTCGACCTGGCCGGGGCCGGCGCCGACGTGCTGCAGGGCCTCGGTGTCGACGACGCCGACGGTCCCGACGACGCCGCGATCACGCTGTGGGCGCTGCACGAGCTGCACTACCGCGGCTTCGACGACGTCGACGACGCCGCCGAGTGGCACCCCGCGGTGCACCGCCTGCGCTGGGAGCTCGAGGCCGACCTCGAGCGCCGCCTGCGTGCCCGCCACCCCGACCTCGCGCCCCGCCCCGAGGACCGCACCGCCGAGGGCATCTCCGAGCGGCTCTTCGCGATGGTCGAGGACGACGACGGCCCGTCGATGGCCCGCCACGTGCAGGACCTCGCCACCCGCGAGCAGGTCGAGGAGCTGCTGCGGCAGCGCTCGGTCTACCACCTCAAGGAGGCCGACCCCACGTCGTGGGTCGTGCCGCGCCTCGACGCCACGGTCAAGGCCGCGCTGATGGAGGTCCAGTTCGACGAGTACGGCAACGGCGACCCCGTGCGGCTGCACCACCACCTCTTCGCCGAGGGGATGGCGGCCTCCGGGCTGCGTCCCGACTACGGCGCGTACGTCGACGAGGCGTCGGCCGCCGTGCTGGAGCAGAACAACGCGCTGTCGCTGTTCGGGATGCACCGCCGCCTGCGCGGCGCCGCGCTCGGCCACCTCGCCGCCGTGGAGGCCAGCAGCTCGGTGCCGTCGCGCCGGATGGCCCGCGGCCTGGCCCGCCTCGACTTCCCTGAGGTGATGGTGGGCTACTACACGGAGCACGTCGAGGCCGACGCCGTGCACGAGCAGCTCGCGGTGCGCGCCATCTGCGGCGCGCTCGTGGAGCGCGAGCCCGAGCTGGCCGCCGACGTGCTGCTCGGCGCGGCGGTGTGCATGGACCTCGAGGCCCGCACCGCCCACGACCTGCTCGACCGCTGGGGCGCCTCCGCGTGAGCGCCGCCGCGGCCCGCCGCCCGGGCGGCCGTCCGCCGCTGCGCGTCACCCGCGGGCCCGACGGTCCTGTGGTCGACGGGGTGCCGGTCGCCGGCCTGGCGCCGAGCGGCCCGGCTCCTGCGGAGCCGTCGTCCGACGGGTGGCTCGACGTCGCCCGCCCCGAGGTGGTGGTCTGCCCCGGCGGGCCGCTGCTCGTGCGCGGTGAGGCGCTGGTCGACGACGACCAGGGCGTCGCGCACCCCACCCGCCGCCCGGTCTCCGCGATCTGCCGCTGCGCCAAGACCGCCACCAGCCCGTGGTGCGACGGCACCCACAAGGCGCTGCCCGAGCGCCTGCGCCCGCAGCCCTGACCGACGATCGACGGTGCGTGCCCGTGATCGCCTGCCCGGCCGCCGGCGTCCTGGCACCATGAGCGCGTGACGGTCGACGTGCAAGACCAAGTTGGTGCCCACTCCTGCCGCAGTCCGGTGCTCTGGCGCGCCCTGCTCGCGCTGGTCGTCGCGTCGACTCTCATCTTGGCGCCGGTGTCTGCGTCGCGTGCCGGGGCTGCCACCACCGAGATCATCCGACACGAATGGAGCGGCGCCTCCTGGGTGGCGTTGGTGGGCGAACGCGGGCACCACGAAACTCTGGGGATGGCGCGCCTCTACCACAGCCCTGAGGCAGGCATCACGGTGCGAGGTTCGGTGGATGGCGGATTCGTCATCGAGCTCGTCCGCCCCGGATCCATCAGCGGGCCCGAGCTGCGCTTCACGGCAGCGCAGGGGGAATCGATCACCGAGGGGACCTATCAAGCGACGTCGAACACCGGCTCCGGCGAGGCCTCGGTCGCCATGTCGCCGGGGGGCGGCTGTTCGACACCGGGATACTTCACCGTGCACGACATCGAGCCCGACCTGAGCCGCATCTGGATCACCTTCGAGGTGCGGTGCGGCGACGGAGCCGTGGCCACTGGCGAGGTGCACCTCGGCCAGGCGCCGGCCGACGGTTTCCAGGTCGCTCCCACACAGGTGCAGTGGCCGGAGGAGCCGGTGGGCCAGCGGGGGCGGGTCATCCCGGTGGCCATCATGAACACGGGGACCCGGGACATGACCGTGCGCGACGTGGTCGTGGAGGCCGGCGACGCGGGAGCGGCTCCGTTCGAGGTCGTGCACTCCTCGTGTGAGGAGGTGGAGGTAGGCGGGTACTGCCACGTGTGGGTGCAGTTCGTCCCGCGAGCCGCCGACCCCGTAGGGGCCCGGCTGCTGGTGACCACGGATCAGGGCACGCGGGCGGTGCCGCTGCGCGGCTCCACGACAACGCCGGCGCGCTCTCACAGCCAGGGCCCGCCGTCGTCCGCCCAAGCCGAGGCCCACCTGCGACCGAGGGGTGTGCCTGGTGCGGCCGTGACGCAGTCGTCGGACGGGGAGCCCGTCGACCCCGAGGGGATCAGCGGATGGCGCCATGTCGGAGGGCCGGAGTCCATGGCGCGCGAGGCTCCGCGACGTTCGTTCGGTGCGGCTGGCTTCCAGAGGGCGGTCGTCTCCGACCACGCGCTGTCGGTGACCTTCGACCGCTACCGCGACGACGCCCGAGCGGGCGCCACGTTGGTGCTGGGCGAGGACGACGTGCTCCTGCCGGGCACCACCACCCGGTTCACGCCCACCTCGCGCAAGCCCGGGTCCTTCATGCGTCTGGTGAACCAGGCGCTGTCCTGCGACACGGCGGACGGGAGCTCGACGGGCCGCTTCACCGTGCACGAGGCCCGGTACGGCCTCGACGGCTCGCTGCTCGGCACCTCGGTCGACTTCCGCTTCCGGTGCCACGACGACCTCGACGACATGAGGGGGGCCTTCGCCATCTCAGCGCTGGGGGGGCTTCCGGACACCCCTGACGCCATCGTCATCCCCACCACTGCCGACGTGCGGGTCCGACCGTCCACCGACCCGAGCACTCCCCAGCGGGTCGAGGTGAAGGGCGGGTTGCGCGTTCCGGAAGGGCGACGCCTGCCCGGCGGTGCCCTGGTCTACCTCGAGAGGCAGAGCCAGGGCTCGTGGCGTCGGTCGGTGACGCCCCGGTACATCGTCGGAGCCGACGGGCGGTTCAGCATGTCGACCAAGAGCTATGGCTACGACCGGATCCGCGTCGTGTGGGAGGGATCAGAGACCTACCCGGCTGCGACCTCGCGCGGCGCCCGTTTCGAGCAGCGCGGGTAGCGGACCGGCGAACGGCCAGGGGTTGGCGATGGCCCGGCAGGCCGCGGGCTCAGGCCAGGTCGAGGCGCAGCAGCGCACCGCGGCCGACGACCCGCCGCTCCACCGCGGTCAGCCCGTGGCGCGTGCCCTGGGCGGCCTCGACGGCGTCGCACTGCGCGGCGTCGGCGAGCTGCAGCACCACCGAGCCACCCGGCAGCAGGTGCTTCTCGGCCACCTCTAGGCAGGTCCACGCCAGGTCGAGGCCGTCGTCGCCGCCGTCGATGGCGACCAGCGGGTCGGCGGGGAAGCGTCCGGTCTGCGCCGAGGGCAGGTACGGCGGGTCGGCCACCACCAGCACGAAGCGCTCGTCGTCGGCCAGCACGCCGCGCAGGTCGCCCTCACGGACGTCGACCAGCCCGGCGTCACGCCCGTCGAGGGCGTTGGCCTCGGCGTTGCGCCGCGCCAGCTCGCAGGCCACCGGGTTGGCGTCGACGCAGACCAGGCGGCGGTCGGTGCCGACCACGGCGGCCAGGCCGATGTGCCCGGCCCCGGCGCACAGCTCGAGCACCGGACCCGCCGGGGCGTCGGCGAGCAGCTCGGCGGCCCACGCCGACTGGGCCAGCGTCCAGGGGCGCGGCTCGAGGACCCGCTCGTCGTAGGTGATGGTCAGGGGGCCGAAGGCCACGGTGGTCTCGGTCATCGGTTCCTCCGGGGGATGCGATCGTGGGCGAGAGCGGCGCGGGCGGCGTTGCTGCCGGGGGCACCGTGGACGCCGCCGCCGGGGTGGGCCGCCGCGGAGCCGAGGTAGAGCCCGCGGATGCCGGTCTCGGCGCGGCCCCACATGCCGGGCACGGGCCGGAACACCAGCATCTGGTGCAGCTGCGACGTACCGCCGCCGACGGCGCCGCCGACGAGGTTGGCGTCCCGGCTCTCGAGCTCGCGCGGCCCGAGCACGCGGCGGGCACGCACCCGGGACCCGAAGCCGGGGGCCAGGCCCTCGAAGCGGTCCTGCATGCGGTCGGCGAAGCGCTCGAGGTCGTCGGCGCCCCAGGTGCCCTGCACGCCACCGTCGCCGGCGTCGCCGTGCACCACCTGCGGGACGTGGGTGTAGGCCCACACCGACTCGGTGCCGGCCGGTGAGCGGGTGGGGTCGGTGGTGGTCATCTGCCCCGCCAGCATGAAGGGGTGGGACGGCACGAACCCCGAGGCCACCTGGGCGGTGGCCTCGGCCATCTGCGCCCGCGAGTCGGCGAGGTGGAGGGTGCCGGGGGCGTGCTCGGGCTCGCTGGCCCACGGGATCGGCCCGTCGAGGGCCCAGTCGACCTTGAACGTCGCGGGGTCCATCTCGAAGGTGCGCAGCCCGCGGGCGATGCGGTCGGGCACGTCGGTGGGGTCGAGCAGCCGACGGAACAGCGCGTCGACCGAGGTGTCGGCCACCACCGCCTTGCGCGCCGCGACCCGCTCGCCGTCGGCGGTGCGGACGCCGGTGACGCGACCGCGGTCGACGTCGATGCCGACCACCTCGGCGTCGCAGCGCACCTCGCCGCCCAGGCTCTCGAGGCGGCGCGCCATGGCCGCCGACAGCCGGCCCGAGCCGCCCACCGGCGCGGGGAACCCGACGCTCTGGCCCATCATCGTGAGCAGCAGGCCGAGGAAGCCGGAGCCGGCGGCGTCGAGGGGGATGTCGGCGTGCCCGGCGTTGCCGGCCACCAGGGTGCGCATGGAGTCGCCCTCGAGGCGGCCGTCGAGCGCGGTCAGCGCCGGGGAGAGCAGCAGCCGCACGAAGTCGAGCCCACCCACCTGGCGCAGCCGGCGCAGCACGGCGGTGCCGCCGCGCACGGGCGGGAACGGCGTGAGCAGGGTGTCGACGAGCGCCGGGCCGATGGTGTCCCAGTCGGCGCACAGCCGCAGCCAGGCCTCACCGTCGCCGGCGTGCGCCCGCTCGGCGAGGTCGGCGGTGACCTGGCGGTCGCGGTGGAGCAGCGCCCAGCGACCGTCGGGGAACGGGTGTCCCTGCACCGCGGGCGGATGGGCCCAGCTGAGGCCGTGGTCCTCCAGGCGCATGGCCCGGATCACCGGCGAGGCCAGGGCGAAGGGGTAGAAGGCGCTGAAGGTGTCGTGGACGAAGCCCTCGGCGACGTCGTCACTGCTGCGCACCGCACCGCCGAGGTGGGGCTGCGCCTCCAGCACCAGCACCGACCAGCCGGCGTCGGCGAGCAGGTTGGCCGCCACCAGCCCGTTGGGACCGCTGCCGATGACGACGACGTCGGGGGAGTCGGGACCGTGGCCGGGGCCGTTGTGGTGGCCGCGCGTGCGCACCGCCCGGTGGGTGCTCACCGGCGCTCGCACACGAACGCCAGGCGCCGCAGGGTCTCGGTGTTGCGCCACGTGATCGACACGTCGCGCACGGGCTTCGGCACCAGCCGGGCCGGGCCGCGGTCGACGTCCTCCTCGAGCACCACCTCGGTGCCGGCGCCGGAGGCCTCCAGGTGGAACGTGACGCGGGCCCGGCCGTAGGGGCGGCCGTAGGCCAGCAGGGTCAGCGCCTTGCCGGGTCGGCACTCGACGACCTCGGTGCTGTCGTCGAGGAGCACCGGCCACGACCCCACGGAGTGGTGCAGCTGCGCGCCGGCCTCGGGCCACGACTCGTCGACGTCGCGCATGCGGGACGCGCCGACCACGAAGAGCGGGTAGAGCCAGCCGTCGGACAGCACCTCCCAGACCTTGTCGGGGGTGGCGTCGAGGTGTCGCAGGGTGCGGCTCATGCCCCCAGCCTTCCGGGTCGCACCCCGCGGGGGCTTCACCCGCGCGGGTCAGGCGGGTCGTCCCGGGCTGCGGCGGGGCCCGACGTACGCCTAGGCTCGACGGACCGCGGCCCACCGGCCGCCACCGCCACCGGCTGGGAGCCCGCAGTTGACCGACCTGCACGCCTCGTCGCACACGCCGGCGTACGGCGGAGTCGACCTCACGACGTGCGACCGCGAGCCGATCCACGTGCCCGGCGCGATCCAGCCGCACGGCGTGCTGCTGGCGCTGACGCGGGCGGGGGACGACGAGCTCGAGGTGGCGGTGGCCTCCGCCAACTGCGAGACCATGCTCGGCACGCCGTCGAGGGAGCTGCTCGGACGCCGGCTCGAGGACGTCGTCGGCCCGGCCGCCGCCGCGCTGGTGGGCGCCCGCGCGGCCAGCGAGCGCCGCGGCGAGGCGGTGGTGCTGCACCTGCCGGAGGTGCTGCCGGGGGCCGACCCCCGGCAGCCCGCCGCCCTCGCCGGGACGGCGGTCGACGTCGCCGTGCACCGCTCCGGCGACCGCGTGGTGGTCGAGCTCGAGGCGCTGGGCGGGTCGGGCGCGGCCACCATGTCCTACCGCTCGGCGCGGGGCGCGATGGCCCGGCTGTCGAGCGCGGGCTCCGTCGTCGAGCTCGCCGACCAGCTGGCCCAGGAGGTGCGCGGCCTCACCGGCTTCGACCGGGTGATGGTCTACCGCTTCGACGAGGACTGGAACGGCGAGGTGGTCGCCGAGGACCGGCGCGACGACCTCAACCCGTTCCTGGGCCTGCACTACCCCTCCACCGACATCCCCGCCCAGGCCCGCCGGCTCTACACGGTGAACTGGACGCGGCTGATCGCCGACGTGTCGTACGCCCCGGTGGCGCTCGACCCGGTGCTCGACCCGCACACCCGTGCACCCCTCGACCTGTCGCACTCCACGCTGCGCAGCGTCTCGCCGATCCACGTGGAGTACCTCGCCAACATGGGGGTCACCGCCTCCATGTCGGTCTCGCTGGTCGTCGAGGACGAGCTGTGGGGGCTGGTGGCCTGCCACCACTACTCCGGCCCCCACCGACCCACGCACGACGCCCGCGCGGCCGTGGAGTTCCTCGGCCAGGTGTCGTCGCAGATGGTGGCCGACCGCGAGCGCGCCGACGCACGCGAGGCGGCGCTGGCCGCGCAGGGCGAGCTCAACCGGTTCACCGCGGCGCTCTCGGCCTCCGAGCGCGACCCGGTGACCGCGATGATGGCCGACCCCGCCCTGCTGCGCCTGGTGGGCGCGAGCGCCGCCGCGGTCTGCGTCGACGGCGTGGTCACCAGCGCCGGACCGGTGCCGGACGAGTCGGTGCTGCGGCGCATCGGCACGCTGATGCACCGCCCCGACGGGCGCGCCGTGCACAGCCACCACCTCGGCCTGCTCGCTCCCGACCTCGCCCCGGTGGCCCACGTCGCCGCCGGCGCGCTCGTGCTCGGCACCGCCCCCGACGCCTGGCTGATGTGGCTGCGGCCCGAGCTCGAGGAGGTCGTCGACTGGGGCGGCGACCCCACCAACAAGCTGCTGTACGCCACCGAGGGGCCCGAGGTGCGCCTGAGCCCGCGCAAGTCGTTCGACCGCTGGCGCCAGGTGGTGCGCGGGCGCAGCGAGCGGTGGCCGTCGTGGCAGGTCGGGGCGGCGGAGGCACTGCGCGCCCACGTCACCAGCCTGCTGCTGGGCCGCTCGCGCGAGCAGGTGGCGATGGCGGAGTCGATCCAGCGCAGCGTCGTGGCCGAGGTGGCCCCCGTGCTGCCGGGTGTCGAGATCGCCGCGCGCTACCTGCCCGCCTCCACCTACCAGCTGGGCGGCGACTGGTGGGACACCTTCGAGCTGCAGGACGGGCGCGTCGCGTTCGTGGTCGGCGACGTCGCCGGCCACGGCGTGCAGGCCGCGACCGCGATGACCCAAGTCCGCACCGCACTGCGGGCCTACCTCTTCGACGGCGACAGCACCGCCGACTGCCTCGACCGCCTCGACCGGCTGATGGACGGCCTGCTCGACCAGCGCGTCGCCACCGCGCTGGTCGCCGTGCTCGACCTCGCCACCGGCCGTCTCGAGCTCTCCTCGGCCGGCCACCTGCCCCCGCTGCTGTGCGACGGCGACGCCGCCGTGGAGCTGGTGGTGCGACAGCGCCCGCTGCTCGGTATCGGTGTGGGCCGCGCCGACGTCGAGGTCGTCGACCTGTCGGGTGGCGACACGCTGCTGATGTACACCGACGGCCTCGTCGAGCGGCGCGGCGTCGACCTCGACGAGTCGGTGGAGCAGCTGCGCGCCGCCGCCGGCCGCGGCCCCGGCGACCGCATGCAGCAGTGGGTCGACGACCTCGTCGACGCCGTCGACGGCGTGCGCGACGACGACACCACCGTGCTCGCGATCCGGCTGCGCCCGCGGGGCTGAGCCGGGCCGGGTGCTGGTCGTCCGGCTGGGGGGCTCTGCGTCGTGCGAGTGGTGGGGTCGCATCCACGTTTCGTACGACGTGCCGCTGCGGACCCGGGGTGGTGGGGCTTGCGTCATACGAACGGTGGAGTCGCATCCACGTGTCGCATGACGCACACCCCCGGTCAGGGGTGAGGGTGGCTTGCGTCATCCGAATGGTGCAGTCGCATCCACGATCCGTATGACGCACGACCCGGCCCGCCGCGCGGGGCGAGGCGAGGGTCAGGGGAGCAGCACGGCCGCGGTGGCGGCGAGGGCGGCCACGAGGGCACACGCGGTGCGGCCGAGGTCGGCGCGCAGCAGCCGGGTGACCAGCGCGGCGTCGGGGGCCCGGCCGGCGGGGGTGGTGCCGAGGCGCACGTGGGTGGGGGCGGCGAGGGTGGCGGTGAGCAGCACCGCGCCCGCCGAGGCGACGGCGGCGACCAGCTCGGCCGAGTCGGGGGAGCGCCACACCGCGGCGGCGCCGGTGACCACGAGCGCGCCGTACACGACGACGACCAGCGGGGCGATGGCGCGGCTGTGCCGGTCGTGCGCGTCGGGCCAGCGGTCGGGGGTCTGCCGGGCCACCCGGGCCAGCGCGGGGTAGACCAGCGCGGTGACCACGGCCTGGAAGCCCAGGTGGAGCCAGGTGGCGGCGAGCAGGGCGTCGCGGGCGGTCGCCGCGTCGAGCCAGGTCACGGGGCGGTCGCGCCGCGCGCGGCCAGCACGACCCGGGCGGCCCGCTGCCCGGAGACCAGCGCACCCTGGATCGAGGCGGTGTCGCGGTGGTCGCCGCACACCACCACGCCGCGGTCGACGCCCATCGCGCCGCGCGCCACCAGCGGGGCGGGCTGCGCGGGCAGCGCGTGGGCGACCTCGTGGCGGGCCAGGGTGCGCCACGGCGAGGGGTCGGCGCCCAGCAGCAGGGCGGCGTGCGCCCGCATCTCGGCGCTGCTCGGCGCTGGGGCCCTGCGGGCCACCAGTGCGGAGGCCTGCACGAGGTGCCGACCCGCCGGGGCGTACGTCGGAGCCGCGTCGGAGACCACCGCGGTGTTGACCAGCGGGCCGGCCCGGCGCTCGCGGGCGTCGACGTGGAGCATCCGGCGCGCCGCGGGGCCCGGCACCGGTCGCACCGGCTCGTCGGAGGTGAACCACTCGGTGACCACACCCCGCACGAGCGGCTCCGGCGCCCCAAGCAGGCCGGCCGCGGCCGCGCCGTCGGCCGCCACCACCACGTGGCGGGCCCGCACCGACCCGCCCGGCCCGTGCACGGTGACCCGATCCCCGGGCCCGGCGCCGTCGGCGCGGGTGAGCCGCTCCACGGGGTGGCCGAGCCGCACCCGGTCGCCCAGCGGGGCGGCGAGCTGCTCGGGCAGCGCCTGCATGCCCCGAGCGGGGAGGCTGGGCGTGCCGGTGAGGAAGGTGCGCAGCAGGAGCAGTGCGTAGTCGCTGGAGGTGGCGCCGGTGTCGTCCAGCACCACCCCGGCGAGGAACCCGTCGACCACCCGGCGCAGGAGCCCGTCGACCCCCGCCGTGTCGAGGGCGGTGCGCAGGTCGGTGTCGTCGCCGCGACCCCGCGCCAGCGCCCGGCCCGACGGGTGGCGCAGCAGCGGCGCGGCCCACCGCGCCAGGGCGGCCGCCTCCCGGGGGCGCGGTGCCACCTGGCGCAGCGTCGCCGGCAGCGTGCGGGGCGCGCGCCGGGGGTCGCCGAGCAGCAGCGGACCGTCGTCGGTGCCGGCCACCACCCCTGCGCCGAACGGCTGCAGGTCGAGGGCCGCGACGTCGACCCACGCGCGCACCGCGGGGTAGCCGGGGTTGAGCAGCTGGAAGCCGCGGTCGACGAGGTGACCGTCGACGGCCTCGGTGCGGATGCGCCCGCCCACCGCGTCGGCGGCCTCCCACACCTGCACGTCGAGGCCCGCGTCGACCAGCACCCGCGCGCAGCGCAGTCCTGCCAGGCCGGCGCCCACCACCACGACGTCGGTCCCGGCCGCGCCACCGGCCGCCCCACCCGCCACGTCGGCGCCCACCTCAGCGCCCACCTCAGCGCCCACCTCAGCGCCCACCTCAGCGCCCACCTCAGCGCACGGCGTGGCGGTCGACGTACGACACGACGCGGTTGAACATCGCGGTCACCGAGGCGAGGTCGGCCAGGCCGGGGTCGGGGGCGGTGGCCAGGTCCTGCAGCACGGGCCGCGCCGCCTCCACGCCGGCGGCCGTGGCGACCCGGGCGCACACCCGGGCGGCGTCGCGCACGGGCCCGGGCTCCACGGTCCACATCGCCTCGAAGACGCGGTCGCGGTCGGGCACGTCGTCCTGGCCGGGCAGCTCCCAGGCGGTGAGTGCGGCCGAGAGGTCGCGGGCGTCGCACACCACGGTCCACTCCCGACGCATCGGGGCGTCGTCGGCCAGCGGCACCATCACCGGGCGTCGGCGCGCGGTGCCGGGACCGGCGGGAGCGGCCCCGTCGACGGCCCCGTCGACGGCACCGCCGGCGTCGCCCGCGTCGTCGAGCTCGGCGAAGACGAAGGTCTCGCGCGCCACCCGGCTCAGCTCGTCCCAGCGCTTGCGGGCGTGGTCGAAGTAGCGCGCGTGCTGGAAGGCGCCGAAGAGGTAGGGCCGGTCGGCCATCGCGCAGAACTCGTCCTCGATGGCCCACGACAGCGCGAGCAGCGTCGACTTGCGCAGCCGGTAGCTGCGCAGGCTCGGGTGCAGGCGGCGCAGCTCGGCGTACACCGACGGGGTCGTGGGCTCGGCGTCCGACCAGGCGGCGGCCACGGCCTGCTCGATGGCGACGTCGAGCCGGCTGCCGAGCTGGCGGCGACGCACCACGTCGAGCACGACCCGCACGTCGGAGGCGGAGTAGCGGCGGTGGCCGCTGTCGCGGCGGTGGGGGTCGGGGAACCCGTGGCGCTGCTCCCACATCCGCAGCGTGCCCGGAGCGACACCGGTGCGGGACGCGAGGTCGCCGATGGTGAGGCTCTCTTGACCAGGGGTCGACACGCCGTCCATGGCGCGATCCTAAACCTCCACAGCCTGTTGAGGACCTTGTGGATGACCTCCTGGCCGTTCGGGCCCCCGGGCCGCCCGCCCGGGTCCGCCGGTGGGCTCAGGCGCGCTCGGTCGTGGGGCGGCCGAGGGCGGTGCCGAACACCACGACGTTGCTGGCGTACGACGAGCCGTCCCACCCGGTGCAGGAGACCAGCACCAGCCGGCCGTCGCGCCGCGACTGGCCGAACACGTCCTGGGCCTGTGCGGCGAGCTGCTCCTTGTCGAGCACGACCACCCGGTTGACCTCGTAGCGCATCGTGCCGCGGGCGGTGACGACGTCGACGGCCGCCCCAGGGCGCACGTCGCCCAGCCGGTCGAGGGAGCCGCCGCCGGTGTGCACGGTGTGCCCCGCGATCACGGTCTGACCCACCTCGGCGCCGGGCTGCGCGGAGCCGTTCCACCAGCCCACGTCGACGACGTCGGTCGGCGGGTCGAGCACGCGGTCGGCGCTCACCCCGATCGGCACGACCGGTGCGTCGATGCGCAGCGAGCGCACGCGCAGCCGCACGGGGTCGGCCGGGCCGAGGTCGGCGTACGCCGGGCCGTCGGAGCCGCGGTCGGCCGGCAGCACCAGCCCCACCACCACCAGTCCGGCGGCGAGGACCGCCAGGGCGGTGGCGAGGGCGGTGACCTGCGCGACGAGCCGGTCGAGCACGCTCAGCCCCGCAGGCTGCGGCGGTAGCTGAGCACGCCGGCGCCGGCGGCCAGCGCGAGGAGCGCGCCGAGGCCGAGCACGCCCACGGGCCCGTCGAGGGCACCCGACCCGCCGGCGCGGCCGGCGTCGGCCACACCGGCCGGCACCGAGGTGGGCACGGCGGCCTTCGGCGTCGGGGTCGGGGTGGGCGTGGGGGCGGTCTCGGGGGCCGGTGCGGCGACGCGGCCGCTGGGGCCGCAGGTGCTGCGACCGACCTGCGCGCCGAGCACCTCCACCCCGAAGTCGGACGCGGCCGGCAGCACCGCGAGGTCGAGGGCGGTGACCTCGACGGCGCCGGGCTGCGGGCGCACCTGCTTGTTCAGGGTGAGGTCGAGCAGGTTCTCCTCCAGCGGGGCCAGCTGCTCGCCGAGGGTGCCGAGCGCCTCCTCCACCACGGCGGCCTGGTCGAGACCGGCGCCCGCCGGGCCGAGGGCGCCGTCGAGGGCGGTGGTGAGCTGCCTGCGCAGGGCGTCGGTGAGCAGTGCGGAGACCGCGCCGAGGTCGGTGACGACCTGTGTGTTCGGGGCGGGTCGCACGGGCAGCGAGACCAGGTCGACGCGCTGGCCCATCACGCGGGCGTAGGCGGCGACGTCGGTGAGCTCGGCGCTGCCGTCGGCGGTGCCCGGGCCGGCGGTGCAGCGGCTCTGGATCGCGCCGGCGTCGAGGAAGACGCCCAGGTCGGCGCCGTCGAGCACCTGCTGCACGCCGGCCTGGAGGGCCGGGAAGACCTGGTCGAGCAGGGGCGCCAGCGCGTCCTGCAGCTGCTGGTCGAGGCCCATCAGCACGTCGGCGCGCACCAGCTCGACGCTGCCGAGGTCGAGGCTCGCGGCGTCGAGGGTGAGGTCCTGCCCGGGGGTCAGGCAGCTGCCCTCGCCGGCGGCGACCACGGTGGCGCCGTCACCGGCGAGGCCGGCGCAGGCCGCCGAGCGCCCGTCGCGGCCCACGACGCGGGTGGTGGCGTCCTGGGCGAGGGTGCCGGCGGCGAGGAAGTCCTGGCCCGCGAGCGCGGTGACCACGGGCTCGTTGGAGCCGGAGGCGGTCTCGCTGCGGCCGTCGTGGGTGACCCGGTAGGTGCCGGAGTCCTCGGGGGTGCCGCCGACGGTGACGACGACGGCGGTGGCGGAGGCCTGCGCCACCGGGCCGGCGGCGGCCGCGGGCCCCGCGCTGAGCAGCACGACGGCCGCTGCGGTGGCGGTGGCGCCGTGGCGGACGAGCCTGCGTCGAGCGGTGTGCGTCATGTCCGAGACCTCCGTGCCGGGGGCAGGGCGGACCGGCCGGTCCCTCCCGCACCCGGGTCAACGCCTCGGCCCCGGCGGGGTTACGCCCGTCTCACCCCGGGTCGGGCACGTCGTGGGTGCCGGTCGGCGGCCGGCGGTCAGCCCAGCGAGCGGCCGATGCCGCGGGCCGCCACCTCGAGGGCGGCGACGAGCCGGGCGCGGTCGCGGGTCAGCGACGGCACCACGATGCCCACCGCGGCGACCACGGTGTCGCCGGCGCGCACCGGCACCCCGACCGAGCAGGCCCCGAGGCTCATCTCCTCCGAGGTGGTCGCGTAGCCGTCGGCGACCGCCCGGTCGAGCTGGCGGCGCAGCGTGCCCGGCGCCACCACCGTGTACGGCGTGATCCGGGTCAGCCGGCCCAGCACCCGGGCCTGCACCTCGGGCGGGGCGTGCGCGAGCAGCACCTTGCCCACCCCGGTGGCGTGCAGCGGCAGGCGCGAGCCGACGGTGCTCACGATCGGCACCGACGTGCGCCCGCGCAGCCGATCGAGGTACAGCACCTCGTCGCCGTCGCGCACCGCGAGGTGGAGGGTCGCCCGGGTCGCGCCGAACAGGTCCTGCAGGAACGGCGAGGCCACCTCCACCAGCCCCGCCTGGTGGGGTGCCAGCAGCCCGAGGTCCCAGAGCCGGCGCCCCACGACGTACGCCCCGTCGTCCTCGCGGTGCAGCGCACCCCAGGTGACCAGCTCGGCGACGAGGCGGTGGGCCGTCGGCACCGGCAGCCCCGCGCGCTGGGCGAGCGCGGTCAGCGGCAGGCGCCGGTGCTCGTCGTCGAAGGCCCCCAGCAGCGCGAGCGCCTTGCTGGTCACGCTGGGTCCCGGGCCGGGTGCGCCGCCGGTCACCGGGTCAGTGTGGCAGGTGCGGGTTCCACCGGACATCCGGTGGAACCCTCGGTTGTCAGCCGAAGCCTCGGTCGACGACCAGAGGTTCGGGTCGACGACCCCCGGCCGACCCCGGGTACGCCGAGCCGGCCCCGTCGACCGACCGGCGGGCGTCAACGCGCAGCGGGGGCGTCCTGGCGCACGTGCGCCGGGACGGTGGCCAGCGCGAGCACGGCGCAGACGGCGGCCACGGCGAAGGCGTAGAACCCCCACGGGTAGGCCACGCCGGCGGTGACCAGGGCGCCGCCCAGCGTCGGGCCCACGATCGCGCCGATGCGACCGACGCCGGCCGACATGCCGAGCGCGGTGCCACGCACCTGCGGCGGGTAGAGATGGCCGACGAAGGCGTAGACCAGCACCTGCGCGCTGAACACGAACACCCCGGCGAGGAGCACGGCGACGTAGACCAGCGTCGAGCTCTCGATGCGGATGCTGAGCAGCGCGAGGAACACCGCGGCCAGCGAGAACCACGCCAGCACGGTGGTCTTGTTGCCGCGGGCGTCGGCGATCTGGCCGGCCACCAGCAGCCCGACGACGGCGCCGACGTTGAGCACCAGGATCAGCCCGGTGCCGGCCTGGATGGAGTAGCCGGCCTCGCCCATGATCTTGGGCAGCCACGTGTTGAGCCCGTAGACCAGCAGCAGACCCATGAACGAGGCCACCCACAGCCCGAGGCTGATGCGCAGGTACTGCCCGCGCACCACGTCGCGGCTGCGGCTCGCCGGTGCCTGGTCGAGGTCGCCGCGCTCGCGGGCCGCACGGGCCCGCAGGTAGCTCTCCGACTCGGGCAGCTTGGCCCACATCAGCGGCAGGGTCAGGAGCCCGGCGACGCCGCCGACGACGAACATCGCCTCCCAGCCGTAGGCGTCGACCAGCCACAGGCCCAGCAGCGCGGTGAGCACGGCGCCGACGTGGTAGCCGGTCATCATCCGGGTCACCGCGCTGCCGGCGCGCCCGGGTGCGGCGTGCTCGGACATGAACGCCAGCGCCGTCGGCAGGCACGCCCCGAGCCCGAGGCCGGCCAGGAAGCGCAGCACGGTGAACTCGGTGGTGGTACGCGCGAGCGGCAGCACCACGGTGAGCAGCGAGAAGAGCGCGATGCTGGTGATCAGGGCCGTACGCCGTCCGTAGCGGTCGGTGATCGGGCCGATGGCCACCGCCCCGATGCCGACCCCGACCAGGCCGAGGGTGGAGGCGAGGGTGAGCGAGGCGTCGGTGAAGCCGAGCGCCCCCGAGGCGGAGAGCACGGGGATGACGACGCCGAGGACGACGAGGTCGAAGCCGTCGAGGGCGACGGCCACCCAGCACAGCAGCACCGCCCAGGGCAGGCCGGGACGGCGGGTGGCGGCGCCGGCGGGTGAGGAGGAGGTCGTGGACATGCGGGCCACCGTGACAGCGCTCACAAGCCCTTGCCCACCTGCTGTTTCCGGTGGACGGAAGTCGGCGGGGGTGGATGTGACGCACGTCGCCCTACAGTCGGCGCCGTGACCGACCTGCGCGACGACCCCCCAGCCACCAGCGGCCCCGCCCCGGACACCCAGGCCGGCGTGAGCGCCGAGATCGACGCGCTGCAGGGCAGTCCCGGACGCCAGCCGCGCCTCGACTACCCGCCGTACCGCTCCAGCGCGCTGCGCCACCCCACCAAGGACCCGGTGCAGGTCGACCCCGAGGGCGTCGAGCTGTGGTCGCCGGTCTTCGGTGGGCGCGACGTCGACCCGCTCGAGGCCGACCTCACCATCGGGCACCGCGGGGAGCCGATCGGCGAGCGGATCGTGGTGACCGGACGCGTCGTCGACGGCGAGGGCCGCCCGGTGCGTCACCAGCTGGTGGAGATCTGGCAGGCCAACGCCGGCGGGCGCTACGTGCACCAGCGCGACCAGCACCCCGCCCCGCTCGACCCGAACTTCACCGGCGCGGGCCGGGGCCTGACCGACGCCGACGGCGTCTACCGCTTCACCACGGTCAAGCCCGGGGCCTACCCGTGGCGCAACCACCGCAACGCCTGGCGCCCCGCCCACATCCACTTCTCGCTGTTCGGCGACGAGTTCACCCAGCGGATGGTCACCCAGATGTACTTCCCGGGCGACCCGCTGTTCGCGCTCGACCCGATCTACCAGGCGATCACCGACCCGGCCGACCGGGCGCGCCTGGTGGCGACCTACGACCACGACCTGACCGAGCCCGAGCTCTCCCTGGGCTACCGCTGGGACATCGTGCTCACCGGCGCCCACCGCACGCCCCGCGAGGGCGACACCGTGCACGACGCCGACCACGACGAGGACGCCGCATGACCCGCACGAGCACGCCGGGCACCCCTGGCGGCACGCCGACCGTCGGCCAGACCGTCGGGCCGTTCTTCCACTACGCGCTGCCCTACCCCCGCGACCGCGAGCTCGTGCCGCCCGGGTCGCCGGGTGCGGTCGTGCTGCGCGGGCGGCTGCTCGACGGCGAGGGCGCGCCCGTGCCCGACGCGCTGGTCGAGCTGTGGCAGGCCGGGCCGGACGGCGAGGTCGTGCAGCAGGCCGGCTCGATCCAGCGCGACGGCGCCACCTTCACCGGCTGGGGCCGCTGCGCCACCGACAACGAGGGGCGCTGGTCGTTCGTGACCCTGCGGCCCGGCACGCCGTACGTCGCGCTCACGGTGTTCGCCCGCGGCCTGCTCGACCGGCTGCAGACCCGCGCCTACCTGCCCGACGCGCCCGCCGACGCGCTGCTGGCCTCGCTGACCCCCGAGCGGGCCGCCACCCTGCGCCTGGCCGCCGAGCCGGACGGTGCACTGGGCCTCGACCTGCGCCTGCAGGGCGAGGGCGAGACCGTGTTCCTGGACCACCGGCGGACGTCGGCCACACTGGCCCGGTGAGCGACCTCCTCTGGCCCGGTGACCACCGGGCCCGCGACGTGCTCTCCGACGCGGCGGTGCTGGTCGCGATGGTGGCGGTGGAGCAGGCCTGGCTCGACGCGCTCGTCGACACCGGGGTGGCGCCCGCCGCCGCCCGCGCCGACCTGGCGGGGCTGGTCGGCCCCGCCGACCTGCCCGGGCTGGCACGCGACGCCGAGGCCGGTGGCACACCGGTCGTGCCCCTGCTCGCGCTGCTGCGCGCACGCCTCGGCGCCGAGCCGGCGCGCTGGCTGCACCGCGGGCTGACCAGCCAGGACGTCGTCGACAGCGCGCTGGTGCACGCCGCCCGCGAGGCGCTCGACGACGTCCGGGCGCGCCTGCGCGACCAGGCCCGGGCCCTGGCCGGTCTGGTGTCGACGCACCGCGACACCGCGATGGTGGCGCGCACGCTGACCCAGCACGCCGTGCCGACGACGTTCGCGCTGGTCGCCGCGGGCTGGCTGACCGGCGTGCTCGACGCCCTCGACGACGTGTCGGCGCTGCTCGACGCCGGTCTGCCGGTGCAGCTCGGCGGCGCCGCCGGCACCCACGCGGCGCTGGTGGAGCTCGGCGGCGACCCGGCAGCGGTGGGGCCGCTGGTGGCCGGGGCGCTCGGCCTCGTGGACGCCCCGCCGTGGCACACCACCCGCACCACCGTCACCCGCCTCGGCGACGTCGCGGTGCGCTGCACCGACGCCTGGGGGCGGGTGGCCCGGGACGTGCTGGTGCTGTCGCGCCCCGAGGTCGGCGAGGTCTCCGAGGGCGCCGGGGGCGGGTCGTCGACGATGCCGCACAAGGCCAACCCGGTGCTGTCGGTGCTGCTGCGCCGGGCCGCGCTCGCCGCACCCCCGCTGGCCGCCACGCTCCACCTCGCCGCGGCCGACCAGGTCGACCAGCGCGCCGACGGCGCCTGGCACGCCGAGTGGGCCACCCTGCGCGACCTGCTGCGCCGCGCCCACGTGGCCGCCGGCCAGGCCGTCGACCTCGTCGAGGGCCTGCAGGTGCACCCCGAGCGGATGGCCGCCACCCTCGCGGCCGCGGCGCCCGACGTGCGCGCCGAGCAACGGGCGATGGCCGACCTCACCGGCCGGGCGCCGCGCGACACCTACCTCGGCGCGACGCCGGCCCTCGTCGACGCCGTCCTCGAGCGGGCCCACGGAGCGACGACGTGACCACAGCCAGCACCGCACCGGAGGTCGTGCCGGTGCTCACCGGCGCCCGCCTCACGGCCGCCGCCCACCGCGCCGAGCTGCCGCTGCTGGTGCTCGGCCCGTCGCTCGGGACCACCGCGGCCGGGCTCTGGACGCGCTGCGCCCGCGCCGGGCTCACCGACGCCTTCGACGTGGTGGCGTGGGACCTGCCCGGTCACGGCCACAACACCGCCGTGCCGCCCGAGCCCTTCACGATGGCCGGGCTCGCCGCGGGCGTGCTCGCGCTGGTCGACGAGGTGCAGCAGCAGCGCGGCGACGCGCCGGGCTCGTCGTTCGCCCACGCCGGCGACTCCGTGGGCGGCGCCGTGGGCCTGCAGCTGCTGCTCGACGCGCCCGCGCGGGTGTCGGCCGCGGTCGTGCTGTGCAGCGGCGCCCGCATCGGCACCGCCGCGTCGTGGGCCGAGCGCGCGGCGACGGTGCGCGCCTCCGGGACGTCGGCGGTCGTGGCGGCCTCGGCGCAGCGGTGGTTCGGCCCCGGCTTCCTCGACCGCGAGCCCGAGGCCGGCTCCGCGCTGCTGCACGACCTGGCCGGCGTGCGCGACGAGGGCTACGCCGCGGTGTGCGGGGCGCTGGCCGACTTCGACGTCCGCGAGCGCCTGGGCGAGGTGCGGGCGCCGGTGCTGGCCGTGGCCGGCGAGCACGACGTGGCCACCCCGCCGGTCTCGCTGCGCGAGGTGGCCGACGCGGTGCCGCAGGGCGCGTACGTCGAGCTGCCCGGCGTCGGGCACCTCGCCCCGGTGGAGGCACCTGCCGAGGTCGCCCGGCTCGTGCGGGCGCACGTGCTGGGCCTGCCGCTGGACGCCCCGCCGGACCCGTCGGCATCGGCGGCGGCGTCGGTGTCGGCCTCGGGCGGGCGCAGCGCGGCGTGGGAGGCCGGCACCGCCACCCGCCGCGAGGTGCTGGGCGACGCCCACGTCGACCGCGCCGAGGCCGCCACCACCGACCTCACCCGTGACTTCCAGGACTTCATCACCACCTACGCCTGGGACGGCATCTGGAACCGCCCCGGCCTCGACCGCCGCAGCCGGTCGCTGGTCACCCTCACCGCGCTCGTCGCCCACGGCCACCTCGAGGAGCTGGCCCTGCACGTGCGGGCCGCGCGCACCAACGGCGTCACCGTGGAGGAGATCGCCGAGGTGCTGCTGCAGAGCGCCGTCTACTGCGGCGTGCCCGCCGCCAACAGCGCGTTCCGGGTCGCCCAGCGGGTGCTGGAGGAGATGGGGGAGGCCTGAGCGCTGCCGCGAGGGGCCGTGCGTCGGGCGGTGTGCGCCAGGCGACACCGGGGCGGCGGTGCTCGGAGCGGCCGGCGCCGGGCCGCGGGTGCCTCCGTACGATCGTGGGGTGCACCTGCGACCCTCCCGCCCGTTCTCGAGCCCGCGGCGCCGGCGTACGGCCGCGGCGCTCGCCGCCGTCGCCGTGACCGCCCTGGTGGCGTCGGGCTGCTCGGAGGAGAAGGCGGTCGACTTCAGCGCCCGCGTGGTCGACCCGCCCTTCGACGTCGCCGACGCCACGCTCGAGACCACCGACGGCGAGCCGTTCACGCTGGCCAGCGACACCGACAAGCCGCTGACGCTGCTGTTCTTCGGCTACACCCAGTGCCCCGACATCTGCCCGCAGGTGCTGCAGTCGCTGGCGTCGGGCCTGCTGCAGCTCGACGACGAGCAGCGCGAGGAGGTCGACGTGGTGTTCGTCAGCACCGACCCCGAGCGCGACACCCCGCAGGTCGTGGAGAACTACCTGTCCCGCTTCGACCCCGGCTTCGTCGGCCTCACCGGCGACCTCACCGACGTCACCGCGCTGGGTCAGTCGGTGGGCGTGTACGTCGACGAGGGCGAGCCGCTCGACGGCGGCGGCTACGACCCCAACGCCCACGGCACCTACGTCATCGCCGTCGACGAGGACGGCCAGGCCCCGGCGATCTGGGGCCGCGAGACCACGCCGTCGGACTTCGCCGACGACATCGGGTTCCTGCTCACCGGCGAGGTGCAGGCGGCCGGCTGACGGGTCAGCGGGTCGCGCGGGGCTCGACGTACTCGAGGCCCTCGAGCACCTCGGCCTCGTCGTCGAACTCGCCGACGTGGACGGCGACGGCCTCGCCGTCGACCACCAGGATGGACGACGGCATCGCCACGAACGGCACCCGCCCGTCCAGGGCGACCGCGAGCTCGCCGGCGGTGTCGAGCCAGGAGTCGAAGGTGATGTCGTAGTCGTCGATCATCCGCTGCGCGTTGTCGG
This sequence comes from Nocardioides sp. FY1077, assembly GCF_058681775.1. NCBI lineage: Bacteria > Bacillati > Actinomycetota > Actinomycetes > Propionibacteriales > Nocardioidaceae > Nocardioides > Nocardioides sp. FY1077. Next base: position 272,992 of record NZ_JBZWDB010000001.1, on the reverse strand, counting down.
CGGTGGAGTCGCGCGACAGGCCCAGCACCTGCAGGTCGCCGTCGTCGGAGACGCCCTGCAGCAGCGGCATCTCCTCGCGGCAGGGCCCGCACCAGCTGGCCCACACGTTGACCAGTGTCGGCTCGGTCAGGTCGGCCGTGGTCGCCTCGGTGCCGTCGAGCGGCTCGGCGGTGGGCAGCTCGACCGCGACGGGGTCGACCTCCTGCCAGCCGGTCACGGGCGCCCGGCCGTCGACCCCGTCGGGCGTGGTGTCGACGTACGTCGTGCTGCAGCCGGCCAGGGCCCAGGTGGCGACCAGCGCGGCGGCCGCGGCGACGCGGCGGAGCGGGCGACGGGTCACGGCCTCAGGATACGTCGCGGCGCAGCGCCCTATGCTCGCGGCCATGACCGCCGCCGGTGACGCCCCCAGGGCCCCGGGCGAGGAGTTCGTGCAGTCGCTGGCGCGGGGGCTCCAGGTCGTCACGGCCTTCGACGCCGAGCACGGCGCGATGACGCTGAGCCAGGTCGCGGCCCGCACCGGCCTGAGCCGGGCCACCGCGCGCCGGCTGCTGCTGACGCTGGTGGAGCTCGGCTACGTGCGGCTGACCGGCGCCACCTTCGAGCTGACCCCGCAGGTGCTGCGCCTCGGCACGGCGTACCTCTCGGGCATGGGGCTGCCGCAGGTGGCCCAGCCCCACCTCGAGCGGCTCTCGGCGGCGGTGGGGGAGTCGACGTCGGCGGCGGTGCTCGACGGCACCGACATCGTGTACGTCGCCCGCGTCGCGACCCGCCGGCTGATGACCGTCGGCATCACCGTCGGGACGCGGTTCCCGGCACTGGCCACCTCGATGGGCCGCGTGCTGCTGGCCGCCTCGCCCCCCGACGCCCTCGACGCCCACCTCGCCGCGGGCCCGCCCGCGCTCACCCCGCGCACCGTCACCGACCCCGCCGCCCTGCGCGAGGTGGTGGCGCAGGTCGCCGGTCAGGGGTGGGCGCTGGTCGACCAGGAGCTCGAGCTGGGGCTGCGGTCGCTGGCCGTCCCGTTGCGCGGCGCCGGCGGCGACGTCGTGGCCGCGCTGAACATCTCCACCGCCGCCACCGGGCCCGACCCGCTCACCCACCTCGACGCGCTGCGGGCCACCGCCGCCGCGGTCGAGGCGGACCTGGCGCTCACGGCGGGCTGAGGCGCGTGCACACCCGGATGGCCGTCGGCTCGTAGCCGGGCCGAGTCCCGGGGAACCGTCGCCACCGGGCAGCCGTGCCGGGGCGACGTACTGGGAGGCGGAAACTGCCACTTGGTGGCTGAAATTTCGGCCACCATGTTCCGGTTTCCCCGGCCGGCCGGGGATACCGCCCGCCCGCCCGCCCCTCAGAGCACGTGCTGCCCGTACATCTCGCCGAGGGGGTCGGCGATGAGCTCGATGCGGGCGCCGTCGGGGTCGCGGAAGTAGATCGACACGCCGCTGTGCACCTCGTGCTCGACACCGGCGTCGGTGAGGCGGGCGCGCAGGGCCTCCCAGCGCTCCGGCTCCACCGAGATCGCCAGGTGGTGCAGCCCGCCGAGCACCTCGGCGTAGGGGCCGAGGTCGAGGCCGGGGAAGTCGAAGAACGCCAGCAGGTTGGCGTTGCCGATGTCGAAGAAGAAGTGCGACGACCCGGCGTAGTCGCGGTTCTCGATCAGCTCGGTGAGCGGGAAGCCCAGCACGTCCTGGTAGAAGCGCACGGTGCGCTCGACGTCGCTGCTGACCAGCGCGGTGTGGTGGAGGCCGCGGGCGGTCGAGGCCGGACGCTCGGCGGCGGGGCGCAGGTGGGTGTCGCGGATGCGGTCGCGCGCGGCGGCGACGGCGTCCAGGTCGACGGGGGTCTGCTCGGTCATGGTCGGCTCCTCGGAAGCGGGGTGGGGGAGAGGGCAGGTCAGGCCGCGACGGTGGCGTGCATCTCCCACACCAGCACCTCGGATGCCTCGGTGGCCGTGACGCGCTGACCGCCGGTGGCGGTGAAGCGGACGGCGTCACCGGTCGACAGCGGCCCGGCGCCCTCGAGCACCACCGCGCCGCGCGGCACGAACAGGTGCAGGAACGGCGCCTCGGGCAGCTCGACGCTCTGACCGGGCTGCAGACGGGCGGCGTGCAGGGCGGCGTACCGGTTGCGGATCCGGATGGCGGAGGCGCCGTCGTGCTTCGCCATGCCGGAGGCCACCGGCACCAGGCTGCCGCTCATCAGGTCGGCGTCGATCTCGAGCTGCTCGTAGCCGGGCACGACGCCGCTCTCGTCGGGCACGACCCACATCTGCACGAAGTGCACCGGGTCGGCGTGCGTCTCGCCCTCGAGGCGCCACGAGTCGTTCTTCTCCGAGTGCAGGATGCCGCGGCCGGCGCTCATCCGCTGCGCCAGGCCGGGGTAGATGATCCCGTTGTGCCCGGTGGAGTCCTGGTGCACGAGCGAGCCCTGCATCACCCAGGTGACGATCTCCATGTCGCGGTGGGGGTGGGTGTCGAAGCCGGTGCCGGCGTCGACGACGTCGTCGTTGTTGACCAGCAGCAGGCCGTGGTGGGTGTTGGCCGGGTCGTGGTGGTGGCCGAACGAGAACGAGTGCTTGGAGTCGAGCCACCCGAACTGGCTCGAGTAGCGGTCGGCCGACCGGCGGACGTCGACCTGCGGGTCCAGCTGGACAGTGCTCATGGTGGTCCTCTCCGGGGCCGTCGTTGCTGCAGGGGGATGGGGGTCGGCGGGGGTGCCCGCTCACCCTCCGACAACTTAGGTGACGTGTCAACTATTCCGGTAGGATGTCCCCATGAGCAAGCGCGCGGGTGTCGACCCGGACGACGACGTCCCGTGGCTGAGTGACGACGAGCAGCAGGTCTGGCGCCAGTGGCTGGCCGTCACCTCCCGCCTTCCCGGGGTGCTCCACCGCGACCTGCAGCGCAGCAGCGACCTCTCGCTGCCCGACTTCGACGTGCTGGTGCAGCTCACCGAGAGCCGCGAGGGCCGCATCCGCGTCTCGGGTCTCGCCGACGCACTGCAGTGGGAGCGCAGCCGCCTCTCCCACCACGTCGGTCGCATGGTGCGCCGCGGGCTGGTCGTGCGCGAGGAGTGCCTCGACGACGCCCGCGGCGCGTTCGTCGTGGTCACCGAGGCCGGCCGCCGCGCCATCGAGCACGCCGCGCCCGACCACGTCCGCACCGTGCGCGACGTCGTCTTCGACGCCCTGGCTCCCGCCGACGTCGAGCACCTGCGCCGGATCACCGCCTCGGTGCTCTCGCGCCTGGAGGGCCGCGAGGAGTAGGCTGTTCGCACAGCGAATGACTGTTCGCTCTGCGAACAACCGGACAGGAGCGCCATGACCGAGTCCTACCTCTACGCCGCCGCCCGTACGCCGTTCGGCCGCTTCGGCGGCGCCCTGGCCCAGGTGCGTCCCGACGACCTGGCGGCCACGGCGCTCACCGGCGTGCTCGCGCGGGTGCCCGACCTCGACCCCGCCCGCCTCGGCGACGTGGTCTGGGGCAACGCCAACGGCGCCGGCGAGGACAACCGCAACGTCGGGCGGATGGCGGTGCTGCTGGCCGGACTGCCGGTCTCGGTGCCGGCCACGACGGTCAACCGGCTCTGCGGGTCGAGCCTCGACGCCGCGATGCAGGCCTCCCGCGCCGTGGAGACCGGCGACGCCGACGTGGTGGTCGCCGGCGGCGTCGAGTCGATGACCCGCGCCCCGTGGGTGCTGCCCAAGCCGTCGCGTGCGTTCCCCGCCACCGACCTGGCCGCGGTGTCGACCACGCTGGGCTGGCGGCTGGTCAACGAGCGGATGCCGGCGGAGTGGACGGTGTCGCTGGGCGCGAGCAACGAGGCGCTCGCCGACGAGTTCGGCATCTCCCGCGAGCGCCAGGACGCCTACGCCGCGCGCTCCCACGTGCTGGCCGACCGCGCCTGGGCCGAGGGTCGCTACGACGACCTGGTGGTGCCGGTCGACGGCGTCGACCTCGCCCGCGACGAGGGCATCCGCCCCGGCTCCACGGTGGAGTCGCTCGCCGGGCTGCGCCCGTCGTTCCGCAGCGCCGAGGACGGCGGCACGATCACCCCCGGCAACGCCTCGCCGCTCAACGACGGCGCCGCCGCGCTGGTGATCGGCTCCGCCGCGGCCGCCGACCTGGTCGGTGCGGCTCCGCTGGCGCGCATCGCCGGGCGCGGCACCCACGCGCTGGAGCCCCAGCGCTTCGGCTTCGCCCCCGTGGAGGCCGCCGGGCGTGCCCTGGCCCGCGCCGGCATCGGCTGGTCGGACGTCGCGGCCGTGGAGCTCAACGAGGCCTTCGCCGTGCAGTCGCTGGCCTGCATCGACGCCTGGACGGCGCAGGGCCTGCGCGACCCCGAGGTGGTCAACGCCTGGGGCGGCGCGGTCGCCATCGGCCACCCCCTCGGCGCCAGCGGCGCGCGGGTGCTCGGCACGCTGGCCCACCGGCTGCGCGCGACCGGCGAGCGGTGGGGCGTCGCCGCGATCTGCATCGGCGTCGGCCAGGGCCTGGCCGTGGTGCTGGAGAACACCGAGGCGGCGGCCTGATGGCGGCCACGACCTTCCCCGCGTCGTACGACGAGGCGGTGGCCGGCATCGAGCACGGCGCGACCGTGCTGGTCGGCGGCTTCGGGATGGCCGGCATGCCGGTGGCCCTGATCGACGCGCTGGTGCGCCAGGGCGCGAGCGACCTCACCGTGGTGTCGAACAACGCCGGCAACGGCGACACCGGCCTGGCCGCGCTGCTCGCGGCCGGGCGGGTGCGCAAGGTGGTGTGCTCCTTCCCCCGGCAGTCGGACTCCTGGGTCTTCGACCGGCTCTACCGCGCCGGCGAGATCGAGCTCGAGGTGGTGCCACAGGGCAACCTCGCCGAGCGCATGCGCGCCGCCGGCGCCGGCATCGGCGCCTTCTACGGCCCCACCGGCGTCGGCACCCCGCTGGCCGAGGGCAAGGAGGAGCGCGAGATCGACGGACGCCGCTACGTGCTGGAGCTGCCGATCCGCGGCGACTACGCCCTGGTGGGGGCCCACGTCGCCGACCGGGCCGGCAACCTGGTCTACCGCAAGACCGCGCGCAACTTCGGGCCGGTGATGGCCACCGCGGCGCGCACCACGATCGTGCAGGTCTCCCGCGTCGTCGACCTCGGCGGCCTCGACCCCGAGCACGTGGTGACCCCCGGCATCTACGTCGACCGCGTCGTGTCCGCCGAGGTGGCGGCATGAGCGCCGCAGCGGTGGTCGAGCACACCGACCGCGGCCCCCTGGGCAAGGACGAGATGGCCGCGGTGGTCGCCCGCGACGTGCCGCCCGGCTCCTACGTCAACCTCGGCATCGGCCAGCCCACGCTGGTCGCCGACCACCTGCCGCACGACTCGGGCGTCGTCCTGCACACCGAGAACGGCATGCTCCACATGGGTCCTGCCGCCCGCGGCGGCCCCGACGACCCGGTCGACCCCGACCTGACCAACGCCGGGAAGGTGCCGGTCACCGAGCTGCCCGGGGCGTCGTACTTCCACCAGGCCGACTCCTTCGCGATGATGCGCGGCGGCCACCTCGACGTGTGCGTGCTCGGCGCCTTCCAGGTCTCGGTCGGCGGCGACCTCGCCAACTGGCACACCGGCGCCCCGGGGGCGATCCCCGCCGTCGGTGGGGCCATGGACCTCGCCATCGGGGCCGAGCAGGTGCTGGTGATGATGACGCTGTTCGCCAAAGACGGCAGCCCCAAGCTGGTGCCGTCCTGCACCTACCCCCTCACCGGCACCGGCTGCGTCGACCGCGTCTACACCGACCTGGCCACCTTCGACGTCGGCGCCGGCGGCGTGCGGGTGCGCGAGACCTGGGGCACCACCGTCGCCGCCCTCGCCGAGCGCCTCGGCCTGCCCCTCGAGGCCTGAGGCAGGGCTGAGGCACGGGCGGAGGCGGGGGTTCCGTCCGCCCGAAGGGGTGGACTTCCCGAGAGGGTGATCCGTTCGGGGCGGGGGTCTGGGAGAGTGCGGCGCATGTCCTCGGCCGATCCGTCTGCGCCCGCCCCCGGGCTGCAGCTGCGTCAGGAGGACCACCCGCCGGCGACGGTCCTCCACGTCGGCGGCGAGGTCGACGTCCGCACCGTGGCCGCGTTGCGCAGCCGCCTCACCGACCTGCTGGTCGACGGCAACCCCCACCTGGTCGTCGACCTGACCGGGGTGGGCTTCATGGACTCCTCGGGCCTCGGCGCGCTGGTGAGCGCCCAGAAGCGGGCGCGGGTGTTCCGCGGCGCGCTGGTGCTCGTGGTCGACAGCGAGGCGATCCTGCGGGTGCTGCGGCTGACCGCGCTGGACCGCGTGTTCACCGTGCACCACCGCCTCGACGACGCGCTGGCCGAGGCCCGCGCCGCGGCCGTCACCGACGGACGCGCGGGCTCGGGGCCGGACGCTTGACCCAGACCGCGCGGTCGATGCGCGACGTCCTGGCGGGCGGAGGAGCGGTCGGGCGCGACCTGCTCGACGTCGACTGGGATGCGACCCCGCTCGGCGACCCCGACACCTGGCCGCTGAGCCTGCGCAGCGCCGTGGGCATCATGCTCACCTCGAAGTTCTCGATGTGGATGGCGTGGGGGCCCGAGCTCACCTTCTTCTGCAACGACGCCTACCGCCGCGACACCCTGGGCGAGAAGTACCCGTGGGCGCTGGGTCGCCCGGCCCACGAGGTGTGGTCGGAGATCTGGAACGACATCGGGCCGCGGGTCGCCACGGTGATGGCCACCGGCGAGTCGACCTGGGACGAGGCGCTGCGGCTGTTCGTGCAGCGCAGCGGCTTCCCGGAGGAGAGCTACCACACCTTCTCCTACAGCCCGCTGACCGACGACGACGGCGAGGCCGCGGGCCTGCTCTGCGTGGTGGCCGAGGTGACCGACACGGTGATCTCGCAGCGGCGGATGACCACGCTGCGCGACCTCGGTATCGGTGGCGGCTCGCCACGCTCCGACGCCGAGGCGGTGACCGTGGCCTGCGCGTCGCTGGCCCGCAACCCCGAGTCGCTGCCCTTCACGCTGGTCTACCTGCTCGAGGCCGACGGGCGCACGCTGGTGCGCGCCGGCTCGTCGGGCATCGGCGCCGACCACCCCGCCGCCCCGTCGCACCTGCTGCTCGACGACGTCGACCCGGTGTGGCCCGTGGCGCAGGCGCTGGCCGAGGAGCACGTCGCGGTCGACCTGGTCGCCGACCGGCGCCACGCCGACCTGCCCACCGGCGCCTGGAGCGAGCCACCGCTGCAGGCGCTGGTCGTGCCGATCCCCGCGCAGGGGCAGCAGGCGGCGCCGTACGGGGTGGTCGTGGTGGGCGCCAACCGCTACCGGCCGCTCGACGACGGCTACCGCGACTTCGTCGGCCTGATCGCCACCCACCTGTCCTCGACCGTCAGCGACGCCCGCGCCATCGAGGCGGAGAAGGAGCGCGCCGAGAGCCTGGCGCGCGTCGACCAGGCCAAGACCGACTTCCTCACCAACGTCAGCCACGAGCTGCGCACCCCGCTGACGCTGCTGCTCGGCCCGGCCGAGGACGCCCTGGCCGACCAGCGCGACCCCCTGGCCGGCGACCAGCGTCGTCGTCTCGAGGTGGTGGCGCGCAACGGCCAGCGGATGCTGCAGCTGGTCAACACCCTGCTCGACTTCTCCCGCCTCGAGGCGGGCCACACCCGCTCGCGCTTCCAGCGCGTCGACCTCGCCGCCTACACCCACGACCTGGCGAGCATGTTCGAGTCGGCCACGGCGCGCGCCGGCATCGGGCTCGAGGTCGACTGCCGGGTGTCGTCGCCGACGTGGGTCGACCGCGACCACTGGGCCAAGATCGTGCTGAACCTGCTCTCGAACGCCGTGAAGTTCACCTTCGACGGCGCCATCACCCTCACCCTGGTCGAGCAGGACGGCGAGGTCGTGCTGCGCGTCGCCGACACCGGCGCCGGCATCCCGGAGCACGAGCTGGGGCAGCTCTTCGACCGGTTCCACCGAGTGGCCGGGGTGCGCTCGCGCAGCCACGAGGGCTCGGGCATCGGGCTGGCGCTCGTCGCCGAGCTCGCCGCGCTGCACGGCGGCCGGGTGGCGGTCGACTCCGAGCTCGGCGTGGGCAGCACCTTCACCGTCGCCGTGCCCGTGGGGGTCGCGCACCTGCCGTCCGACCAGGTGGTCGCCGAGCCCGACGGCGGCGACGGGTCGCCCGGCGGGGACGCGCGCCGGCCGTCGGTGGCCGGCGCCCAGGCGCGCAGCCTGGTCTCCGAGACGCTGCGGTGGCTGGCGGAGCCGGCGACCGGCCCCGAGGACGACGTGCCGCTGCCGATGGCCGTGCCGACCGACCCGGACGCGGACACCTCACCCGGGCCGCCGCGGGTGCTGGTCGTCGACGACAACCCCGACATGCGCCACTACGTGCGCGACCTGCTGGTGGCGGAGCCGTACGACGTGGACACCGCCGTCGACGGCATCGACGCGCTCGCGGTGATGGCACGGCGCCGCCCCGACCTGGTGCTGACCGACGTGATGATGCCGCGCCTCGACGGCTTCGGGCTGCTGCACGCCATGCAGGCCGACCCGCTGCTGGCGACCGTGCCGGTGGTGATGCTGTCGGCGCGCGGCGGGGAGGACGCGACCCTCGAGGGCCTCGAGGCCGGCGCCGACGACTACCTGGTCAAGCCGTTCTCCGGACGCGAGCTGCTGGCGCGGGTGCGGGTCAACCTCGAGCTCGACCGCGTCCAGCGGGTGCGGGAGGTGCTCGTGCGCAGCCAGGAGCTCCTCGACCAGGCCCAGCGGCTCGCCCGCGTCGGCAGCTGGGAGATCGACCCCGAGGCCGACACGATCGTCGCCTCGCGCGCCTTCCTCGACCTCGTCGAGCACACCCAGGACGACCTCGACCGCCTCGGCACCGCTGCGGTGATCCGCTCGCTCGTGCACCCCGACGACCTCCACCGGGTGCGCGCCGAGCTGGGCAGGGTGCGACCCGGCGAGGTGGTGGAGTACGACACCCGCGTCCTGCTGCCCTCGGGGGGTGAGCGCACCTGCCTGGTGCGCGGCGAGGCCGCGGTGACCGGCGACGGCCGGCGGGTGGTGCGCGGCTCGTTCCAGGACGTCACCGAGGCCCGGGCGACCCAGCAGGGTCTCATCGAGGCGCGCGCCGCGGCCGAGGCGGCGGCGCGGGAGCGCGAGCTGGCCGACGAGCTGCAGCGCAGCCTGCTGCCGGCCGACCGCTTCGACGTGCGCGCGCTCGACATCGCGGTGTTCTACCGCGCCGGCACCGAGGGCACGCAGGTCGGCGGCGACTGGTACGACGTGTTCGACCTCGGCGCCGGCCGCACCGCGCTGGTCATCGGCGACGTGATGGGCCGCGGGGTGCGCGCGGCGGCCGTGATGGGTCAGCTGCGCGCCGCCGTGCGGGCCTTCGCCCGGATGGGACTCGGCCCTGCCGAGGTGCTCGAGCACCTCGACGGGCTGGTGCAGGACCTGGCCGGCGACCAGATCGTCACCTGCGTGTTCTGCGTCCACGACGCCACCGACCAGACCCTGGCCTGGGCCAACGCCGGCCACCTGCCGGTGCTGGTGACGACCCCGCCGGGGCGCGGCGCGGGGAGCGACGGCGCCGGCGGGACCACGCTGCTGGCGGTCAGCGGACCGCCGCTCGGGGCGGGCTTCTTCGGCGCCGAGACCGAGGTGGAGCCGCTGCCGGAGGGGAGCACGGTGCTGCTCTACACCGACGGGCTGGTGGAGCGCCGCGGTGGTGACCTCGACGCCGCCGTCGCCCGGCTCGTCGAGCGCACGGCCGAGCACCTGGGCTCCGCCGACACCGCCCGCGACCTGCCGGCGGCGCTGGTGAGCGCGTTCGCCGGGGAGTCGGTCGACGACGACATCGCCGTGATGGCGGTGCGCGTCACCGGCGGGGCCGAGGCCGACGTGCTGCACCGGCGCTTCGACCACGGCGACGTCGCCCCCTCGCTGGCGCGCCGGGCCGTGGCCGACCGGCTCGCGACGTGGGGCGTGCCGGACGGACTGGTCGACGACCTGGTGCTCGCCACCTCCGAGCTGGTGACCAACGCGCTCGTGCACGCCCGGGCGCCGATCGACCTGCAGCTGCGGCGCACCCGGCACGAGCTGGTGCTCGAGGTCTCCGACCACACCCTGCTGCGTCCGCGACGACGGCGTCCCGACGACGCCGACGAGCACGGCCGCGGACTGAACATCGTCGACGCGGTCGCCCACGACTGGGGCACCCGGGTGACCCGGTCCGGCAAGGCCGTGTGGTGCACCGTGCGCTGGTCGGGCTGACGCCGCGCCACGCCCTGCGATCGGGTCAGGCCGGTCGGGTCAGTCCGGCCGGTCCGGGTGCACCTGGACCCGCACGCGGCCGGGGTCCTCGGCGCGGTCGCCCCACACCGTCACGGTGACCGCACCGGCGGAGACGCCGGCGGTGTCGAGGCCGCGGTTGTAGACGTCGCGCACCGACAGCTGGCCCTCGGTGTGGAGGGTGAAGGTGCCGAGGTCGACCCCGCGCCCGCCCGGGGCGTCGGCGGAGAACTCCACGACGACCGGGTCGGCCACCACCACCGCCACGCAGTCGTCGGTGGCGGCGCAGGCCAGGCCTGCGAAGGAGGTGGGCGGGGTGAACTGCTCGCTGCCGACGACGAGGATCACCGAGCCGGGGGCGTCGACGGTGGTGGGCACCGCCCCATCCTGCGCCACGCCGCCGACACCGGCAGTCGTGCACCGTCCGGCGCCCTCCCGTGCCGCGCCGGCGGCTCCGGACGCACCGCCGGCCCGGCCCCTCGAAGGAGGGCCGGGCCGGACGGTGCTGGCCCCGAGGGGCCGGGTGGATCAGCGGCGGTCGGCGTCGCCGTCGACCTCGATGTTCTCCTTGCGGACCTGCTCGGAGACCTGCTTCTGCTCGACCTCGGTCTCGGTGCCGAGGCGCACGCGCTCGACGGGCTCCACGGTCTTCTCGACCACGGGGCGCTCCTCGTGCAGCACGACCTCGTGCTCCTCCTCGGAGATGGAGGGGCCGTCGACCGCGTCGCCGACGTTGCCGTCGGTGATGGGCTCGGTCTGGAGCACCGCGCGCTCCTTGGCCACCGGCACCGTGTGGGTCTCGGTCTCGGTGGTGACGTACTTGCGCAGGCGCACCCGGCCGGCCTCGGCCGAGGTGGTGCCGACGTTGACGTGCTCCTCCGAGCGGGTCATCGCGTCGTCCGTGGTGGGACCGGACGTGTCGTGACCGACGGAGGTGTCCACGCCGGTGCCGGTCGTGGTGCCGGTCGTGGTGCCGGTGGTCGTCGTGGTGTCCACGCCGCCGCCGTAGCTGAGGCTGTAGTGGTCGTACAGGCGACGCTCGTCGCTGGCGTCGAGGTGGCCGCCGTCGAGGTCGACGTGCGGCGCGCCCTTCACCTGGTCCTTGGTGTAGGGAACCGTGAGGCGGTCGGAGTCGAACGTCGCGTCGGCGACCGGCACGTAGGACTCGCTGGTCCCGAACAGGCCGGTGTTGACGGTGATGAACTCGGGGCGACCGGTCTCGTCGTCCAGGAAGAGCTGACCCACCTTTCCGAGCTTGTCCCCGTCGCGGGTGTAAGCGGTGGAGCCGATGACGTCGCGTGCCTGGGTCTCGTTGATCATGTCTTCCCCTTCGTGCTTTGGTGTCTCGGACCAGACCCGGTGACCCCGCTCACGCGGTTCAAGCGCGCTGACGCTGTAAGTCACCCCCTTGGGCGGGTGAGAGTCCTCTTCCGCGCACGCCCGGGTCGCGCGTCGCGCGTCGGGTACCGGGGCGGTCACCGCGGAACAGCCGCGGCCCGACCACGAGGAGCAGTCATGGCCCGACACGACAAGGGCGCGACGAGCGCCGAGGCGGCCGACAGCCGCGCCTACGACCGGCACGACCGGCACGACACCGACCGCCGCCGCGAGGACCACGCGCGGGACAAGTTCGGCGGCCTGAACATCGGTGCCTGCTTCTTCGGCTGGCTGGTGGCGATCGCCGTGGCCATCCTGCTCACCAGCATCGTCGGCGCCGTGACCGCCGCCGTGGGCTCGTCGACCTCCATCACCCAGTCGGAGGCCGAGCGCTCCGCCGGCACCATCGGCGTCGTCGCCGCGGCCGTGCTGCTCGCGGTGCTCGTCATCGGCTACTTCTTCGGCGGATACGTCGCCGGGCGCATGTCGCGCTTCGACGGTGGCCGTCAGGGCGCGGGCGTGTGGGTCATCGGCCTGCTCGTCACGATCCTGGCGATCGTGCTGGGCGCTGTGTTCGGCTCGCAGTACAACCTGCTCGACCGCGTCAGCCTGCCCCGCATCCCGCTCGGCACCGACGAGCTCGGCGCCGGCGGCATCATCACCGCCATCGCCGTCGTGCTGCTCACGCTGCTCGCCGCCGTGCTCGGCGGCAAGCTCGGTCACCGCTACCACGACCGCGTCGACCGCGCCGCCGGCCGCTGACCCGACCGCTCCACCGCACGACGGCGCTGCCGGTGCGCCGCCGGGCCGGGGTCAGCCCCGGCCCGGCCAGGCGCCCTGCGGCCACCCGGTGTAGCACTCGGCCACGTAGGCCGAGCCCGCCCGTGACGACGTCAACGCCGCCAGCTCGCCGAGCTGGCGGCGTTCGTCGAACTCGGAGGCGCCGGGCAGCCGGTGCAGCAGGGTGGTCATCCAGTAGGAGAAGTGCTGGGTGCGCCAGACCCGCTCCAGGGCTCGCGGCTGGTAGGTGTCGAGCGCGGCGTCGTCGCGGTGCACCAGCGCCTGCTCGAGCACCTCGGCCAGCACCCGCACGTCGGCCAGCGCCAGGTTGAGCCCCTTCGCGCCGGTGGGCGGCACGGTGTGCGCCGCGTCGCCGGCCAGCAGCAGCCGGCCGTGGCGCACCGGCTCCTGCACGAAGCTGCGGAACGGCAGCACGGTCTTCTCCAGCACGGGCCCCTCGGCCAGGCCCAGGCCGTCGTCGCCGGCCACGCCCTCCTGCAGCCGCTCCCAGATCCGGTCGTCGGACCAGTCGGCGACGTCGGTGCCGGGGTCGCACTGGAAGTACATCCGCTGCACCGTCTCGGTGCGCGAGCTCACCAGCACGAAGCCCTCCGGGCCGCGGGCGTAGACCAGCTCCTCGATGCTCGGCGGGGCCTGCGCCAGGATGCCGAACCAGGCGAACGGGTACTCCCGGAAGTAGCGGCGGCGCTCGGCCTCCGGCACCTGGTCGCGGCACGTGCCGCGGGAGCCGTCGCAGCCGACGACCACCTCGCAGCGGACCTCCCGGCGGGTGCCGTCGGCGTCGGTGAAGTGCATGCTCGGGCGGTCGAGGACGTCGCTCACGCTGACGTCGCCGACCTCCCAGCGCACGTCGCCGCCGTCGCGCGCCCGGGCGTCGGCCAGGTCGGTGAAGACGTCGGTCTGGGGGTAGAGCCACGTCGAGGCCCCCACCAGGTCCTGGAAGTCCACGCGGTGGCTCGTGCCGTCGAAGCGCAGGTCGATGCCGCGGTGCTCGTGGCCGTCGCGCAGCACGCGGTCGAGACCGCTGTCGACCAGCATCCGCACGCTGTCGCGCTCCAGGATGCCCGCGCGGTGGGTCTGCTCGATCACCTCGCGGGCGCGGGTCTCGACCACCACCGACTCGATGCCGGCGCGGGCGAGCAGGTGGGCCAGCATCAGGCCGGCCGGTCCGCCGCCGACGATGCCGACGCGGGTGGTCTCGGGGGTGACGGCGTTCACACCGCGACCGTACGACGTCCGCCGGTGGCGACCGGCAGGGTTCTTCCGGTGGGCGGAAGATGGGGCCGCGACACCCCTCGTCGCTGGCGTGGTTCCCGAGGAGCGGCGCAGCGAGCGGGTCGAGACCCGACGCGGCCGGGGCTACTGCACGAAGCGGAAGAGCGGGCTGTCGGGCGCGACGGCCTCGACGCGCAGGGGGGAGGCGTCCATCCGGGCCAGCAGCGGGGCGTAGTCGTCGGCGTCCTGCAGCTCGACGCCGACGAGGGCGGGGCCGGTCTCGCGGTTGCTGCGCTTGACGTACTCGAAGAGCGTGATGTCGTCGTCGGGGCCGAGCACCTCGTCGAGGAAGCGGCGCAACGCGCCCGGCTCCTGGGGGAACTCGACGAGGAAGTAGTGCTTGAGGCCCTCGAAGACCAGCGCGCGCTCCACGACCTCGGCGTAGCGGCTGACGTCGTTGTTGCCTCCCGAGACCACCGCCACCACCAGCGAGCCGGGGGCCAGGCCGCCCGCCCCGAGCCGAAGCGCTGCGGTGGCCAGGGCCCCGGCGGGCTCGGCGATGATGCCGTCGGACTGGTAGAGGTCGAGCATCTCGACACAGGCCAGGCCCTCCGGCACCGCCACCAGGTCGGGGCCGTGCCGACGCACGACGTCGTAGGTGTGCGTGCCCGCCCGGCGCACGGCGGCGCCGTCGACGAACCCGTCGAGGTCGGGGAGGTCCACCGGCTCGCCGGCCCGCACGGCCGCCGCCATGCCGGCCGCACCGGCCGGCTCCGCCCCCACCACCCGTACGCCGGGCGCGCGCGCCCCCAGCACGGTCAGCACCCCCGCCACCAGTCCGCCGCCGCCCACCGGCACGACCACGGCGGCGGGCTCGCCGAGCCCGGCGGCGGCGAGCTGGGCCAGCACCTCGGTGGCCACGGTGCCCTGCCCGGCGATGGTGCGGGGGTCGTCGAAGGCCGGCACCGGGGTGGCGCCGGTGGCCGCGGCGAAGGCGCGGCTGGCCGCCGCGGCGTCGTCGTAGGTGTCGCCGCCGATGACGACGTCGACCATCGCGCCGCCCAGCGCCGCCACCCGGTCGCGCTTCTGGCGCGGGGTGGTGCGCGGCAGGTGCACCCGGGCCCGCACCCCGGCGCGGGCGCAGGCGAAGGCGACGCCCTGGGCGTGGTTGCCGGCGCTGGCGCAGGTCACACCGCGGGCGCGGGCCTCGGCGTCGAGGTCGGCGATCAGCGTGTAGGCGCCGCGCAGCTTGTAGGAGCGCACCGGCTGCAGGTCCTCGCGCTTGAGCCACACCTCGAGCCCGGTGAGCGCCGAGAGCCGGTCGCTGCGGTGCAGCGGGGTCGGCTCGACGACACCGGCCAGCCCGGCCGCGGCGCGGTCGACGTCGTCCGGCGTCGCGGGGGCGGGAGGCGTGGTCACGACCCCATGATGGCCGGTGCGGGACCGTCGTCCGGCCGCGGGTCAGGCCACGGTGATGGCGCCGCCGGGGTCCTTGTCGAGGGAGCGGCCGATGACCATGCGCTGGATCTGGTTGGTGCCCTCGAAGATCTGCATGACCTTGGCCTCGCGCATGTAGCGCTCCACGGGGAAGTCGCGGGTGTAGCCAGCGCCGCCGAGCACCTGCACGGCGTCGGTGGTGACCTTCATGGCCTGGTCGGTGGCGACGAGCTTCGCGACCGAGGCCTCGCGGCCGAACGGCAGGCCGGCGTCCTTGAGGCGGGCGGCGTGCAGGGTGGTCGCCCGCGCGGCCTGCACGGCGGCCTCCATGTCGGCGAGCACGAAGGCGAGGCCCTGGTGGTCGATGATCCGCCGGCCGAAGGTCTCGCGCTGCTGGGCGTACGCCGTGGCCGTGTCGAGCGCGCCCTGGGCCAGGCCGGTGGCGACCGCGGCGATGCCGAGGCGGCCGGCGTCGAGGCCCGCGAGGGCGATGCGCAGCCCGGCGCCCTCGTCGCCCAGGCGCCGCTCGGCCGGCACCCGCACCGACTCGAAGCGCACGGTGGCGGTGGCGGAGCCGGTCAGGCCCATCTTGCGCTCGGGGACGTCGGCGGACAGGCCGGGGGTGTCGGCCGGCACCAGGAAGCAGGAGATGCCGCCACGGCCCTCGCTGGTGCGGGCCATCACCTTGTAGAAGTCGGCGTGCCCGCCGTGGGTGGTCCAGGCCTTGGCGCCGTCGATCACGTAGTCGTCGCCGTCGCGGCGCGCGGTGGTGCGCATGGCGGAGGGGTCGGAGCCGGCGTGGGCCTCGGAGAGGCAGTAGGCGCCGAGCAGCTCACCGCCCAGCATGTCGGGCAGCCACGCCTTCTGCTGGGCCTCGGTGCCGTGGGTGGCCAGCCCGAAGCACGACAGCGCGTGCACCGAGACCCCGACGCCGACGCTGGACCACACGGCGCCCAGCTCCTCGAGCACCTGCAGGTAGACCTCGTAGGGCAGGTCGGCGCCGCCGTGCTCCTCGGGGTAGGGCAGGCCGAGGAGCCCCGAGCGGCCGAGGAGGGTGAAGACGTCGCGAGGGAACTCCTCGTCGGCCTCGGCCTGGGCGGCGCGGGGGGCGAGGTGGTCGGTGGCGATCTGGCGCACGAGGCGCAGCAGGTCGGCGGCCTCCTCGGTGGCCAGGACACGGCGGGCGGGCATGGGTTCTCCAGGGTGGGATCGACGGCAGTACCAGGGTACTGGTCTCGGTACTGGGCCGGTCGTGGGCGATAGCCTCCACCGGTGACGTCGACACGGGTGCTGCCCGAGCGGGCGCGCGCCCGCCGCGCCGAGCTGCTCGACGGCCTCGCCGACCTCTTCCTCGCCGAGGGCTTCCTGGCGCTCGGCGTGGGCGACCTCGCCGCCCGGCTGCACTGCTCCCGCTCCACGCTGTACGACGTCGCCACCAGCAAGGAGCAGCTGATCCAGGCGGCCGTGCGCCGCTACTTCCAGCGCGCCGCCGAGCGCATCGAGCAGCGCGTCGCCGCGGTCGACGACGCCGGCGGGCGGCTGCCGGCGTACCTCGACGCGGTGGCCACCGAGCTCGAGCCGGCCTCGGCCCGGTTCCACGCCGACCTCGAGGCCTACCCGCCGGCCGGCGAGGTCTACCGGGAGAACACCCGGCTGGCCGCCCGTCGGGTGCAGCAGCTCGTCGACGACGGGGTGCGCGCCGGCGCCCTGCGCCCGGTCGACGCCGCGTTCGTCGGCGCCGCCGTGGCGCAGGTGATGACCGCGATCAGGTCGGGGGTCATCGGCGAGGCCACCGGGCTCGACGACGCGGCGGCGTACCGCCACCTCGCCGACCTCGTGGTGCACGGCTTGTCCGGTCGATGACGCGTCCCCTAGACTCACCGGCGAGGGGAGTACCCCACCCAAGGCCCGCCCGGTCAGTACGACGTCTCCACAGACGTCCCGGGCGGACGCCCGGGCCGTGACGGCCGGGCGGGGGAGACCTCAAGCCATGTCGCTTGAGGAGTCTGCATGCCGTCCCTGCCCGACCTCGTCGTGACCGCCGCCCCGTCGGCGCTCGCGATCGACACCATCGGCACGCCCACCCTGTGGGCCGTGACCATCGCCGCCGTCGTCGGCCTGCTCGTCGTCGACTTCATCGCCACCCGCAAGCCCCACGAGGTGTCGATGCGCGAGGCGACCATGTGGTCGCTGTTCTACGTCGCCCTCCCGCTCGCCTTCGGTGGCTACGTGTGGTCGCAGCACGGCAGCGAGCGCGGCGTGGAGTACTACACCGGCTACCTCGTCGAGAAGGCGCTCAGCGTCGACAACCTCTTCGTGTTCATGCTGCTGCTCGCGGCCTTCGCGGTGCCGAAGGCGCTGCAGCAGCGGGTGCTGCTCTACGGCATCGTCGGCGCGCTGGTGCTGCGCGGCATCTTCATCGCCCTCGGGGCCGCCGCGCTCTCCGCGTTCGACTGGGTCTTCCTGGTCTTCGGCCTGGTGCTGCTGCTCACCGGCGCCAAGCTGCTGCGCGACGCCCTGCGCGGCAGCGGGCACACCACCGAGGTCGCCGACATGCGTGTCGTGCGCCTGGTGCGCCGGGTCATGCCGGTCACCGACGAGTACGCCGGCCCGCGCCTCACGGTGCGCCAGGCCGGGCGTCGCGCGCTGACGCCGTTCGCCCTGGTGGTGGTGGCGGTCTTCGCCACCGACGTCGTGTTCGCCATCGACTCGGTGCCGGCGGTCTACGGCATCACCGGCGACCCCTACCTGGTGTTCGCCACCAACGCCTTCGCCCTGCTGGGCCTGCGCGCGCTCTACTTCGTGCTCGAGGGGCTGCTGGCCCGGCTGGTGCACCTCTCCTACGGCCTCGCGGCCATCCTCGGCTTCATCGGCGTGAAGCTGGTGCTGCACTGGGCGCACATGGAGTGGAGCGCCGTGCCGGAGATCCCGACGCTGGCCTCGCTCGCGGTCATCGTGGGCATCCTGGTGGTCACCACCACGACCAGCCTGGTGGCCTCCTCGCGGGCCGACGCGGCCGCCGCGGCCGGCGACCGGGACGAGGACCTGGACGACCGGGACGAGCGGGTCACCACCGGCTGACGCGCAGCGCCGGCCACACGTGACGAGGGCCCTGTCGACCTGGTGGTCGGCAGGGCCCTCGCGGGTGCAGCGGGTACGGCGCGCTCAGGTCACGCCTGGCGCCGTGCGGCCGGTGCCTCAGGCAGGCAGCTCGGGCTCGGGCTCCGGCTCGGGCTCGGGCTCGGGCTCGGGCTCGGGCTCGGGCTCGGGCTCGGGCTCGGGCTCGGGCTCGGGCTCGGGCTCGGCCTGGCACGCGTCGAGGCGCTCCTGCGCGCGGGTGACGCGCATCTGCTGGGCCTTGGTCACCCGGTCGACCTCGGTCTCCTGCTGCTTGGCGGCCTTCAGCTCCTTGCGGGCGCGGGCCTCCTCGCGGCGGGTGTCGGCGCGGGCGGCGGCGTCGCGGGCCTGCTCGACGGCCTCGTCGGCCCGGGTCGAGCGGGTGAGCGCGCGCTCACGCGCGGCCAGGGCCTTGTCGAGCCGGGTCTGCTCACCGGTGCAGTCGGCCGTGCTCGAGGCGGCACCCGGCGCGGCGGGGGCGGTCGCGGCGGTGGCCGAGGTGGCGGTGGCGAGCCCGCCGGCGGCGAGCAGGACGCTCAGGCAGGTGGCGGGGGCCACCGTCAGGAGGGTGCGGATCATGGGGTTCTCCCTGTCTCGTCCGGCCCTGGGGGGTGGGCCGGCGTGAGGTGAGGCTACGAACCCGGGGAGGCCCCGCGTGGGGTATCGGCGACATCTTTACCCGTCCCGCGGCCGGACCGCCGCACGTGCGCGAGGGCGGCCGACCGGGCCTCGGGCCACGGTCGACCGCCCCTCGGCGGTGCTGCTCAGGTCTGCTCTGGTGCTGCTCTGGTGCTGCTCAGGCGCCGGCGAGCGCCGGCTCAGGAGTGGCGGCGTCCTCGGCGCGGGCCCGGCGCTCCTGGCGCACGGCCCAGACGATGCCGGAGATCCACAGCACGAAGAGGGCCGCCGCGGCGACGACCACGGTGGTGCCGGAGGCGCCGAGGGACTCGAGGATCGTCTTGGAGTTGGTGAGCACGATCAGGCCGCCGGCGGCCACGCCGAGCACCCGCGCAGCGAGCTTCTTCACCAGCCAGGCCGCCACCGGGGCGGCGACCACGCCGCCGGCGAGCAGCGCCGCGGCGTACGACCACTCGATGCCCTGCGAGCCGAGGGCGAGGATGAAGCCGAGCGAGCCGCCCACGGCGACGACGAACTCCGAGGTGTCGATGGAGCCGATGACCTTGCGGGGCTCCAGGCGGCCCGAGGACAGCAGGGTGGTGGTGCCGACCGGGCCCCAGCCGCCGCCGCCGATGGCGTCGAGCGCGCCGCCGACGACGCCCATCGGCGCGAGCATCGCCGCCGAGGGCCGCGACTTGAACGTGGGGCGACGGCCGCCGAGCACCAGGAAGCGCCAGATCACGTAGACGCCGAGCGCGAGCAGGATGCCGGCCACCCAGGGCTTGGCGGTGTCGCCGTCGAGGCTCACCAGGAACGTCGCGCCGGCGAAGGCGCCGACGAAGCCGGGCACGGCCAGGATCGAGACGGTGCGCCAGTCGACGTTGCCGAGCTTGTGGTGGGCGAAGCCGGAGACCAGCGAGGTGCCGATCTCGGAGAAGTGGACGGCGGCCGAGGCCGCGGCCGGGGCGACACCGGCGGCGAGCAGCAGGGTCGACGACGTGACGCCGTAGGCCATGCCGAGGGAGCCGTCGATGAGCTGGGCGAGGAGTCCCACGAATCCGAGGACGAGGAGCTTGCGCATGGGTGGTCACCGTTCGGTGGGAGACGGCGGGACGCCGCTCATTGGCTAGTGTGTCGGTAGAGATTATGCACACGATTGACGCACACGACCACACGTCGGCGTGTCGTCACCGCCGCGCGGGCCGCCCGTCGTGCGGCGTTCACCCGCCCGGCGCACCCTGGCTCGATGACCACCGCCCCGCCGCCCGCGCCGTCCGGCGTGCGGCGTGCGGCGCTGTCGGGCACGGGCTGGGCGCTGGTGGCCGTCGGGGTGGTGCTGTTCCCGTTGCCCGGTCCGGGCGTGCTGTTCCTGCTCGCCGGGACGGCGCTGCTCGCCCAGCACGACCCCTGGGCCGCCCGCCGGCTCGCGCCGGTGCGGCGGTGGGCGCTGCACGAGGCCGCCCGGGGCGTCGCCACCTGGCCCCGCACGCTGACCACCGCAGCGGTCACCGCCGCGCTCGGCGCCAGCGGCCTGCTGTGGCTGTGGGACCCCGCCCAGCCCTCCTGGTGGGTGCTGCCCGCCTGGACCTGGCTGCCCGGCGGTCTCTGGGCCGGCGTGGGGCAGGTCGTCTCCGGGCTGGTCGGTCTCGCGCTCACCGCCTGGGCCCACCTGCGCTTCCACGGCGCCCCCGTCCCCGGACCCCGGCCGTGACCCCGGCCGTGACCCCGGCCGTGACCTGCGCGGACGAGCGGCGCGGAACACTCCCGCCGGTTGGTGGTCTCTGGGATGCTCGGGTCATGCGCAGGGGAGCCACGTCGTGAAGGGCGCCGTCCGCCGGGTCGGCCTCGAGGTCGCCGGGTGGACGCTCGTCCTGCTCGGGATCGCGGCCCTGGTGCTGCCCGGCCCCGGTCTGATCCTGCTGTTCGCCGGCGTGGCGGTGCTCTCCCAGCAGTACGAGTGGGCCGAGCGGCGCCTCGAGCCGCTGAAGTACCGCGCGATGAAGGGTGCCGCGCAGAGCGTGTCGTCCTGGCTGGCGATCGTGGTGACCGCCTGCGTCGCCGTCGGCCTGCTCGCCTGCGGGGCGCTGTGGATCTGGGGCCCGCCGTCGCCCTCGTGGTGGCCGCTGTCGGACTTCTGGTGGCTGCCCGGCGGCATCGCCACCGGCATCACCCAGGTGGCCTCGGGCCTGATGGCGATCGCCCTGCTCGTCTGGAGCTACCGCCGCTTCCACGGCCACCCCGAGGCCGTCGCGGCCATCGAGCGCGACATCGACCGCGCCGACGAGCAGTCACCGCTCGCCGACGCCTGAGCCCACCGCCGCGCCCCGGACGCTGTCGGGACCGGCCGTTAAGGTGCGCCGCATGGCCCTGACCCTGCACCGCGCGCCCCGCGCCGACGTGCTGGCCGACGGCCTGGCCGACCTGCTCGCCTCCCCCCTCGCCGACCCCTTCGCCACCGAGGTCGTCGTGGTGCCGGCCCGTGGTGTCGAGCGCTGGCTCTCGCAGCGCGTCTCCCACCGCCTCGGCGCGGGCGCCGGGTCGGGCGACGGCGTGTGCGCCGGGGTCGAGTTCCGCAGCCCGGCCTCCCTGGTCGCCGAGGTCACCGGCACCCGCGACGACGACCCGTGGGCGCCGGAGGCGCTGGTGTGGCCGCTGCTCGCGGTCGTCGACGCCTCGCTCGGCGAGCCGTGGGCGGCCCCCCTGGCGCTCCACCTCGGCCACGGGCTCGGCGGCGAGGAGGGCGACCTGCGCCGCGGCCGCCGCTTCGCCGTCGCGCGACGCCTGGCCCGGCTGCTCGCCGGGTACGCCGTGCAGCGCCCCGCCCTGGTCGCCGACTGGGCCGCCGGCCGCGACACCGACGGCCGGGGCGGCCCGCTGGCGCCCGACCTCGCCTGGCAGCCCGAGCTGTGGCGACGGCTGGTCGCCCGCGTCGACGCTCCGGCGCCCGACGTCCGCCACGCGCAGACCCTCGCGACGCTGCACGACGAGCCCGGCGCGGTCGACCTGCCGCCGCGGCTCTCGCTCTTCGGCCACACCCGGCTGCCGGTCACCGAGGTCGAGCTGCTCGCCGCGCTGGGGACCCACCGCGACGTCCACCTCTGGCTGCCCCACCCCTCCGCCGCCCTGTGGCGCGCCCTGGCCGACGACGCCGCCGCCGGCCCGGTGGCGCGCCTCGACGACACCAGCCACCAGCGCGTGGCCCACCCCCTGCTGGCCACCCTGGGCCGCGACACCCGCGAGCTGCAGCGCGTGCTGGCCACCGTCGAGCCCCGTGACGCGACCCCGGCCGCGGGCGCGCCGCCGGTCGAGGCCGGCGACCCGGGCAGCCTGCTCGGCTGGCTCCAGCACGACCTGCGCGGCGACCGGGTCGGCGACGCCGCCGCACGGACCCTGCGCGACGACGACCGCTCGGTGCAGGTGCACGCCTGCCACGGCCAGGCCCGCCAGGTCGACGTGCTGCGCGAGGTGCTGCTGGGGCTGCTCGCCGACGACCCCACCCTCGAGCCGCGTGACGTGCTGGTGATGTGTCCCGACATCGAGGCCTTCGCGCCGCTGGTCTCCGCCGGCTTCGGCCTCGGCGACGTCGTCGGCGACGACGGCCACCCCGCCCACCGGCTGCGGGTGAGCCTGGCCGACCGCTCGCTCGCGCGCACCAACCCGCTGCTGTCGGTCGCGGCGCGGCTGCTCGACCTCGCCGGGGGCCGCGCCGGTGCCGGCGACGTCCTCGACCTCGCCCACACCGAGCCGGTGCGCCGCCGGTTCGGCTTCGGCGACGACGACCTCCAGCAGCTCACCGAGTGGGTGCGCGAGGCCGGCGTGCGGTGGGCCTTCGACGCCGAGCACCGCGCCGACTACGGCCTGCAGGACTACGTGTCCAACACCTGGCGCTTCGGCCTCGACCGGCTGCTGGCCGGCGTCACCATGTCGGAGGACGCCGGCGCCTGGCTCGACCGCACCCTGCCCCTCGACGACGTCGGCAGCGGCCAGGTCGAGCTGGCCGGCCGGCTCGCCGAGTACGTCGCCCGCCTGCGCGCGGTCACCGACCGACTGGTCGGCGCCCACCCCCTCGACCACTGGCTCGACGCCCTCGCCGAGGGGGTGCGCGACCTCACCGCCGTGCCGTCGACCGAGGCGTGGCAGGCCGGGCAGGCCCAGCGCGAGCTCGCCCGGGTGCGGGAGGCCGCCGCCGGCCTCGGCGGCACCGAGCTGCGCCTGCCCGACGTCCGCGCCCTGCTCGACGACCGGCTCGCCGGGCGGCCCACCCGGGCCAGCTTCCGCACCGGCACGCTCACGGTCTGCACGATGGTGCCGATGCGCTCGGTGCCCCACCGCGTGGTGTGCCTGCTCGGCCTCGACGACGGCGTGTTCCCCCGGGCGGGTGCGGTCGACGGCGACGACGTGCTCGCCCGCGACCCGGTCACCGGTGAGCGCGACGCCCGCAGCGAGGACCGCCAGCTGCTGCTCGACGCCGTGCTCGCCGCCACCGAGAGCCTCGTGGTCACCTACACCGGCGCCGACGAGTACTCCGGGCGCCCCCGGCCGCCGGCCGTGCCCCTCGGTGAGCTGCTCGACACCCTCGACCTCACCGCCACCGTCACGCCAGGCGCCGACGGCACGCCGCGCCGGGTGGCCGACGTCGTGCGCACCCGTCACCCGTTGCAGCCCTTCGACGAGCGCAACCTCGCGGTCGGCGCGCTGGTGCCCGGTGCGCCGTTCACCTTCGACCCCGCCGCCCTGGCCGGTGCCCGCGCCGCTGCCGGGCCCCGCTCGCCCGCGGCGCCGTTCCTGCGCGGACCGCTGCCGGCGCCGGCCGACGACGGCACTCCCGACGACGTGTCGCTGGAGGAGCTCGCCGGCTTCCTCAAGCACCCGGTCAGGGACTTCCTGCGCAGCCGCCTCGACGTCGCGCTGCCGCTCGACGACGACCCCGTCGACGACGGCCTGCCGGTCGAGATCGACCAGCTCGCGCAGTGGGGCGTCGGCGACCGCGTCGTGCGCGACCTGCTCGCCGGGCTCGACCCCGCCGAGGCCACGCAGCGGGAGTGGCGCCGCGGCGTCCTGCCGCCCGGCCGGCTCGGGTGGCGGCTGCTGCGCCAGGTGGTCGAGCGGGCGCAGCCGCTGGCCGCGGCGGGCCTGGAGGAGCGACGCGGCCACGACCCCCGGGCCGTCGACGTCGACGTCGACCTGGGGCGTGGCCGACGGCTGCGCGGGACCGTCCCCGAGGTGTTCGGCGACCGGCTGGTGCCGGTCTCCTACTCCCGCCTGGGGGCCACCCACCGGCTGCAGTCGTGGGTGCACCTGCTCGCGCTCGCCGCCAGCGACCCCGACCGCAGCTGGACCGCCCGCACCCTGGGCCGGCCCACCAACAGCCGCTCGCGCGAGGCGGTGGGCCGCTCGCTGCTCGGCCCGGTCGACCACACCGCGGTCGACGTGCTGCGCGACCTCGTGGCACTGCTCGACCAGGGCCGCCTCGAGCCGCTCCCGCTGCCGGTGAAGTCGTCGTTCCGCTACGCCACCCAGCGCCGCACCGGCGCCCCGCAGGCCCAGGCGCTGGAGAAGGTCGCCTGGGACTGGGACGACGGGCGCTACCCCGGCGAGTGCTCCGACGCCGCGCACCTGCGGGTGTGGGGCCCGCGCGCCCCGGTGCCGGGCCTCGCCGAGGCGCCGGGCGCCGACGAGCAGCAGCCGGGCGAGCCCACCCGCTTCGGCGCGCTCGCGCTGCGGCTGTGGAGCCCGCTCCTCGACTCCGAGCAGGGGGCGTGGTGATGGAGCCGTTCGACGTCACCGGTCCGCTGCCCACCGGCACCACGCTCCTGGAGGCCAGCGCCGGCACCGGCAAGACCTGGACGGTCGGCGCGCTGGTGGCCCGCTACGTCGCGGAGGGCCACGCCCGCCTCGAGGAGATGCTCGTCATCACCTTCGGCCGCGCCGCCAGCCAGGAGCTGCGCGAGCGGGTGCGCGAGCAGCTGGTCGCCGCGGAGCGCGCCCTGGGCGACCCCGACGGCGTCGACCCCGACGACACGCTGCTGGGCCTGCTCGTGCACGGCGCGCCCGGCGCCGTCGGCTGGGTCGACGACGCGGAGCGGGCGCGGCGTCGCCACCGGCTCCGCGACGCGCTCGCGGCGTTCGACGGCGCCACCATCGCCACCACCCACCAGTTCTGCCAGCTCGTGCTGCGCTCGCTGGGTGTCGCCGGCGACACCGACACCGGCGCCACCCTGGTGGAGTCGCTCGACGACCTCGTGGTCGAGGTGGTCGACGACCTCTACCTCGCCCGGTTCGGCCACCTGCCCGACGCACCGCCGTTCGACCGGGCGACCGCGCTCGCCCTGGCCCGCACCGCGGTCAGCGACCCGCATGCCCGGCTGGTGCCCGACGGCGGCCCCGGCTCCGACCCGGCCCCCGAGCCCGGTTCGCCCGGCCGCGCCCGCGTCGACTTCGCCCGGGCCGTCCGGGTGGAGGTCGACCGGCGCAAGCGCCGCCGCGGCGTGCTCAGCTACGACGACCTGCTCAGCCGGCTCGCTGCCGCGCTGGAGTCCGACGACGCCCCGGCGCGCCAGCGGATGCGCGGGCGCTGGCGCATCGTGCTGGTCGACGAGTTCCAGGACACCGACCCGGTGCAGTGGCAGGTGCTCGACCGCGCCTTCAGCGGCGTCGCCACGATGGTGCTGATCGGCGACCCGAAGCAGGCCATCTACGCCTTCCGCGGCGGCGACGTGGTGGCCTACCTCGAGGCCGCGGCCACCGCCACCACCCAGGCCACCCTGGCCACCAACTGGCGCAGCGACGAGGGGCTGGTGCGCCGCCTGCAGGTCGTGCTGCGCGGCGCCGCGCTCGGCGATCCGCGCATCGTGGTGCGCGACGTCGCCGCCCGGCACGGGGCCCACGGCGAGCCCGGCCGCCTCGTCGGGGCGCCGCACCCCTCGCCGTTCCGGCTGCGGCAGGTGACCCGGTCAGGCTTTCGGCTGCTGCGCTCGGGTGCGGTCCGTGCCGCCGAGGCGCGTGAGCACGTCGCCCGCGACTGCGCCGCCGACATCGCCGAGCTGCTCGCCGCCGCACCGACGTGGAGCGGGCGGCCGCTGCGCGCGGCCGACGTCGCGGTGGTCGTCAGCACCCGCGAGCACGGCCTGCTGGTGCAGCGCGCCCTGGCCGAGCGCGGCCTGGCGTCGGTGGTGCCGGGCGGCAGCCACGTCTTCGCCACCGCCGCCGCCGACGACTGGCTGACCCTGCTGGAGGGCATCGAGCAGCCCCACCGCTCCGGCCGGGTGCGCGCCGCGGCGCTGACCTGCTTCCTCGGGCGCACCACCGAGGACCTCGACGCCGGCGGCGCGAGGCTGACCGACGAGGTGGCCGACACCCTGCGCGGCTGGGCGCTGCTGCTGCGAGGGCGCGGGGTGGCCGCGCTCTTCGAGGCCACCGAGGAGCGCGGCCTCAGCGCCCGCGTGCTCGCCCGCACCGACGGCGAGCGGCTGCTCACCGACCTGCGCCACCTCGCCCAGCTGATGCACGAGACGGCCGTGCGCGAGGGCCTCGGCCTCACCTCCCTGCTGCAGTGGTTCCGCGAGGAGCGCCGCTCCGACACCGGCAGCGAGCGCCCCCGCCGCCTCGACAGCGACGCCGCAGCGGTGCAGGTCGTCACGGTGCACGGCAGCAAGGGCCTGCAGTACCCCGTCACCTACCTGCCGTTCCTCTTCCAGAACTACGTCTGGCCCGTCGACGTCGCGCGCTTCCACCACGACACCGACCGGGCCCTCGACGTCACCGGCGGCGGCCCGCAGTGGGCGGCCAGCGTCGCCGCCCACCAGCGCGAGGAGAGCGGCGAGGAGCTGCGCAACCTCTACGTCGCGCTGACCCGCGCGCAGTCGCAGGTCGTGGCGTGGTGGGCCCCGACGCCCACCACGCCCGACGGCGGCCTCCACCGGCTGCTGCTCGGGCGGCAGCCCGGGGTGCCCGACGTCCCCGACCAGCAGGCGCTGCGCGACGACGACTACGTCACCCGCGTGCTGGGGCTGCTCGAGGAGCTGGGCGGGCCGACCCGCGAGGAGTCGGTGGTCGCCGACGCGGTCGCGGAGCCGGTCGCCGGTGGTGGCGAGCGGCTCGCCGTGCGCCGGTTCGGGCGCCGGGTCGACACCGACTGGCGCCGCACCTCCTACTCCGCGCTGATCCGCGTGGAGGAGCAGGCCGGGCCGGCCACGCCGGGGGTGGTCAGCGAGCCGGAGGAGACGCTGCGCGACGACGAGGCCACCCTCGCCGGCGACGCCGGCCGGGCGGCCGACGTGGCCGAGGACGTGGCCGAGACGGCGCCCGGGACCGCCCCGGACGCCGCCGGTGCGGCCGACGACCCGGCCGACGACCCGGCGTCACCGATGGCCGACCTGCCCGCGGGCGCCGGCTTCGGCAGCCTCGTGCACGCCGTGCTCGAGCACGCCGACCCCGACGCCCCCGACCTCGCTGCCGAGCTGCACCAGCGCGCCGCCGAACAGCTGCGGTGGTGGCCGGTCGGCGTGCCGGCCGACGAGCTCGCCGCCGCGCTGGTGCCGCTGCACCACACCCCGCTCGGCCCGCTGCTGCCCGGGCTCACCCTCGGCGACGTCGGCCTCGGCGACCGGCTGCGCGAGCTCGACTTCGAGCTGCCCCTCGACGGCGGCGACGTGCGGGGCCGCCCCGCCGAGGTGCACCTGCGGGGCCTGGGCCAGCTGCTGCGCGAGCACCTCCCTGCCGACGACCCGCTGGCGCCGTACGCCGAGCGCCTCGAGCAGCCGCTGCTCGGCGACCAGGTCCTGCGCGGCTACCTCTCCGGCTCCGTCGACGTCGTGCTGCGCGCCGAGGTCGACGGCGCACAGCGGTTCGTGGTGGTCGACTACAAGACCAACCTGCTGGGCGAGCCGGGCCGGCCGCTGGTGGCCTCCGACTACGCCCGCGACCGGCTGGTGGAGGCGATGCTGCACTCCCACTACCCGCTGCAGGCCCTGCTCTACTCCGTGGTCGCCCACCGCTACCTGCGCTGGCGGGTGCCGGGCTACGACCCCGACGTCCACCTCGGCGGCGTGCTCTACCTCTACGTGCGCGGCATGTGCGGCCCGCAGACCCCGCTGGTCGACGGCCACCCCGCCGGCGTCTTCAGCTGGCGCCCGCCGGCCGCGCTGGTGCTGGCCGCCTCCGACCTGCTCGCCGGTGTCGGCGCAGGAGGCGCCCCGTGATCGAGCTCTTCACCACCGACGACCCCCACGACCCGCGCGTGGCGCGGGGGGCCACCGGCCTGCTGGGCGAGTTCAACGTCGCCGGGGTGCTGACCGCCGCCGACGTGCACGTCGCCGAGCGCACCTGCGCGCTCGCCGGCGAGCACGACGAGAGCGTGGCGCTGGCCCTGGCGCTGGCCGTGCGCGCGGTGCGCCACGGGTCGGTCTGCGTCGACCTCGCCGACCTGCTCGACCCCGCCGACCTGCAGGCCGCCCCCGAGGTGACCGCCCTGGCCTGGCCCGACGCCGCCGGCTGGCCCGAGCGCGTGGCGGGCGGGGCGCTCGCCGGGGCCGGCGTCGTGCACGTCGAGGGCAGCCTGCTCTACCTCGACCGCTACTGGCGCGAGGAGGGGCAGGTGCGCGACGACCTGCTCGCCCGCGCCACCCGCCCCGCCCCGTCCGTCGACCCGGCGACGCTGGGCGCCGCGCAGGAGCGGGTGTTCCCCGACGCGGGGTACGCCGAGCAGCGCGCCGCCGCGCGCACGGCCGCCGACCGCTGGACCACCGTGCTCACCGGTGGCCCCGGCACCGGCAAGACCACCGCCGTCGCGGGGCTGCTGGCGATGCTCGCCGAGCAGGCCGAGGCGACCGGTCCGCGGCCCCGGGTGGCGCTGACCGCCCCCACCGGCAAGGCCGCGGCGCGGCTGCAGCAGGCGGTGGCCGAGGCCACCCGCGACCTGCCCGAGGTCGACCGCGAACGGCTCGGCCCACTCACGGCCTCCACCCTCCACCGGCTCCTGGGCTGGCGGCCCGGCTCGCGCACCCGCTTCCGTCACCACCGCGGCAACAAGCTGCCCCACGACGTCGTCGTCGTCGACGAGACCTCGATGGTGTCGCTGACGATGATGGCCCGCCTCGTCGAGGCGGTGCGCCCCGACGCCCGCCTCGTGCTGGTCGGCGACCCCGATCAGCTGGCCTCGGTGGAGGCCGGCGCCGTGCTCGCCGACCTGGTCGGCGGCCTCGACGAGCGCGACCCCGGCTCGGTCGTCGCGCTGCGCACCTCCCACCGCTTCGGCGCCGGCATCGGCCGGCTGGCCGAGGCCGTCCGCACCGGCGACGCCGACGCCGTGCTCGACCTGCTGGCCGCCGGTGGCGACGAGGTCGAGTGGGTCGAGCCCGGCGGCGACGACGACCGTCTCGGCGCCGACGGCACCGCCCGGCTGCGCGACGTCCTGCTCGGCCACGCCCTCGACCTGCGCACCGCCGCGGAGGCCGGCCGCGTCGACGAGGCGGTCGCCGTCCTCGAGCGCCACCGGCTGCTCTGCGCCCACCGCGAGGGCTCCTTCGGCGTGCAGCACTGGAACCGGCAGGTCGAGCGCTGGCTGGCCGAGACGACCGGCGCACCGGTGGGCGCGTCGTGGGGCCAGGAGTGGTACGTCGGGCGCCCGCTGCTGGTGACCGCCAACGACTACGGGCAGCACCTGTTCAACGGCGACACCGGCGTCGTGGTGGCCGGTGCCGGTCCCGACGCCGCGCTGCGAGCGGTGGTCGCCGGCGTGGAGGAGCACCTGCAGCTGAGCCCGTCGCGCCTCGGCGACGTCGACACCATGCACGCGATGACGATCCACAAGAGCCAGGGCAGCCAGGCCGCGGAGGTGACGCTGCTGCTGCCGCCGCAGGACTCCCCGCTGCTGAGCCGCGAGCTGTTCTACACCGCCGTCACCCGGGCGCAGCAGCGGGTGCGGGTGGTCGGCTCGCCCGACGCGGTGCGCGCCGCGGTGGAGCGGCGGGCGCGCCGAGCGAGCGGGTTGCGCCGGCGGCTGGTCGAGCCCGGCTGAGCCCCGGCTGAGCCCCGGCTGAGCCCCGGCTGAGCCCCCGCTGAGGCCCGTGACGCGACACGCGCCCGCAACGTCGAGCCACTAGGGTCGCGGCGTGCCCTTCCTGCTGCGTGTCGAGCTGCCCGACGTCCCCGGTTCGCTGGGTCGCCTGGCGAGCGCGATCGGTGAGGCGGGCGGCGACATCGAGGCCATCGAGATCGTCGACAAGCGCCGCGACGGCACCGCGGTCGACGACGTGCTGCTGGAGCTGCCGCCCACGGCGCTGCCCGACGGGATCGTCTCCGCCTGCAACGCACTCAGTGGCGTGCGCGTGGTGTGGATCAGCCGGTACGGCGCCGGCGGCAACCTCTTCCTCGACCTCGAGGCGGTCGAGGACCTCACGGCCAACCCCGACGAGGCCCCCGACCGCCTCGTCGACCTGCTCCCGGTGGTCTTCCGCGCCGACTGGGCGGTGCGGGTGCACCGCGCCAAGGGCATCGTCCGGGCGACCGGCGCGGCCCCCGACCGGCTCGAGTTCCGTGAGATCGAGCGGGCCGAGCGCCTGGAGATCGAGGGCGAGACGACCACCATCCACGTCGGCGCACGGCTCTCGGGCAACGAGATCGTCGTGCTCGGCCGCCGCGGTGGTCCGGAGTTCCTCGACTCCGAGGTCGCCCGCATCGGCCACCTCGCCGGCCTCGCGATGACCATCGCCCGGCCCTAGGCACGAGCGGGCAGTTTCCCCGGCCGGCCGGGGAAACCGGCACTCGGCGGCTGAAATTTCAGCCACCAAGTGGCAGTTTCCCCGCTCGAGCGGGGAAACCGCCCGAGACCTCAGCCCACCCGCTCCAGCAGGAACACGGGGATCTCGCGGTCGGTCTTCTCCTGGTACTCCGCGTAGGGCGAGTAGACCGCGACGCAGCGCTCCCACCACTCGGCGCGCTCGGCACCCTCGGCGACGCGAGCGCGGTAGGTGTGCGGCTCCGGGCCGTCCTGGAGGTCGACCTCGGGGTGGGCCAGGAAGTTGTGGTACCAGGTCGGGTGCTCGGGGGCGCCGCCCTTGGAGGCGACCGCGGCGTACACGCCGTCGCGCTCCACCCGCATCACCGGGTTCTTGCGCAGCTTGCCCGACTTCGCCCCGCGCGAGGTGATGACCACGATGGGCCACTCGGGGTGGTCGGGCAGCGTGTTGGCCTCGGCGCCGCCGGTGGCCTCGTAGGTCGCGACCTGGTCGCGGACCCACTGCTCGGGGCTGGGCTCGTACTCTCCACTCAGTGCCATGCCTCCACAAGAGCACGCGGCGGGCCCGTATTCCAGTCCCACGGGGCCCCGATAGCCTGCCCGCATGAGCGCCATCGACGGGGTGTCGGAGACCTTCGACGCCGAGGCCTGGGACGTCGTGCCCGGCTTCGACGACCTGACCGACCTCACCTACCACCGGGCCCGCGCCCACGGCACGGTGCGCGTGGCCTTCGACCGCCCCGACGTGCTCAACGCCTTCCGTCCCCACACCGTTGACGAGCTGCTGCGGGTCCTGGAGCACGCCCGCACCACCAGCGACGTCGGGTGCGTGCTGCTCACCGGCAACGGCCCCGGCGAGCGGCACGGCAAGTGGGCCTTCTGCACGGGCGGCGACCAGCGCATCCGCGGCCGCGCCGGCTACCAGTACGCCGAGGGCGAGACGGTCGAGACCGTCGACAAGGCCCGGCTGGGACGGCTGCACATCCTGGAGGTGCAGCGGCTGATCCGCTTCATGCCGAAGGTCGTGGTGTGCGTCGTGCCGGGCTGGACCGCCGGCGGCGGCCACAGCCTCCACGTGGTCTGCGACCTGACGATCGCCAGCCGCGAGCAGGCCCGCTTCAAGCAGACCGACGCCGACGTCGGGTCCTTCGACGGCGGGTTCGGGTCGGCGTACCTGGCCCGGCAGGTGGGCCAGAAGTTCGCCCGCGAGATCTTCTTCCTCGGCGAGGAGTACTCCGCCGAGGACGGCGTGCGCATGGGCACCGTCAACCGCGCCGTGCCGCACGCCGAGCTCGAGGCCACCGCGCTGGAGTGGGGGCGGCTGGTCAACGGGAAGTCGCCCACGGCCCAGCGAATGCTGAAGTACTCCTTCAACGCCATCGACGACGGGCTGGTCGGCCAGCAGCTCTTCGCCGGCGAGACCACCCGCCTGGCCTACATGACCGACGAGGCGCAGGAGGGGCGCGACCAGTTCCTCGAGAAGCGCGACCCCGACTGGTCGCCCTACCCCTGGTACTACTGAGCCCGCGGACGAGCGCTGAGCCCGCGGACGCCGTCGCGGACCGGGTGCGGTGGTGGGCGCGGTGTGCTTCGATGCGGCGATGGAGTGGGAGACGCACCCGGTCACCCCTGACCGGTTCGACGACTTCGCGGACGTCGTCAACCCCACGCGCCGCGCCACCCACTGCTGGTGCCTGTCGCACCGGCTCACCGCACCGCAGGTCGAGGAGCTCGGTGGCGGCAGCCGCGAGCGCGCGGCGAGGGCGCTGTGCGAGCGGGAGGTCCCGCCGGGGGTCGTCACCTACCGCGACGGCACCCCGGTCGGCTGGTGCAGCATCAGTCCCCGCGCCGACATCCCGCGACTCACCCGGTCGAGGCTGATCCGTCCCGTCGACGACGTCCCGGTCTGGAGCATCATCTGCGTCGTCGTCCGCGCGGGGCACCGGCGCCAGGGTGTCACCACGGCGCTGCTGAACGGCGCCGTCGACTGGGCCGCCTCGAACGGCGCGCCGGCCGTCGAGGCGCACCCGGTCGACCCGGGCGGTGGGCGGATGGACCTGACGATGGCGTTCGTCGGCACCAGGGCGATGTTCGAGAAGGCGGGGTTCGTCGTGGTGGGCACCACCGACGCCGTGGCCAGCAAGATGCCGCGGCTGGTGGTGCGACGCGAGCTCGGCCCGTGACGGGCGCCACCGGCTGGGACACCGGCGCCGTAGGCTCCCGCAGGTGATGGGGTGTGCGGCGTGAGGATCGTGGTGCTGACCGGGGCGGGCATCTCCGCCGAGAGCGGGGTGCCGACCTTCCGCGACGCCGACGGCCTGTGGGAGGGCCACCGCGTCGAGGACGTCGCTACCCCCGAGGCCTTCGTCGCCGACCCGGCGCTGGTCCACGACTTCTACGACGCCCGCCGCGCCGCGCTCGCCGGGGTGGCGCCCAACCCCGCCCACCGGGCGCTGGCCCGGCTCGAGGAGGCGCTCGGCGACGACCTGCTCGTGGTCACCCAGAACATCGACGACCTGCACGAGCGCGCCGGCTCCACGCGGGTGCTGCACATGCACGGCGAGCTGCTCCGGGCGTGGTGCACGGCCTGCGACGACCGGGTGCCGTGGACGGGCACGATGGCCGACGGCCCGCCCTGCCCCGGCTGCGGCGAGGCGGCGCTGCGGCCCGACGTGGTGTGGTTCGGCGAGGTGCCCTACGAGATGGAGCGCATCCTGCGCGCGCTCGGCGGCGCCGACCTGTTCGTGTCCGTCGGCACCTCCGGGGCGGTCTACCCCGCCGCGGGCTTCGTGCAGCAGGCCGCACGCCACGGCGTACGGACCCTCGAGCTCAACCTGCTGCCCAGCGAGGGCACGGCGTGGTTCCGCGAGGCCCGCCACGGCCCCGCCGGCGTGCTGGTACCGGCCTGGGTCGAGGAGGTCCTCGCCGCGGTCGGCAGCGGCGGGAAGCTGTAACGCGCCGTTGTCCCCTCTGCTGCCCCGTCACGACGGGGCAGCAGAGCTGCGAACTGCGCGTTGCAAGCGCGGGGTCGCCAGCGTGTCAGTCGGTCGACCAGGCGGCCCAGAGGTCGGCGTAGGTGCCACCGGCGGCGACCAGCTCAGCGTGGGTGCCCTCCTCGACGACGCGGCCCCCGGCCATCACCAGCACCCGGTCGGCGCTCGCGGCCTGGGTGAGGCGGTGGGCGATGGTGAGCGACGTGCGCCCCGCGGTGACCGCGGCGGCCGCCGCCTCGAGGTCGCGGGCGCCGGCCGAGCCGGCCTCCGCGGTGGCCTCGTCGAGGACCACGACCAGGGGGTCGGCCAGCAGCACCCGGGCCAGCGCGAGCTGCTGGGCCTGGGCGGGGGTGAGCGGGTGGGCGGCCGCGCCGACCGCGGTGTCGAGCCCCTGGGGCAGCGCGTCGACCCAGCCGGCGGCGCCGACGCGGGTGAGCGCCTCGCGCACGAGGGGGTCGTCGGCGTCGGGGCGGGCCAGGGTGAGGTTGTCGCGCACGCTGCCGGTGAACACGTGCACCTCCTGGGTCACCACAGCCACCGTGGGGCGCCCGGTGCGCCCCGGCGCCACCACCAGGTCGCGGGGCCGGCCGCCGACGAGCACCTCGCCGGCGGTGGGCCGCAGCCGACCGGCCACCACCGAGCCCAGGGTGGTCTTGCCGGCCCCGCTGGCCCCGACGACCGCGACGCGCTGCCCGGCCGGTACCCGCACCGACACCCCGGCGAGGGCCGGGCGGCCGGCGACGTACTCGTGGTGGAGCCCGAGGACCTCCAGCGTGGTGTCGTCGGCGGCGCGGGCGCCGTGGGGCGGCAGCGGGGCCGGCAGCAGCGCGAGGCCCGCGAGGCGGGTGAGCGACGCCCCGGCCGACTGGGCGGCGTCGAAGAGGAACAGCACCGCGCCGATGGGGTTGAACAGCCGGTGGAAGTACAGCCCGGCGGCGGTGACGGCGCCCACCGTGGCCTCGTCGGCGCGCACCAGCAGGAAGCCGGTGACCAGCACGACGAGCAGCCCGACCAGCTCGGAGCCGTTCATCCGCAGGCCGAAGCGGGTGAAGAACCCGACGACGTCGAGGGAGAGGCGCGCGGAGTCCCACGACGCCCGGTCGACCTGCTCCTGCTGGGACTGCGACAGGCCGTGGGCGCGCAGCGTGCGGCTGCCGTGCACGCCGGTGAGGAACGCCCCGGCCCGCACCCCGTTGGCCTCGCGCTCGCGGCGGTAGAGCGGGGCCGAGCGGGGCAGGTACCACCGCAGCGACGCGACGTACGCCGGGGCGGCCGCCAGCCCGGCCAGCCCCAGGCGCCAGTCGAGGGCGAAGAGCCCGCCCGCGGTCAGCACGATCGCCAGCGCGGAGCCGACCAGCAGCGGCACCACCTCGGTGAGCGACTGCGCCACCAGGCGTACGTCGTCGCCGACCCGGCTGAGCAGGTCGCCGCTGCCGGCGGCCTCGAGCTCGGCGCCGTCGAGGTGGAGGGCGCGGTCGAGGGCCTGCTCGCGCAGCTCGGCCAGCGTCGGCTCGCCGGCGCGAGCGAGGCGACCGATGGCCAGGGCGGTGCCGACGGTGACCACGGCGCTCGCGCCGAGGATCCACAGCGCGGCGCGCACGACGACGGACCGGTCGCCGCCGTCGACCACCGCGTCGACCACGACGCCCAGCTGCCAGGGCGCCACCAGCCCGGCCAGGCCCACCAGCACGAACATCACGGTGGTGAGCGCGACGTCGACGCGGCGGCGGCGCAGCAGCCGCCGCACCAGGCGCCACGCCTCGCCGGGGGTGGACCGGGGGAGCAGGGTGTCGCTCACCGCAGCACCGCCTCGCGGTAGGCGTGGCTGCTGGCGACGAGGTCGGCGTGGGTGCCGGTGGCGACCACGCGGCCGGCCACGAGGTGGACGACGCGGTCGGCGCGGGCGAGCAGCACGGGGCTGCCGGTGAGGACCACCGTGGTGAGCGCCAGCGGGGCGGCGGGTCGGTGGCGCTCGGCGGCCAGCGCGTGGGCGATGCGGTGCTCGGTGGCGGCGTCGACGGCGGTGGTGGGGTCGTGCAGCACCAGCACGGGCGCCGCCCCGGCGAGCGCCCGGGCCAGCCCCACGCGCTGGCGCTGCCCGCCCGACAGCGTCGTACCGCCGACGGCCACCGGCTCGGCCAGCCCGCCGGGGGCCTGCGCCACCACCTCGTCGGCCGCCGACGCGGCGAGCACGGCGGCGATCCGGGGGTCGTCGAGACGGTCGGCGGGGTCGACGTTGCTGCGCAGGGTGCCCTCGAACAGGTCGACGTGGTGGTCGGCCACCAGCAGCAGCCGGCGGGTCTCGGCGAGGCGGAGGTCGGTGAGCGCGCGACCGCCGAGCCGGACGACGCCGGCGTCGGGTCGGGCCTCGCCGCGCAGCAGCGTCATCAGGGCGGCGGCGTCGGCCGGGTCGTCGACGACCACCGCCACCAGCTCGCCGGGGGCCGCGGCGAGGTCGACGCCGTGCAGGGGGCCGTGGTGCACGTCCTCGACGTGCAGGGCAGCGGCGCCGGCGCCGTCGGCGGTGGCGGTGCCCTCCTCCAGCAGGTGGGGCGTGGCCAGCACCGCGACGATGCGACCGGCCGACGCCCGCGACTGGGCGAGCTGGGAGACGAAGTAGGCCAGGGTCTGCAGGGGCTCGGCGACGAACTGTGCGAGCCCCACCACGGCGATCAGCTCGCCGACGCTGATCGTGCCGTCGAGCGCGCGGCTGCCGGCCACCAGCGCCACCACGACCAGCACCACGCCGCTGAGCCCCTGGGTCACGCCGTACAGCAGGCCCTCCCAGCGGGCCGCGGCGACGCTGGCCTCGGCCGCGCGGTGGCTCTCGTGGCGGTAGCGCTCCAGGGCGACGTCCTCGGCGCCGACGCCCTTGAGCGGGCGCAGGCCGGTGACCAGGTCGGTGGCGATGCCGGTGGCGCGGCCCAGCGCCTCCTGGCGCACGGCGCTGCGGCGCGCGAGGGGGCCGGCGAGCAGCTGGTTGACCAGCAGCGCGAGCGGCACGCCGACCAGCACCAGCAGGGCCAGCACGAGGTCGATGCGGGCGAGCACCACGGCGGTGACGGCGAACCCGGCGAGCGCGGCCACCGCGAACCACGCCTGGCGCAGCACCGCTGCCGCCTGGTCGGCGTCGGCCGTGGCGACGGTGAGCAGGTCGCCCGGCACCTGGTCGGCGCGGGCCCCGCGGGGGTGCAGCAGGTGGGCCGAGACCTCGGTGCGCAGCCGGTGGCCCTCGCGCTGCAGCGCGGCCTCGCCGACGCGGGCACCCGCGCGGTAGCTGTGGGCGAGCACGGTGAAGAGCAGGCACAGCGCGCCACCCCACACCGCCAGCGCCGACCACGACCCGGTGGCCACCGCACGGTCGACCACCGCCCCGATCAGCACCGGCACCAGCGCCTCGCAGACCTGCCAGACGGCGATGAACCCCGACGCCGCGCCCAGCCGGCGCCCGTTGCGGCGCAGCGTGCGCCTCAGCAGCGCGGCCGCCGTGGCCGGCGGCTGCTCCACGCTGGTCGACACCGGGTAAGGCTAGCCTTACCGGTCCCGCCCGGCCGCAGCGGCCCGTCGTGCGACGGGTGGTGGCAGCGGCCCGACGTACTGCTGGTGGGTGGCTGCCGCTGACCTGTCGGCCCGGACCCGCACCTGTCGGCCCACGTGACGGCCGACAGGTGCGGGTTTCACCAGCCGGCTGGTGAAACCCGCGGCGCCACCACCGCACCCGAGTGCGGGGACACGGTGAGGGTGCCGTCGGGGGAGAGCGCGGCGACGGGGTCGGCGGCGGGGTCGGTGAGCAGCAGGACGTCGCCGGGGCCGGTGGTGACGACGACCGGCTGGTCACCGAGGTTGACCACGACCTGCAGGGCGCCGCGGCCCATGACGACGAGCCGGGCGGCCTCGTCGACCTCGCAGGTGGTGGCGGCGAAGGCGGGGTCGGTGAGCTCGGGGCGGGCCCGGCGCAGGGCGGCGAGGCGGCGGTAGAGGTCGAGCACCCGCGCGTGCCGGCCCCGCTCCGGCTCCGACCAGTCGAGCTTGGAGCGGCGGAAGGTCTCGGGGTCCTGCGGGTCGGGCACGACCGCGGGGTCCCAGCCCATCTTGGCGAACTCCGCGATCCGGCCCTCGGCGGTGGCCGTGCCGAGCTCCGGCTCGGGGTGGCTGGTGAAGAACTGGAACGGCGTGGACGCCGCCCACTCCTCGCCCTGGAACAGCATCGGGGTGAACGGGCCGGTGAGCGTCAGCAGGGCGGCGCACCCGAGCAGGCCCTCGTCGAGGTGCTCGGTGAGCCGGTCGCCGATCGCGCGGTTGCCGATCTGGTCGTGGTTCTGGTTGGCCACCACGAGGCGCCAGGTGGGCATCGTCGCGGTGTCGACCGGCGCGCCGTGGTCGGCCTCGCGGAACGAGCTCCAGGTGCCGTCGTGGAAGAACCCCTTCGTGATCACCTTGGCCAGCGCGGTCAGCGGCTCGAAGTCGGCGTAGTAGCCGGTGGTCTCGCCGGTGAGCGCCACGTGCACGGCGTGGTGGAAGTCGTCGCTCCACTGCGCGTCGAGGCCGTAGCCGCCGGCCTCGCGGGGCGTGATGAGCCGGGTGTCGTTGAGGTCCGACTCCGCGATCAGCGTGAGCGGACGGCGCTGGTGGGCCGACAGCGCGGCCACCTCGACGGCCATCTCCTCGAGCAGGTGCACCGGCGAGGAGTCCTGCAGCGCGTGCACGGCGTCGAGGCGCAGGGCGTCGACGTGGTAGTCGGCGAGCCACATCGCGACGTTGTCGAGGATGAAGCGGCGCACCTCGGCGGAGCCCACGGCGTCGAGGTTGAGGTGGTCGCCCCAGGTGTTGGCGCCCGAGCCGGTGTAGGGCCCGAAGAGGCCGAGGTAGTTGCCCGACGGGCCCAGGTGGTTGTGCACGACGTCCTGCACGACGCCGAGACCGGCGGCGTGACAGCCGTCGACGAAGCGCTGGTAGGCCTCCGGGCCGCCGTACGACTCATCGACGGCGAACCAGTCGACGCCGTCGTAGCCCCAGTTGTGGGTGCCGTTGAACGCGTTGACCGGCATCACCTCGACCAGGTCGACGCCGATCGAGACGAGGTGGTCGAGGCGGCCCAGCGCGGCGTCGAGGGTGCCCTCGGGGGTGAACGTGCCGACGTGCAGCTCGTAGACCACCGCGCCCGCGAGCTGGCGTCCGGTCCAGCCGGCGTCGGTCCAGGCGAACGTCGAGGGGTCGTAGGTCTGCGACAGCCCGTGCACGCCGTCGGGCTGGCGGCGCGAGCGCGGGTCGGGACGCGGGGTGTCGTCGTCGCCGACGAGGTAGCCGTAGTCGACCGGCCCGGCCACCGGGTCGGGCACGGCGCCGTCGGGACGCCACCAGTCGCCCTCACCGCGGGTCATCGCCACCACGCTGGCGCCGTCGGGGGTGGCGACGTGGAGCCGGAGCCGGTCGGGCGCCGGCGCCCACACGTCGTAGGGCCCAGGAGCGGGCCGGGCCGGGGCGGTGCCGGCGGGGGTGGTCTCGGTCATCAGGAGTCCTCTCGGACCAGCAGGGCCACGGGGTAGGTCGCGAGCACGTCGGCGAGCCGGTCGCCGACCACGCGGTCGGTGACCACGTCGCGCCAGCGCCCGGACGGCAGGTCGAGAGTGGTGTCGCCCCAGCCGCCGCGGGCGGCCAGGCCCACCGGCAGCCGGGTGGCCACGGTGACGGCGCCACCGCGGTCGAAGGCCAGCACGTGGTCGGCGGCGTCGCCGCGGGCGCCGACCCCGGCGTACGTCGTGAACAGCTCGGGCCGGTCGCGGCGCAGGTGCAGCGCGCGGGTGGTCACCTGCAGCTTGGCCGCGCCGGCGTCGTCGAGGTCGGTGCCGAGCGGGGCGTCGTCGGTGCGGGTGGCGGCCAGCAGCCGCGCGCGCAGGTCGAAGTCGACCGGACGGCGGTTGTCGGGGTCGACCAGCGACTGCTCCCACAGCTCGCTGCCCTGGTAGACGTCGGGCACGCCCGGCATCGTGATCGCCACCAGCTTGGCGGCCAGCGCGTTGCTCCAGCCGGGGGCGACGACGCGGGCCAGCAGCCCGTCGACCACCTCGCGCACCTCGGGGGAGTCCAGGGCCGCGTCGACCGCGGCGTGCACCGCGGCCTCGTAGGCCTCGTCGACGCCGGTCCAGGTGGTGCGGTCGCCGGCCTCGCGCATCGCCTTCATCGCGTAGCCGTGCAGCCGGGTGCGGTAGTCGAGGGGGGCCTCGGGCTGGCCGGCGGCCGGCCACGCCCCCACGACGGCCTGCCACAGCAGGGCCCCGAACGCCGGGTCGGGCACCGGCGCCAGCTCGAGCAGGCGGTCGAGCGCCTGCTCCCAGGAGCCGGGCACCTCGGCGAGCGCGGTGATCCGGGCGCGGACGTCCTCGCCTCGCTTGGTGTCGTGGGTCGACAGCGTCGTCATCGCGTGGGGCCAGTCGCGCTGGCGGGCGGCCATCGCGTCGTGGAAGCCCGGCACGTCGAGGCTGAAGACGCTGGGGTCGCCACCCACCTCGTTCAGCGAGGTGAGCCGCGACCAGCGGTAGAACGCGCAGTCCTCGACGCCCTTGGCCATCACCATCCCGCTGGTCTGCTGGAAGCGGCGCGCCGGCGGCGCCCACGGGTCGCCCAGCACGGGGCGCAGCAGGTCGAGGGTGGCGCCGAGGTCGGGGCGGTGCTCGCGGGCCAGCGCGAACGCCTCGTCGAGGTGGGCCTCGCCCTCGGGCAGGTAGGAGCGGTAGACGGGGAAGCAGGCCAGCAGCTCGGCGACCGCGTCGACCACGCCGTCGTACGCCGCCTCGCGGGCGGCGGCGGAGTCGGTGCGGGCGACCTCGCGGCTGATCCGGCGCACCTCGGAGCCCAGGATGCCGTCGGCGACCTCGCGCTTGGTGTCGTGGATGAGCTGCGCCCAGTCGACGTCGTGGCCGCGCAGCCGCGTCTCGAGCACGTCGAGGGGCACCTGCCCGGCGGGGTCGGTCAGCACCCGGTCGACGTGGGCGAGCGCGTCGTAGCCGGTGGTGCCGTCGGTGGCCCAGGAGCGCGGCAGCTCCTCGCCGGGCTCGACGATCTTCTCCACGAGCACGTAGGCGTCGTGGGTGAGCGCGGCCAAGTCGTCGAGGTAGCGCCGCGGGTCGCGCAGGCCGTCGGGGTGGTCGACGCGCAGGCCGTCGGCGAGGCCCTCGGTGAACCACCGGCGGATCTCGACGTGGGAGGCGGCGAAGACCTCGGGGTCCTCGACGCGCACCCCGGCGAGGGTGTTCACGGCGAAGAAGCGGCGGTAGTTCAGCCCGTGGTCGGCGACGTGCCAGTCGACCAGCTCGTAGTGCTGGCGGGCGTGCACGGCGTCGGCGTCGACCACGGCGCCGTCGGTGACCGCGCCGAGGCCGTCGGCGGTGCCGGGCGCCACCGGGTAGCGGTTGTCGTGGTAGCGCAGCTCGGTGCGGTCCTCGCTCAGCGTCAGGTGGCCGACGCGGCCGCCGTCGAGCACGTCGTCGTCGCCGACCACCGGGACGCGCAGGCGTCCGTCGCCGGCCGCCCAGTCGACGTCGAAGGCCGCGGCGTGCTCGGAGGCCCGGCCCAGGCGCAGCAGGTCCCACCACCACGCGGTCTCGGCGGGGGTGGCCACGCCGACGTGGTTGGGCACGATGTCGACGAGCACGCCGAGGCCCAGCTCGCGGGCCCGCGCCGACACCGCGGCCAGGCCGGCCGCGCCGCCGCGGGAGGCGTCGACGCGCTCGTGGGCCACCACGTCGTACCCGTGGGTGCTGCCCGGCTCGGCGGCCAGCACGGGGGAGAGGTAGACCCAGTCGACGCCCAGGTCGTGCACGTAGCCGAGCCGCTCGGCGACGGCGAAGAGGTCGAACTCCTCGGTCACCTGGAACCGGTACGTCGAGACCGGTCGGCGGCGCTGCGGGGCCGACACGTCAGAGCTCCTCGGGCCCGCCGGCGGCGGTCTGGTCGAGGGTGGACAGGGCGGCCACCGACGCGGCCACCGAGCTGTCGGGCGCGGCCTCGGCGGAGGTGAACTCCCGCAGCACCACGACGCTGCGCGAGGCCAGCGACAGGCTCGCGCCGGCGTCGAGCGGCGCCGCGCCGTCGTGGGTGCCGGCGGTGTCGATCACCACCTCCCAGCGCTCGGCGTACTCGTCGGGCGGCAGCACCACGTCGATGTCCTCACCGCAGGGGTGGAAGTAGAGCAGGAAGTGGTCGTCGACGATGCGCTGGCCGCGCTCGTCGAGGCCCGCGATGCCCTGGCCGTTGAGGTACATGCCGATCGCGCGGCACCCGCCGTCGGCGTTGCTGGCCTCCCAGTCGCCGTCGTCCATCGGGCGGCCCTCGGCGTGCAGCCACACGATGTCGTTGAGCCGCTCGCCGTCGCCGGTGCGGACCTCGTTGCCGGTGAAGAACCGCTTGCGCCGGAACGTCGGGTGCTGCGCGCGCAGCCGCGCGACCGTGGCGGTGAACTCCACCAGCGGCTCGTCGAGGCGGTCCCAGTGCATCCAGGCGATCTCGGAGTCCTGGGCGTAGGTGTTGTTGTTGCCGTCCTGGGTGCGCCCGGCCTCGTCGCCGTGCAGCAGCATCGGCACGCCCTGGCTCAGCAGCAGGGTGGTGAGGTAGTTGCGCTGGGTGCGCGCACGCATCCCGAGCACCTCGGCGTCGTCGGTGGGGCCCTCCACGCCGTGGTTCCACGAGCGGTTGTGGCTCTCACCGTCGTTGTTGTCCTCGCCGTTGGCCGCGTTGTGCTTGTCGTTGTACGACACCAGGTCGCGCAGCGTGAAGCCGTCGTGGGCGGTGACGAAGTTGATGCTGGCGAACGGACGGCGACCGGAGTGCTCGTAGAGGTCGGAGGAGCCCGCCAGGCGGCTCGCGAAGTCGCCCAGGGAGGGCTCACCACGCCAGAAGTCGCGCACGACGTCGCGGTAGGCGCCGTTCCACTCCGACCACTGGGGCGGGAAGCCGCCGACCTGGTAGCCGCCGGGACCGACGTCCCACGGCTCGGCGATGAGCTTGACCTGGCTGACCACCGGGTCCTGCTGCACGAGCTCGAAGAAGGTGGCGAGGCGGTCGACGTCGAAGAACTCCCGCGCGAGCGCGGAGGCGAGGTCGAAGCGGAAGCCGTCGACGCGCATCTCGGTCACCCAGTAGCGCAGCGAGTCCATGATCAGCTGCAGCGAGTGGGGGTGGCGCACGTTGAGGGTGTTGCCGGTGCCGGTGTAGTCCATGTAGTAGCGCTGGTCGTCCTCGACCAGGCGGTAGTAGGCCTGGTTGTCGATGCCCTTGAAGCTCAGCGTCGGGCCGAGGTGGTTGCCCTCGGCGGTGTGGTTGTAGACCACGTCGAGGATGACCTCGATGCCGGCGGCGTGCATGGCCTTGACCATGGCCTTGAACTCCTGCACCTGCTGGCCGCGGCCCTCCTCGTCGCGGGCCGCCGCGGCGTAGTCGGCGTGCGGGGCGAGGAACGCCAGGGTGTTGTAGCCCCAGTAGTTGCGCAGGCCCTTCTCGACCAGGGTGTTGTCCTGGATGAACTGGTGGACCGGCATCAGCTCGATCGCGGTCACCCCGAGCCGGGTGAGGTGCTCGGTGACGGCCGGGTGGGCGAGGCCGGCGTAGGTGCCGCGCAGCTCCTCGGGCACGTCGGGGTGCAGCTTGGTGAGTCCCTTGACGTGGGCCTCGTAGATCACCGTCTCGTTGTAGGGCACGCGCGGGTGGCGGTCGCCCTCCCAGTCGAAGAACGGGTTGATCACGACGCCGAGCATCATGTGCGGCCCGGAGTCGTCGTCGTTGCGCGAGTCCTCGTCGCCGAAGGTGTAGGCGAACAGGCTGGGGTCCCAGTCGATCTCGTGGGTCGTGGCCTTGGCGTAGGGGTCGAGCAGCAGCTTGTTGGGGTTGCAGCGCAGGCCCTGCTCGGGGTCCCACGGGCCGTGCACCCGGTAGCCGTAGCGCTGGCCGGGCTGCACCTGGGGCAGGTAGCAGTGCCACACGTGGGC
The DNA here is from genome assembly GCF_058681775.1 of Nocardioides sp. FY1077. NCBI lineage: Bacteria > Bacillati > Actinomycetota > Actinomycetes > Propionibacteriales > Nocardioidaceae > Nocardioides > Nocardioides sp. FY1077. The sequence continues at coordinate 229,432 of NZ_JBZWDB010000001.1, read as the reverse complement.
GTCGACCTCGGTGACCTCGACGCGGGTCTCGGAGTAGTCGTCGCCGTTGCCGTCGAACAGGCACAGCTCCACGCGCTCGGCGACCTCGCTGAACAGCGCGAAGTTGGTGCCGCTCCCGTCGTAGGTCGCACCGAGGGGGTACGCGTGTCCGGGCCAGGTCTCCATGGGTGCTCCGTGCTGTCGTGGTTCGGCGGGGATCGAGCGTTGGATCGATACAAGCACAGTGCGGGTCCGGCGCTGTCCACCCCTGCGGGCGTCCGCACCGGTGCCCGCCCGTGCGGTGGCCGACCGGTACCCCGCCCGAGGGCTCGCGCACCGCGCCGCCGTACGTTCGGCGGGGGCTCGACTGTGGCCCCGCTCACGCCCGGCAGGCGTGGTCGCGGCTGTTACCGGCCAGTAGCATGGCGGGCATGAAGCGGACGATCTACGACGACGACCACGAGGCGTTCCGGGCATCGGTCAGGGAGTTCGTCGACCGCTCGGTGACCCCCCACCTCGAGGAGCACCTCGAGGCCAAGGGCCTGCCGCGCGAGCTGTGGCTGGCGGCCGGCGCGCAGGGCCTGCTCGGCCTCGAGGTCCCCGAGCAGTACGGCGGCATGGGCGCCGGCGACTACCGGTTCAACGCCGTGCTCACCGAGGAGCTGTCGAAGGTCAACGCCTCGCTGCCCTCCTGCGTCGGCATCCACGCCGACATCGTGGCGCCGTACCTCGTCGAGCTCACCACCGAGGAGCAGCGCGGTCGCTGGCTGCCGGGCGTCGCCAGCGGCGAGGTGCTGACCGCGATCGGGATGACCGAGCCCTCCGGCGGCTCCGACCTCGCCGCGCTGAAGACCACCGCGGTGCGCGACGGCGAGGAGTGGGTGCTCAACGGGTCGAAGACGTTCATCACCAACGGCTACTCCGCCGACCTCGTGGTGACCGCCGTGCGCACCTCGCCGGAGAAGAAGGCCAAGGGCATCACGTTGTTCGCCGTCGACACCTCGCAGCCCGGGTTCTCCCGCGGCCGCAAGCTCGACAAGGTCGGGCAGCCGGAGTCCGACACCGCCGAGCTGTTCTTCGAGGACCTGCGCCTCACCGACGCCGACGTCGTCGGCGAGGTCGACCGCGGCTTCATCCACATGATGCAGAACCTGCCGCAGGAGCGGCTCAACTGCTCGGTCTCCAACCTCGCCCACGCCCGCCAGATCCTCGCCGAGACGCTGGTCTACGCGGTGGAGCGCAAGGCGTTCGGCCAGGGCATCGGGTCGTTCCAGCACAACAAGTTCCTGCTCGCCGAGCTGGTGACCCAGATCGACGTCACCCAGGCGTTCATCGACCAGTGCGTGGTCGCCCACACCAGCGGCGACCTCACCGCCGTCGACGCCGCCAAGGCCAAGTGGTGGACCTCGCAGGTGCAGAACGACGTGATCGACCACTGCGTGCAGCTGCACGGCGGCTACGGCTACATGAACGAGTACCGCGTCGCCCGCGCCTGGAAGGACGCCCGCGTCTCGAAGATCTGGGCCGGCTCGAACGAGATCATGAAGGAGCTCATCGGGCGCGACCTCGGCCTCTGAGCAGGGGCGCCCGTCGGGCCGCTCGCCCGGGCGACTGCTGCCCGACCGGCGCAGTTGCGCCGGTCGGGGCGGCCACGACGGCGAACCCGGTCGCGCACGGGCCGGCCGCGGCCTAGCCTGGTCGTGATGCGGATGTTCGTGGCCCTGGTGCCCCCTCCCGACGCCCTCGACCACCTCGACTCGTTCCTCGAGCCGCGCCGCGCGGCGGCGCCGTTCCGCTGGTCGGCGTCCGACCAGGTGCACCTGACGCTGGCGTTCTGCGCCGACGTGCCCGACCGGCGCCTCGACGACCTCGTCGAGGGCCTCGAGCAGGCCGCGCTCCGCCGTACGCCGGTGCGCCTGCGGCTCGCCGGCGGCGGGGCCTTCCCCGACCCGGCCGCGGCGCGGGTGCTGTGGACGGGCGTCGCCGACGAGGACGGCGACGACCTCGGCGCCGACACGCGGGCCGACCTCGACCGGCTCAGCGCCGGCTGCCGCACCGCCGCCGCCCGCGCCGGGGTGGCCGTCGACGGCCAACGCTTCCGGCCCCACCTCACGCTCGCCCGCACGTCGGTGCCCGGCGGGGTCGACGACTGGGTGCGGCTCCTCGACACCTACCGCGGCCCGACCTGGACCGCCGACCGCGTCGTGCTCGTCGGCTCCCACCTCGGCGAGGGCCCCCGCGGCCGCCCCCGCCACGAGGTGGTGGCCGAGCTCCCGTTCGGCTGACCGCCCCGCGCCACCGCTCCCTGTAACGCGCAGTTGTCGCTTCTGCCACCCCGTCACGACGGGGTGGCAGAGCCGACAACCCCGCGTTACAGCCGGAGGGGGTCGGCCGGAGGGGTCGGCCGGAGGGGTTGGCCGGAGGGGGTCGGTCGGAGGGATCAGCGGGTGAGGGGTCAGCCAGCGACGCCGTACAGCCGGTCGCCGGCGTCGCCGAGGCCGGGGACGATGTAGCCCTTCTCGTCGAGCCGCTCGTCCATCGCCGCGGTGACCACGGTGACCGGCACCTCGAGGTCGGCGAGGTCGGCCTCGAGGCGCGCGCAGCCCTCGGGAGCGGCGAGCAGGCAGATGACGGTGATGTGGTCGGCCCCGCGGTCGGTGAGGAAGCGGATGGCCGCCACCAGGGTGCCGCCGGTGGCGAGCATCGGGTCGAGCACGTAGCACTGGCGCCCCGAGAGGTCGTCGGGCAGCCGCTCGGCGTACGTCGACGCCTCCAGGGTCTCCTCGTTGCGCACCATGCCGAGGAAGCCGACCTCCGCGGTGGGCAGCAGCCGCAGCATGCCGTCGAGCATGCCGAGCCCGGCGCGCAGGATCGGCACCACCAGCGGCTTGGGCGTGCTGAGGCGTACGCCGGTCGCGCGCGAGACCGGCGTGGAGATCTCGACCGGCACCACCCGGACGTCGCGGGTGGCCTCGTAGGCCAGCAGCGTCACCAGCTCCTCGGTGAGGGCGCGGAACGTGGGGGAGTCGGTGTCGCCGTCCCGCAGCGTGGTCAGCTTGTGGGTGACGAGCGGGTGGTCCACGACGTGGGTGCGCATGCCCGGAACCCTAGGGCACGCCGCAGCGGTGGCCGGGGCGGGAACGGGCCGCCCGCGACGGGGGCGACGGGGAAGGGGGTGGCCCCGGCTCCCGGGGTCTGTCACGCTGGTGGTGGGCCACCGCCGGCGACCCGCAGCCCCAGCGGAGGAGGCAGTCGTGACCGAACAGCTCGACGCGGTCGACTTCGCGCTGGCCGCCTACCGCGAGGACGGCGAGTGGACGGTCGACGAGCTCACCCACCACCACCTCACCGACGTCGAGACGTTGGCGGAGGCGCTGGGCCGGCTGCCCGGTGACGGCGCCCTGGGCCTGGTGGCCGTCGACGAGGACTTCTTCCTCCTCGTGCGGGTGAGCGGCCCCACGGTGCGGGTGCTGCTCTCCGACGTCACCGCGGCCGACGACTGGGACCTCGCCGACTCCGCTCTGGAGTACCTCGGCCTGCCCGCCCCCGACGACGACGACGCCGACCCCTTGCCGGCCGGCGACCTCGGCCTGCTCGAGGACCTCGGCATGCACGCCCTCGACCTCGGCGTGCTGCTCGACGACGACGACCTCTACCCCGACGAGATGCTCTCCGACATCGCCGGCCGCCTCGGCTTCGGTGAGCTGTTCGACGACGCCGTCGGTCTCATCGACGCCTAGCGCTGTCCCTCCGCCGGGTCTTGCTGGCTGCTCCTGCCGCCGGGTGACCGGTGAGTCGCGTGCCTGGGTCGTGTGCCCGGGGGCGCGGTCCGGGTCGTGTGCCCGGTGACGCGCTCCGATGCGTCGTGGGGCACACGACCCCGGTGGCTCGCCCGCGGTGCACCTGGAGCTCGGTGGCGGTGCGGCCTTCCCGGGGTCGGTGTCCGGGTCGTGTGCCTGGTGACGCGCTCCGATGCGTCGTGGGGCGCACGACCCTGGACTCGCCCGCGGCGCACCTGGAGCTCGCTGGCGGTGCGGCCTTCCCGGGTCGGTGGTCGGGTCGTGTGCCTGAGTGCGCGCCCCCACGCGTCGTGGGGCACACGACCCTGATGACCCGCCCGCCGTGCACCTGGAGCTCGCTGGCGGGGCGGCCTTCCTGGGTCGGTGTCCGGGTCGTGTGCCTGGTGACGCGCTCCGACGCGTCGCGGGGCACACGACCCCCGCGGTGACCCGGTGGCGGTGACCCGGTGGCGGCGACTCGGTGGCGGCGACTCGGCGAGGAGCGGGCAAGGACGCGGGCGGACCGAGCGGCACCCCAGGACACCGGGGGCGGCGGGCAGAATGCGCCCATGGACCCCGACCGCCCCGGCACCGGCCGCACCGGCCGCACCGGCCGCACCGGCCGCACCGGCCCCGCCGGCACCAGCGGCCCCTGGGAGGAGCCGATGCGCGAGGCGCTGCGGGAGGCGCGTGCGGCGCTGGCCACCGACGACGTCCCGATCGGGGCCGTGGTGGTGGACGTCGGCGGGGTGGTGGTCGGGCGGGGGCGCAACGTGCGGGAGGCCGACGCCGACCCGACCGGGCACGCCGAGGTGGTGGCGCTGCGCGCGGCGGCGACGGCCCGCGGGGAGTGGCGCCTGGCGGGCTGCACGCTCGTGGTCACCCTCGAGCCGTGCACGATGTGCGCGGGGGCGGCGGTGCTGAGCCGGGTCGACCGCGTGGTGTTCGCGGCGTGGGACGAGAAGGCCGGCGCGGTCGGCAGCCTGTGGGACGTCGTGCGCGACCGCCGGCTCAACCACCGCCCCGAGGTGCTCGCCGGCGTGCTGGCCGGGGAGTCGACCGCCCTGCTCGACCGGTTCTTCCGCGGCCACCGCTGACCCCGCCCCTCACGCACGCACCGGAGGGCACGGCGAGTCAACCGGTGGTGGAGGCCCGCGCGACCAGCTCGGGGGTGAACAGCACCTGCCGGTGGGTGTGCTCCACGTCGGTGGCCTCGCTGAGCACCAGGTCGGCGGCGGTGCGCCCGAGCTCCTGGCGCGGCTGGCGCACCGAGGTGAGGGGCACGGCGGCGGCGCCGGCGAAGTCGATGTCGTCGTAGCCGACGATCGCGAGCTGCTCCGGCACGCGGATGCCGGCGCCGATGGCGTGCTGCAGCAGGCCGAGGGCGAGCAGGTCGTTGGCGCAGAACGCCCCGGTCGGACGACGCCGCGCGGGGAGCCCGGCCAGGCGCTGGCCGGCCTCGCGCCCCTCGGCCACCAGCAGGGCCCGCGTGGTGACCACGGTGAGGTCGTCGGCGGCGCGGCCGGCGTCGGCCCACGCCTGCCGGGCGCCGGCGAGCCGCTCGCCGACCTGGCCGAGGCTGGCGGGGCCTCCGACGAAGGCGATGCGCTGGTGGCCCTGGTCGACGAGGTGCTCGACGGCCAGGCGCCCGCCGAGCACGTCGTCGACGGCCACCGAGCACAGCGAGGAGTCGTCGCGGGTGCGGTCGACGATCACCACGGGGGTGCCGCGCCGCACCAGGTCGTCCAGGGCGGCGGTGTGCGGGTCGACGGGGGTCACCAGCACGCCCTGCACGCGCTGCTGCTCGAGCAGGGTCAGGTGGGCCGACTCGCGGTCGGCGCGGTTGGCGGAGTTGCAGAGCACGACGGTGAGGTCGGCGTCCTCGGCGGCGTCCTCGATGCCCTGGGCGACGTCGGTGAAGAACGGGTTGCCGGCGTCGAGCATGACGTAGGCCAGCGTGCGGCTGGTGCCGGCGCGCAGCTGGCGGGCCGACTCGTTGCGCACGAAGCCCAGCTCGCGCATCGCGTCCTGCACGCGCGAGCGGGTGGCGGGGCTGACCCGGTCGGGCCGGTTCAGCACGTTGCTGACCGTGCCGAGGGAGACCCCGGCGGCCGCGGCGACGTCCTTCACCGAGGCGCTGCGCGTGGAGTCGTGCACGGGGCCCCCTCGAGGTGCGGGCGGTCCCGCTGCTGAAACGATCAAGCGCAGCCTAGTGGTGCGGGCCACATTCGGCGCCAGTGCCCGTGTCGGTCACGAGTCGGCAAGTTTTCCGTCGTGTCACTTGACGCTGTGATCGCAGTCACCTACGGTCGGGGCACTCGATTGAAACCTTTCAATCACGAACGAGATGAGGGTCCCATGGCTGCAGCGGCGCCCGCCGATGCCACCCTGGTGCTGCAGGACGTGGCCAAGTCCTTCGGGGCCGTGGCCGCGCTGCGGTCCGGGAGCCTGACGGTCCGCCCCGGCTCGATCCACGCGCTCGTGGGGGAGAACGGGGCCGGCAAGTCGACGCTGGTCAAGATCGTCGCCGGTGTGCACCGCCGCGACTCCGGTGTGTTCGAGCTCCAGGGCACCCCGGTCGACTTCACCTCGACCGCCGAGTCGAAGGCCGCCGGCGTGGCGGTCATCTACCAGGAGCCCACGCTGTTCCCGGACCTCTCGGTCACCGAGAACATCTTCATGGGCCGCCAGCCCCGTGGCCGCGGCCGGCGCATCGACCGCGCCCGCATGCACGCCGAGGCCACCGCCATCTTCGAGCGCCTCGGCGTCACCCTCGACCCCCGTCGGGTGGCGCGCGGGCTCTCGATCGCCGACCAGCAGATCATCGAGATCGCCAAGGCCATCTCGCTCGACGCCGCGCTGCTGATCATGGACGAGCCCACCGCCGCCCTCAGCGGCGTCGAGGTCGAGCGGCTCTTCGCCGTGGCGCGCAGCCTGCGCGACGAGGGCCGCGCCCTGGTCTTCATCTCCCACCGCTTCGAGGAGGTCTTCGAGCTCTGCGACACCGTCACGGTGATGCGCGACGGCGAGTACGTCGCCACGCGGGCCATCGCCGACACCTCGGTCGACCAGATGGTGGCGCTGATGGTCGGCCGCGAGGTCACCGAGCTGTTCCCGAAGACCCCCGCCACGGTCGGCGACGTCGTCCTGTCGGTCGAGGGCCTCTCCTCCGCCGGCGTCTTCCACGACGTGAGCCTCGAGGTGCGCGCCGGGGAGATCGTCGGCCTCGCGGGACTCGTCGGCGCCGGGCGCAGCGAGATCGCCCGCGCCGTCTTCGGCGTCGACCGCTACGACTCGGGCACCGTCACCCTCGCCGGGCGGCCCGTGCGCCCCCGTAGCCCGAAGTCGGCTGTTGCCGCCGGCATGGCGTTCGTGCCCGAGGACCGCCGCAAGCAGGGCCTGGTCACCGAGGGCACCGTGTCGCGCAACGTCGCCGCGGTCATCCGCGGACGGCTCAGCAAGGGCGGCCTGCTCACCTCCGGCGCCGAGAACCGGGCGGCGGGCCCCTGGGCCGGCCGCCTCGAGGTCAAGACCAACGCCCTCGACATGCGCGCCACCACGATGAGCGGTGGCAACCAGCAGAAGGTCGTCATCGCCAAGTGGCTCGCCACCGAGCCGCGGCTGCTGATCATCGACGAGCCCACCCGCGGCATCGACGTCGGCACGAAGGCCGAGGTGCACCGGCTGCTCTCCGACCTCGCCGGCCAGGGCCTCGCGATCCTGATGATCTCCTCCGAGCTGCCGGAGGTGCTCGGCATGGCCGACCGCGTGCTGGTGGTCTGCGAGGGCCGGATCACCGCCGACCTCCCGCGCGCCGAGGCCACGCCCGAGGCCGTCATGCACGCCGCCACCCACCGCGACGGTCACGTCGCCGGTGGGGCGGGCAGCGCCCCCGACGCCCCCCACGACCCCACCGACCCGGCCCACCGACAGGAGGTGACGGCGTGAGCACCACGCTCGTCGAGCCGAGTCGGCTCAGCCCCACCACCCGACGCCTGCGCGCCGTCCTCGGATCGCGCGAGGCCGCGGTCGCGGCCGTGCTGCTGCTGCTGATCCTGGTGACGACGCTCAAGAGCAGCTCGTTCGTCTTCAGCAGCGACGGCTGGCGCAACCTGCTGCTCAACCCCTCGATCCTGCTGGTGCTCGCGATCGGCCAGACGGTCGTCATCGTCACCCGCAACGTCGACCTCTCCGTCGGCTCGATCCTCGGCCTGACGGCCTACCTCACCGGGCGCCTCTTCGTCGACTACCCCGGCCTGCCGATCCCGGTGGTCTTCCTGCTGGCGGTCGCCGCGGGGGCCGTGCTCGGGCTGGTCAACGGCGTGCTGGTGGCCTTCGGCAAGGTGCCGGCGCTGGTCATCACCCTCGGGACGCTCTACATCTACCGCGGGATCTTCCTGAGCTGGGCCGGCAGCAGCCGGATCAACGCCGGCGACTTCCCCTCGGCGTTCTCCGAGCTCGGCACCCGCCAGGTGCTGACCATCCCGGTGCTGACCATCATCGCGGTCGTCGTGCTCCTCCTGGTGGGCTACTACCTGCACACCTCCCGCGGCGGGCGCGAGCTCTACGCCATCGGCTCCGACCCCGACGCCGCCACGCTCTACGGCCTCTCGGTCAACCGCCGGGTGCTGGGCGCGTTCGTGCTCAGCGGCGCGCTGGCCGGCCTGGCCGGCGTCTTCTACGCCGCCCGCTACGGCTCGATCAGCTCGGGGGCCGGTCTCAACATCGAGCTGCAGGCCGTCGGCGCGGCCGTCATCGGCGGCGTCGCGATCTTCGGCGGCAGCGGCACGGTGTGGGGCGCGGCCGTCGGCGCGGTGCTCCTGGTGACCATCAACTCCTCGCTCCCGATCGTCGGCATCTCCGACTTCTGGCAGCGTGCCGTGGTCGGCGCCCTCATCCTCACCGCGGTCGTCCTCGACCGGGTGGTGACCCTGCGCCAGGAGCGTGCCCTCGTGGCGGCCCGCGACCAACCGTCGTCCGACGGTCCGGGCGACCCAGGCGGCCCAGGCGGCCCAGGCGGTCCGGACAGTCCAGGCAGCCCCGGCGGCCCCCACGACGGCACAGGCCCCTCCGACCGGACGCAGGTGACGGCATGACCACCACCCCCGTGCGCCCCGGCGCGCCGCTCGGCGACCGCGAGGCCCGCACCTACGACGCCTACTCGCGCCCGCTGTGGATGCGTGCCCTGCTCACCCGCGAGTTCACGGTGATCGCGCTGCTCGTCGCGGTGTTCCTCTACGCCACCGGCACCATCGAGTTCTTCGACGGCCCGCTGACGCTGTACTTCCTCTTCCTCGACACCGCGCCGGTCCTGCTGATCGCGCTGCCGATGACGATGATCATCATCACCGGCGAGATCGACCTGTCGGTGGCCAGCGTGGTCGGGCTCAGCAGCGTGCTGGTCGGCGTCCTCCACGTCGACGCCGGGCTGTCGATCCCCCTCGCGGGGGCGATCGCCGTCGTCGTCGGTGCCCTGTGCGGGGCGCTCAACGGCTTCCTGGTCGCCTACGTCGGTCTCCCGTCGCTCGCGGTGACCATCGGCACCCTGGCCCTCTACCGCGGCATCGCGGTGGGCCTGCTCGGCACCGAGGCCAAGACCGACTTCCCCGACAGCTGGTCCGACCTGGCCACCCGCCGCATCGTCGAGGACCAGCCGTACCCGCTGATCCTCGTCCCGATCGCGGTGCTGGCGGTACTGTTCGCCCTGCTGCTGCACTTCTCCTCCTTCGGCCGCGGCGTCTACGAGATCGGGCTGAACGACGAGGCCGCGCGGTTCGCCGGCGTCGACGTCGCCCGCACCAAGCTGCTGCTGTTCGTGATGGCCGGGGCCGTGTCGGCCTTCGCCGGCATCTACTACACGCTGCGCTACGGCAGCGCCCGCGGCGACAACGCCACCGGCCTCGAGCTGCAGGTCATCGCGGCCGTGCTGCTCGGCGGGGTGTCGATCTTCGGCGGGCGCGGCGCGCTCCACGGCGTCCTGGCCGGCGTCCTGCTCATCGGCGTCATCCGCAGCGCGATGACCCTGCAGGGCGAGACGGTCAACGTCATCAACATCGTGATCGGCGTGCTCCTCGTGCTGTCGGTCATCTCCACCAGCCTCCTCTCCTGGGTCTCGGGACTCACCTCAGGAAGGACCACCGGTCTGCTCCGCAGGCCGTCGGCAGCTACCGGCAAGCGGTCACTGCCCGAGAACACCCACGAAAGGGATGCACGATGAAGCAGAACCTCCGGCGCACGACCGCGCTCGCAGCCATGGCGCTGGCCGCCGGCCTGAGCCTGACCGCTTGCGGCAGCGACGACAGCAGCTCCGCCTCCGGCGGCGGCGAGGGTGGCGAGGGTGCCTCGATCACCTTCCTGCCGAAGAACCTGGGCAACCCCTACTTCGAGACCAGCGACGCCGCCGGCGAGACGGCCGTCGAGGAGCTCGGCGGCACCTTCGAGGAGGTCGGCCCCGACACCGCGACCCCCGACGCGCAGGTGCCGTTCATCAACACCGCGGCCCAGCAGGGGACCGACGCCCTCGTGGTGTCGGCCAACGACCCGACCGCCATCTGCGACGCGCTCAACCAGGCCAGCGACGCCGGCACGAAGATCGTCACCTTCGACTCCGACACCGACGCCGAGTGCCGCGACCTCTACATCTCGGCCGCCGACGCCGAGGGCATCGCCCAGGCGCAGGTCGACCTCATCGCCGAGCAGATCGGTGACGAGGGCGAGATCGCGATCCTCTCGGCCGCGGCCAACGCGACCAACCAGAACCAGTGGATCGAGCTGATGGAGGCCGAGCTCGAGGAGAACCACCCCGACATCGAGCTCGTCGACGTCGTCTACGGCGACGACGACGACCAGGTCTCCTTCGACAAGACCGCGGCGCTGCTCCAGGCCAACCCCGAGCTGAAGGGCATCGTGTCGCCGACCACCGTCGGCATCGCCGCCGCCGCCCGCTACGTCTCCACCTCGGAGTACAAGGGCAAGGTCGCCGTCACCGGTCTCGGCACCCCCAACCAGATGCGCGAGTACGTCGAGGACGGCACCGTCGAGGCGTTCGCCCTGTGGAACCCCGAGGACCTCGGCTACCTCGCGGCGTACGCCGCCGACGCGCTCGTGGCCGGTGACATCTCCGGCGAGGAGGGCGACACCTTCACCGCCGGCGAGCTCGGCGACTACGAGGTCGGCGCCGACGGCGTCGTCCTGCTCGGCGACCCGTTCGTCTTCGACGCCGACAACATCGGCGACTTCGACTTCTGATCGCCACGGCCCCCGCTCCCGGGGGCCCGCACGCGACCGCGTCGAGGAGGGTCCCGCAGGCCCGTGGGGGTCTGCGGGACCCCGCCCGGGTCGTCGACCCGGCCACGTCCCACCACCACCGACAGGCCCCTCCCATGCCGCGCGTCTGCTTCCAGCTCCAGGTCCGCCCGGACCGCATCGACGAGTACCGGCGGCGCCACGCCGCGGTCTGGCCCGACATGTGCCAGGCGCTGCACGACACCGGCTGGCACAACTACTCCCTGTTCCTGCGCGAGGACGGCCTGCTCATCGGCTACCTCGAGACGCCCGACCTCGCGGCCGCCCAGGCCGGGATGGCCGCCACCGCGGTCAACGCCCGCTGGCAGGCCGAGATGGGCGAGATGTTCGTCGACCTCGACGGCCGGGCCCCCGACGAGGGGTTCCTGCAGCTCGAGGAGGTCTTCCACCTCGAGGACCAGCTCCCGGCCGCCGGCGCCACCGCGCCGTCCGCGACCGCCCCCGCACCTCCCACCGCACACGAAGGCTGAACCATGACCAACACCAAGCCGGGCTTCGCCGACATCGCTCCCCTCCTGGAGGGCCAGGCGATCGAGCTCCCGTCGTGGGCCTTCGGCAACTCCGGCACCCGCTTCAAGGTCTTCGGGACGCCGGGCACGCCCCGCTCGGTCCAGGAGAAGGTGTCCGACGCCGCCACCGTCCACCGCCTGACCGGGCTGGCCCCGAGCGTGGCCCTGCACATCCCGTGGGACCTCACCGACGACTGGGCGGCCCTGCGCCAGCACGCCGCGGACGAGGGTGTCGCGCTCGGCACGATCAACTCCAACACCTTCCAGGACGACGACTACAAGTTCGGCGCCCTGACGCACATCGACGAGAAGGTGCGCCAGAAGGCGATCGACCACCACTTCGAGTGCATCGACGTCATGGGCGCCACCGGCTCGCGCGACCTGAAGATCTGGCTCGCCGAGGGCAGCAACTACCCCGGCCAGGCCGACCTGCGCGGTCGCCAGGACCGGCTCGCGGAGTCGCTGGCCACGATCTACGAGCGCATCGGCGACGAGCAGCGCCTGGTGCTCGAGTACAAGTTCTTCGAGCCGGCCTTCTACCACACCGACGTGCCCGACTGGGGCACGTCGTACGCCCAGGTCAGCGCCCTCGGCGAGCGCGCCGTGGTGTGCCTCGACACGGGCCACCACGCCCCCGGCACCAACATCGAGTTCATCGTCATGCAGCTGCTGCGCCTCGGGAAGCTCGGCTCGTTCGACTTCAACAGCCGCTTCTACGCCGACGACGACCTCATCGTCGGCTCGGCCGACCCGTTCCAGCTGTTCCGCATCCTCTTCGAGGTCATCCGCGGCGGCGGCTACGGCCCCGCCGCCCCCGGCGGGCACAGCGACGTCGCGTTCATGCTCGACCAGTGCCACAACGTCGAGGACAAGATCCCCGGCCAGATCCGCTCCGTGCTGAACGTGCAGGAGATGACCGCCCGCGCGCTGCTCGTCGACCGCGCGGCGCTCGCCACGGCCCAGGAGGCCGGCGACGTGCTCGGCGCCCACGAGGTGTTCATGGACGCCTTCTCCACCGACGTCCGCCCCGACCTCGCCGCCTGGCGCGAGGAGCGCGGGCTGCCCGCCCACCCGATGCAGGCGTACGCCGCGTCCGGCCACCAGGAGCGCATCGAGGCCGCCCGCGTCGGCGGCACCCAGCTCTCCTGGACCTGACCCGCCGTACCCGACGCCCCGCACCCACCCCGCGCACCCCACCCGAGACCGAGAAGAGACCATGACGAACCCCGCGGCCGCTGACCTGATCGCCCGCTCCAACCGCCTGGGCGCCGACCCGAAGAACACCAACTACGCCGGCGGCAACACCTCCGCCAAGGGCACCGAGACCGACCCGGTCACCGGCGAGCCCGTCGAGCTGCTGTGGGTCAAGGGCTCCGGCGGCGACCTCGGCACGCTGCAGGAGAAGGGCCTCGCGGTCCTGCGCCTCGACCGGATGCGCGCGCTCGTCGACGTCTACCCCGGCGTGGAGCGCGAGGACGAGATGGTGGCCGCGTTCGACTACTGCCTGCACGGCAAGGGCGGCGCCGCGCCGTCGATCGACACCGCGATGCACGGCCTCGTCGACGCCCCCCACGTCGACCACCTCCACCCCGACTCCGGCATCGCCATCGCCACCGCCGCCGACGGCGAGGCGCTGACCGCCACGGTCTTCGGCGACAAGGTCGTGTGGGTGCCGTGGCGCCGTCCGGGCTTCCAGCTCGGCCTCGACATCGCCGAGATCAAGGAGAAGAACCCGCAGGCGGTCGGCTGCGTGCTCGGCGGGCACGGCATCACCGCGTGGGGGGAGACCAGCGAGGAGGCCGAGGCCAACTCGCTGTGGATCATCGACACCGCCGCCGCCCACATCGCCGAGCACAGCCGCCCCGAGCCGTTCGGCCCCCCGATGGAGGGCTACGCCCCGCTGCCCGCCGACGAGCGCCGCGCCAAGGCCGCCGCCCTCGGCGCGACCGTGCGCGGCCTGGCCTCGGTCGACCGGGCGATGGTCGGGCACTTCACCGACACCCCCGAGGTCCTCGACTTCCTGGCCTCCAGCGAGCACCCCCGCCTGGCGGCGCTCGGCACGTCCTGCCCCGACCACTTCCTGCGCACCAAGGTCAAGCCGCTGGTGCTCGACCTGCCCTCGTCGGCCAGCGTGGAGGACTGCCAGGCCCGCCTGCGCGAGCTCGCCACCGCCTACCGCGCCGACTACCAGGCCTACTACGACCGCCACGCCACCCCCGAGTCGCCCGCGATCCGCGGCGCCGACCCGCTCGTGGTGCTGGTGCCGGGCGTCGGCATGTTCAGCTACGGCAAGGACAAGCAGACCGCCCGCGTCGCCGGTGAGTTCTACGTCAACGCCATCAACGTGATGCGCGGCGCCGAGGGCCTGTCGACCTACGCCCCCATCGACGAGGCGGAGAAGTTCCGCATCGAGTACTGGGCGCTGGAGGAGGCCAAGCTGCAGCGGATGCCGAAGCCCAAGCCCCTGGCCACCCGCGTCGCGCTGGTCACCGGCGCGGCCGGCGGCATCGGCAAGGCCACCGCGAAGAAGCTGGCCGCCGAGGGCGCCTGCGTCGTGGTCGCCGACCTCGACCTCGCCAAGGCCCAGGCCGCGGCCGCCGAGATCGGCGGGCCCGACGTCGCCGTCGGCGTGGCCGCCGACGTCAGCAAGGAGGACGCGGTGCAGGCGATGGTCGACGCCGCCGTCCTCGCCTTCGGCGGGCTCGACCTGGTCGTGAACAACGCTGGGCTCTCGCTGTCGAAGTCGCTGCTCGAGACCACCGAGGCCGACTGGGACCTGCAGCACAACGTGATGGCCAAGGGCTCGTTCCTGGTCTCCAAGGCCGCCGCGCGGGTCCTGATCGACCAGGAGATGGGCGGTGACATCGTCTACATCTCCTCGAAGAACTCCGTCTTCGCCGGGCCGAACAACATCGCCTACTCCGCCACCAAGGCCGACCAGGCCCACCAGGTGCGGCTGCTGGCCGCCGAGCTCGGCGCCCACGGCGTCAAGGTCAACGGCGTCAACCCCGACGGCGTCGTGGCCGGCTCCGGCATCTTCGCCTCGGGCTGGGGCGCCAACCGCGCCGCGGTCTACGGCGTGGAGGAGAAGGACCTGGGCAAGTTCTACGCCCAGCGCACGATCCTCAAGCGCGAGGTGCTCCCCGAGAACATCGCCAACGCCGTGTTCGTGCTGTGCGGTCCCGAGATGACCCACACCACGGGCCTCCACGTGCCGGTCGACGCGGGCGTCGCCGCGGCGTTCCTGCGATGAGCGCGTGAGCGGCGCCTCCACCCCGCTGCGCGTCGCCGCCGTCGACCTGGGCGCCACCAGCGGCCGGGTCATGGCGGGCACCGTCGGGCCGGGGCACCTCGGGCTCACCGAGGTGCACCGGTTCGCCAACGGTGCCGTGCCCGTGCGCGGGTCGCTTTTCTGGGACGTCGTCGGCATCCACCGCGAGGTGCTCGCCGGGCTGCGCCAGGTGGCCCGCACCGGGCCCCTGCACGCCATCGGCATCGACTCGTGGGCCGTCGACTACGGCCTGCTCGACCGCGACGGCCAGCTGCTCGGCAACGTGCACAGCCACCGCGACCGACGTACCGACGGGGTGGCCGAGCAGGTGCTGGCGACCGTGCCGGCCGCCGACCTCTACGCCACCACCGGGCTCCAGCAGCTGCCGTTCAACACCATCTACCAGCTGGTGGCCGCGCGGGGCACCGCGGCGCTGGAGTCGGCGGAGACGCTGCTGCTGCTGCCCGACCTGCTGGCGTTCTGGCTGACCGGCGAGGTGGGGGCCGAGCGCACCAACGCCTCCACCACCCAGCTCTACGACGTCTCGGCGCGGGAGTGGTCGGTCGACCTCGCCCGCCGCGTGGGCGTGCCGTGGGCGATCCTCCCGCCGCTGCGCGACGCCGGCGACCGCATCGGCTGGGTGAGCCCCGACGTCGCCGCCGGCCTCGACCTCGCCCAGGACGTGCCGGTGGTGGCCGTGGGCTCCCACGACACCGCCTCCGCGGTGGTGGGCGTGCCCTCCGACGGCGACGACCCCGACGACGTCGCCTACATCTCCTCGGGCACCTGGTCGCTGGTGGGCCTGGAGCTCGACGAGCCGGTGCTGAGCGAGGCCGCACGGCTGGCCGACTTCACCAACGAGGGCGGCGTCGACGGCACCGTGCGGTTCCTCAAGAACGTGATGGGTCTGTGGGTGCTCTCGGAGTGCGTGCGCGCCTGGTCGGAGCAGGGCCTGGTGGGCGTCGACCTGCCGACGCTGCTGGCCGGGGCCGGCGAGGCGCCGGCGCTGCGCACGGTCGTGGACATCAACGACCCGGCGCTGCTGCGCCCGAGCACCACCACCGACCCGATGCCCGACCGCGTCGTGGCGCTGGCACGGGCCGCGGGGGAGCCGGAGCCCGAGCACCGGATGGCGCTCGTGCGTTGTGTGCTCGACTCGCTCGCGCTGGCCTACCGTCGCCACCTCCGCACCGCCTGCGAGCTCGCCGGACGCCGGGTGCCGGTGGTGCACGTCGTCGGCGGCGGCTCGCAGAACAGGCTGCTGTGCCAGCTCACCGCCGACGCCTGCGGGCTGCCGGTGCTGGCCGGGCCGGCCGAGGCGGCCGCGCTCGGCAACGTGCTGGTGCAGGCCCGCACCCTGGGCGCCGACCTGCCCGACCTCGCCGCGATGCGGGCGCTCGTGCGAGCCACCCACGAGCTGCGCCGCCACGAGCCGCGCCCCGGCCTCGACTGGGACGCCGCCGAGGCCCGCCTCCCGCAGCGGCGCTGACGGCCCGTGACGTGACCGGGACGGTCGACGAGGAGCCGGGGGAGGAGGCGCTCGCCGTCCTCGCGCTGGTGGCGCAGGGCCTGACCGTGGAGTCGGTCGCCCGGCGTCTCGACGTCTCGGAGCGCACGGTGCGCCGGCGCCTGCGCGGGGCCGCCGACCACCTCGGCGTCGACTCCACGATCGAGGCGGTGGTGGCCGCCGTGCGCCGCCGGCTGATCTAGGGCCGGCGCTGGCCGCAACCGGCCAACACGGGTCGAGACGGTGTCGCCGGCGTGTGACGACGGTTACCTTGGCGGTCCACTGAATCGATTCACTCGGAGGACCACCCCCCATGTCCCACGACGCCTCGTCCGGTCGCCCGACCGCCGGCACCACCCCCCGCGCCGGCCTCACCCGCCGTCGCCTGTTCGCCGGCTCGGCGGTCGCCGCCGGGGTCACCGTCGCCTCCGGCGCGGCCGGTGCCGTGGCCGCCGCGCCCGCCGCCGCCGCGGCCAAGGGCGGCTCGGCCGGCCCCGCCGTCAACGGCCTGCCCAAGGGCCTGGCCCGCCGCTTCGCCGCCCCGACCACCGCCACCGCCGCCGGCTTCCGCTGGTGGTGGCCCCACGGTGCGGTGACCCCCGCCCAGGTGCGACGCGAGGTGGACCAGGTGGCCGACGCCGGCTTCGGCGTCCTCGAGATCGCCGACGTCACCCACAGCCTGCGCGCCCGCGACATCGAGATCCCGCTGGAGACCCAGGGCTGGGGCACCCCGGCCTGGGTGGCCGGAGTCAAGGCGGCGCTGCGCCAGGGCGCGCGCCGCGACGTGCGCATCGACATCACGGTGGGCCCGTCGTGGCCGGCCGCGGTCTCCACGATCACCCCCGACGACGACGCCGCCTGCACCGAGCTGGCCCACGGTGCGGTCTCCCTCGCCGCCGGCGCGACGTACGACGACGTCGTGCCCGAGCCGGTCGTGGAGGCCCACGAGGGCAGCACCCGCCGCACGCTGGTGGCCGTGCAGGCCTACCGCGACCTCGGCACCGTGCGCGCCGTCACCACCCTCGACGAGGCCTCCCGCGTCGACCTCACCGACCAGGTCGTCGACGGCCGCGTCTCGTTCACCGCGACCGGCGAGGGCCCGTGGGTGCTGCTGTCCTACTGGCGCCGCGGCTCGGCCCAGGAGCCCGAGGCGGGCCCCCACACCTCGCCGCGCTCCTACGTCGTCGACCACTTCGCCGCGCTCGGCTCGCGCGCGCTGATCGACCTGTGGGAGGACCGGATCCTCGACTCCCAGATGCGCAAGCTCCTCGGCGCCGCCGGCGGCTACCTCTTCGAGGACTCCCTCGAGATCGAGACCGACGCCACCATCTGGACCCCTCGCATGCTCGAGGAGTTCGCGAAGCGCGCCGGCTACGAGCTGACGCCCTACCTGCCGGTCGTGGTGGAGGCCAACGAGAAGTACCTCTACGCCTTCGACCCGGTCACCACGACGCGGGTGCGCGACGACTTCAACCAGGTGCTCAGCGACCTCTACCGCGACCACCACCTGCTCCCGGTGCAGGCCTTCGCCCGCAGCCTCGGCATGGGCCTGCGCGTGCAGCCGTACGGCCTGGAGACCGACACCGTGGAGCACGCCGCGCTCCTCGACGTGCCGGAGACCGAGTCGCTGGGGTTCAAGAACCTCGACGACTACCGCGTGATGGCCGGCGGTCGCGACATGCGCGGCACCAAGGTGCTCTCCTGCGAGGCCGCCTGCTACTTCGGCGCCGCCTACCAGACCACCTGGGACCGCGCCCTGCAGACGCTGAACAGCATCTACGCCGGCGGCGTCAACATGGCCGTCCTGCACGGCTTCGCCTACGCCGACGCCCCGGGCGTCACCTGGCCGGGCTTCGCGGCGTTCTCGCCGTACTACAACGGCGCGATCGGGTACGGCGAGGCCTGGGGCCCGCGCACGCCGACCTGGCAGCACGTGCGCGACGTCGCCGACTACCTCGCCCGCACCCAGCTGGTGCTGCAGACCGGGCGACCGGTCTACGACGTGGTGTTCCTGCGCCAGAAGGGCTGGACCTCCACCGGCATCGGCGCCCCCTGGGCCACCAACGTCGGCATCCCCACGGGTTGGACGCACTCCTTCGCCACCCCGGCGCTGCTCGAGCTGCCGCGCGCCGTCGTCGAGGACGGCCGGCTCGCCCCGGCCGGGCCGGCGTACAAGGCCGTGATCGTGGGCCCCGACCAGTTCCGCGGGGGCGAGCGGACGATGGCCGTGGCCACCGCCCGCCGCCTGCTGGAGCTCGCGACGCAGGGCCTGCCCGTGGTGTTCCTCGGTGACTGGTCGACCGCCGCTCCCGTGGGTCTCGCCGAGCCGGGGGAGACCGAGGAGCTGCGCGGACTGCTCGACCAGATCATGGCGCTCCCGACGACGCGGCAGGTGCTGGTCGACACCGGCATCCCCACCGCCCTGGCCGAGCTCGGCGTCGAGCGCGACGTGGTGCACGAGACGTCGACGGTGATGACCGTGCGGCGCAGGTTCCGCGACACCGACCTGTACTACGTGGCCAACGCCAAGCACGCCGAGAACCGCCGCCTCACCCGCGTCACCCAGGACCTCTGGCTGACCGCCGCCGACCCCTCGGCCGTGCCGGTGCAGCTCGACGCCTGGTCGGGACGGGCGGTGCCGGTGGCGGTGCACGAGCGCGACGGCGACCGGGTGCGGGTGGGCGTCGACCTGCTGCCGGGCCAGTCGACGATCATCGCGCTGGTGCCGCCGGCGCGCGGACGGCGGGCCCCCTCGGCGCGCTCGACCACCGCCGACGCCGTCCTCAGCGACGGCCACCGCCTCAGCGTGCGGGCCAGCACCGCGGGCGAGGTGCAGACCACCCGCGGCAACGGCAAGGTGGTCACCACCACGATCGAGCGCGTGCGCGAGGCGATGGACCTCACCACGTGGTCGCTGGCCGTCGAGGACTGGAAGCCCGGCGCCACGGCCACCGAGACGGTCAAGCCCGTGGTGGAGGTGGCGCTCGACGCGCTGGTGCCGTGGTCGTCGATCCCCGGCCTCGAGGACACCTCGGGCATCGGGCGCTACCGCACCGAGGTCGACCTCGGCTCCGACTGGACCCGGTTCGTCGACGGTGCGGTGCTCCAGCTCGGCGAGGTCAACGACACCTTCCGCGTCAGCGTCAACGGCACGCGGCTCGACCCCCTCGACCCCCTCGACCCGGCGGTCGACCTCGGCCACGCGCTGAAGAAGGGCGTCAACGTCATCGAGGTGGAGGTGGCCACCACGCTGATCAACCGGCTGCGCACCGTCACCCCGGAGGTGTACGCCGTCGCCGCGCGCCAGGCCTACGGTCTCGTCGGCCCGGTGCGCCTGGTGCCGTACGTCGACGTGCCGCTCGGCTGAGCCTCCCGGCCGGCGCCCCCCTCGGGCGCCGGCCGGGCCCGGCGCCGGGCCATGGCGGGTTTCACCAGCCGGCTGGTGAAACCCGCACCTGTCGGCCGTCGCACGGGCCGACAGGTGCGGGTGCGGGCCGACAGGTGGGTCAACGGGTGACGGCGACCCGTTCGGCCAGGGCCATCTCGGTGTGGTGAGCCAGGTCGACGGTGTGGTATGAATCGTTTCAAACAGTGACGGCGGGCACACCTTCGCTGCGCCACCGGCGTAGCGTCGGGCCCGGGGCCGGTCGGCCCGTCTAGGAGGAGATGCTCGTGCGGGTCGCACTGATGGTCACCTGCGTCAACGACGCGATGTTCCCCGACACCGGGCGGGCCGTGCTCACGCTGCTGCGCCGCCTCGGCGTCGACGTGGAGTTCCCGACCGCGCAGACCTGCTGCGCGCAGCCGATGGTCAACACCGGCTACCTCGACGAGGCGGTGCCGGTGGTGCGCACCTTCGTCGACGCCTTCGCCGGCTACGACGCCGTGGTCACGCCCTCGGGCTCGTGCGCCGGCTCGGCGCGTCACCAGCACGGCATCGTGGCGCGGCGCAGCGGCGACCGCGCCCTGGAGCGGGCGGTCGAGCAGACCGCGCCCAAGGTGCACGAGCTCAGCGAGTTCCTCGTCGACGTCCTGGGCGTCACCGACGTGGGCGCCTACTTCCCCCACCGCGTCACCTACCACCCCACCTGCCACTCGCTGCGGATGCTCGGGGTCGGCGACCGGCCCCGTCGGCTGCTCGAGGCCGTGCGCGGTATCCGGCTGGTCGACCTGCCCGGCGCCGAGGAGTGCTGCGGCTTCGGTGGCACCTTCGCGGTGAAGAACGCCGACACCTCGGTGGCCATGGGCGCCGACAAGGCCCGCCACGTGCGCGAGACCGGCGCCGAGGTGCTGGTGGCCGGCGACAACTCCTGCCTGATGCACGTCGGCGGGCTGCTCTCGCGACAGCGCTCCGGCGTACGCGTGGTGCACCTCGCCGAGGTGCTCGCCGCCACCGAGGACGCGCCGGTGCTGGCCGCGCCTGCCGAGGCCACCCCGGTGCAGGCCGCGACCCCGAGCGGAGACGTGGCATGAGCCGCACGTTCGTCGGCATGCCGCCGTTCCCCACCGCCGCCCGCGAGGCGCTCGGCGACACCCAGCTGCGGCACAACCTGGCCCACGCCACCGCCACCATCCGCGCCAAGCGCAGCAAGGTCGTCGCCGAGGTCGCGGAGTGGGAGGAGCTGCGGCTGGCCGGTGCCGCGGTCAAGGAGCGGGCGCTGCACGGCCTCGACGCCCACCTCGTCGAGCTCGAGGCGAGCCTGACCGCCGCCGGCGCGACCGTGCACTGGGCCCGCGACGCCGCCGAGGCCTGCGCCGTGGTCGCGCAGGTGGCGAAGGCCCACGGCGTCGACGAGGTCGTGAAGGTGAAGTCGATGGCCACCGCCGAGATCGACCTGAACACCGCGCTGGCCGCCGAGGGCATCGCGGCCTGGGAGACCGACCTCGCCGAGCTCATCGTGCAGCTCGGCGACGACCTGCCCAGCCACATCCTGGTGCCGGCGATCCACCGCAACCGCGCCGAGGTCCGCGAGATCTTCCGTGACCACATGGCCGAGGCCGGCCGTCCGGCCCCCGACGACCTCACCGACGTGCCGGCCGAGCTCGCCGGCGCCGCGCGGCTCCACCTGCGCGAGAAGTTCCTGCGCGCCAAGGTCGGCGTCTCGGGTGCCAACTTCGCCGTCGCCGAGACCGGGACGCTGGTCGTCGTGGAGTCGGAGGGCAACGGGCGGATGTGCCTGACCCTGCCCGAGGTGCTGGTCTCGGTGGTCGGCATCGAGAAGGTCGTGCCGACCTGGGCCGAGCTCGACCCGCTGCTGCGGCTGCTGCCCCGCTCGTCGACCGGCGAGCGGATGAACCCCTACACCTCGACCTGGACCGGCGTCACCCCCGGCGACGGCCCGCAGGAGGTGCACGTCGTGCTGCTCGACAACGGTCGCACCCGCGCGCTGGCCGACGACGTCGGGCGCCAGGCGCTGCGCTGCATCCGCTGCTCGGCGTGCCTCAACGTCTGCCCCGTCTACGAGCGCACCGGCGGCCACGCCTACGGCTCGGTCTACCCCGGCCCGATCGGCGCCATCCTCAACCCGCTGATGAAGGGCACCGGCGACGCGCAGACCGACTCGCTGCCGTACGCCTCGTCGCTGTGCGGGGCCTGCTTCGAGGTGTGCCCCGTGCGCATCGACATCCCCGAGGTGCTCGTGCACCTGCGCTCGAAGGTCGTCGACGGCCACCGCGGCGACCTCGTGCCGAAGGCGGAGGCCGTCGCGATGAAGGGCGCCGCCTGGGCCTTCACCGACGCCCGGCGCCTGGGCCTGGTCGAGAAGGCCTCCGGGCTGTCGGGACGGGTGATGGCGCGCTTCTCGCGCACCGCCCTGCCCGGTGGACGCGCCGCCGCCGGGCGCCTGCCCGGCCCCGCTGCCGCCTGGACCGGTGCCCGTGACCTGCCCGCCCCGCCGGCCGAGTCGTTCCGCGCCTGGCACGCCCGCACCGACGGCGGCCGCACCGAGGGGAGCCCCGACGGTGGTTGAGGAGCGGGCGTCTCGACACCACCCGTCGACACCAGTCCCCCAGGAGGACGCATGAGCAGCGCCCGTGACGACATCCTCGCCCGGGTGCGCAGCGCCCTCGAGGGCGTGACACCCGAGCCCGCCCCGGTGGTCGCGCCCCGCGCGGTCCCGGCGGCGCACGACGCGCTGGTCGACCTGTTCGACGACCGGGTCACCGACTACCGCGCCGTGGTCGAGCGCTGCCGTCCCGACGAGCTGGCCGCCCGGGTCGCCGCGGCGCTGCCGGCCTCGGGCCGCGTCGTCGTGCCGCCGGGCCTCGGCGTCGACGTCCCGCGCTCGGTCGTGGACGACGGGCTCTCGGCCGCCGACCTCGACGACTGCGTCGCGGTGGTCACCGCCGCCCGCGTCGGCATCGCCGAGACCGGCACGATCGTGCTCGACCACGAGGCCGACCAGGGCCGGCGCGCCATCACGCTCGTGCCCGACCTCCACGTGTGCGTCGTGCGCACCGACCAGGTCGTGGCCGACGTCCCCGACGCCGTGACGCTGCTCGACCCCGCCCGTCCGCTCACCTGGATCAGCGGCCCCAGCGCCACCAGCGACATCGAGCTCGACCGGGTCGAGGGCGTCCACGGCCCGCGCACCCTGCACGTCCTGCTCGTCGGCGACTGACCCCAGGACCTGCTCGACGATGGGTCCGGGCACCGATTCGCGGGCCCGCACCGCCTCCGGTATCTTTTCCCGCGGTGGCGTGTCCGAGCGGCCGAAGGTGCATCACTCGAAATGATGTGTGGGGTCAAACCCACCGTGGGTTCAAATCCCACCGCCACCGCCAGTCGAACGGCCCTCTCCCGCACGTGCGGGGGAGGGCCGTTCGCGTTCCCCGGGCCGGCGACCCGGCGCCGTGTGCGCACCCGGCAGGGCCACGGCCCGACCCCTCAGTGCGGGAGGCGTGCCCAGGTGGCGCCCCGGTCGTGGCTGACCCGGGCGTCAGCGTGCTCGCGGTGGGTGGCGTAGAACGCGCCGGCCTCGACGTCGAAGGTCCGACCGCGTTCGTCGGTGGGCATCGCGACCGGTTGTGACGCGCCGGTGTCGAGGTCGACCAGGTACGGCGCCTCGCCCCAGGCGCCGACGGCGACCGTGCCCTCGTCGACGGCGACCGCGCGCGCGTCCCACCACGCGGTGCCGGGGAGGCCGACCTCGAGCAGGTCCCACGGGCGGCCGGCGGGCGCACCCGAGCGGCGGACGAGCAGGCCCACCAAGGTGACGTCCTCCAGGTCGCCACTCTCCTCGGCCACGACCGGCACCACCACTCGCGCGCCCACCGTGGTCAGGGCGGAACCGCTCACCCACTGGCCGGGAGCCTCGGGGGTCCAGGTCGCCACGGGTCGCCACCGGCCTGCCGGGGTGCTGCGGTCGAACGGGGTGCGTCCCGCCCGGCCCAGGCGCTGCACCCACACGGTGCCGTCGTCGGCCACGGTCCACCCCTGCCGGCCCCCGGGACCCCGGGGTGCGGCGACGAAGACGGTCCGGTCGGCGGGCCGGACCAACCGGGTCGTGCCGTCCTGGAGCGGCACGTCGCCGGGGCACGGCACCAGAGGCCGCGCGGCGCGGGTGGCACGCGCGCGGGCGCCGTCCGGGCTCACGAACCACACCGGGCCGCCGCGCTCGTTGACCACGTAGCCACCGGGTGCCGGGAGAACGTCGGTCGTGGCGGCGCCCTCGTCGGTGACCCCCGCCAGCTCGGTCGCCACGACGTTCCCGTCGCCGTCGTGCAGCCGCCAGGCCCCGGCCGAGCGGCCTTCGCTGGTGTCCTGGTGCACGGTGTAGGTCACCAAGGTGGTGCCGTCGACCCCGGCGGCGTCCACGGCGCTGCCCGCCTCGACGACCTGGTCGGCGGTGGCCGTGGCGTCGGCGGCCACCTCGGCCATCCGGTCGTGGTCGATGCGGTCACCGGCCCGCACGTCGGCGTCCGCGCCGCAGCCGACGAGCAGTGCGGCTGTGCACAGGCCGACCAGACCCGCGGCGCCGTTCGCGGGGCGCGGTCGCGGGGTCACCGTGCCCACCCTGCCGCCTCCCGCACGCGCGCGCACCCCGGACGTGCCACACCCGTCACGCTGCCGGGCCTGACAGCGGCACGTCGACCCTCCGCCGGCCCCGCGTGCTACCTGCAGAGATGGCCGCGGGAACGGCCGTCCACGGCGTCACGGGCCGGTGCGGCATCCTTGCTGCCGGTCGTCCGAGGCGCGACGACCAGTGCGATCGGGCCACGACCGGAGGAACGCGATGAGCGAGCAGCACCAGGCGCAGGCCGACGTCGTACCGCTGCGCGAGGCGACGTGGGCGTGGTTCCTCATCTCGCTGCAGACCTTCGGCGGGCCGGCGGGGCAGATCGCGGTCATGCAGCGCACGCTCGTCGAGGAGCGCCGTTGGATCGGCCAGCAGCGGTTCCTGTTCGCGCTGTCCTACTGCACGCTGCTGCCCGGCCCGGAGGCCCAGCAGCTCGCGACGTACGTCGGGTGGCTGCTCAACGGGCTGCGGGGTGCGCTCGTGGCGGGCGTGCTGTTCGTGCTGCCCGGGGTGGTCGCGCTGCTGGCGCTCTCGGCGCTGTACGTCGGGTACGGCGAGACGACGCTGCTGGAGGGGCTGTTCCTCGGACTGTCGGGGGCGGTGCTGGCCATCGTGGTGCAGGCCGTCACGCGGCTCTCCCGCAAGGCGCTCGGCCACCCCGCGCTGGTGGGCCTCGCGATCGCGTCGTTCGTGGCGCTGGCCGCGCTGGGGGTGCCGTTCCCGGTGGTGGTCGCCGCGGCGGCGCTGGCCGGCTGGCTGCTCGGCCGCCGGCTGCCCGCGCTGGGCAGCGCCCCGGCCGCCGCGGCCGACGACGGCCCGGCCCCGCTGGTGCCCGACGACGCCCTGCACGCCACCCCGCCGTCGCGGGTCCGCAACGCCCAGGTGCTGGGCCTGGGCCTGCTGCTGTGGGTGGCCCCGGTGGCGCTCGCGGCCCTGCTCGCCGGGCGCGACAGCGTGTTCGTCGACCAGGGGCTGTTCTTCGGCGGCACCGCCGTGGTCACCTTCGGCGGGGCCTACGCCGTGCTGGCGTTCGTGGCGCAGCAGGCGGTCGACGTCTACGGCTGGCTCGGCCCCGGCGAGATGGTGCGCGGCCTGGCCCTGGCCGAGACGACGCCGGGCCCGCTGGTGATGGTGGTGCAGTTCGTCGCCTTCGTCGGCGCCTACCGCGACCCCGGCTCGCTCGACCCGTGGCTGGCCGCGGTGCTCGCCGCGCTGCTCACCACCTGGGTCACCTTCGTGCCGTGCTTCCTGTTCATCCTGCTCGGCGCGCCCTACGTGGAGCGGCTGCGCGGCAACCGCGCCCTGCGCACGTCGCTGGCCGGCATCACCGCCGCGGTGGTCGGCGTCATCGCCAGCCTCGCGCTGTACTTCGCGGTGCACACGCTGTTCACCGACACCCGCCGCGTCGACACCGGGCCGCTGGCCCTCGAGCTGCCGGTGCTCGGCTCGCTCGACCCGCTCGCGGTGGCCGTGACCGTGCTCGGCGGCGTGCTCGTGCTCTGGCGCGGGTGGCCGGTGCTGCGCAGCCTGGCCGTGTGCGCGGTCGCCGGGGTCGTGCTGACCCTGGTGGCCGGCTGAGCCTCAGCGCGTACGGCCGTCGGGGGCCACGACCCGCGGCACGTCCCGGTCCGAGTGGTCGGCATGGCCGGCGCGGCCGGCGAGGTCGGCGGGCCCGGCGCCCGGGCCGCTGCCGAGCGGCAGGCCGACCAGCAGGATCAGCAGCAGCGCGAGCACGGTGCCCTTCACCACGCGTACGGCGGTGAGGGCGGCGGCGGGCGGACGGCGTCGCATGCCCCCTCCAACGATCCCGCCGCCCGGGGGTGACGGGGGCGGCCGCCCGCGGGACGGCGCTGCGACGAGCGGTCGCCTGCGCCCGACGAGCGGTCGCCGGCCCCGTGGTGGCGCGGGCGGGTGCGTCAGGATGGGTCCATGACCTCTCCCTGGTTCTCCTCCCCGGCGCAGGCCGCGCAGCGGCTCACCGCGGCCGGCTACCTCGCCGACCCGGCCACCGCGACCACGTCGTACCTCGCGGGGGCGCTGGAGAAGCCGCTGCTGGTGGAGGGTCCGGCCGGGGTCGGCAAGACCGAGCTGGCCAAGGCGGTGGCCCGCGCCACCGGCGCCGAGCTGGTGCGGCTGCAGTGCTACGAGGGCCTCGACGAGGCGCGGGCGCTCTACGAGTGGAACTACCGCAAGCAGCTGCTGCGCATCCAGGCCAGCCAGGGCCAGGACGGCGCCACCTGGGACCAGACCCACGACGACATCTTCACCGACGAGTTCCTGCTGACCCGTCCGCTGCTCACCGCGATCCGTCGCGACGAGCCCACCGTGCTGCTCGTCGACGAGGTCGACAAGACCGACGTGGAGGTGGAGGGCCTGCTGCTCGAGGTGCTCTCGGACTTCCAGGTCACCATCCCCGAGCTCGGCACCGTCACCGCGGTGCGCAAGCCCTTCGTGGTGCTGACCTCCAACGCCAGCCGCGAGCTGTCGGAGGCCGTGAAGCGCCGCTGCCTCTACCTCCACCTCGGCTACCCCGACGCCGAGCGCGAGCGGGAGATCGTGGTCTCGCAGGTGCCCGGCCTCGACGACCGGGTGGCCGAGCAGCTGGTGGCGATGGTCGGGCGGATGCGCGAGCTGGAGCTGAAGAAGGCGCCGTCGATCGCGGAGTCGGTGGACTGGGCCCGCACCCTGATCGCGCTGGAGATCCGCGACCTCGACGACAAGGCCGTCACCGACACCCTCGGCGTCGTGCTCAAGCACGCCACCGACCACGAGCGTGCGGTGCGAGAGCTGCGGCTGCGGGCATGACCTCGCCGTCGACGCCGGGCAGCGGCCTGCTGGAGCGCCACATCGCGTTCCTCGAGGCGCTGCGGGCGGCCGGGCTGCCGGTGTCGCTGGCCGAGGACCTCGACGCCATCGCCGCCGTCGGCGCGCTCAGCTGGGACGACCGCACCCTGGTGCGCGAGGGGTACGCCGCCACGCTGGTGAAGCGGCAGGCGCAGCGTCCGACGTTCGACGGGCTCTTCGACCTGTACTTCCCGAGGCTCGTCGGCGACGGGGGGCTCGCGCTCGACGGGTCGCCCTCCGGCGGGGCCGGGGACGACGGCGCGGACGACGGTGCGGACGACGGGGACGCGGCGGCCGCCGACGGCCCGGACGCCGCGGGGGAGGGCGTGCGAGACAACGCCGCCGCCCTCGGCGACTTCCGCGAGCGGCTGCTCGACGCCCTGCTCACCGGCGACGACGACGCGCTGGCCCGCCTCGCCGCCGAGATGGTCGGGCGGTTCGGGACGATGCCCGGTCGCGGACCCGGGCTGTCGTCGTGGTCGGCGTACACGGCACTGCAGCGGGTGGCGCCCGGCGAGCTGGTCGACCGCATCGTCACCGGCCTGGCCGCGGGCGGTCGAGGCGAGGAGGAGGCCACCCGCGCGGCGACCCGGCGGGTGGGGGAGTTCACCCGCCGCGTGGAGGCCGACGCCCGGCGCCGCATCGGTGAGGAGAAGGGAGCCGACCACGTCGCGAAGGTCGCGATGCGCCCCGCCATCGACCGCCTCGATTTCCTCTCCATGCGCCGCACCGACCTCGTCGAGCTGCGCCGCGAGATCCAGCCCCTCGCGCACCGGCTCGCTGCCCGCCTCACCCAGGAGCAGCACGCCCGCCGCCGCGGCCCGCTCGACTTCCGACGCACCGTGCGGGCGTCGATGTCGACCGGCGGGGTGCCGGTGACCACCCACCACAAGCCGCGGCGGCCCCACCGCACCGAGCTCGTCGTGCTGTGCGACGTCAGCGGCAGCGTGGCCCACTTCGCGCAGTTCACGCTGATGCTGGTCTTCGCGCTGCGCGACCAGTTCCAGGCGGTGCGGGCCTTCACCTTCGTCGACGACGTGCACGAGGTCACCGCCAGCTTCACCCCCGGCGCCGACCTGGTCGACGTGATGGCCGACCTCGCCGCCAGCGCCGCCCACGCCGCCCGCTTCGGGCGCACCGACTACGGCCGCGCGCTCACCCGCTTCCGCGAGGACCACGCCGACGCCCTCGGCCCGCGCTCGTCGCTGCTGGTGCTGGGCGACGCCCGGTCGAACTACGCCGACCTGCACCTCGACGTGCTGCGCGACCTCACCCACGGCATCCGCCACGCGTGGTGGCTCAACCCCGAGCACCGGCGGCACTGGGACACCGGTGACTCCGCGGCCGCCCGCTACGGCGACGTCGTGCCGATGGTGGAGTGCCGCAACCTGGCCCAGCTCGGCGCGTTCGTGCACGACGTGCTCTGAGGCCGCGAGCGGTCCGCGACCGCGTGGCCCTCGTAGGCTTCCGGCGTGGCCGACCTCCTTCCTGTCGCCTGGCCGCCTGCCCCGATCACCACCGAGCGGCTCCTGCTCCGCGAGCCCGAGGCCCGCGACCGGGCGACGCTGGTGGAGCTCCACGCCTCCCCGGAGGTCCACACGTTCCTCGGCGGCCCCCGGCCGCGCGACGAGCTCGAGCGCGAGGTGCCGGAGGTGCCCCGGCGGCGGCCGGGACTCCTCGTGGTGGACCTCGAGGCGGCGGTGGTCGGCGTCGTCTCGCTCGGGCGCCGTGACGCCGCACGCCCGGGCCGCCTGCCCCAGGAGGTCGGGCAGGAGACGGGCGCCGGAGTGGCCGCCGGAGTGGCCGCCGGGGTGGCCGAGCTCGGCTACCTGTTCCTGCCGCACGCCTGGGGCCACGGGTACGCCGCCGAGGCGTGCGCGGCGGTGCTCGACTGGTTCGCCACCGCGCGACCCGGCGAGCCCGTGGTGCTGTGCACCCAGACCGCGAACGACCGCTCGTTGCGCCTCGCCGCGCGGCTGGGGTTCACCGTGGTGGAGCGCTTCGAGGAGTTCGGCGCCGAGCAGTGGTTCGGCGTGCGGGAGCCGGACGCGCCGCGGGCTCAGCCGGCGAGGTAGCCCAGGCCCTGGATGCGCTCGATCTCGGCGCGCAGCTCGGGGTGGGCAGCGGCGTCGGCGGCGCGGCCGCCCGCGACGTAGTCGTTGCCGGCCTGCCCGGCGCCGTCGCCGGCGGGCTCGCCGGCGCGGTCGAAGACCACGGTCAGGCGGTTGTCCAGGCCGGCGTTGACCAGCGAGCCGAGCAGGGCCACCGGGTCGGAGCGGTCCTCCAGCGAGAGCACCCGGGTGGGCGCCGGGATGCGCGCCACCTGCGCCGAGGGGGAGCCCGCGGTGACGACCTGGTCGATGACGAAGTGCGGCGAGTCGGCGCTCGCGGCCAGCTCGGCGGCGGCGACGCCGCCCTGGGCGGAGCCGACCAGCATCACCCGCGCGTCGGGGTCACCCGCGGTGGCCGCCTCGAGCGCGGCCACCACCTGGGCGTCGTAGGCGGTGTGGTCGCCGCCGACGAGCCGCAGCCGGCGCCCGCCGCTCGCGCCGGGACCGGGCAGGTAGGCGATGTAGCGGTGCGGGGCGACCCGCTCGACGCTGACGCTGCGCCGCGTGGTGGCCAGGGTGGCCATCAGCTCCTCGATCGTGCGCGGCGCGGTCGAGGCGGCGGCGCCGTCGGAGGGAGCCGCCGCGCCGGGCTCGGTGGCCGGCTCGGCCATCGGCTCGGCGTCCACCAGCCCGCCGGCGACGTCGCGCAGCGCCGAGGCGAAGTCGACGCCGAACGGCGCGACGCCGGCGGCGCGCAGGCCGCCGGCGGCCGCGGAGCGCTGGTGGTCACCGGCCAGCACGCCGGCGGTGAGCATCGAGCGCATCTGCAGCCCGTCGAGCAGTCCGCCGCCACCGCTGCTGACGTGGTCCATCAGCTCGGGATTGTTCTCGGCGAGCTCGTGGAGGTACGCCGCGACCCCGTCGCGGTCGAGCGCGTCGGTCTCGATGAGGCCGGCCGAGACGATCGCCCCGCCGAGGGCGACCCCGGGGGCGAGGTAGCCGATCGCGCGCCCCGCGATGGAGCCGAGGGTGTCGTACGCCGCGCTCTGCAGCTCGTCGATCCAGCGGTAGGTGAGCACGGTGGCCCGCAGCACCAGCGCGTCGGCGTCCAGCTCGATCGAGCGGGTCAGCAGGCCACGCTTGCCCGAGGTCGCGGCGCGCACGCCCTCCTCCACCTGCGCCCAGGTCGCGCGGGACAGCGGAGCGGAGGCGGTGACGTCGGGGTCGCGCAGCACCTCGGCGCCGAGGCGCGAGCGCGTGCGCACCTGCGCGCCGGCGTCGTCGAACTCCTCGGCCAGCCGCATCATCTGGTCGTAGCGGTCCTGGGCGTCGGCCATCTCCACCGCCGACGGTCGCGACCCCGTCGGGGCCGTCGCGGCGTCGGCGGGGCCGTCGGCGGGGCCGTCGGGGAGCAGGTCGGCCTCGGGGGAGAGGGCCTGCTGCCAGTCGTCGGCCTCGGTGGCCGGGCGGGTCGCGTCGCTCATCGCGTCACCTCGGCGAGCACCGGCGCGAGCTCCGCGGCGAGGTCGGGCGCCTCGACACGACGCACGAGCACCCGTTGCTCGCCGTCGGTGCGGTGGGGTCGCAGGGCGTGCCACCCGTCGGCCAGGAGCACCCACGACACCACGCCGACCACGTCGGTGGTCGGACCCGAGACGTCGGCCACCAGCGCGCGCAGCCGCCCGCGGGCCTCGGTGGTCATCGCGTCGAGGGCGGCGGTGGTGGTGGCGGTGCCGACCACCTCGCCGTCGGCGAGCACGCGGCCGGCGTGCTGCTCGACGAGCACCGGCAGCAGGTCGGGGCGCGCCGAGCGTGCGGCCTCGGAGGCGGCGTCGGCCAGCTCGTAGGGCAGGTCGAGCAGCGCCGGGGCGCGGGAGCCGCCCAGGGCGACGTCCTCGGGCACGACTGCGACCCGGGCCAGCTCCATCGGCCACTGCGAGGCGGGGAACCACGCGAGCTCGAACACCACGCCGTCGACGGTGGCGAGCGTGGCCACCGCGTCGTGGGCCTGGCGGTGCCACGCCTTGGCCTGCACCCCGTCGACGGCGAGGTCGAGGTCGAGGGCGACCTGCGGGGTGGCGAGCAGGCCGACGGCGCCGAGCAGGCCCCCGTCCACCTCGCCGGACACCAGCAGACCGCGTCGTCCGAGGCTGGTCTCCGGGTCGTGCAACGAGGCCAGCGCCGTGGAGTACGCGGCGTCCTCGACGGCGGCGGGGCTCAGGCCGAGGCGGCCGTCGAGGGAGGAGGCGTCGGCGGCGTCGGGCTCGAGGAAGGGCAGCGGCGCCCCGCCCGCGGCGGCCGCGACGTGGCGCAGCTCGGGCAGGGTGAGCGCCACGCGGCGCGGCAGGGCGTCGAGCAGGTGGGCCGCGGGGGGCGGCGGGCTGCTCAGGTCGATGGTCGGCACGGGGGCTCCTCGGGGGACGTCGGTCGAGACGGGCGGCGGTCGAGCGCGGGCTCAGAGCCCGGGCAGCTCGACGTCCAGCCAGTCGAGGTGACCGCTGGGCGGGGGGTCGAAGGCGACCAGCTGACGGTCGACGGGGTCGGGCAGGCGGCGGACGCCGGCAGCGGCGTCGTCGCCCGCCCCGGCCTCCAGCTGCGCCACGCGGGTGCGGGCGTCGGTGACGAGGGTGGTGGCGCGGCGCTCGCGGTCGCCGATCTGCTCCTGCACCAGGCCGACCTGGGCGAGGTGCCTCTCCAGCGACTCCGCCGCGGTCTCGTGGGCCGCGGCGGCCTCGCGCAGGTGCGTCGCCCGCTCCCGCACCCGGTCGCGCATGGCCTCGGCGGCGCGACCGCTCCAGCCGATGGTCTCGGTGCGCGCGACGAGGCGGTCGGCCAGCGCCCGCACCTCCGTGCCCTGCTCACGCAGCTGGCCGGCTCGTCTGCGCATGACGTCAACGTCGCCGTGCATCGCAATCCCTCCCTGGATCCCTCCGCACCTTCCCTGCGCGGCGCCCGGTGAAACCCCGGTCCGGCCCGGCCGTGGGCTCAGCGGTCGAGCACGGTGGCGAGGCGGCGCAGGCCCTCCTCGATGTCGGCGGCGGGCCCGGCGAAGCTGAGCCGCACGTGGCGGTGGCCGTCGACGGTGTCGAAGTCGACGCCCGGCGCCACGCCCACCCCGGTGCGGTCGAGCAGGTCGCGGGCGAAGGCCATCGAGTCGTCGGTGAGGTGGCCGACGTCGGCGTACACGTAGAACGCGCCGTCGGCGGGGGCGAGCCGGGTCAGCCCGAGGGAGGTGAGCCCGTCGAGCAGGACCCGCCGCTGGGCGGCGTAGCGGGCGACGTGGCCGTCGAGCTCGGCGTGGGCCTCGTCGGTGAACGCCGCGAGCGCGGCGCGCTGGGCCAGCACCGGCGGGCAGATGGTGAAGTTGCCGGTCAGCACGTCGACGGCCCGGCGCAGGTCGCGGGGCACCAGCATCCAGCCCAGGCGCCAGCCGGTCATCGAGAAGTACTTGCTGAAGCTGGAGAAGACCACCGCGCTCCGGCTGGTCTCCCAGGCGCTGCGCGCCAGCGACGCCTGCGGGCCGTGGTCGAGCGGGGCGTACTCGATGCCGTGGTAGATCTCGTCGGAGATCAGCCGCACGCCGTGCTCCTCGGCCCAGCGCGCCAGCGCCGCGAGCTCCTCGGGCAGCAGCATGGTGCCGGTGGGGTTGGCCGGGCTGGCCACGACGAGCCCCCGCAGGCCGACCTCGGCGTGCAGCGCCGCCACCTGCTCGACGGTGGGCTGGTAGCGGGTGGCCGGCCCGGTCTCCAGCTCGACGACCTCGCAGCCCAGGGCGCTCAGCACGTTGCGGTAGCAGGGGTAGCCGGGTCGGGCCAGCGCCACCCGGTCGCCCACCTCGAACGCGGCGAGGAACGCCAGCAGGAAGCCGCCGCTGCTGCCGGTCGTGACCACCACGTCGTCGGGGTCGACCTCGATGCCGTGCCGGCGCCGGTGGTGGCCGGCGATGGCTTCGCGCAGCTCGAGCACCCCGGTGGCCGGGGTGTAGCCGAGCGGCTCGCCCGACTGCAGCAGCCGCACCGCCTCGGCCGCCACCGGCCGGGGCGCGCCGGTGCTGGGCTGCCCGGCCAGCAGGTCGACCAGGTCGCCGTGGGTGCGCCGACGCCGCGCGGCGGCGGCCAGCATGTCCATGACGTGGAAGGGCGGGACGGCGGCGCGGCTGGCCACCTGCATGCGGTCGGTCACCCGGCGAGCCTAGGCGCGGTGTCCGGGCCCGCGGCACCGGTCGGGGCGGGGGCCGCGCGCCGATAGACTGCGCGCGCGCCGCCCCCGCCAGCGAGCAGAGGTGACATGACCTTCGACGTGCACGACCTCGACCAGTTCGTGCTGGTCGGGTCGACCGTCACGCTCCTGGCCGTGCTCGCGGTGCGGCTCACCTCCCGCGCCGGCCTGCCCAGCCTGCTGATCTACCTGCTGATGGGCGTGGCCCTCGGCGAGGCGGGCCTCGGCATCGCCTTCGAGGACGCCCAGCTCGCCCACGCGCTCGGCTTCGCCGCGCTCGCGGTCATCCTCGCCGAGGGCGGGCTCACCACCAGCTGGCGCGAGGCGCGCCCCGCGATGCGGCTCGGCCTGTCGCTGGCCACGGTGGGCGTGGCGACCTCGGTGGCCGTGGTGGCCGTCGGTGCCCACTACGTGCTGGGCCTGCCGTGGGAGCTGGCGGTGCTGCTCGGGGCGGTCTGCTCGCCCACCGACGCCGCTGCGGTGTTCTCGGTGCTGCGGGTCGTGCCGCTGCCCCGTCGGCTCACCGGCACCCTCGAGGCGGAGTCGGGCCTCAACGACGCGCCCACGGTCGTGCTGGTCACCCTGATCTCCACCGGCGCGGTGCAGGACAGCCATCCGGCGGTGGTGCTCGCGATCATCGCCTTCGAGCTCGCCGTCGGTGTCGCGATGGGCCTGGCGGCGGGGTTCGGCGGCGGGTGGCTGCTGCGCCGCGCGGCGCTGCCGTCCTCGGGTCTCTACCCCCTGGCGGTGCTCAGCCTGGCGTTCCTCGGGTACGGCGCCGCCACCGCACTGCACGGCAGCGGGTTCGCCGCGGTGTACGTCGCCGCGCTCGTGCTCGGCAACCTCGACCTGCCCCACCGCGGGGCGACGAGGTCGTTCGCCGAGGGCGTGGCGTGGCTGGCCCAGATCGGCCTGTTCGTCATGCTCGGCCTGCTGCTCTCGCCCGGGCGCATCACGCTCTCCACCGTGGGCCTGGCCGTCACCGCGGGGCTGCTGCTGACCTTCGTGGCCCGTCCCCTGTCGGTCGCGGTCAGCACGCTGGTGCAACCGGTGCCGTGGCGCGAGCTGACGTTCCTGTCGTGGGCGGGCCTGCGCGGCGCGGTGCCGATCGTGCTGATGACCATCCCGCTGTCCGAGGGTGTCGGCGGCAGCACCCGGCTCTTCGACATCGTGTTCGTGATGGTGGTGCTCTACACGCTGCTCACCGGCCCGACGCTGCCCCTGGCGGCCCGGGTGCTCAAGGTGGCCCGGCGCTCCGAGCCGCGCGACCTCGAGCTGGAGGCGGCCCCGCTCGACCGGGTGGCCGCCGACCTGCTGCAGCTGCGGATCAGCCCGGTCTCCCGCCTGCACGGGGTGGAGGTGGGCGAGCTGCGGCTGCCGGCAGGGGTGTCGGTGTCGATGGTCATCCGCGACGGGCAGACGCTGGTGCCCGAGGCCCGCACCGTGCTGCGCCGCGGCGACGACGTGCTCGTGGTGACGCCCCGGCGCCAGCGCGAGACCACCGAGCAGCGGCTGCGCCAGGTGAGCGCCGGCGGCCGCCTGGGGCAGTGGAACGCCCCGGCCGACGAGACCGGGAGCGTGCCGACGTCCGCAGTGCCGGTGCCGGGGCAGGCGCGGACGCCAGGAGCGGTCAGCCGCGCGGTGGCACGCACACGACGGCGGCGCCACGCACGGTGAGCTCGTCGAGGCCCTCGACCAGCCCGCCGAAGCCGTCGCCCACCACGACCACCACGCCGTCGGCGGGGGTGTCGCGGCGCACGACGGGCGCCCTGCCCAGGTGGGAGGCCACCAGCCGCACCGCGGGGCTGGACGGGTCGGCGGTCCAGATCTGGGCGCGCACCACCTCGGCGTCGGCGGGGGCGTTGTCGCTGTCGCCCTGCACGAAGCCGGCGTCGGTGAGCTCCTGCATCGTGCGACCGGCGAGGCCGGCGCGCTCGCCGGCGTTGAGCACGCTCACCAGCACCTGACGGGGCCGCAGCCGGTCCCCGCGGGCGATGTCGGTGTCGACGCAGGCGGCGGTCTCGGCCTCGTCGCCGCCGTCGCCGAGCGGGCTGGTGGCGGCGGAGAAGCCCCACACGGCGCCGCCCACGAGCAGCAGCGTGAGCACGACGAGGGTCACCGCGGAGCGGACCTGGCGGCTCCTCATGCCGGTGCCGTCGCGACGTGGCGACCGGAGGCGACGACGTGCACCCGGGCGTGCAGCACGTTGCGCTGCTGCAGCGCGGCACGCAGGGCGCGGTGCAGGCCGTCCTCGAGGTAGTACTCCCCGCGCCACTCGACGACGTGGGCGAACAGGTCGCCGTAGAAGGTGGAGTCCTCGTCGAGCAGCGCCGCGAGCTGCAGGGTGTCCTTGGTGGTCACCAGCTCGTCGAGACGCACCTGCCGGGGAGGCACGGCGGCCCAGGCGCGGGAGCTGAGGCCGTGGTCGGGGTACGGCCTCCCCTCACCCACGCGCTTGAAGATCACGGCGCGAGTGTACCCAGCACCGGGACCGTCCACGGCCCGCCCGCACCGAGGGGCGGTGCCGGCGGGCCGCGGGGGTCGAGCGGCTAGGCCGACCAGCGCAGCGAGTCGTCGACGAGGTCGGCCAGGGCGTTGACCCCGCGCAGGTCGGCGCGCTCCTCGAGGAGCCGGGCGAGGGCCTGGGAGTGGCGGGTCTTGAGGTCCCGCTGCTGGCGCACGCGCTCGAGGTCCTGCTCGGACAAGGTGGGGTTCGCCATCATCGGCCTCCTGGGGGCTGACCCGGGCGGTGCCCGGGTGGAGACCCCAGCGTGGCGGTCGCTGATGGCCGGGGTGTTGAGCCCGGGTTACGAGCAGGTTCCACCTCGGGTGACCTGCGACTCGTTGCGGGTCGTCCTGCGGGTGCTCCCGGGCACGTCCGGGCGTGTGGGAACCGCCGGTTCCGGACGCCGGGGGCGGGCCCGACGTCCGGGGGCGCCTCAGACCGTGGGCTCGGTCCAGACCGTCTGCACGACCTCGAGGCCGCGGTCGCGGGTGACCAGCCGGGCGCGTCCGGGCGGGGCCGGCACGGGGCGCAGGTTGCGGATCAGCGGGCCCTCGTCGGGGCTGCCGGAGAGCAGCATGCCCGGCATGGCGAGGTCGCGCATCGACTGGATGACCGGCTCGTAGAGCGCCCGGGACGCGCCGCCCGAGCGACGGGTGACCACGAGGTGCAGGCCGACGTCGCGGGCCTGGGCCAGCAGCGGCTGCAGCACCGCGACCGGCGAGCTCTGCGAGGTCGCGACCAGGTCGTAGTCGTCGACGAGCAGGAACACCTCGGCACCCGACCACCACGACCGGTTGCGCAGCTGGTCGGGTGTCACGTCCGGGCCCGGGATCCGGTTCTGCAGGTAGGTGGCGAGGTCCTTGAGCACGGGCGTGGCCTGGGTGGCCGAGGTCATGTAGTTGAGCAGATACTCCTCGGGCACCTCGCCCAGCATCGACCGGCGGTAGTCGACGAGGAAGATCTGCGCGTCGCGTGGGCTGCGGGTGCGCACGATCTCCTGGGCGTAGGCCCGCAGCAGCGCGCTCTTGCCCGACTGCCCGTCGCCGAAGACCAGCAGGTGCGGCTCGTGGTCGACGTCGAGGGCCACCGGGGCCAGGTCCTTCTCGTTGATGCCCACCAGCAGCGGGCCGCCCGGCTTCGCCGCGCCCTCCTCGGTGCCGGTGGCGCCGGCCTGCTGGCGCACCTGCGCCAGGTCGATCCGGTCGGGCAGCAGCCGCAGCTTGGGGCCGGCGGGGCCGGTCCAGGCCTGGGCCACCCGGGTGATCAGGTCGTCCACGCCGTCGCCGAGGGTGTCGGGCGAGGCGTCGCCGTCGATGCGGGGCAGCGCCCCGAGGAAGTGCAGCTTGCCGGCCACCAGGCCGCGTCCGGGGCGTCCGGCCGGCACCAGGGCGGCCATCTTGCGGTCGATCTCGGAGTCGATGTGGTCGCCGAGCTTGAGCTCGAGGCGGGTGCCGAGCACGTCACGCATGGCGGCGCGCAGGTCCGACCAGCGTGCGGCGCCGACGAGGAGGTGCAGGCCGAAGGTGAGCCCGCGACCGGCCAGCTGCTGCAGCTGGATCTCGATGTCGTCGAAGTCGGCGCGCAGGGTGCTCCAGCCGTCGACGACGAGGAAGACGTCGCCGTACCCGTCGTCGGTGCGGCCCTGCGCCCGGCGGCTGCGGTAGGTCTCGATGGAGTCGATGCCGTGGGAGCGGAAGTAGGCCTCGCGGCGGTCGACGATGCCGACGACCTCCGCGATGATGCGGCGGATCACGTCGGGCTCGGAGCGGGTGGCGACGCCCGAGACGTGGGGCAGGCGGGCCAGCGGGGTGAACGTGCCGCCGCCGAAGTCGAGGACGAAGAACTGCGACTCCGCCGGCGTGGTGGTCAGCGCCATGCTGGTGACGATCGTGCGCAGCAGGGTGCTCTTGCCGCTGCGCGGCCCGCCGACGACGCCGACGTGGCCGGCGGCGCCGGTGAGGTTGACGGTGAGGGTGTCGCGGCGCTGCTCGCGCGGGCGGTCGACGGTGCCGAGCGGGATGGTGAGACCCGACAGGTCGCGCCAGCGCCGGGAGACCAGGCCGAGGTCGGGGTCGGCCTCGAGGTCGCCGAGCAGGCGCTCGAGGGTGTCGGGCACGTCGAGCGGCGGCAGCCAGACCTGGTGGGCCTCCGGGCCCTGGCCCTCCATCCGCTCCACCGCGACGTCGAGCAGCGACTTCTGCTGGCCCTCCTGCTTGCTGCGCACGGGGGTCGGCTCCTGAGCGGGCTGCTCGGGCTCGGGCGCCTCGAGCATCTGCACCTCCGAGACGGTGAACGGCAGGATGCCCTGCACGTGCCCGCCCTCGTCGCGCACGACGCGCGCGCGACCCGACGGCGGGCCCGAGACGTAGGCCGCCTTGAACCGCACCATGCTGGTGGGGTCGGGCTTGAGGTAGCCGAGGCCGGGCACGGCCGGCAGCTCGTAGGCGTCGGGCACGCCGAGCACGGCGCGCGACTCCTGGGCGCTGAAGGTGCGCAGGCCGACGCGGTAGGACAGGTGCGACTCCAGCCCGCGCAGGCGGCCCTCCTCCAGGCGCTGCGAGGCCAGCAGCAGGTGCAGGCCCAGCGAGCGGCCGAGGCGGCCGATGGCGACGAACAGGTCGATGAACTCGGGCTTGGCCGAGAGCATCTCGGAGAACTCGTCGACCACGATGAACAACGACGGCATCGGCTCGAGGTCCTCGCCGGCGGCGCGGGCCTTCTCGTAGTCGCGGATCGAGGCGTAGTTGCCGGCCGAGCGCAGCAGCTCCTGGCGGCGCACCATCTCCCCCGACAGCGCGTCCTGCATGCGGTCGACGAGGGTGAGCTCCTCCGAGAGGTTGGTGATCACCGCGGAGACGTGGGGCATGTCGGCCATGCCGGCGAACGTCGCGCCGCCCTTGAAGTCGACCAGCACCAGGTTGAGCTGCTCGGGGGAGTGGGTCATCACCAGGCCGAGCACCAGGGTGCGCAGGAACTCCGACTTGCCCGAGCCGGTCGCGCCGATCACCAGGCCGTGGGGGCCCATGCCCTGCTGCGCCGACTCCTTGATGTCGAGGTGGACCAGGCCGCCGCCCTCGCCGTTCCCGATCGGCACCCGCAGCCGGTCGCGCGCCGGGCGGGGGCGCCAGGCGACGGCGGGGTCGAAGGTGTGCACGTCGCCCAGGGCGAGCAGCTCCATGAAGTCGGTGGGCCCGGTGATCTCCCCGGACGGCGCGGCGTCGCCCGGGACCGCCGCGACGGTGTGCAGGGGGGTGAGCCGGCGCGCGAAGGCCTCTGCGGTGGCCAGGTCGCACTGGTCGGCGCGGGCGCGCAGTGGCTCCTCGCGCAGCCGGAGCGCCTGCAGCGGCACCCGCCCGTCGGGCCCCACGGCGCCGTCGAGCAGCAGCCGCAGCGAGCTGGCGTCGTCCATCTCGTCCCAGCGGTCGGGCAGGTCGAGCACCGTGACGCCGTGCAGCCCGTCGGGCGGCACCACGTGGTTGCCCGGCGGCAACGAGACGCCGTCGGTCACCAGCAGGATGTGCGGAGCGGCGGGGCGCTCGTCGGCGCCGAAGCGGGGACGGTCGCTGAGGTCCTCGGGCAGCAGGGCGGCGAGGTCGTCGAGGGAGGTGCTCACCATCCGCATCGGGCCGACGGCGTCGGTGGCGCGGGGGCTCAGGCTGTGGGGCAGCCACTTCACCCAGTCCCAGTGGGCCAGCGTGCGCTCGGAGGCCAGCACGGCCACCACGAGGTGCTCGGGCGACTGGAACGCGGCGGCCGAGCACAGCACGGCCCGGGCCAGCGAGCGGGCGGGCTCGTCGGGGCCGCACAGCTCGAGGCGGTCGAAGGCGCGCAGGTCGAGCGACGCCGGCAGGTCGGGCTGCAGGCGGTGCACCACCAGCAGCCGGTGCAGTGCCGAGGCGGCGGCCGGGTCGACCTGGTCGATGGGCGCCGACTCCGGCGGCACCAGCTCGAGGCCCAGCGGCTGGGCGCACACGCCGTAGCGCACGTGGAGGAACTGCGGGTCGGCCGTGCCGTGCTCCCACACCCGCGAGCGCTCCTCGGCCAGCGAGGGCAGCGACGCCGGCTCGGGGTGGTGCCAGGTCAGCGCGCGGCGCTGCTGGTCGGCGGCGTCCCGGGCGATCTTGCGGACGCCGGCGAGGTAGCGCAGGTACTCGGTGCGCGAGCCGGTGACGCTCTGGGCGCGCTGCTTCCGCTGCCGGTCGATCTGCACCACGATGAAGCCGAGGGTGGCGAAGAGGAACATGCCGGCCGCGATGTAGGACCGGCCACCGGTCTGGCCGCCCATGCTCGCCACCAGCACGATCGAGCCCAGGCTGCCGAGCATCGGGATCGCGTTCATCAGGACGCCGCCGGCGCCCTCGCTCTCCTCGATCTCGGGGGGTGCCTGCAGGACGATCTGGCCGGTGGGCATCGCCGGCTCCTCGAGCCGGTTCCCGCGCAGCGTGGTGGTCACGGAGGTCCCTCGATCGGGGTGTGCGGTCGCGGACGCGTCGGCGACGCAGCCACGAACGGGGGATGGGCGGGGGCTGGGGCGGGGTGGTGCGGCAGGACCCGAGGACGGCCGCGGGCGCCGGCCCGGTGATGATAGGCGCCGCTGCCGGCACCGACTACCCTGCGACCGACCGGGCCAAACGCCCGGCACGCCCCGGGGTCCGGCGCCGGCCCGGGGGCCCGGGCCGCAGGCGCGTGGAGACCACCTTGGCCGGAGCCAGGCAGGTGGGCGAGAGCCTCGCCCTCACCGTGCACGGACCCCGCGGGTCGCTCGACCTGGTGGTGCCCTCCGCGGCCACCGTCCTCGACGTCGCCCGCGAGTACGCCGCCCAGGCCGGCCTCTCCGAGGTGCCGCCGCTCGGCACCCACCGCGGGGCGTCGCTGCGCCCCGACGCGCCCCTGGCCGCCTCCGGGGTGGGCCCCGGCGACGTCCTGGTCACCCTCACCCCGACCCCGCCGGTCGACGCGCCCCGCCAGCGCGGGCTGCTGCGGTCCTCCGGCGGCGGCGCCGACGACACCGCCGGCCCGCTCGCCACGCTCTGGCTCACCGTCGCCGCGGGCGTCGCGGCGCTGGCGGGCTGGACCGCCACCCGCGCCGAGGGCACGACGTACGACGTGACCGTGGGGCTGCTGGTGGCCGCCGCGGTGGTGGGCGTGCTCCCGCTCGGGGGCCTGGCCGGCCACCGCGCCGTGGCCGCTCCCGCCTTCGCCGGCGCGGCCGCCTTCGCGGTGGCCTGGGACCCCGCGCCCGAGCGGCTGCCGACCGTCGTGGGGCTCGCCGCCCTGGTCGCGGCGCTGACGGCCGCGGTCGGCCGGGCCCTCGACGAGCGCCAGGAGGAGGCGCTGCGGGTGTGGATCGTCGTCGGCTCCGCGGTGTTCCTGCTCGCCACCGGCTGCGCCCTGCTCGACCTGCCCGCCCCGGTGGTCTGGTCGCTGCTGGTGGTGGCGGCCACGATGGTGCCGCGCTTCGTGCCGGGCTTCGCCGTCGACGTGCCCGACCAGCTGCTCATCGACCTCGAGCGGCTCGCCGTCACGGCGTGGTCGGCGCGCGAGCGGCCCCGCGGTCGGCGCGGGCGCACCGTCGTGCGGCCCACCGCCGTCGCGGCCGTGGCCGAGCGCGGCGCCCGCACCCTCACCGCGTGGTCGGCGGCGGTGCTCGTGGTGGTCGCGGTCGCGGCCCCGCTGCTGCTCGCCTCGGCGACGCTGCCCGTCGACCGGGTGGGCGCCCGGGTGCTGGTCGGCCTGAGCGGCGCGGCCCTGCTGCTCGCCGCGCGCAGCTACCGCCACGTCGCCGCGCGGGCCCTGCTGCGCACCGCCGGGCTGGTGTGCTGGGTGGCGCTGCTGGTCGCGGTCTCCGACCTGATCCGCGACACCGCCGGCACCCTGCTGGCGGGGGCCGCGGTGGTGGTGGCCGCCCTCGTGGTCGTGGTCGCCGTGGCCACCGGCCGCGGCTGGCGCTCGGCGTGGTGGGCGCGTCGCGCCGAGGTCGCCGAGGGCCTGGTGGGGGCCGGCGCGCTGGCCAGCGTGGTCGTGGCCGTCGGGGTCTTCCGCACCCTCTGGGAGAACATCGAGCTGCCGTCCTAGGACGTCGTCCCCAGGTCGCGAGCTGTCCATGTTTAGTCGTGTAGGCCCCGGGTAGACCGATGCGTGGCCGGCGACGGCAGCG
Organism: Nocardioides sp. FY1077; assembly: GCF_058681775.1. Classification (NCBI taxonomy): domain Bacteria; kingdom Bacillati; phylum Actinomycetota; class Actinomycetes; order Propionibacteriales; family Nocardioidaceae; genus Nocardioides; species Nocardioides sp. FY1077. The sequence goes on along the minus strand of NZ_JBZWDB010000001.1, from coordinate 187,288 downwards.
AGCGAGATGTCAAATCCCTTGACGACACGCCCGTCCTGGTAGCCCTACGACGCCGGCCCGTCCGACCTCCAGCAGCACCGATCTCACCCCACCACCGCGGCGCGAAGGCCGCACCACCGAAAAGGAGTTGGCATGTCCAACGAGTACGGCCAAGGCGAAAAGGCCCTCTCCCGCGCAGGCGGCATGGTCCTCGAGGCGAAGGGCGACTTCGACAACATCTCGAAGCAGCTGATGAACGACGTCGAGGCCCTCCTGGCGAAGTGGGGCGGCGAGGGCGCGCGCTCCTTCGGCAACCTCAGCCGCGAGTGGGCCGAGAAGCAGCAGAAGATCGTCAGCGCGCTCAACACCTTCGAGCAGAACCTGAACGCCACCGAGAAGGACAACGTGTCGACCGACGACAGCCAGTCCGCCTCCATGACCAGCATCCGGGCCGGTCTCGACGCCGCCCCCGGCGTCTGACCACCACCCCACAGACACAGGAGAAGCGACATGTCCCTCGACGGAATCCGCGTCAACCACAGCGAGATGATCAGCGGTGCCGGCAACCTGGCCACCGGGGTCCAGAAGATCGACACCCGCATGCAGCAGCTCGACGACGACCTCAAGGAGCTCAAGGGCGCCTGGGTCGGTAACGCCCGCCTCGCCTACGACCAGGCCAAGGCCCAGTGGGACCAGGCCATCGAGGAGATGAAGCAGCTGCTGGCCAAGACCAGCACCGCCGTCGAGAACGCCAACACCGAGTACACCGCCGCCGACCAGCGCGGCGCCGGCCTCTTCGGCGGCTGAGCACCACCCACGCGAGCCCCGAGGGGGTCGGCACCGCGAGGTGCCGGCCCCCTCGTCACGCGCCCGCCCGTCGGCCTTCGGGTACGCCCTCCTGGGGGCCCGCCGATGGGTAGCATCCACACCGGTCCGGCCCGGGGCGTCCCACGTCCGGCCGCGCCACCCGCCCCACCCGAACGGACGCCGGACCGGTCCGGCCTGACGAGGAGACGCCGATGAGCCAGGCGGCACTGAGCGCGACCGGACTGGTGCGCGTCACCGTCGCGTCGGGCACCCGACGCGTCGACCTGGTGCTGCCGGGGTCGGTGCCGGTCGCCGAGCTGGTGCCCGAGCTGGCCCGCAGCGTCGGGCTGCTCGACGCGCTCACCGTGCACGGCGGCTACCGCGTGGTCACCGCCGAGGGCCGTCAGCTCGCCGGCGACTCCGGGTTGATCATGCAGGGCGTCGAGGACGGCGGCCTGCTCACCGTCAGCGCCGGCATCGACGAGCCCGCCCCCCGCGTGTACGACGACGTCGTCGAGGCGATGACCGACGTCGTCGAGCGCGACCTCAAGCCGTGGTCGCCCGCCTCGGGCCGGCGCACCGCGCTGAGCGCCTCGGGCCTGCTGATGGCGCTGGGTGCGGTGGCGCTGCTGGTGCAGACCGACGCCCGTCTGGCCGGCGTGGCCGCCGCCGTCGTCGCCACCTGCCTGGTGGCCGGCGCGATCGTGCTCTCCCGCGCCCAGCGCGAGGCCGAGGCCGCGGTGGCCGTGGCCTGGATGGGCTGCCTGTACGCCGCGGTGGCGGGCCTGGTGCTGACCGAGACGTCGTACGCCGGGGCCACGGCGATGACCGCCGCCGGCGCCGCTGCCCTCGGGGCGGGCCTGGTCTGCCTGGTCGGCCTCGGCGAGGGACGCACGCTGGTGCTGCCGCCCGTCGTGGTCGGCGCGGTCTTCGCCGGCGCCGGCCTGCTGCTGCGCACCCTCGACCTCGACGGCGCGGTCGTGCTCACGACCGCCCTGACCGTGGTCGTGCTGGCCGGCAGCGTCTTCCCGTGGCTGGCGCTGGGCATGACCGGCACCACCGTCGAGCAGATCTACACCGTCGCCGACATCACCGACGACCCCGACGACATCGACTCCCTCCGGGTCGGCGCCGACGCCCGGGTGGCCCACGAGATCCTGGTGGCCATCTCCTCCACCGTCGGGCTGCTGCTGGTGCTGATCGTGCCGCTCGCGGTGGGTCTCGGGCTCGCCGGCACCATCCTCGCGGTCGTGGCCTGTCCCGTGGTGATGCTCCGCACCCGGCAGTACCGCACCGGGTCGGAGGTGCTCGTCGGCCTGGTCAGCGGCATCGCCGGGCTCGGCGCGGTGGCGCTCTCCCTGATGTACCTGCACCCCGACTGGCGGCCCACCACCGCCGTCGTGCTGGCCGCCGCCGGTGCGGTGCTGCTCGCCGTGACGCTGCTGCCGCGCACCCCGTCGGTGCGCGGCGGGCGCCTGGGCGACGTCGTCGAGACGGTGGCGCTGCTCGCGCTGCTGCCGCTGCTGGTCGTGGCCAGCGGCCTGTTCTCCGCGATCACGGGCTGAGCGCGTGGCCACCAAGAAGGACCTCGTCGAGGCCCACGCGTTCAGCCGCCGCCGCCTGGTCACCGCGTTCGTCTCCGGCGCCCCGGGCGGACGCGAGGTGGAGCCGGCACGGCCCGGGCGCACCATCATCGGCGGGGCGGCGCTCGCCGTGCTGCTGGTGGCCGGCGCCGCGATCACCGGCGTCTTCACCGACCGCACGCCCGAGGGCTGGGACGAGCCCGGCCTGCTCATCTCCGAGGAGGAGGGCGCGTCGTTCGTCGTCCTGGTCGACGACGCCACGGGGGAGCCGGTGGCCCGGCCGGTCGACAACGTCACCTCGGCGCGGCTCGCGCTCGGCGGGCTCACCGACGCCCCGACCACCATCGCGCAGGAGACCATCGACACCCTCCCGCTGGGGCCCGAGATCGGCATCCTGGGCGGGCCGGAGACGCTGCCCACCACCTCGGAGATGGTGCAGAGCGGCTGGACGGCGTGCACCGGCAAGGGCCGGGCCATCAAGCTCGACCTGTCGGCGCAGCCCGACGCCCGGGCCGTGCCGGAGCAGTCGTTCGTCGTGGAGGCCGACCCCGACGGCCGGGGTGGGCGCGGCCGCGAGGTGTGGGTGATCGCCCAGGCGCCGGCCACCGAGACCGAGCCCGCCCAGGCCTACCGGCACCTGCTGTCGATGGGGTCGGGGCGCGACCTGTTCCTCAACGACCTCGGCGTCGCCTCGGAGCGCGAGGCCACGCCCGTGGCCGCCGAGTGGCTGCAGCTCTTCCCCGAGGGCGGGGCGCTCGGCCTCGACTCCTTCGACGTCGGCCGCCTCGGCGAGCCCGCGCCCGGCGTGAGCCAGGGACAGGTGGGCGACTACCTGCAGACCGACAACGGCGGCTTCGTGCTGACCGAGCGCGGTCCCGCGGTCCTCACGCCGTTCGCCTACACCGTCTACGCCAACGCCGCGGCCGGTACCGAGCGCGAGCTGCTGGCCCTCGGCCCGCCCGACGGGTCGCAGGCCTCCGGGGTCTACGACGCGGCCCGCTGGCCCCTCGCGCTGCCGCAGCGCGTGGTCACCGACCAGTGCGCCCTGCTCGAGACCGATCCCGAAGGTGCCCCGCGCGCCCAGGTGTACGCCGAGCCCGGCGCGGACGCCTCGGCCGAGGGGGTCGGCCGGGCCCGGCGCGACGTCCGCGTCGAGCCCGGCGCGGGTGCGCTCTTCGACGTCGGCGGCTGGGACGGCGCGCGCAGCGGCAGCGTGTTCGTCGTCGACTCCACCGGCAAGGCCTACGACCTGGTGGGCGGCGACACCCCGGTGCAGCTGGGCTACGACGGCTTCGAGCGCCCGGTCGTGCCCGACGCCTGGCTGCAGCTGTTCGAGGCCGGGGTCGCCCTCTCGCAGGACCTCGCGCTGTGCCCGCCGCAGAGCGAGGACGAGGCGACGGCGTGCGCCTGAGCGTCCGTGCCCGGGGGCTCGCGGCCGGTCTCGCGCTGGCGTGCGTCGTGGTGGCCGTGCCCGGCACCGCGCGCGCCGACACCCCCGAGGCGTCGTCGTGCGACCAGGTGCTGGAGCCCGACGTGGTCAACGACGACCCGCTCAGCGGTGACAGCCTGCCGCTGGCCGACATCGGCGTGCCGGCGGCGCAGGAGGCCGTGCGTGCCGCCGGCACCGAGCCCGGCGCCGGGGTCACCGTCGCGCTGCTCGACTCCGGCTCGCTGCCCGCCGGTGGCGCCGTCGCCCCCGGGGTGGGCGTCAGCGTCGCCGGCACCGGCCCCGTGCTCGACCACCGCGGCACGGCGTACGCCGGCATCATCGCCGGCGACGCGGCGGCGACCGCGTCGTCGGACGAGCCGACCCCGATCGGCATCGCCCCGGCGGCGCAGGTCGTGCCGATCCGCGTGCACGACGACGTCGACCCCGACTCCGAGGGCCTGGGCCCGAGCCCCGAGGCGCTCGCCCGCGGGCTGCAGGCGGCGCTCGACCGGGTCGGCGGGGTGGCCGGCGTCGACGTCGTCGCCGTGCCGACGGCCGTCGAGAAGGACCCCGAGGTCACCCGGCTCGTCGAGCAGCTGTGGGAGGCCGGTGTGATCGTGGTCGCCGGCGTCGGCGACCGCCCGGAGGTCGAGGACGAGACCGTCGACCCCGCCGACGTGCCGCTCGCGACGTCCTCGCCCACCGAGGACGCCTCGACGGTGCTCGGCCCGGCGGGCGCGAAGCACGTGGTCGCCGTGGCCTCGACCGACGCCGCCGAGCCCCTGCGCAGCAGCGAGGTGGACGTGGCCGTGCCGACGGCGAGCATCCTGTCGTGGGGCGGCAACGCGGCGCCGTGCCTGCTCGTCGACGAGGCCGGCACCACCGCCACCGCCACCGCCGAGGTCGCCGGGGTGCTCGCCCTGCTGCTGTCGCGCTACCCCGAGGAGACCCCGGCACAGGTCGTCGACCGGCTCGTCGCCACCGCCTCGGGGCGCCCCGACGTCCGCTCCCCGCTGACCGGGGCCGGCGTCGTGCAGGCCGACGACGCCGTCACCCAGCCGCGGCTGCCCGCCCGCGGTGACACGCTCGGGGAGACCCGCGTGGTCGTGCCCGACACCCGCGCCACCGCGCCGCCGCCGGTCGGCGACCCGCTCGCCTCCGCGCGCGACGACGCGCTGTGGTGGGGCCTGCTCGGCGGCGGCGTCCTGCTGCTCGCGCTGGTGCTGCGGCCGGTGCTGGCCCGGCGTCGCTGATCCCCGCCGGGTTGGGCGCTGGGCCCGGGACGACGAACGGCGCCGGGGATGCCGGCGCCGTTCGGTGGCGGAGGATAGGGGATTCGAACCCCTGAGGGCGTTAACCCAACCCGCTTTCCAAGCGAGCGCCATAGGCCACTAGGCGAATCCTCCGCGGCGGAGACTACCCGGGCCCTCGCGCGGGGGTGAAATCGCACCCGCCGCGCGGCCGGTGGACCCGGTGCGGCCGGTGGGGGAGCGGACGTGGGGGCCGGGCGCGGCCCGGGTTGGCGCTCCCCGGGCGCTCACCTACACTTCTGGCCAACCCCCCGTGTGGCGGCACCTCGCCCAACTCCCCCAGGGCCGGAAGGCAGCAAGGGTAAGTGAGCTCTGTCGGGTGCGCGGGGGGCCTTTTCTTGCCCTGAGCCGTGCCGGCCCGGCCACGCGCGGCTGTCGCATCGCGGTGGCGATCGGCGCGCCCGGCCGCTGTCGCCCGGCCGGCCCCGCCTGGCCACGGCTGCCTCGCGCCGGTTCAGCCGCCCCCGGCGGTGGCCCGGGTGCTCAAGTGGCGCGATCGCGCTGGTCGGGGCCCCGAGCGGGGGTGCTGGGTGTCACGTGGCGCCTTCGCCGGTCGGGCACGGCGCGGTCCCGGGCGGTGGTCCGGCCCCGGTCGCAGAGCCGGGGCGGGTGCTGCGCGGCGCCGGTCCACCGGCACCGGCCGGGCCGTGGTGGTTGTCGGGGGTGGCGTCTAGGGTCGACGCGTGGAGTCACCCCTCGCCCTGTACCGCCGCTACCGGCCGGAGTCCTTCGCCGAGGTCATCGGCCAGGACCACGTGACCGAGCCGCTGCGCGCGGCGCTGGCCGCCAACCGGGTGAACCACGCCTACCTCTTCTCCGGGCCCCGTGGCTGCGGCAAGACCACGTCGGCGCGCATCCTCGCCCGCGCGCTGAACTGCGAGCAGGCGCCGGTGGCCGACCCGTGCGGGGTCTGCGACAGCTGCCGTGACCTGGCCCGCGGCGGCCCGGGCTCGATCGACGTCATCGAGATCGACGCCGCCTCCCACGGCGGCGTCGACGACGCGCGCGACCTGCGGGAGAAGGCGTTCTTCGCGCCGGTGCGCAGCCGCTACAAGGTCTACATCATCGACGAGGCCCACATGGTCACCACGCAGGGCTTCAACGCCCTGCTCAAGCTCGTCGAGGAGCCCCCGCCCCACCTGCGGTTCATCTTCGCCACCACCGAGCCCGAGAAGGTGCTGCCGACGATCCGCTCCCGCACCCACCACTACCCCTTCCGGCTGATCCCGCCGCGGCTGCTCTCGGCCTACCTCCTGCAGCTGTGCGAGCAGGAGGCCGTCGCGATCGAGCCGGCTGCGCTGCCGCTCGTGGTGCGCGCCGGCGCGGGCTCGGCGCGCGACACCCTGTCGGTGCTCGACCAGCTGCTCGGCGGCTCCGGTCCGGCGGGCGTCACCCACCAGCTCGCCACGGCGCTGCTCGGCTACACCCCCGACGCGCTGCTCGACGAGGTGGTCGACGCGTTCTCCGCCGCCGACGGCTCGGCGGTCTTCGGCGTCGTCGACAAGGTGGTCGAGACCGGCCAGGACCCGCGCCGCTTCACCGAGGACCTGCTGCGCCGGCTGCGCGACCTGGTCATCGTCGCCGCCGTGCCCGACGCGCCGGCCACCGGCCTGATCGACGTCTCGCAGGACCAGGGGGAGCGGCTGGTGGCCCAGGCCGCCCGCTTCGGCAACGCCGAGCTCACCCGCGCCGCCGACCTCGTCGCCGCCGGCCTCACCGAGATGCGCGGCGCCACCGCCCCGCGGCTGCTGCTCGAGCTGATCTGCGCGCGGGTGCTGCTGCCCGCCGCCGACCACTCCACCGAGGGCCTGATGGCCCGTCTCGACCGGCTCGAGCGGCGCATGACGATCACCGGAGCGCCGTCCGGAGCCGCGGCGCCCGTCGTCCGCGCCGGCGCGCCCGCCCAGGACCGCACCCGACCGGAGACCGGGGCCATGGTCGAGCCGCCGATGGAGCCGGAGCCGGTGGCCTCGCCCGACGCCGTCGTCCCGCGGATCAGCTCGGAGGTCAACGTGCCGCCGGTCGAGGAGACCGCGGTGCGCGCGCCCGAGCCGCGCGGCCGGCCCGCCCAGTCCGAGCACCAGTCCGAGCGCCAGCCCGAGCGCCAGCCCGAGCCCGAGCCGGACGACGAGCCGGACCACGAGGCGTCTCGACCCGACCCGGACGACGAGCCGACCCAGCAGACCCGGCCCGAGCCGGCGGCCGCAGCGCCCACCGCACCGACGCCCGAGCCCGTCGCCGCTCCCGCCCCCGCCCCCGTCGCCGCCCCCGTCGCCGCCCCCGTCGCCGCGCCGACGACCCCGGCTCCGACGTCCCCGAGGCCCCCGGCGGGGGGAGGGCTCAGCCTGGTGGAGGTGCGCCGGCTGTGGCCCGACATCGTCGAGGCCACCAAGCTGCGCCGCCGCGTCACCTGGATCCACCTGACCCAGCACGCCCAGGTCGTGGGGGTCGATGCGACCACGCTGACCCTGGGGTTCTCCAACGCCGGCGCGCGGGAGTCGTTCGACAACGGCGGCAGCCGGGAGATCGTGCGCCAGTCGGCCATCGACGTCGTCGGCACCGACTGGAAGGTCGAGACCATCGTCGACCCGGGTGCCCAGGCCGAGGGCACCCCCACCGTCACCCGATCCGCGACGAGCGCCCCCCCGGCGCGTCCCCGGACGGAGCAGCCGGCGGCCGAGCCCGCGGCGGGGGCGACGACGCCTGCACCGCCCGACGCCGGCCCCGGCGGCCCCGACGAGCCCGCCGGCCCGCCGGCCTGGCTCGACGACGAGGAGCCCGCCGCAGGCGTGCCCGCGCCGGCCACACCCGCCGCACCGCCGGTCGAGGCCCGCACGGCCGACCCGGGGGCGATCGCGGCGGCGCGGGGCGCGATCCAGCAGACCCGCGCCGGGGGACCTGACCGGCCCCGCTCCGACGACAGCGCCGAGCGCGACGCCGACGCCCACCCCGACGACCTCGACGCCGACACCCACGAGGTCGGCGGTGCCGAGCTGCTCGAGCGCGAGCTCGGGGCGCGGATGATCGAGGAGATCCGCCACCAGTGAGGCGCCCGTGCCCCCGTGTCGCTCGCGGCCGCGGGCTCGGTCCCACCCACACCGGTGGGGACGGCCGCCCGCCCACCGGGCATGCTGGCCACGGCGGCGCGCCACGGCACTCCCACCGCACCACGGCGACCGGCTCCACGCCGGGCACGACGACCGGCCGCTCCACCCCAGACCCCGACCGACCCACCCCGAGGTGACCCCATGACGCAGAACCCCTTCGACGCGCTCGGTGGCGGCGGTGGCGGCTTCGACATGAACGCCCTGCTGCAGCAGGCCCAGCAGATGCAGGAGCAGCTGCAGGCCGCCCAGGAGCGTCTGGCCGAGGCGACCGTGGAGGGCACCGTCGGCGGCGGGGCCGTCAAGGTCACCGTCAACGGCGTCGGCGAGCTCGTCGGCGTGACCGTCGCGGCCGGCACCTTCGACGGCAACGACGCGGGCGACCTGTCCGACCTCGGCGACCTCGTCGTGGCGGCCTACCGCGACGCGAAGAGCCAGGCCGACGCCATGGCCAGCGAGGCCCTCGGCCCGCTCGCCGGCGGCGGCGACGTCCCGGGGCTGCCCGGCCAGCTGGGCTTCTAGCCCGACAGCCGGGAACCCCACGTGTACGAAGGTGTCGTCCAGGACCTGATCGACGAGCTCGGCCGGCTGCCCGGCGTGGGCCCGAAGAGCGCGCAGCGCATCGCGTTCCACCTGCTGCAGGCCGACCCCGTCGACGTCCGACGGCTCGCCGACGTGCTGGTGGAGGTCAAGGCCAAGGTCAAGTTCTGCTCGATCTGCTTCAACGTCTCCGAGGACGAGCAGTGCCGCATCTGCCGCGACCCGCGCCGCGACCCCTCGGTGCTGTGCGTGGTGGAGGAGTACAAGGACGTGGTGGCCATCGAGCGCACCCGCGAGTTCCGCGGTCGCTACCACGTGCTGGGCGGCGCGATCAGCCCCATCGACGGCATCGGGCCCGACCAGCTGCGCATCCGTGAGCTGATGGTGCGCCTGGCCGACGGTGCGGTCACCGAGACGATCCTGGCCACCGACCCCAACCTCGAGGGCGAGGCCACCGCGACCTATCTCACCCGGATGCTGCGACCCATCGGGTTGCGCGTCACGCGTTTGGCGAGTGGACTGCCGGTGGGCGGCGACCTGGAGTACGCCGACGAGGTCACCCTGGGCCGGGCATTCGCAGGAAGGCGAGCAGCGGAATGACGCAGACGACGCAGGACACCGACGACACGACCGGAGCCGTGGCCGGCACCGCGGGCGTGGCGCCCGCACGGGTACCGCTCGACGCCGAGACCGAGGAGTTCGCCCAGCAGATCGCCGACCAGGTGGCCAGCTTCCTGCTCGCCGTGCGCGCGGTCTCCCAGGAGCAGGACGCCGGGCGCACCATCTCGCTGCTGCTGCTGGAGATCAGCCAGGTGCTGCTGGCCGGCGCCCGCCTCGGCGCCCAGCAGGACTTCACGCCGATCGCGGAGTACCAGCCCGACGTGGGTCCCGAGGCCGACCTCGACGAGATGCGGCTGCGCCTCTCCGACCTGCTCGGCGGGCTCGACACCTACGCGTTCGTCTTCGACCCCTACGTCCCCGAGGTGGTGGAGAGCCAGCTCTCCGACGACCTCACCAGCATCGCCAGCGACCTGGAGAACGGCCTGCGCCACTTCCGCAAGGGCGACGTCGCCGAGGCGCTGTGGTGGTGGCAGTTCTCCTACGTCTCCTCGTGGGGCAACCTCGGCGGCGCCGCGCTGAACGCGCTGCTCTCCGTGGTCACCCACGACCGCCTCGACGTCGACCTCGACCTCGACGCCGACGCGGTCGCCGCGGCCGATGAGATGCTGGGCGGCGCGGGCACCCCGCGCGGATAGACTCGTCCACCGGTCGTGACGCGGGGCCACCTGCCGCGTCGTAGCAGACAACCGGGACCTCGAGGACACCAACCGTGGGCATTGTCGTGCAGAAGTACGGCGGTTCGTCGGTCGCCGACGCGACCGGGATCAAGCGGGTCGCCCAGCGCATCGTCAACACGCGCAAGCAGGGCCACGACGTGGTCGTGGTGGTCTCCGCCATGGGCGACACCACCGACGAGCTGCGCGACCTCGCCGAGAAGGTGACGCCGCTGCCGCCGCCGCGCGAGCTCGACATGCTGCTCACCGCCGGCGAGCGCATCTCGATGGCGCTCGTCGCGATGGCCATCGCCCAGCTCGGCCACAAGGCCCAGTCGTTCACCGGCTCGCAGGCCGGCGTGATCACCGACTCCGCCCATGGGCGGGCCAAGATCATCGACATCAGCCCCGGGCGCATCGAGGCCGCCATCGCCGAGGGCGCGATCGCCATCGTCGCCGGCTTCCAGGGCGTCTCGCAGGACACCAAGGACGTGACGACCCTGGGGCGGGGCGCCTCCGACACCACCGCGGTGGCCCTGGCCGCCGCGCTGGGCGCCGAGGTCTGCGAGATCTACACCGATGTCGCCGGCGTCTTCACCGCCGACCCCCGCATCGTGCCCGCGGCGCGCAAGCTCGACCGGGTCTCCACCGAGGAGATGCTCGAGATGGCGGCGTCCGGCGCGAAGATCCTCCACCTGCGGTGCGTCGAGTACGCCCGCCGCCACGACGTACCGATCCACGTCCGCACGTCCTTCGACACCGTCGAGGGCACCTGGATCGTCCCCGACCCCCGAGCAGGAGACCCCACCATGGAGCAGGCGATCATCTCCGGCGTCGCCCACGACCGGTCCGAGGCCAAGATCACCGTCGTCGGCGTCCCCGACAAGGTGGGCGAGGCCGCGCGCATCTTCGAGACCCTGGCCTCCAGCGAGGTCAACATCGACATGGTGGTGCAGAACGTGTCGGCGGCCTCCACGGGGCTCACCGACATCTCGTTCACCCTGCCCCGCGAGGACGGCCAGAGCGCCATGGGTGCCCTGGCCCGCATCCAGGACGAGGTCGGCTACGACAAGCTGCTCTACGACGACCAGATCGGCAAGGTGTCGCTGATCGGCGCCGGCATGCGCTCCCACCCCGGCATCACCGCGCGGTTCTTCTCGGCGCTGGCCTCGGCCGGGGTGAACATCTCGATGATCTCCACCTCCGAGATCCGCATCTCCGTGATCGTCGACGAGGGACGCATCGACGCCGCCGTGCAGGCCACCCACACCGCCTTCGACCTCGACTCCACCGAGGTCGAGGCCGTCGTGTACGGCGGGACCGGGCGATGAGCGGCGTGCGCCTCGGCGTCGTCGGTGCCACCGGCCAGGTGGGCGTGGCGATGCGCCAGATCCTCGAGCAGCGCGGCTTCGACGCCGCCGAGGTGCGGTTCTTCGCCTCGGCCCGCTCGGCCGGCACGGTGCTGCCGTACGCCGGCGGCGAGGTGGTCGTCGAGGACGCCGCCACCGCCGACCCCAGCGGGCTCGACATCGCGCTGTTCTCCGCCGGGGCCGCCACGTCGCGGGCGCTGGCGCCGGCGTTCGCCGCGGCCGGGGCCACCGTGGTCGACAACTCCTCGGCCTTCCGGATGGACCCCGACGTCCCGCTGGTGGTCTCCGAGGTCAACCCCGGCGCGATCGCCCACGCCCGCCGCGGCATCATCGCCAACCCCAACTGCACCACGATGGCTGCGATGCCCGTGCTGAAGCCGCTGCACGACGAGGCCGGCCTGCTGCGCCTGGTCGTCTCGACGTACCAGGCCGTCTCCGGCTCCGGCGTGGCCGGCGTCGAGGAGCTGGCCACCCAGGTGAGCGGCGCCGGTGACAAGGCCCGCGAGCTGGCCTACGACGGCACCGCGGTCGGCTTCCCCGACCCCGTCACCTACGCCCGCACCATCGCCTACAACGTGCTGCCGCTGGCCGGCTCCATCGTCGACGACGGCCTGGGCGAGACCGACGAGGAGAAGAAGCTGCGCAACGAGTCGCGCAAGATCCTCGACCTCCCCGACCTGCGGGTCTCCGGCATCTGCGTGCGGGTGCCGGTCTTCACGGGCCACTCCCTCGCGATCAACGCCGAGTTCGCCTCCGCGATGACCCCGCAGCGTGCCGCCGAGCTGCTGCGCGACGCCCCCGGCGTCGAGCTGAGCGACGTGCCGACCCCCCTGCAGGCCGCCGGCCAGGACCCGTCGTACGTCGGGCGCCTGCGCCAGGACCCCGGCGTCGACGACGACCGCGGGCTGGCGCTGTTCGTCAGCAACGACAACCTGCGCAAGGGCGCCGCGCTCAACACCGTGCAGATCGCGGAGCTGCTCGCGGCCCGCTGAGCCACGCTCCGCCCGCCCGCCTCCCTGGGGGAGGCGGATGGCTCAGGCGTCGACGGACTCCACCAGCGAGGTCGTCACCCAGTGCGCCAGCGAGAACGTCGCCACGCACACCAGCGGGATCACCAGCGCCATCCACGGGTCCAGCAGGCTGTCGACGAGGAACAGCAGGCACACCACGCAGAGCAGGCCGATGCCGAGGAACGCGGTGCTGCCGGCCTCGACGACACGGAAGGCGCGCAGCAGCGCGCTGCCGAGCAGCACCATCGCGACCATGATCGCGATCAGCACCAGGAAGCCGGGCCGACCGCAGGTGGAGGTGCCGCGCAGGGCCTCGCACCCCGCGAGGGCGACCTTCGTGAGGGCCACGGTGGCCAGGCCGACGACGAGACCGGTGATCGCTGCGGCCACCGGCCCGGAGACCGACGACAGCACGGTGGCCAGGCCCGGGCGGGGCGCACGGGCCGGTGCCGGCTCGCTGACGGGCTGGCTGACGGGACGGGCGGCGGGCTGCTCGACCCGCACCGGCGCGGCGGTGGCCGCGGGCAGGGCGCGGGTCGGCGCCGGATGCTCGTCGACGACCGCGGGCTGCGGCCGGGTGCCTGGGTCGGCTCCGGTGCCGGGGCGGACGTCGACCGGTGTGGCCCCCGCGGCGGGCACGGAGCGCGGCCGGCGCAGCAGCGGACGACGCGTCGCCGGGGCCGGCGGGGTGACCGGCTCGGCGGGCTCGGCCACCGGCGACACCGGGGTCTCGGGTGCGCGCTGCACGGGCTGTACGGGCTGTACGGGCTGTACGGGCTGTACGGGCTGAGTGGGGGCCGGCGCGACCGGGGGAGCCGGGGGAGCCTCGGCGGCCGGGACCTCGACGGGCGGGGCGTCGGCCCGAGCCTCTGGCGGGGTCGTCGACCGGCGGCGCTTGCGCCCGAGCCCGAAGGAGGGCAGCTCGAGCGACGGGCCGTCCTGGCGCGGCTCCTCGTCTGGCATGGGGGCAGTGTGTCACGCGCCACCCCGCCCCGGGGGCGGACGCGGGGAGCGGCAACCGTGAAGGTCCCGGATCCAGGCGTGTCCGGGTGTGTTCGCGGCGCAGCGACGGACCCCGGGCCGGCCGCTCCGCGGCTGCCGCCTCAGGAAGGGTCGCGGTGGCGGTCGGCCATGGTCTGGGCTCGGTGGTGGAGCGACGTGCGCAGCTCCGGCGGGGCGAGGGCTTCGGCGTCGTTGCCCAGCTGCCACAGTGCCCACTCGGCGTGCCACAGGTCCTGGAAGGTGACGTCCAGCTCGAGCCACCCGTTCGGTTCGGGCTGTTCGGCGCGCACGGCTTCCGCCATGTCGAGCAGCTGGTCTCGTCGGGCGGCGCTCACCCGTACCTGGACGGGGAGGTGGCCCTCGGAGAGGAACTGTGCACACCGCTGCGCCCACACGCGTCTGAGGTCGACCTGCGCGGGACGCTCCGCAGGGACCTCGAGCTCGTCCGCGGCGAGGATCCGCGACATCCGGTAGGTGCGGTCCGTGCCGGCCTGGGTCGCCAGCAGGTAGCCCCTGTCGCGCACGTTGACGAGGCCGATCGGGTCGACTGTCTGCCACTGCGGTTCCCCGCCTCTGGAGGCGTACTCGATGCTCAGCTTGTGTCCGCTGAGGACCGCGCGGCGGACCTGGACCAGCGTGGTCTCGGGGACCGCGTCGGCGACGAGTCGGCGTGAGAGCAGGTCGGTCTCGGGGTCGACCAGGATCCGCTGGGCCGCGTCGTTCGCAGCGACTTGGTGACTCCGAGGCAGCGCGTCGACGACCTTCCGCACGGCTGAGGCGAGAGCGGAGGCGAGCCCGAAGACCTGCTCGCCGCGACCCGGACCGGCGGTGAGCACGGCGAGGGCTTCGTCGTGGGTGAGCCCGGTGAGCTCGGTCCGGAACCCGGGCAGCAGGGAGAACCCGCCGTGGCGCCCGCGTTCTGCGTAGACCGGGACACCGGCTGTCGAGAGCGCCTCGATGTCGCGCAGGATCGTGCGGGTCGAGACCTCGAGCTCGCTGGCCAGCGTGTCTGCGGTGAGCCGGTCGTGCTGACGCAGGAGCAGCACCAAGGAGACCAGTCGGTCGGCGCGCACGGTGCCGACCCTAGCCGGATACCTGACACGAGGTGACGTGATTCCTCGACAGACTCCACCGTGCGTGGCCGGACGGCCATCGTGCGATGCGGGGGTGCCCCGCGAGGATGAACGGAGATGCTGTGGCAATCGAGAGATCGGCTGTGAACCCGGTGATGTGGTCAGTCGGGATGGGGTTCAACCAGGGTGAGCTGGTCACCGGGCCCGCGCGAACCCTGTACTGCTCGGGGCAGACCGCGATGGACGCGGACGGCACGCCACAGCATGCGGGCGACATGGCGGCGCAGGTCGCCCTGAGCCTGGACAACCTGGAGGCCGTGTTGAGCGCAGCCGGGATGTCGCTCGACAACCTCGTCCGGCTCAACGTCTACACCACCGACGTGGACCTGCTGTTCACGCACTACGGAGTCCTGGCGTCGCGCCTCGGGACGGCTCAGGTCGCTCCGACGACCACCATGCTGGGCGTGGCGCGGCTCGCGGTTCCCGGGCAGATGGTCGAGCTCGAGGGAACCGCCGTCGCCTGAGGCGCCGCGTGCCGGTGGTCGACGCACACCCGGTCGCCGGCCGCTTCGTCGCTCCGGGACGTGGCGGTGTGATCAGGGACGACCCAGCGACCACGGCCGGGACGGAGAGTCGGAGACCACGAAGGGCCCGGATCCTCGCGGATCCGGGCCCTGCTGGTCGGGCTGACAGGATTTGAACCTGCGGCCTCCTCGTCCCGAACGAGGCGCGCTACCAAGCTGCGCCACAGCCCGATCGTGACCACCGGCATCGCCGGGCTCACAAGCACGGGAGCATACCCGAGCAGCGCGGGCCCTCCCCAATCGACCCGGGGTGCGGACCCACCGCCTGACCGGCGCTCAGGCCGCGGCGGGCTCGTGCGGGCGGGCCACCAGGGTCAGCAGCGTCGCCTCCGGGCGGCAGGCCACCCGCAGGCGCACGTACGGGCTGGTGCCGAGGCCAGCGCTGACGTGCAGCCACGACGAGCCGGGGTCGCCGTCGCGGGAGCCCGCCGGGTGGCGGTGCAGGCCCCGGGCGCGGGCCGGCTCGAGGTCGCAGTTGGTGGCCAGGGCCCGCCCCCCGGGCAGGCACACCTGGCCGCCGTGGGTGTGCCCGGCCAGCAGCCCGTCGTACCCACGGGCCGCGAAGTGGTCGAGCACCCGCAGGTAGGGCGCGTGCATGACCCCGAGGCGCACGCCGGCGCTCGGGTCGGCGGGGGCGTCCACGACGTCGAGCCGGTCGTAGCCGAGGTGGGGGTCGTCCACCCCGGCGAGGGCGAAGGTGGTGCCGCGCACCGTGAGCCGGCCGTGGGTGTTGGTGAGGTCGAGCCAGCCGCGGTCGGTGAAGGTGGCCGACAGCTCGCGCCAGGGCAGCTCGGGGGTGTGGGTGGCGCGGCGGCCGTCGTCGGGCAGCAGGTAGCGCACGGGGTTGCGCATGCTGGGCTCGAAGTAGTCGTTGGAGCCGTGCACGAACACCCCCGGCACGTCGAGCAGGGGGCCGAGCGCGTCGCGCACCACCGGCACGGCGTCGCGGTGCGACAGGTTGTCGCCGGTGTCGACGACGAGGTCGGGCCGCAGGGCCGCCAGGCCCGCCAGCCACTCCTGCTTGCGGCGCTGCCCGGGGGTCATGTGCAGGTCGGAGAGGTGCAGGACGCGCACCGGGTCGGCGCCCGGCGGCAGCAGCGGCACCTGCACCCGGCGCAGCGTGTAGGCGCGGGCCTCCGCCGCCGCCCAGGCGGTCGCGCCGGCGGCGGCCAGCGCCGACCCGCCGACCAGGCGGGTCGCAACTGAGGTGAGGAGCACCGGGACAGGCTGCCACAATGGGCGCCATGCCCGCCCTCAAGGACCGTCTCCGTGCCGACCTCACCACCGCCATCAAGGCGCGCGACGAGGTGCGCTCGTCGACGCTGCGCATGGTGCTGAGCGCCGTCACCACCGCCGAGGTGGCCGGCAAGCAGGCCCGTGAGCTCACCGACGACGACGTCGTGGGCGTGCTGACCAGCGAGGCCAAGAAGCGCCGTGAGGCCGCCACCGCCTTCGAGGACGGCGGGCGTGCCGAGATGGCCGCCAAGGAGCGGGCCGAGGCCGCCGTGCTGGCCGACTACCTGCCTGAGCAGCTGTCGGCCGAGGACGTCGCCGCCATCGTCACCGCCGCGGTAGCCCAGACCGGCGCGGCCGGTGAGGGCATGCGTGCGATGGGCAAGGTCATGGGCGTCGTGCAGCCGCAGGTGAAGGGCCGCGCCGACGGCGGCGCGGTCGCGGCGGAGGTACGCCGCCAGCTCGGCGCCTGACCCGCTCGGGTCTCCTCACCCCTTGTTCACTGGCGAGGGGCCTGCGAGTGGTTGCGAGGTCTCGATACACCTCGACGCTGGCGCTCCTCGGCACTTGACCAACGAGGCGGTGGTGTCTCGACCGGCGAGGGGTGCGTCAGCCGCGACCGCGGCCGCGGCCGTTGCCCGCCGGACCGCCTGCGGTGGCGTCGTCCCCGTCGTCGGTGGTGACGGGGGCGGGAACGTCCTCGACGCCGGTGGACTGGTAGATGGTCACCGCGGTGCCCGACGGGGCCGACTCGCCGCCGCTGGGGTAGGTGTAGGCGACCGTGTCGGCGGCGTACCCGGTGTCGCGGTAGCCACCGAGGGTGTAGCTGAAGCCTGCCGAGGCGAGCTGCGCCTGGGCCTCGGGGAGGCTGAGGCCGCCGAGGTCGGGGATGGTGGCCGGCACGCCCACCACGTCGGTGGCCGACGGGGCGACGAAGTCGACGTCGTCGAGGCGGTCGTCCATGACCTTCATCGCGTCGCCCCACATCGGGCCCGCGACGCCCGAGCCGGAGGCTGAGCTGATGTAGCCACCGCCCACGGTCTGGGCGGTCAGGCTGATCGGCGTGCCGACGGCGTTGGCGCCGGCGATCATCGCGGCGGTGGCGAGCTTCGGCGTGTAGCCGACGAACCACACCGACTTGCCGTCCTGGGTGGTGCCGGTCTTGCCCGCGGCGGGGGAGTCGAGCGCCTCGGCCGAGGCGAACCCGCCCTCGATCACCCCGCGCAGCACCGAGTTCACGGCGTCAGCGGTGGCGGCCTCCATGACCTGGCTGCAGGTCGGGGGGTACTCCTTGAGCAGGTTGCCGCGCAGGTCCTCGATGGCGGTGACCGGGCGGGCGTCGCAGTGCAGGCCGCGGCCGGCGAAGGTGGCGTACGCCTCGGCCATCTCGAGCGGGCTCACGTTGGGGCTGCCCAGGGTGAACGACGGCACCCGCTCGGCGCCGTTGCCGTACTCGTCACCGGTGGGGTTGTCCAGGTCCAGGCCCATCGAGCGGGCCAGCTCGAACGGCTCGCAGATGCCGGTACGGGCCTCGAGCTGGGCGTAGAAGGTGTTGACCGACAGCTGGGTGCCGGTGATCAGGTTCATCGTGCCGGAGTCGGTGGAGTTGCTCGGCGACCACGTGCCGTAGCCGTAGGGCTCGCCGTCGCAGTCCTCGAACTGCGACTCGCTGATGTCGATCGTCGGCGGGGAGTAGATCGTCTCGGTGAGCGGGGTGCCCTGCTCGACGGCGGTCGCCAGCACGAACGCCTTGAACGTCGAGCCGCCCTGGAACCCGGCGGAGTCGCCGAGTCGCTGGTTGACGGTGTAGTTCAGGTAGGTCTCGCCGGCGGCCATGTCGTCACCCATGGGGCGCGACTGGGCCAGCGACTTCACCGCACCGGTGCGGGGCTCGACGGTGGCGAGCCCGCCGATGGCGTTGTCACGGGGGTAGACGTGGCTGGCGACGGAGGCGTCGGCCGCGCGCTGGTAGCCCTGGTCGAGCGTCGTGCGGATGCGCAGGCCGCCGGAGTAGAGCATGTCGCGGCGCTCGCGGCGGGTGTCGCCGAGCGCGGGGTCCTCGAGCAGGTAGGCGATGACGTAGTCGCAGAAGAACGGCGCGACGGTCGACACGCAGCCGTTGGGTGCGGGCTGCACGTCGAGGCGCAGCGGCTGCTTCTTCAGCGACCGGGCCTTCTTGCCGCCGATGACGTCGAGCTCGGCCATCCGGTCGAGGACGACGTTGCGCCGCTCGAGCGCGCGGTCGGGGGAGTTGGTGGGGTCGTAGCCGTCGGGGCTCTTCACCATGCCGGCGAGCATCGACGACTGCAGGTAGTCCAGGTCCTTGGCGTCGACGTCGAAGTAGTGCCGGGCCGCGGCCTGGATGCCGTAGGCGCCGTCACCGAAGTAGGCGATGTTGAGGTAGCGCTCGAGGATCCAGTCCTTGCTGTGGCGCTGCTCCAGGGCGATGGCGTAGCGCAGCTCGCGGATCTTGCGCGCGTAGCTGTCGTCGGTGGCCGCGGCCCGCTGCTTCGCGGTCTTCGCCTGGGCCAGCAGGGTCTGCTTGACCAGCTGCTGGGTGATCGACGAGCCGCCCTGCACCGTGCCGCTGTTGGCCTGGTTGGTCACGAACGCGCGGACGGTGCCGCGCACGTCGAGGGCGCCGTGCTCGTAGAAGCGGGAGTCCTCGATCGCCACGATCGAGGTGATCATCCGCCGCGAGATCTGGCTCAGCGGCACCTCGACGCGGTTCTGGTCGTAGAGGGTGGCGATCAGCTTGCCGTCGGAGTCCATGATCTCGGTCTTCTGCGCCAGCTGCTCGGTCTCGAGCTCGGCGGGCAGGCTGTCCATGGTGTCGGCGACGTTGCGCGCGCCGACGCCGAGGACCCCGGCGAAGGGGATGGCCAGGCCGGCGACCACCACGCCCAGGACGGCCGCGACCGCCACCATCACCCCGAGGTGGGTGAGCACCCGTCCGCTGGACAGACGGTCGTTACGCACTTCAGCCATGGTGGGAGAGTACGGGAGCGGACCAGCCCCCAGCGAAACCTGGCTACGGCGCCATAGTCATTTCGGGCTATGTGGTTGGGGCTGATCGAGCCTGTCGTCGCAGTACACGTGTTCTTTAACTTGGTCCTACAGAGAGCACAGGATCGCGACGTCATGGGGACTCGCACCTCCTCTCGCCGATGTGGGGACATCACAATGTGGGTTGAAGACTGGACGCCGCGGGCCGCGTGCCGCGCTGCGCAACCGGACCAGCTGTTCGTCCGTGGGGCCGAGCAGAACAAGGCCAAGCAGCTGTGCGCCGGGTGCCCCGTGCGCACCGAGTGCCTGGCCGAGGCGTTGGACAACCAGATCGAGTGGGGCGTGTGGGGCGGCATGACCGAGCGCGAGCGCCGGGCGCTGCTGCGCCGGCGTCCCGACGCCTCGTGGCGCGCCGTGCTCGAGGCGGCCCGCACGCAGCACACGCCGGCGGCTCCCGCCGTGCGCGCCGACGTCACCGTCTGAGCCGGCCCCGCGCCTGACGGGCGCGCGGACGGTGCGCTGCGTCAGCCCTCTGCCAGCAGGTCGCCGACCCGGCGCAGACCGGTGAGGTCGTGCACGTCGCCGGCCAGGGCCGGGATGACCGCGGTGGCCACCCCCGGGTGGGCCGCGGCGAAGCGCGCGCGCAGCCCGGCCTCCCGCTCCACGAGCCGTGCCTGGTCGGCGTGCAGCCGCAGCAGGCCCGCGGTGAGCCCGCCGGTGCCCGTGCCGTCGTCGTCCGCGCGCAGCCGGGCGGCGCCGGCCAGCGCCTCCTCGGCCGACAGGGTGCCGGCGGGCGGCGGGCTGGCGCGGTTGACCACGAGCCCCGCCAGCGGCATCCGGTCGCCGCTGAGGCGCTCCACGAAGTAGGCGGCCTCCCGCAGGGCGTCGGGCTCGGGTGCGGCCACCACCAGGAACGCCGTGCCCTCGGCCTGCAGCAGGGCGTAGGTCCGCTGCGCGCGCTGGCGGAACCCGCCGAAGACGGTGTCGAGGGCGGCCACGAACGTCTGCAGGTCGCGCAACACCTGTGCACCGAGGATGCGGGTGAGGGCGTTGGTGATCAGGCCGACGCCGGCCGTCATCAGCCGCGCCGGGCCGCGGGCGGGGGCGAGCATGAGCCGGATGAACCGGCCGTCGAGGAAGCTCGAGAGCCGCTCGGGGGCGTCGAGGAAGTCCAGCGCCGAGCGGGACGGCGGGGTGTCGACCACGATCAGGTCGTAGGTGCCCCTGGCCTGGGCGTCGGCGTGGATCTGGCCCAGCTTCTCCATCGCCATGTACTCCTGCGTGCCGGCGAAGGAGCTGGACAGGGCGATGTAGAAGGGGTTCTCCAGGATCTGGCGTGCCTTCTCCGGCGTGGCCTGGCTCTCCACCACCTCGTCGAAGGTGCGCTTCATGTCCAGCATCATCGCGTCGAGGTGGCCGCCGGCCTCCCCGCCGACGCCGGTGACCGGGCGCGGGGTGTTGTCGAGCTCCTCGATGCCCATCGACTGCGCCAGCCGTCGGGCGGGGTCGATGGTCAGCACGACGACCTTGCGCCCGCGCTCGGCGGCGCGCAGCGCCAGCGCGGCCGACGTCGTGGTCTTGCCAACGCCGCCGGAGCCGCAGCACACGATGATGCCGGTGGCGCGGTCGTCGAGCAGCGCGTCGACGTCGAGGTGGGGTGCGGCGCCGGCGCGTCCGGCCAGCGGGCCCACGCGGGGGCGGGAGCGGGTCACCGGTGGCGCTCCAGCAGCGGGTGGGGCAGCGGGTGCAGCGGGTGGCGGCTCATGCGAGGCCCTGTTCCTTCAGTGCGGCGGCCAGCTCGTAGAGCCCGCCGAGGTCGACGCCGCCCGGCAGGCGCGGCAGCTCGTACGACGGCACGCCGAGGCCGGCGACCACCGCGCGCTGGCTGTCCTCCAGCGCACGCCGTTCGGCGTGGTCGCGGGCGACGCCGGTGAGCCCGTCGAGCAGCTCCTCGCTCGCGGGCAGCCCGGCGGCGGCGAGGTCGGCACCCAGGGCGGTGCGGTCGAGGGTCCCGGCGTGGGCCGCGGCGAGGTCGTCGGCGTCCAGGTCGTCGGGGCGCACCCGGTTGACCACGACACCACCCACGGGCAGCCCGTCGCCGCGCAGCTCGGCGATGCCGTCGGCGGTCTCCTGCACCGGCATCTCCTCGAGCACCGTCACCAGGTGCACCGCGGTGCGCGGGGAGCGGAACAGCGTCATCATCGTGTCGGACTGGGTCTTGATCGGACCCACCTTGGCCAGGCCGGCCAGCTCGTCGCTGACGTTGAGGAACTGCGAGATGCGCCCCGTGGGCGGCGCGTCGAGCACGACCGCGTCGTACGTCGTGGCGCCGCGGTTGCGCGCGTTGCGGTCGACCGCCTCGTAGACCTTGCCGGTGAGCAGCACGTCGCGCACGCCCGGGGCGATCGTGGTGGCGAACTCGACCACGCCGAACCGGTCGAGCGCGCGCCCGGCCCGACCCAGCTTGTAGTACATCGCCAGGTACTCCAGCAGCGCCGACTCGGGGTCGATGTGGAGCGCGTGCACGGTGCCGGCGCCGTCGTCGCCGCTCAGGCCGGTGGCGATCGGCGTCTCCTCGTAGGGCAGCGGGTCGACGTCGAACATGCGGGCGATGCCCTGGCGGCCCTCCACCTCGCAGAGCAGCACGTTCCTGCCGTGGGAGGCCAGGGCCAGGGCCAGGGCCGCGGCCACGGTCGACTTGCCGGTGCCGCCCTTGCCGGTCACCACGTGCAGCCTGACCCCGGGCCGGTCCGGCCGCCGTTGCGCATCCACGGGGCAGAGCCTAGGGCCCGGCCCCAGCCGCGCGGGCGGGGTCCGGGCGGCCGCCCCGCCGGCGGTCCATGATGGTGCGATGACTCGTCTCGGGACCGTCCAGTGAGCCACCCGCCCGACACCGCCCCCGACGCCGCCGACCAGCGGCCCCCGCGGTGGCGCGTCGTCGGGCCCGGCCTCGTCGTCGCCGCCACCGGTGTCGGCGCGGCCGACCTCGTGGCGACCCTGGTGGCCGGGGCCAAGTTCGGGTACACGCTGCTGTGGGTGGCCGTGCTCGGCGCGGTGATCAAGGTGGTGCTCGTCGAGGGCGCCGGGCGCTACTCCCTGGCCACCGGGCGCACGATCTTCGAGGGCTGGCGCAGCCTGGGCCGCTGGACCACGTGGTACTTCGCGCCGTACATCGTGGTGTGGGGCCTGGTCTACGGCGCCACCGCGATGTCGTCGTCGGCGCTGCCGCTGGTCGCGCTGTTCCCCGGCCTGTCGCTGCGCTGGACCGCGGTGGTGATCGGGGTGGTCGGCCTGGTGCTGGTGTGGTTCGGCTCGTACGCCGCGTTCGAGAAGGTGATGACCGCCCTGGTCGGGGTCATGTTCGTCACCGTCATCGGCGCGGCGGTGCTCACCACGCCCCACCTCGGCGAGATCGCGCGGGGGCTGCGACCGGCCTTCCCCGACGACTCGGTCGTCAACGTGCTGGCGATCGCCGGCGGGGTCGGCGGCACCATCACGCTCGCGGCGTACGGGTACTGGCTGCGCGAGAAGGGGTGGAGCACCCCGACCTTCATGCGCGTGATGCGCATCGACAACGGCGTGGCCTACGCCGTCACCGGCGTGTTCGTGGTCTCGATGCTCGTGGTCGGCGCCGAGCTGTACTACTCCGCCGGCATCGCGGCGCAGACCGGCGACCAGGCGCTGGTGCAGCTCTCCGACGTCCTCGACGACCGGTACGGCGACGTCTTCGGCAAGCTGTTCCTGGTCGGGTTCTTCGCCTCGTCGTTCTCGTCGCTGATCGGGGTGTGGAGCGGGGTCAGCCTGATGTTCGCCGACTTCGTCGGCAACCTGCGCGACCTGCCGACCGGCCATCCCGACACCCGCACCGGCGGCAGGTTCTTCCGCGCCTACCTGCTGTGGCTGACCTTCCCGCCGATGCTGCTGCTCCTGCTCGACGAGCCGGTCGGGCTGATCCTGGCCTACGGCGTGCTCGGCGCGTTCTTCATGCCGTTCCTCGCCGTCACGCTGCTGGTGCTGCTGAACCGGCGCCGCTCCGGGGCGCTGGCGCACACCGAGGTGCCGCAGCAGTGGCGCAACCGGTGGCTCTCGAACACCCTGATGGCGCTGTGCGCGGTGCTGTTCGCCGCGCTCGCCCTCAACGAGCTGCGCCGGGTGCTGGAGCCGTACCTGCCCTTCCTCTGAGCGGGGCCTGTGAGCGGGGCTGCGGTCCTGAGTAGGGTGCGGGCCATGACCAAGTGGGAGTACCAGGTGGCGCCGATTCCGCTCCACAACGAAGCGCTCATGCTCAACAACTTCGGCCAGGACGGCTGGGAGCTGGTGACCATCCAGACCAACGCCCAGGGCGGGCTGGTCGCGTTCCTCAAGCGGCCGGCGCGGTGACCTCGCCCGAGGAGCGCCTGGCCGCGATGGGCCTGGCCGTGCCGGAGGTGGCGGCCCCGGTGGCGGTCTACGTCCCGGTCGTGCGCACCGGCGACCTGGTGCTGACCTCGGGCCAGCTGCCGATGCGGGCGGGCGAGCTGATGGCCACCGGCAAGGTCGGGGCCGAGGTCACCGTCGAGGAGGCGTACGCCTGCGCCCAGCAGTGCGCCCTCAACGCGATCGCCGCGGTGCGCTCCGAGATCGGCGACCTGTCCCGCGTCGTGCGGGTGGTGAAGGTCGTGGCGTTCGTGGCGTCCACACCGGACTTCACCGGTCAGCCGCAGGTCGCCAACGGCGCCTCCGAGCTGCTCGGCGAGGTGTTCGGCGACGCCGGCGTGCACGCCCGCTCGGCGGTCGGCGTACCGGTGCTGCCGCTGGACGCGCCCGTCGAGGTCGAGATCATGGTGGAAGTGGCCTGATGCGCATCCCGCTGCCGCCCGTCCCCCTGCCCGAGGAGGTCGCGGCGGTGGCGCTGGAGCACGCCGCGGGCGAGCGCGAGGCCGTGGTGCCGCGCGACGCGGCGACCGTGGTGCTGATGCGGCCCGGCCCCAGCGGGCCCGAGGTCTACCTGCTGCTGCGCCAGGCCTCGATGGCCTTCGCCAGCGGCATGGCGGTCTTCCCCGGCGGTGGCGTCGACCCGCGCGACTTCGACGCGGGCGTCGGGTGGGCCGGGCCGAGCCCGGCGCAGTGGGCCGAGCGGCTCGGCTGCGACGAGGAGAAGGCGCGGGCCCTGGTCTGCGCGGCGGTGCGCGAGACGTTCGAGGAGTCGGGCGTGCTGCTCGCGGGGGAGTCGGGCGACGACGTCGTGGCCGACACCACGGGCGACGACTGGGAGGCCGACCGGGCGGCGCTGGAGTCGCGCGAGCTCGCCCTCACCGACCTGCTGACCCGCCGCGGGCTGGTGCTGCGCACCGACCTGCTGGGGGTGTGGGACGCCTGGCTCACCCCGGTCTTCGAGCCGCGGCGCTACCGCACCTGGTTCTTCGCCGCTGCCCTGCCCGAGGGCCAGCGCACCCGCGACGTCTCCACCGAGTCGTCGTCGGTCACCTGGCTGCCCGCACGGGTCGCCGCCGACCGGGCCGACGCCGGCGAGCTGGCGATGATGCCGCCGACGTACCTCACCGTGATGGAGGTCGGCGCCCACGACACCCCCGCGGCGGTGCTCGAGGTGGCGGAGTCGCGGTCGGTGGAGATGTTCACCCCCACCGTCGAGCCGCTCGGCGACGGCTGGACGCTGTCGCTGCCCGAGCGGATGCGCCCGGTGGTCGCCGCCCGCGTCGCTGCCCGCGCTGCCGGTGCTGCTGCCGGTCCTGCTGCCGGCTCCGCGTGAGCGTGAGCGCGAGCGGCTGGGCGGGGGGCGCGTACGGCGAGCGCGGCCGCTGCGTGCTGGCGCCCAACGCCGACGTGATGACGCTCGACGGCACCAACACCTGGGTGCTGCGGGAGCCGGGCGCGCGGCGCAGCGTGGTGGTCGACCCCGGCCCGGCGATCGCGGCCCACCTCGACGCGGTGGCGCAGGTCGCCGGCGAGGTCGGCGTGGTGCTGCTGACCCACCACCACCACGACCACGCGGAGGCGGCCCGGGAGTTCGCCGAGCGGGTGGGCTGCGGCGTGCGCGCCCTCGACCCCGCCCTGCGGCTCGGCTCCGAGGGCCTCGCCGACGGCGACGTGGTGGACGTCGACGGCCTCGAGGTGCGGGTGGTCGCCACCCCCGGCCACACCGCCGACTCGCTGTCGTTCTGGCTGCCGGCCGAGGCGGCGGTGCTCACCGGCGACACCGTGCTGGGCCGCGGCACCACCGTGGTCGCCCACCCCGACGGCGAGCTCGGCGCCTACCTCGGCTCCCTCGACCGCCTCCACGCGCTGGCCGCCGAGCACGGTGTCGGCGCCGTCTGGCCCGGCCACGGCCCCGTCGTCGACGACGCGCTGGCGGTCATCGAGCACTACCGCCGCCACCGCCGCTCACGCCTGGAGCAGGTCGCGGCAGCGCTCGACTCGCTGTCTGCCGACGACCCCGACCTGCCGGCCGGTGACGGCCTCGCCCGCCGCGTCGTCGAGGTCGTGTACGCCGACGTCGACCCCGTGCTCTGGGGCGCCGCCGAGCTGTCGGTGCGGGCGCAGCTGGCCTACCTGGCCGCTCGCCGGTAGCGCCGGAACGCGAGGCCTGCGAGCGCAAGCAGGACTCCCGCCGCCGCGGTCGTTGCGAGCCACTGCCCGGGGGACCACGGCCATCCTGGCTCGGACCGTTGGACCGTCGGCCGCTGGACAGTCATCAGGTCGGTGGCGACGGACACGGTTCCCGGCACGTCGGGCTCGACTGAGGCCACGGTGCGCTCGTCGCCGTCAATCGGGTCGACCAGCAGGAGAGCCCCGTCGGCGTCGTCGAGCGGCCGGGTGCGCACGAGCACCCGGCCGTCCACCGCGCCCAGGACGTCGGTGCTACCGCCGCCGACCGCCGACAGGTCACCGACCGTCTCCCGCACCAGGGTGCGTCCGTCGGGCCGCACGATCGACGTGCTCAACGCTTCGGTGGAGCCAACCGCCAGCGTGCCGCCGGGCAGCGCGGCTGCCCTGCTGGGGAGCGGGGTCACCTGCGCGCGGGTCGACGTGACTGCGTCGCCGTCCCAACGGCGGAGGCGGTCGTCGGTCAGCCACGCCACCAGCCCGTCCTCGTTGACGGTCACCGAGTGGTCGCCGTGATCCACGGCCACCGTCTCGGCGCGGTCGGATCCCGGAGCCACCCGACCGACCACGAGCGAGTGCGTGCTGAAGGAGGCGGCCGTCCACGACGAGGCCACGCTGCCGGTGAACGCCAGCCAGCGCCCGTCGGCGGACCAGCTCAGCCCGGTCACGGCCGTGCCCTCCCGGGCGGCCAGCGGCACCTCGCCCACGTCGCCCGAGACGAGGTCGACGATCCGGATCCCGCTCGGGATCGGCGCGGTCGCAGCGTCCGGACCGATGACGCTGTAGGAGTAGGCGAGTCGACGACCGTCGGGTGACAAGGCGATCGCCGGCGGCGCCAGCCCGTGCAGCAGGACGGGCTGTTCCGCGGTCGGGTCGGGCAGGTCGAGCAGGTGGTACGCCCCGTCGGAGGCCCCCACCACCACGGGCAGCCCGGTGTCCGTCAGGTAGGCCGCGGCCGCGCGCCCCGTGGCCAGGTCGTCGGTCACCGCGTCCTCGGTCCAGCCTCCCTCGTCCGCCTGACCGGTCAACCAGTCGGGCACGCCGTACAGGTGGTCGGGAACGCCGAGCGCGCTGCTGTCGGCGACGGGCGGTTCCTGGCGCGTGGGCGACCCGGCTAGCCCGATGAGGCCGACGACCAGCGCCACGACCGTCGCGGTCGCGGCCACCATGGCCAGGCGGCCGCGGCGGTGGGCGCGCCGTCCGCGCGCCCAGGTGTCGCGGGGCACGTCGACGAGCGGAGCACCCTCGGCCACCCGGTGCAGGGCGGTGCGCAGGTCGGGGCCGCTCACGACGGCCCACCCACGAGGTCGGCCAGCTCGGGGGCCAGGGTGCGCAGCCGCGCCAGCGCCTGGCGGCCGATCGACTTGACGGTGCCGGCGCGGATGCCGAGGACGTCGGCGGTCTGCGTCTCGGTGAGGTCCTCGTAGTAGCGCAGGACGAGCACGGTGCGCTGGCGGGTGATCAGCAGGGCCAATGCCTGCTCGAGGCTGAGCCGCAGGTCGGGGTCAGCGGCGGGTGCGGCGGCGTCGTACCCGTCGAGGGCGTGCTCGCGCACGTGACGGCGGCTGCGCCACCACGTCACGTTCTGCGTGTAGAGGATGCGTCGGACGTAGGGCTCGGGATCGCCCTCGATGCGGTGCCAGGCCCGGGCGGCCCGCAGCAGCGCTACCTGCACGAGGTCCTCCGCGTGGTGGGCGTCCCCGGTCAGCAGGAACGCGGTGCGCGAGAGGGCAGACGTGCGTGCCACGACGAAGCCGTGGAAGTCGTCCTCGGGTGTGCTGCTCGGCATCCTGACCCCCTCTCACCACCTACGACGCACGCAGGGGGCACCCCGGGGGTCAGGGTGCTCGGGTTTTTTTGGAGGGGGTCTCAGCGGGCCCGTCGGGAGAGGCGCTCGACGTCCATGATGACGACCGAGCGGGGCTCGAGGCGCAGCCAGCCGCGCGAGGCGAAGTCGGCCAGGGCCTTGTTGACGGTCTCGCGGGAGGCGCCGACCAGCTGGGCGAGCTCCTCCTGGGTGAGGTCGTGGTGCACGTGCACGCCGTCGTCGGCGGTGCGGCCGAAGCGGTCGGCGAGGTCGAGCAGCGCCTTGGCGACGCGACCGGGGACGTCGGAGAAGACGAGGTCGGCCACCACGTCGTTGGCCTTGCGCAGCCGGCCGGCGAGCTGGGTGAGCAGGCCGCGGGCGACGACGGGGCGGCCCTCGAGCCAGCGCAGCAGGTCCTCGTGGGAGAGCGAGGCGTAGACGACGTCGGTGACCGCGGTGACGGTGGCCGAGCGGGGGCCGGGGTCGAAGAGCGAGAGCTCGCCGAACATCTGGCCCGGGCCGAGCACGGCCAGCAGGTTCTCGCGGCCGTCGGCGGAGGTGCGGCCGAGCTTCACCTTGCCGTCGATCACGATGTAGAGCTTGTCGCCGGTGTCACCCTCGTGGAACAGCACCTCAGCGCGACGCATCCGACCCTCGGTCATGGAGGCGCGCAGCGCCGAGGCGGCCTCGTCGTCGAGGGCGCTGAAGAGCGGGGCCTGACGAAGTACGTCGTTGTCCACGGAACCTCCACGATCTGTGCCCGCACGTGCGCAGAGCGACGCGTGGATCCTATCCGTGGGATACCTCACAGGGACAGCCAGCCCCCGGCGCGGCGCCGAGCGTCCTGGGCCGGCCGTCGGCCGCAGCGCCGCGCGGTCGGCCACGGGTCCGGCCGTGCGGTCGGGACGTCGGCGCGGTCTCGTACGCTGACCCGGTGCCCGTCGCCGAGACCCCCACCGCGCTGGTGCGGCGTGCCCGCCGTACCGACCGCGTGCTGGCCACCACCTACCCCGACGCCGGCTGCGAGCTCGACTTCGCGAACCCCTTCGAGCTGCTGGTGGTCACGGTGCTCTCGGCGCAGACCACCGACCGGCGGGTCAACGCGGTGCGACCGACGCTGTTCGCGGCCTACCCCGACGCGGCCGCGATGGCGCAGGCCGACCGCGCCGCCCTCGAGGCGATCGTCGGGCCGCTCGGCTTCTTCCGCGCCAAGACCGAGTCCCTGCTCAAGCTGAGCGCGGCGCTCGTGGAGCGTCACGGCGGGCAGGTGCCGCCGCGCCTGGTCGACCTCGTCGAGCTGCCGGGCGTGGGCCGCAAGACCGCCAACGTCGTGCTCGGCAACGCCTTCGACGTCCCCGGCATCACCGTGGACACCCACTTCGGGCGGCTCGCGCGGCGGCTCGGCTGGACCTCGGAGACCGACCCGGTGAAGGTCGAGCACGCCGTGGGGGCGCTCTTCCCCCGCCGCGACTGGACCATGCTCAGCCACCACCTCATCTGGCACGGTCGGCGCTGCTGCCACGCCAAGAAGCCGGCCTGCGGCGCCTGCCCCGTGGCCCGCTGGTGCCCGGCGTACGGCGAGGGGCCCACCGACCCGGAGGCGGCCCGCGCGTTGCTGAAGACCCAGGGCCCGGCGTGATCCCGGACTGGCTGGAGCCGGTGCGCGAGAGCGCTGCGGCGATCCGGGTCGAGCAGCTGACCCAGTTCGCGCCGCCCGCCGACGGCAGCGCCCGCGCCGGCGCGGTGCTGATGCTGTGGGGGGAGGGCCCCCGCGGCGCCGAGCTGCTGCTCACCGAGCGCGCCCACGACATGCGCTCCCACCCCGGCCAGGTCTCCTTCCCCGGCGGGTCGCTCGACCCCGGCGAGGGCGTCGAGGAGGCCGCGCTGCGCGAGGCGGAGGAAGAGGTGGGGCTCGACCCGGCGTCGGTCGAGCTGTTCGGCCGGCTGCCGGAGCTCTGGCTGCCGCCGAGCAACTTCGCGGTGACGCCGGTGCTGGGCTGGTGCCCCGACGCCGAGGTGCACATCGCCAGCCGCGCCGAGGTGCACGCCATCCACCGCGTGCCGGTCGAGGAGCTGCTCGACCCCGCCCACCGGGTGATGGTCACCCACCCCAGCGGCTTCACCAGCCCGGGCTTCCTGATCGGCCCCGACAACGACGTGGTGCTGTGGGGCTTCACCGGCGGCATCATCAGCCGCTTCTTCGACCACCTCGGCTGGACCCGCCCCTGGGACGAGACGCGCGTGCAGCACCTGCCGCCGTACATGCTCACCGCCGACCCGCGACCGCGGCGTGGCCGGCTGCTCGACCTCGAGGACGACGATCTGGGCACGACCGACGGGGCGGGCACCGCTGCCGCCCCTGCGAGCCTCGAGGACATCTGAACGATGAACCTCCTCGACTGGCTGCTGGTCGTCCTCGTGCTGGCCTACGCCCTCTCCGGCTACTGGCAGGGCTTCATCACCGGCGCGTTCGCCACCGGCGGGCTCCTGCTCGGCGGGCTGCTCGGGGTGTGGCTGGCACCGGTGGCGCTCGGCGACGCGGCGCCCTCGCTGCTGGTGTCGCTGGGCGCGCTCTTCATCGTCATCCTGGCGGCCTCCCTGGGCCAGGCCACCCTGCAGTACGCCGGCGCCCGGTTGCGCTCGCGGCTCACCTGGCAGCCGGCGCGGGCGGTCGACGCCGTCGGCGGGGCGGCGCTCAGCGCGGCGGCGGTGCTGCTGGTGGCGTGGGCGCTCGGGGTCGCGGTCTCCGGCTCGCGCATCGACGGGGTGACCCCGCTGGTGCGCAGCTCGACGGTGCTGAGCAAGGTCGACACCGTGCTGCCCCGCGCGGCCGGCGGGGTGCTGCAGGCGTTCAACGACGTCGTCGGCACCAGCTTCTTCCCGCGCTACCTCGAGCCGTTCGCCCCCGAGCGCATCGTGGAGGTGGCCCCCGGCGACCAGCGGATGCTGGGCCGGCCGGCGGTCGACGCGGCCGCCCAGAGCGTGCTGAAGGTGCGCGCCACCAACTCCTGCGGACGCGGGGTGGAGGGCAGCGGCTTCGTCTACGCCACCGACCTGCCCGACGGCCGCGACCGGCTGCTGACCAACGCCCACGTGGTGGCCGGGGTGAGCGAGCCCGAGGTCGTCGTCGGCGACACCACCGTGGCGGGCGAGGTCGTGCACTACGACCCCGACGTCGACCTGGCCGTGATCGCCTTCGACGGCGACCGCCCGGCCCTCGACGTCGCCCCCGGCGCCGCAGAGCGCGACCCCGTGGCGATCCTGGGCTACCCCCAGGACGGCCCGTACGACGAGCAGGCCGGCCGGGTGCGCTCCGAGCAGCGGCTGCGCTCACCCGACATCTACGGCCAGGGCACGGTCATCCGCGAGGTCTACTCCCTGCGCGGACTGGTGCGCCCGGGCAACTCCGGCGGCCCGATCGTCGCTCGCGACGGTGACGTGGTGGGCGTGGTGTTCGCCGCGTCGGTCACCGACGACGACACCGGCTACGCCCTCACCGCCGCGCAGGCCGGTGACAGCATCGACCGCGGCCGCGCCGCGACCGAGCCGGTCGACACCGGCGCCTGCGCCGGCTGAGCCCGCCCGGAGCCGTCAACGCGGGCAACCGTCACGCCCTCGCTACTGCGATGCGGGGCTCACGGGACTCGCGGGTTTCACCAGCCGGCTGGCGAAACCCGCACCTGTCGGCCGTCGCGCGGGCCGACAGGTGCGGGTCTGGGCCGACCGGTCGGGTCGTACGGCGGCATGGGCTCGACTGGGTGGCGGAAACCGCCACTGGGTGGCCGAAATTTCAGCCACCCAGAGGCAGTTTCCCCGGCCGGCCGGGGAAACTGCCGACCCGACCCACGCACCCTCAGGTCAGGCGCGACCCTTGAGCGCCTTGGGGATCTCCTTGCCCTGGGCGATGGCCTTCTCGGGGGCCTTGACCTGCTTGACCTTCTTCAGGCCGATGAAGCCGAGCAGGCCGGCGAGGAGGAGGTAGGCGCCGAAGACGATGAGGAAGGCCCAGTGCAGGCCGAGGCCGTCGCCGTTCCAGTTGATGAAGTAGGCGATCGA
Organism: Nocardioides sp. FY1077; assembly: GCF_058681775.1. Classification (NCBI taxonomy): domain Bacteria; kingdom Bacillati; phylum Actinomycetota; class Actinomycetes; order Propionibacteriales; family Nocardioidaceae; genus Nocardioides; species Nocardioides sp. FY1077. The sequence goes on along the minus strand of NZ_JBZWDB010000001.1, from coordinate 155,518 downwards.
CACCGAGAGCATGATGACGGCCAGCAGGGCGAGGAAGCCCGCGGCGGCGAACAGGCCGATGCCGACCCCGCCGGCCTTGACGCTGACCTTCAGCTCCGACTTCGTCAGCTCGATCTCCTTGGAGATCAGCGTCGAGATGTCACGACTGGCGTCGGCGACCAGCTTCCCGATGGTGGGATCGGTGTCCTTGACCGGCTCGATGGCCATGTGGGTGCTCCCCGTTTCCTGCGTCGAGAACGACGCGTGTGCGCTGCTTCCGCCCGACCCTACCGGGGCCGACGGGCGCTGCGTCAGGGCCGTCCCCCGGAGGGGTGGTCGCGCTGGAACACGTCGGGGACGCCGTCGAGGTCCTCGTCGCGGGCCTCCTCCTCGCACAGCCGGCGGTAGACCCGGTTGCGCGCGCGCAGCACGAGGGTGGCCAGCAGCGCGGCCAGCAGCGAGCCGGTGAGCACGCCGACCTTCACGTGGTCGTCGCGCTCGGAGCCTGCGCCGAAGGCGAGGTCGCCGATGAGCAGCGACACGGTGAACCCGATGCCGGCGAGCATGGCCATGCCGGTCACGTCGACCCAGGTGAGCTCGCCGTCGAGGTCGGCGCGGGTGAAGGTCGACAGCAGCCAGGTGGAGCCCACGATGCCCACCGTCTTGCCGACCACCAGCCCGGTGACGATGCCGAGGGCGACGGGGTCGCGCAGCGACTCCACCAGCCCGGTGAACCCGCCCACGGTCACGCCAGCGGCGAAGAACGCGAACACCGGGACGGCGAACCCGGCGCTGATCGGGCGTACGACGTGCTCGAGGTGCTCGGCGAGCCCGGGGCCGTCGTGGCCGTCGCGGCGCAGCACCGGCACGGTGAAGCCGAGCAGCACCCCGGCGACGGTGGCGTGCACCCCCGACTCGTGCACGAGCACCCAGGCCACCAGCGCCAGGGGGATGAGGAGGTAGCCCTTCCACACCCGCCGCTGCACCAGCAGGGCGAACGCCCCGATCGGCAGCAGGGCCAGCGCCAGGAACAGCAGGTCGAGGTCGCTGGTGTAGAAGATCGCGATGATCGCGATGGCCAGCAGGTCGTCGACGACGGCCAGGGTGAGCAGGAACGTGCGCAGCCCGGAGGGCAGGTGCGTGCTGATCACCGCCAGCACGGCCACGGCGAAGGCGATGTCGGTGGCGGTCGGGATGGCCCAGCCGCGCAGGTCGCCGCCGTCGCCGAGGTTCCACAGCACGAACGCCAGCGCCGGCACGGCCATGCCGCCCACGGCGGCGGCCACCGGCAGCGCGGCGCGCCGCGGGTCGCGCAGGTCGCCCGCCACGAACTCGCGCTTGAGCTCGAGGCCGGCGACGAAGAAGAAGATCGCCAGGAGCCCGTCGGCGGCCCAGGTGCCGAGCGACAGGTCGAGGTGGAGCGCGGAGGGCCCCACCCGCACGTCGCGGATCGACTCGTAGACGTCCGCCCACGGGGTGTTCGCCCAGACCAGGGCGATGGCGGCGCCGAGGATGAGCAGCATGCCGCCGGTGGTCTCGGCCCGCAGCACCCCTGCGACGCGGGAGTGCTCCAGGAAGGAGCCCCGGGCGAAGAGGCGCTGGCGGCCGGGGGCGGGAGGGGTGTGGTCGTCGGTCACGGGGTCGGTCTCCTCAGGGGTCGGCGGCGTCGTTGCCGACCAGACTTCCCGGCGCACCTGCGCACCACCCTAGGACCCGGACGGGCACCGGCGCGTCCCCCCTAGAGGGTGTCGTGCACGGTGGGGAGACACCGCGGCCGCCGACACCGTGGGTGCCGACGGCCGCAGGCGTCAGTGGTGGCCGGGACGAGGTCAGTCGTCGGCGGCCTTGCCCGACTGCAGCCCCGAGGAGATCAGCTCCATCACCGAGCTGTCGGCCAGCGTCGTCACGTCGCCGACCGTGCGGTTCTCCGCGACGTCCTTGAGCAGGCGCCGCATGATCTTGCCCGAGCGGGTCTTGGGCAGCTCGGGCACCACCATGATCTGGCGGGGCTTGGCGATCGCGCCGATCTCCTTCTGCACGTGGCGGCGCAGCTCCTCCACGATGTCGTCGCCGCCGTCGCCGGCGGAGTCGCGCAGGATGACGAACGCGCACACCGCCTGCCCGGTGGTCTCGTCGCTGGCGCCGACCACCGCGGCCTCGGCGACCTTCGGGTGCGACACCAGGGCCGACTCGATCTCGGTGGTCGAGAGGCGGTGGCCCGAGACGTTCATGACGTCGTCGACGCGGCCGAGCAGCCACACGGCGCCGTCCTCGTCCTTCTTGGCACCGTCGCCGGCGAAGTAGTAGCCCTGCCGCGAGAACCGCGACCAGTAGGTGTCCTGGTAGCGCTGGTCGTCGCCCCAGATCGTGCGCAGCATCGAGGGCCACGGGCCCTTCACCACGAGGTAGCCACCGGAGCCGTTCGGCACCGACTCGCCGGCCTCGTCGACGACGTCGGCCTCGACGCCGGGGATCGCGGTCATCGCCGAGCCCGGCTTGCCGGCGGTCACGCCCGGCAGCGGGCTGATCATGATCGCGCCGGTCTCGGTCTGCCACCAGGTGTCGACGACCGGGCAGCGGTCGCCGCCGACGACCTCGCGGTACCACATGTAGGCCTCGGGGTTGATCGACTCACCCACCGAGCCGAGCAGGCGCAGCGACGACAGGTCGAAGCCGTCGGGGATCTCGCGGCCCTGCTTCATGAAGGTCCGGATCGCGGTGGGCGCGGTGTAGAAGATCGTCACGCCGTAGTCCTGCACGATCTGCCACCACCGGCCACGGCTGGGGGAGTCGGGGGTGCCCTCGTACATCACCTGGGTCGCGCCGTTGGCCAGGGGGCCGTAGACGATGTAGGAGTGCCCGGTCACCCAGCCGACGTCGGCGGTGCACCAGTAGACGTCGGTGTCGGCCTTGAGGTCGAAGACGGCGTGGTGGGTGTAGGCGCAGCCGGTGAGGTAGCCGCCGGTGGTGTGCAGGATGCCCTTGGGCTTGCCGGTCGTGCCGGAGGTGTACATGACGTAGAGCGGGTGCTCGGCGTCGAAGAACTCCAGTGCGTGCTCGGTCGAGGCCGAGCCGACCGCGTCGTGCCACCACACGTCGACGGCGTCGTCCCACGCGACGTCCTGGCCGGTGCGGCGCACCACCAGCACGTGCTCCACGTCGAAGCCCTGCGAGGCGGTCTTGGCACGTGCCTCGTCGACGGCCGGCTTGAGGGCCGACGCGGCACCGCGCCGGTAGCCGCCGTCGGCGGTGATGACGACCTTGGCGCCGCAGTCGACGAGCCGAGAGGCCAGCGCGTCGGAGGAGAAGCCGCCGAACACGACGGTGTGGGGGGCCCCGAGGCGCGCGCAGGCGAGCATCGCGACCACGGCCTCCGGGATCATCGGCAGGTAGATCGCCACGCGGTCACCGGTGGCGACGCCGAGGGCGGCCAGCGCGTTGGCGGCCTGGCTCACCTCGTCCTGCAGCTGGGCGTAGGTGATGGTGCGGGTGTCGTCGACCGGCTCGCCCACCCAGTGCAGGGCGACCTTGTCGCCGCGGCCGGCCTCGACGTGGCGGTCGACGCAGTTGTACGCCGCGTTCAGGCGCCCGCCGACGAACCACTTCGCGAACGGCGGGTTCGTCCAGTCGAGCACCTGGTCCCACTCGCGCTCCCAGGAGAGCCGGCGGGCCTGCTCGGCCCAGAACGCCTCGGGGTCGGCGGCGGCGCGGTCGTAGGCCTCCGCGGTGATGTTGGCCGAGGCGGCCAGCTCGGCCGGGGGCTCGAAGGAGCGGTCCTCGCGCGACAGGTTGGACAGGGTCTCTTCGCTCACGTGTTCCTCCGGGGTGACGGTGGTGCCGAGGGCGCCGGGCGGGCCGGCGCTGCCGGTGGTGGACGCCACACTAGGACGGGCGTCCCGGCGTGACGAGGGCCTGCCGGGTGCCGAGGCACCCGGCAGGCCGGAGCCCGGCGCAGGGCCGGGCGTGGCCGCTCAGTGCGAGACGGCCTTCTCGGAGCCCGCGCCGGTCAGGGCGCGCACCTCGAGCTCGGTGTAGCGGTCCTCGGCGGTGGGCTCCTTCGAGGTGATCGTGCCGAGGTAGCCCAGCAGGAAGCCCAGCGGGATCGAGACGATGCCGGGGTTCTCCAGCGGGAACCAGGAGATGTCGACGCTGGTCGGCAGCAGCGACAGGTTCTTGCCGGTGGCGTCGAGGCCCTTGCCCGAGACCACGGGGGAGAAGATCACCAGGCCCACGGCGGAGATCAGGCCGCCGTAGATGCTCCACAGCGCGCCACGGGTGTTGAAGCGGCGCCAGAACATGTTGTAGATGATCGTCGGCAGGTTCGCCGAGGCGGCGACCGCGAAGGCCAGCGCCACCAGGAACGCGATGTTCAGGCTCTGCGCCGGGATCGCCAGCAGGATCGACACCAGGCCGATGCCGGCGGCGGCCCAGCGGGTCACCTTGATCTCCTGCTCCTCGCTCGCCGTGCCGTTCTTGAGCACGCTGTTGTAGATGTCGTGGGCCACCGAGGCCGACGACGTGAGCGTGAGCCCGGCGACCACCGCGAGGATGGTCGCGAAGGCCACGGCGGCGATGATCGCCAGCAGCACGGCGCCGCCGGTCGAGCCGGCACCACCTCCGACGGCCTCGGCCAGCAGCGGGGCGGCCAGGTTGCCCGAGGCGTCGAGCTCGCCGGACTCCCGCAGGCCGGGGATGTCGAGCAGCGCGGCCGCACCGAAGCCCAGGACCAGGGTGAACAGGTAGAACACGCCGATCAGGCCGATCGCCCACAGCACCGACTTCCGCGCGTCGCGCGAGGTCGGCACGGTGTAGAAGCGGATCAGGATGTGGGGCAGCCCGGCGGTGCCGAGCACCAGCGCGATGCCGAGGCTGATGAAGTCGATCTTGCTGGTCATCGTGGCGCCGTACTTCAGGCCCGGCTCGAGGAACGCCGAGCCGGCACCGGAGTTGCTGGCGGCGGTGCCGAGCAGCTCGGAGAGGTTGAAGTCGAACTTGGCGAGCACCAGCACGACGATCAGCGCCGAGCCGGTCATCAGCAGCACGGCCTTGACGATCTGCACCCAGGTGGTGCCCTTCATGCCGCCGACGGTGACGTAGAAGATCATCAGCGCGCCGACGCCGAAGATCACGATGTTCTTGACCGCCTGGTCGTCGACGCCGAGCAGCAGCGCGACCAGCGCACCCGCACCCACCATCTGCGCGAGCAGGTAGAAGATCGACACGACCACGGTGGAGGTGGCCGCGGCCATCCGCACCGGGCGCTGGCGCATGCGGAAGGCCAGCTGGTCGGCCATCGTGTAGCGACCCGAGTTGCGCAGCATCTCCGCGACCAGCAGCAGCGCCACGAGCCAGGCCACCAGGAAGCCGATGGAGTACAGGAAGCCGTCGTAGCCCGAGAGCGCGATGGCCCCGGAGATGCCGAGGAACGAGGCGGCCGACATGTAGTCGCCGCCGATGGCCAGACCGTTCTGCACCGGGGAGAACGAGCGGCCGCCGGCGTAGAAGTCGGCCGTGCCGGAGGTCTGCCGGCTGGCCCAGAAGGTGATCCCGATCGTCACCGCGACGACGGCGAGGAACAGGACCGTGGTGAGCACCTGGTCGTCCATGTCAGTGCCTCTTCCCGTCGTTGCCGGCCACGGTGGCGTCGTAGTCGTCGTTGAGCCGGCGTGCCAGCGGGTCGAGGCGCGACTCGGAGTAGCGGGCGTAGGCGAAGGCCAGGCCGAAGGTGGTGACGAACTGCAGCAGCCCGAAGACCAGGGCGACGTTGATGTTGCCGACGAGCTTGGTGTTCATGAAGCCGCCGGCGTAGTTCGACATGAGGATGTAGAGCAGGTACCAGGCCAGGAACGCGCCGGTCGCCGGGATCACGAACCCCCGGTAGGCCTTGCGCAGGGCGGCGAAGTCGGCGGAGTCGTGCAGGCGGTCGTAGACCGGGTCGTGCCGGGGGGCGGTGTGCGCCCGGTCCGGCGGCGTCGCCCCGGGCTGGTCATCGTGGGTGGCCACGGCGGTGTCCCTTCTCGTGCGGGTGGCGGCCGCGTGGCCGCAGGTGTGATCGCGGTCACCGTAGGAGTGACCCGGCTCACGCGGCAGGCCCGGCGCCGGGGTCGTCGCCGAACGGGTCCAGCGGGGCGACGAGCGGTCGGTCGGGCACGGCGAACGGCGCCGGACGGGGCGAGGGCGGGCCGAGGTCGGGGCGGCGACGGCGTCCGCGGCGTGAGCCCGTGAGGCCCGTGAGGTCGTGAGGACAAGTTGACGCCGGGGAGACGGCGACGGCGGGGCGGGGGAAACCTCCGCCGCCGAGTCTCGGTGGCACCGACGAGCACAAGTCCCCAGGAGCCACGCGATGACGATGACCACCGACCCGCCCGGCGGCGCCGCCGTCGCCCCGCCCGCCACGGCCCGTCGTACCGGCCGCTGGATCGACGACTGGCGTCCGGAGGACCCCGAGTTCTGGGAGGGCGGCGGGCGTCAGGTGGCGCGGCGCAACCTGCTCTGGTCGATCTTCGCCGAGCACCTCGGCTTCTCGGTGTGGCTGATCTGGAGCGTCAGCTCGGCGTTCCTGGTGGCCCAGGGCTTCGCCTTCAGCCCCCAGCAGCTGTTCCTCCTGGTGGCGCTGCCCAACCTGGTCGGCTCGCTGCTGCGGCTGCCCTACACCTTCGCGGTGCCGAAGTTCGGCGGGCGCAACTGGACGATGGTCAGCGCGGCGATGCTGCTGGTGCCGACGCTGCTGTTCGCCTACGCCGTGCAGGAGCCCAGCACGCCGTACTGGGCCTTCTGCGTCATCGCCGCGACCGCCGGCTTCGGCGGCGGCAACTTCGCCAGCTCGATGGCCAACATCAACTTCTTCTACCCTGCCTCGAAGAAGGGCGCCGCGCTCGGGCTCAACGCCGCCGGCGGCAACCTCGGCGTGGCGCTGATCCAGCTGTTCCTGCCCGTCATCGTCGGCGGCGCGGGCATCTTCGGCCTGGTCAAGGCCGCCGAGGGCGGCATCGACCTGGAGCGGGCCGCCTGGGTGTACGCCGGACTGGCCGTCGTGGCGACGTTCGCGGCGTGGCGCTGGATGGACAACCTCGGCACGGCGGTCTCCACGCCGCGCGAGCAGCTGCAGGTCGTGCGGACCCCGCACACCTGGATCATGGCGTTCCTCTACATCGGCACGTTCGGGTCGTTCATCGGCTACTCCGCGGCGATGCCGCTGCTGATCAAGCTGAACTTCTGGGTGGCCGACCCCGCCCCTCTCGGCACCGGCGTCTACTTCGCCTACTACGCCTTCCTCGGCGCGCTGGTCGGCTCCGCCACCCGCCCGTTCGGCGGCTGGCTGGCCGACCGGTTCGGCGGCGCGCGGGTCACCCTGGGGGCGTTCAGCGCGATGATCGTGTTCACCCTGGCGGTCATCTGGACGCTGACCCGGCTCACCGCCAACCCCGCCCAGGACCCGGCGATCGCCACCGACAACCGGTCGCTCTTCCCCTGGTTCCTCGGGTTCTTCCTCTGCGTCTTCGCCGCCACCGGCATCGGCAACGGCTCGACGTACAAGATGATCCCGGCCATCTGGCGCACCGAGGCCGAGCGCACCAGCCCCGCCGGCACCCCCGAGCGCACCGCCGCCCTGCTGTCGGCCACCAAGCAGGCCTCCGCCGCGATCGGCGTGATCGGCGCGGTGGGCGCGCTCGGCGGCTTCCTCATCCCGATCGCGTTCAGCTCGCCCTGGGTCGAGGACCCGCTGTCGGCCACCAAGGGCGCGTTCGTGGTGTTCACCGCGTTCTACGTCGTCTGCGCCGTGGTGGTGTGGTCGGTCTACCTGCGCCGTCCCTCGGCCGCCGCCGCCGCGAAGCCGCGCACCATGGCCGGGGCGGGCATCTGACGTGAGCCCGACCGACTCCGACGCCCGGTCCGGCCCCGCCGGCACCCGCACCCACTGCCCGTACTGCTCGCTGCAGTGCGGGATGACCCTGGAGCGCACCGGACGGCTGCTGCAGGTGCAGCCGTGGGCGCACCCGGTCAACGAGGGCGCGCTGTGCCGCAAGGGCTGGACGGCGACGGGGCTGCGCGGCCACCGCGAGCGCCTGACCACCCCGCTGGTGCGCGACACCGCCGACGGCGAGCTGCGACCGGCGACCTGGGACGAGGCCCTCGACCGGGTGGCCACCGGGATGCGGGCGCTGCAGGCCGAGAGCGGTCCCGACGCGGTGGCGGTCTTCGGCGGCGGCGGGCTCACCAACGAGAAGGCCTACCAGCTCGGCAAGCTCGCCCGCGTCGCGCTCGGCACCAGCCGCATCGACTACAACGGCCGCTGGTGCATGAGCTCGGCGGCCACGGCGGCCAACCGCGCGCTGGGGCTCGACCGGGGACTGCCGTTCCCGCTGGCCGACCTCGAGCACACCGACGTGGTGGTGCTCGTGGGCTCCAACCTGGCCGAGACGATGCCGCCGGCGGCGCGCCACCTCGACCGGCTGCGCGAGCGCGGCGGCCGGGTGGTCGTGCTCGACCCCCGTCGTACGCCGACCGCCGAGCGCGCCGACATCTTCCTGCAGCCGCTGCCCGGCACCGACCTCGCCGTCGCGCTGGGCCTGCTGCACCTGCTCGACGGGATGGGCGCGGTCGACGAGGAGTACGTCGCCGCGCGCACCACCGGCTTCGACGACGTGCGTCGCTCGGTGACGGCGTGGTGGCCCGAGCGGGTCGAGCGCGTGAGCGGGGTGCCGGCCGCCGACCTGCGGGCGCTGGCGGCGCTGCTGGCCGGCGCCGGTTCGGCGGTCGTGCTCACCGCACGCGGCGCCGAGCAGCACGCCCAGGGCACCGACACGGTGCTGGCCTGGATCAACGTCGCCCTCGCCCTCGGCCTGCCCGGTCGCGCCCACGCCGGGTGGGGCTGCCTGACCGGCCAGGGCAACGGACAGGGCGGGCGCGAGCACGGCCAGAAGGCCGACCAGCTGCCCGGCTACCGCCTCGTCGACGACCCCGAGGCCCGCGCCCACGTGGCCCGGGTGTGGGGGGTGGCGCCCGAGTCGCTGCCCGGGCCCGGGCTCTCGGCAGCCGAGCTGCTCGACGCCCTCGGCACCCCGGGCGGGCCGCGCGGCCTGCTCGTCGTGGGCTCCAACATCGTCGTCTCCGCGCCCAACGCCGACCACGTCACCGCCCGCCTCGACGCCCTCGACCTGCTCGTGGTGGTCGACCTGGTGCTCTCCGAGACCGCCGCGCGCGCAGACGTCGTGCTGCCGGTGACGCAGTGGGCCGAGGAGACCGGCACGATGACCAACCTCGAGGGCCGGGTGGTGCTGCGCGAGCGCGCCGTCGCCCCGCCCGAGGGCGTGCGCGACGAGCTGGCGCTGCTCGCCGACCTCGCCGAGCGCCTGGGCTCGCCCGTGCCGTTCGCCACCGACGCCGAGGAGGTCTTCGCCGAGCTGGGCCGGGCCTCGTCGGGCGGGCGCGCCGACTACTCCGGCATCACCTACGACCGCATCCGCGCCGAGCACGGCGTCTTCTGGCCCTGTCCCGCGACCGCCGACGGCGAGCCGGCCCACCCCGGCACCCCGCGGCTGTTCGCCGAGGGGTTCGCGACCCCCGACGGCCGGGCCCGCTGCGTGGTCGTGGACCACCGCGGTCCCGCGGAGGTGCCCGACGCCGACTACCCGCTGCACCTGACGACCGGTCGGGTGCTCGCGCAGTACCAGTCGGGCGCGCAGACCCGGCGGGTGCGCGACCTGCCCGACACCGGCCCCTTCGTCGAGATGCACCCGCTGCTGGCCGCCCGCGTCGGCGCCGTCGACGGCGACGTCGTCCGTCTCTCCACCCGGCGCGGCGAGCTGCGGGCGCCGGCCCGCGTCGTGGCGGGCATCCGGCCCGACACCGTGTTCGTGCCGTTCCACTGGGTCGGCGCCAACCGGCTCACCAACGACGCGCTCGACCCGGCGAGCCGGATGCCGGAGTTCAAGGCCTGCGCCGCGGCGGTGCGCCGATGACCGGGCAGCCCGGGCAGCCCGGACGCGTGGTCGTGGTCGGCTCCGGCATGGCCGCGACCCGGCTCGTCGAGGGGCTGGTGGCGCGGGTGCCGGCGGCGGCCCGCTCGATCACGGTGCTCGGCGACGAGGCGCACGACCCCTACAACCGGATCCTGCTCTCCGCGCTGCTCGAGGGCACCCACCGCGTCGAGGCGCTCGGCCTGCGCGCCCCCGGCTGGTGGGCCGAGGCGGGGATCGACCTGCGCCGCGGCACCCGCGTCGCCGAGATCGACCGAGCGGCCCGGGAGGTCGTGCTCGTCGACGGCTCGCGCGTCGGCTACGACCACTTGGTGCTGGCCACCGGCGCCATCCCCACGCTGCCGCCGATCCGCGGCCTGGTGGGCATGGACGGTCGCCTCGACGAGCACGTGCACGCCTTCCGCGGGCTCGACGACGCCCTGCGGCTCACCCGCGCCCTGGCCGACGCACGTCGTGCCGTGGTGGTGGGCGGCGGCCTGCTCGGCCTGCAGGTGGCCCGGGCGCTGGGCGTGCGCGGGCTGGCCGTGGAGGTCGTGGAGGGCGGCGAGCACCTGCTGCGCAGCCAGGTCGGCCCCGCCGCCGGGGCGATCCTCGCCCGCGACCTGCGCCGCCTCGGCGCCGGCGTCTACACCGGCGCCCGGGCCGTGCGGCTCAGCGCGGACGGGCCGCGGCGCCGGCTGAGCCTCGACAACGGCCACGTGCTGGCGGACCTCGACCTGGTCGTGCTCACCGCCGGCGGCCGGCCGTCGACCGCACTGGCCCGCGCGGCCGGGCTCGCGGTGCGCCGCGGGGTGGTGGTCGACGCGCGGCTGACCACCAGCGACCCCGCCGTGCACGCCGTCGGCGACTGCGCCCAGCGCGGCGAGCGCACCACCGGCTTCGTCGCGCCCGCCTGGGAGCAGGCCGAGGTGCTGGCGCAGGTGCTCGCCGCCGAGCTGCTCCCCGCCCCCGCCGCCGTGCCGACGTACGACGGGTCGCGCACGGTGGCCCGGCTGCGGGCCACCGACCTCGACGTCGCCGTGCTCGGCGACCCGGAGCACGCCGAGGGCGAGGTGGTGGAGGTGACCAACCCGGTGGTCGGCTCCCACCGCCGTCTCGTCGTGCGCGACGGCGTGGTGGTGGCCGCGACCCTCGTCGGCGACCTGTCGCGCATCGGCCTGATCACCCAGCACTACGACCGCGGCACCGTGCTGGCGCCCACCGAGCCCGGCGCCCTGCTGCTCGGCGAGCGCACCGCCCCGCCGGCCCCGCTGCCCGACGACGCCGAGGTGTGCGCCTGCGCCGGCGTCAGCGCCGGCGCCGTGCGGGCGTGCACCTCCCTGGAGCAGGTGCGAGACACCACCCGCGCCACCACCGGCTGCGGCGGCTGCGCCCCCGCCGTCCGCCGGCTGCTCGCCACCCGACCCCGCACCACCTTGGAAGGAACCCCCCGATGAGCCCTCACCTGCGCAGGACCCTGGTCGTCGTCGGCCACGGCATGGTCGGACACCGGTTCGTGCAGGCCGCGATCGAGCGCGGCCTCACCGAGACCCACGACGTGGTCGTCGTCGGCGAGGAGCGCCGCGCCGCCTACGACCGCGTGGCCCTCACCTCCTTCTTCGAGCGCGGGGCCGAGGAGCTGTCGCTGCTGCCGACGGGGGAGTACGACGACCCGCGGGTGCGGCTGCTGCTCGGCACCACCGTCGAGGGCCTCGACCCCACCACCCGCACCCTGCTGCTCGGCGGTGACGCCGACGGCGAGGTGCTCGGCTACGACGAGCTGGTGCTGGCCACGGGCGCGGCGCCGTTCGTGCCGCCGGTGCCCGGCACCGACCTCGACGGCGTGTTCGTCTACCGCACGATCGAGGACCTCGAGGCCATCCGCGAGGCGGCCGGCTCCGCCCGGGTCGGCGCGGTGGTCGGCGGCGGCCTGCTCGGCCTGGAGGCCGCCAACGCGCTGGCGGGCCTGGGCCTGGAGACCCACGTCGTCGAGATGGCGCCGCGGCTGATGGCGGTGCAGGTCGACGACGCCGGCGGCGCGACGCTGGCCCGCCACGTCGAGGGCCTCGGGCTGCACGTGCACACCGGCGCGATGACCACCGAGGTGCTCGGCGCCGACGGTCGGGTCGTCGGGCTCGGCCTGCGCGACGCCGAGCCGGTGGCCGCCGACGTGGTCGTCTTCTCCGCCGGCATCCGTCCCCGCGACGCCCTGGCCCGGGCGGCCGGCCTCGAGGTCGCCCCGCGCGGCGGGGTGCTGGTCGACGAGCGCTGCCGCACCAGCGACCCCCACGTGTGGGCGGTCGGGGAGTGCGCGGCGCCCGCCGGGACGATGTACGGCCTGGTGGCCCCCGGCTACGCGATGGCCGAGGTCGTCGTCGACGCGCTGCTCGGCGGCCCCGGCACGTTCACCGGCGCCGACATGTCCACCAAGCTCAAGCTGATGGGCGTCGACGTCGCGTCGTTCGGCGACGCGTTCGCCACCACCGAGGGCGCCCTCGAGCTCGTGTACGCCGACGCCGTGGCGGGGGTCTACAAGAAGCTGGTCGTCTCCGACGACGGCCGGCGCCTGCTCGGCGGCGTGCTGGTCGGCGACGCCAGCGCCTACGGGGTGCTGCGCCCGATGGTCGCCACGGCCACCAACCCCGGCATCGCGCTGCCCGACAACCCCGAGGACCTGATCCTGCCCGCCTCCCGCGGCGGCGCGGAGGTGACGCTGCCGCCCGAGGCGCAGGTGTGCTCGTGCAACGACGTCTCCCGCGCCGACATCGAGGCCGCCGTGGCCGACGGCGGCTCGTGCGACAGCGCGTCGTGCGTCACCGCCTGCACCCGCGCCGGCGCGACCTGCGGCTCCTGCAAGCCGGTGGTGGAGAAGGTCGTCGAGGACTTCTTCGCAGCCCAGGGCCGTGTGGTCGACCGCAGCCTGTGCGAGCACTTCCCGCTGACCCGCCAGGAGCTGTTCGAGGTCATCGCCGTGCACGGCCACACCCGCTTCGACGACGTGGTGGCGGCCCACGGCACCGGCCGCGGCTGCGACGTGTGCAAGCCCGCGATCGCCTCGATCCTGGCCAGCCTGGTCGGTGAGCACGTGCTGGGCGGCGACCGGCGCGCCCTGCAGGACACCAACGACGCGTTCCTGGCCAACATCCAGCGCAACGGCACCTACTCGGTGATGCCGCGCATCGCCGGCGGGGAGGTGACGCCCGAGGGACTGATCGTGCTCGGCGAGGTGGCCCGCGACTTCGGGCTCTACACCAAGATCACCGGTGGGCAGCGCATCGACCTGATGGGGGCCCGGATGGAGGAGCTGCCGGCCATCTGGCGGCGCCTGGTCGACGCCGGCTTCGAGTCGGGCCACGCCTACGGCAAGTCGCTGCGCACGGTGAAGTCGTGCGTGGGCTCCACGTGGTGCCGCTACGGCGTCCAGGACTCCACGTCGCTGGCCATCATGCTGGAGCAGCGCTACCGCGGGCTGCGCTCGCCGCACAAGATCAAGGGCGGCGTGAGCGGCTGCGCCCGCGAGTGCGCCGAGGCCCGCTCCAAGGACTTCGGCGTCATCGCCACCGAGAAGGGGTGGAACCTCTACGTCGCCGGCAACGGTGGCGCCACCCCGGTGCACGCCCGGCTGCTGGTCGGCGACCTCGACACCGACACGCTGGTGCGCTACCTCGACCGCTACCTCATGTACTACGTGCGCACCGCCGACCGGCTCCAGCGCACCGCGCCGTGGGTCGACTCCCTCGACGGCGGCCTGGAGCGGGTGCGTGCGGTGGTGGTCGACGACGTCCTCGGCCTCGGCGCCGAGCTGGAGGCCGCCATGGCCACCCACGTCGGCGGCTACACCGACGAGTGGAAGGAGGTGCTCGACGACCCCGACAAGCTGGCCCGCTTCGTGTCGTTCGTCAACGCCCCCGACGTGCCCGACCCCCACATCACGTTCCGCGACGAGCGGGGCCAGGTGGCGCCGGCCGACAGCACCGGGCCCGTCCTGCTGGGCGCCACCATCCCGGTCGGGGGGCAGCGGTGAGCGCGCCCGAGGCGGAGCGGCGCACCTTCACCGCCGTCTGCGAGCTGGACCGCATCGACCGCGAGACCGGTGTCGCCGCGCTGGTGGAGGGGGCCGCGGTCGCGGTCTTCCGCACCCACGACGACCAGGTGCACGCGCTGGGCAACTACGATCCTCTCGGGAAGGCATCGGTGCTCTCCCGCGGCATCGTCGGCACCCGGGGAGACGTCCCGTTCGTCGCGTCGCCGCTGCACAAGCAGGCCTACGACCTGCGCACCGGGCAGTGCCTCGACGACGCGGCCGTGCGGGTGCCGACGTACGAGGTCGTGGTCGAGGGGGGCGTCGTGCTCGTCGGACCGCAGAGGGAGGGCCCGTGACACCCGAGACCCCCGAGACCCCCGTGGCCCCCACCGTGCCGCCGGCGGTCGCGCCCGTGCTCGACCAGCGCCCGCTCGCGGGCTACCGCATCGGGGTGACCGCCGCCCGCAAGGTGGAGGAGCAGATCGCCCTGCTCGAGCGCCGTGGGGCCCGCACGGAGTGGGCGCCCGCGTTGTCGCTGGAGCCCAACCAGGTGGACGACGAGCAGCTGCTCGCCGCCACCCGCGAGGTGCTGGCCCGACCCGTCGACGTCTTCCTGGCCACCACCGGCGTCGGGATGAAGGCGTGGTTCGCCGCGGCCGAGGGCTGGGGCCTGCTCGACGACCTGCTGGCCGCGCTCGACGCCGGCGAGATCCTCGCCCGAGGCCCCAAGAGCGTGGGGGCGCTGCGCCGCCGCGGCCTGCGCGAGCTGTGGGCGCCGGAGTCGGAGTGCTTCGAGGACGTGCTCGAGCACCTGCGCGGGCGCGACCTCACCGGACGACGCATCGTGGTGCAGGAGCACGGCCAGTCGCTGTCGATGGTGGCCCACGCGCTGCGCCGCCAAGGTGCCGACGTCACCACGGTGACGGTCTACCGCGTGCTGACCGCCGAGGACCCCGGCCCGACGTTCCGCATGGTCGATCTCGTCGCCGACCGTGCCCTCGACGCCGTCACCTTCACCTCCGCCCCGGCGGTGGCCGCGCTGATGGAGGCCGCCGGCGTCGTGGGACGTCGCGACGAGGTGGTCAGCGCGTTCCAGGCCGACGTGGTGGCCTCCTGCGTCGGACCGGTCACCTCGGCGGCGTTCGAGATGTGGGGCGTGCCGACGATCTTCCCCGAGCGCTCCCGGCTCGCGGCCATGGTCAAGCAGCTCGAGACCGAGCTGCCCTCGCGCTCCTCGGGCCTGGCCGTGGACCTCGTCGGCGGGCGCCAGCTGCTGCTGCACGGCGACGAGGTGCTGCTCGACGGCGTGGAGGTGCGGCTCTCGCCGGCGCCCGCCGCGGTGCTGGCGGCGCTGGTGGCCAACCCTGGCAACGTCGTCTCCCGCCGGGCGCTGCTCGCGATGCTGCCCAGTGGCACCGCCGGCTCCGAGCACGCCGTCGAGATGGCGGTGGCCCGCCTGCGCGCCGGCATCGGCACCAAGGCCGTGCAGACCGTCGTCAAGCGCGGCTACCGCCTCGCCGTCGCCGGCTGACCGCACGGGCGCGCTGGGGGAGGGTGGCAGCATGAGGGGCATGGACGCGCGCCTGGTGACCGTGGCCCACGGCACCCGCAAGGGGTCGGGCAACGAGGTGGCGCGCGCGCTCACCCGCGCCGCCGGCGAGGCGCTCGACGCCGAGGCCGTCTGCTCGTACGTCGAGCTGTGCGAGCCGCTCTTCGAGGACGTCGTCGCCGCGTCCGCCGCGCCCACCCTCGTGGTGCCGCTGCTGCTGTCGACCGGGTTCCACCTGCGCCAGGACCTGCCGCGGATGGCCCGCGCCGCCGGGGGGCCGCTCGTGCTGGGCCGGCCGTTCGGTCCCCACCGCCTCGTGGCGGCGGCGCAGGTGGAGCGCCTGGTCGCCGCCGGCGCCCGGCCCGGCACCGGCCGGCTGGTGATGGTGGCCGCCGGCTCGTCCGACCCGCTGGCCACCCGCGACCTCACCCGCGCCGCCGAGCTGCTCGCCACCGCCTGGGGCGTCGACGACGTGGAGGTGGCCACCCTCAGCGCGCTGGGACGGCGGCCCGCCGAGGTGGTGCGCCCCGGCGACACGGTGTCGCCGTACCTGCTCTCGCCGGGCTTCTTCGCCGACCGCGCCGCCCGGGAGTGCCGCGAGGCCGGCGCCGTCGTGGTCGCCGACGTGATCGGTCCGCACCCGCTGCTGGTCGAGCTCGTCGCCCAGCGCGCCCGCGCCCTCGCCGCCGTCCCGGCCGTCCCCGCCTGAGGCCCGTCCCGCAGGTCAGCCGCGGTCGAGGCCCAGCGTCTCGGGGGTGTGCAGGCGCACGAGGAAGCGCGCGGCGTGGGGCGGGCGCTGGGCCCGGGTGGCCAGGCTGACGCCGACCATCACCGCGACCGCCAACGGCACCGACCACGCCGCAGGCTGCTCGAGGAGCACCGCCCCCCAGCCGGGCCCGACGTCGGCGACCAGCGTGACGATCGCGGCGGTGCCGGAGCCGAGGCCGCCCACGACGAGCCCGGCCACGGCGCCGGCGGCGGTGAGCCCGGGCCACCAGATGCCGAGCACCAGCAGCGGGCAGAACGTGGAGGCCGCCACGGCGAAGGCCAGCCCCACGGTGGAGGCGACCCCCACCTCGGGGCCGACCAGCGCCATCCCGCACGGCACCGTCACCGCCACCACCGCGCCCGCGCGGAACGCGCTGACCCCGCCGAGCCGGCGTCCGCCCCAGCTGCGGCCGGTGACGTCCTGGCTGAGCACGCCGGCCACCGCGATCGACAGCCCCGATGACGTCGACAGGAACGCCGCGAACGCGCCGGCCACGACCATGCCGGTCAGCACGTCGCCGCCGAGGCCGGGCACCATCAGCCGCGGCAGCTCGAGCACCAGCACGTCGGAGCGACCGGCCGCGGCGAGCTCGGGGGCGTAGGCACGGCCCAGGGCTCCGTACACGGGCGGCAGCAGGTAGAACGCGCTGAGCAGCACCAGCACCACGAGCGTCGTACGACGGGCCGCGCGGCCGTCGGGGTTGGTGTAGAAGCGCACGACGACGTGGGGCAGGCCCATCGTGCCGAGGAAGGTGGCCACGATCAGGGAGTAGGTGACGTAGAGGCCCTGCCCGCCGCCCTCGGCGAGGGGCTGCGACCACGACACGATGTCGGGGAACGACGCCGCCGAGCCCGCCGGCGCCGGCCCGGGACCGGGTCGGCCGTCACCGAGCCACACCACCACCAGCACGGCGGCGGGCACCAGCAGGGCGGTGAGCTTGAGCCAGTACTGGAAGGCCTGCACGAAGGTGATCGAGCGCATGCCGCCCGACGACACGTTGACCAGCACCACCGCCCCGACGATCAGCGGCCCGAGCCAGCCCGGGGCGCCCACCGCGGAGGTCAGCGTGAGGCCGGCGCCCTGGAACTGCGGCAGCAGGTAGAGCCAGCCGATCACCACGACCAGCAGCGAGCACGTCGAGCGCACCCGCCGCGAGCCCAGCCGCGCCTCGGCGAAGTCGGGGAGGGTGTAGGCGCCCGAGCGGCGCAGCGGCGCGGCCACCAGCACCAGCAGCACGAGGTAGCCCGCGGTCCAGCCGACCGGGTACCAGAGCATGTCGGCGCCGAAGGTGAGCAGCAGGCCGGCGACGCCGAGGAACGAGGCCGCCGAGAGGTACTCCCCGCCGATCGCGGAGGCGTTGAGCCCCGGCCGCACGGTGCGCGAGGCCACCAGGAAGTCGCTGGTGGTGCGGGAGAACCGCAGCCCCCAGGTGCCGATCGCCAGCGTCGCCAGGGTGACCAGGACGATCGCGACGATGCCGGGCGCCGCGCTCACCGGGGCTCCGGTGCGCGCGGCGCGTCGCGCACCAGGTCGCTGAACGCCTCCTCGTTGCGCTCCGCGCGCCGCACGTAGCGCCAGCCCAGCAGCACCAGCCACGGGTACGCCGCGACGCCGAGCACCAGCCACGACAGCGGCACCCCGAGCCAGCGGTGGCCGCCGAGGCCCGGCACGAGGTGGAACAGCAGCGGCAGCGAGCCCAGCGTCACCACGAGCAGGGCGAGGGTGCGCAGCGCCAGCCACAGCTGCTCGCGCAGCAGCGAGCGCAGGTAGAGCCCGCCGAGGCGGTCGTCGACGGCCACCTCCCGCGGCGCCACCTGCGTACGGCGTCGCGTGGGGCCGGTGACCCGCACCCGTGGCGGCGGGGTGTCGCTCACGACCCGGCCCGGCGCAGCAGCAGGTCGCGCAGCTCACGGGTGTGGCGCCGGCTGACCACCAGCTCGGGGCCCGGGCCCACCCGCACGGTGCACCGCCCGGCGTCGGTGCGGACCTCGGCGACGTGGGCCAGCGCCACCAGCAGCGAGCGGTGGATGCGCACGAAGCCCGCCTCGGCCCACTCCTCCTCCAGCGTGGACAGCGGGGTGCGCACGAGGTGGGAGCCAGTCGCGGTGTGCAGCCGGGCGTAGTCGCCCTGCGCCTCGACGTGGGTGATCTCCGAGCGCGCCACGAAGCGGGTGACCCCGCCGAGCTCCACCGGCACCTGCAGGTCGGGCACGACGACGCTGCGCTCGGTGCCTTCCACCACGCGGCGCACCGCCTCGGCCAGCCGCTCCGCGCGCACCGGCTTGAGCACGTAGTCGACCGCGCGCAGGTCGAAGGCCTCCACGGCGTGCGCCTCGTGGGCGGTGACGAACACGATCGGCGGCGGGGTGCGGAAGCGCGCGAGCACCTGGGCGAGCTCGAGGCCGGTGAGCCCGGGCATCTGGATGTCGAGGAAGAGCGCGTCGACCTCGGTCTCCTGCAGCACCTTGAGCCCCGCGGTCGCGGAGTCCCGGGTCAGCACCTCGCTGATCCGCGCGTCGCGCTCGAGGAGGTAGCGCAGCTCGTCGAGCGCGGGCCGCTCGTCGTCGACCACCAGGACCCTCACGACGTGTGCACCCCCGGGGCGAACTTCGGCACCCGCACCACGACCTTCGTGCCGGCGCCCGGCGCGGTCTCGACGACCAGGCCGTGGTCGTCGCCGTACACCGCGCGCAGCCGCCCGTCGACGTTGCCGAGGCCCACGGAGTCGAGGCTGGCGTCGCCGGCCAGCGCCCGGCGCACCCGGGCGGGGTCCTCGCCGACGCCGTCGTCCTCCACCTCGATCACGCACTCCTGGCCCCGGTCGAGGGCGACGATGCGGATGTGGCCGCCGCCCTCCGCCGACTCCAGGCCGTGGCGCACGGCGTTCTCGACCAGCGGCTGGATGCACAGGAACGGCAGCGCCACGCCCAGCACCTCCGGGGCGATGCTCAGCGTGACGCGCAACCGGTCGCCGAAGCGGGCCTGCTCGAGCAGCAGGTAGCGCTCCACGCTGCGCAGCTCCTCGGCCAGCGTCGTGAAGTCGCCGTGGCGGCGGAAGGAGTAGCGGGTGAAGTCGGCGAACTCCAGCAGCAGCTCGCGGGCCCGGTCGGGGTCGGTGCGCACGAAGCTGGCGATCGCGCCGAGGGAGTTGTAGATGAAGTGGGGGCTGATCTGGGCCCGCAGCGCGCGCACCTCGGCCTCCATCAGGCGGGTGCGGGAGGCGTCGAGCTCGGCCAGCTCGAGCTGCCCCGAGACCCAGCGGGCCACCTCGTCGGTGGCGCGGGCCAGCCCGGCCGTGGGGTACGGCGCGAACGCCGCCAGCGTGCCGACCACCCGCTCCTCGACCAGCAGCGGGCTCACCACGGCGTGCCGCACCGGGCAGCCGGCCTGGTCGCACGGCAGGTCGGCGCGGTCGAGCACCCGCGTCGTGCCGCGCTCCACCGCGTCGGCCACCAGCGCCGGCACCTGCGCCTGGTGGTGGGACCCGCTGCCCTCCCACGCCAGCACCTCGGCCGGGTCGGCGGAGTCGGTGAGGGTCACCGCCGGCGCGCCGAGCAGGGCGTGCAGGTGACGGATGCTGCGCTCCGCGCTGGTGCGGTTGAGCCCCTCGCGCAGCGCCGGCCCGGCCAGCGAGGCGGTGTGCAGCGTGCGGAACGTCGTCCGGTCGGCCTCCGTGCCGAGGTGGCGTCGCCAGCGCAGCCTCACGAGCCGGTCACCGGAAGTCGAAGAGGAGCACGGTGTCGTCGTCGACCGTGGTGGCGGAGTCGGGGGCCTTGGTGATGTCGGTGACGGCCGGAAGGCTGCCGGTGGTGACGACCAGCGGGGCGCCGTCGGCGGGATCCGCGTCGTCGGTGTCGTCGCCGCCCCGGGTGGCCGGGTCGGGCTCGGGAGCCGGCTCGCGGACCTGCTCCACCACGACGGCGCGGAAGCAGCGCACGACGTACGGCAGCTGCATGCCGTCCATGCCGCGGCCGTACTCGTCGTAGAACGCCAGCACCTGGGCGCGCACCCGCTCGCGCCCGGCCTCGTCGAGCACGGCGACGTGGGAGCGGGAGAGCGCGAGGTCCTGCACGCTGCGCCGGTCGAGGGTCTGCCGGGAGCGGAAGGTGGCGTCCTCGACGAAGCCGAAGAGGGGGGAGTGCACCAGCGCGCTGTCGGAGGCGTTCGACCCGCCGCTCTCGATGAGCCCGCCGAGACGGCGCACCCACGGGATGCGCTCGTCGCGCTCGTTCCACACCAGCGCGAGGTAGCCCCCGGGGCGCAGCACCCGCGCGATCTCCGGCAGCGCCCGGTCGGGGTCGAGCCAGTGGAACGCCTGGGCGCACACCACGACGTCGACGCAGGCGTCGGGCAGCGGCAGCTCCTCGGCGGGCGCCACGGCGGTGCGGACGTCGGGCAGCCGCTCGGCCAGCAGGGCCAGCATCGCGGCGTCGGGGTCGGTGGCGAGCACCTCGTGGCCCAGTGCCACCAGCTGCTCGGTGAGCTTGCCGGTGCCGGCGCCGACCTCGAGCACGGTCACCGGCTCCTCGCCGGTGAGCCAGGCCGCCGCCGCGGCGGGGTAGCCCGGGCGGCCGCGGTGGTAGGCCTGCGCCACGGCGCCGAACGAGCGGGCCGGGTCGGGGCGGCCCGGGGTGGGGTCCGGGGTGGGGTCGGGGGTGTGGCCGGCGTCGGCTGCGGGGGAGGGGGAGTCGGCCATGGTCCGGCGACGATATCCGCCCCGACCGGCAGCGGCGATAGCCTCGGCCGCGTGACCGCCGACCCGCTGGCCTGGCTGACCTCGCTGGAGGGGGTGCCGAGCGCGTACGTCGCCGTGCGCGACGGCATCGACGTGATGCTGCGCGACCGCGGCCTGCGCCGTACCTCGCCCGAGACCACCGGGGAGTCGCTGCTGCGCGGGGCGCACGCCTCCGCGGTGCTGGAGGGCTCCGGCTCGACCCTGGCGCAGGTGCGCGAGGGCGCCGGCGACGACGTGGCGGCCGCCGCCGTGCGGGTGTCGACCGAGCTGCTGTCGCTGGCGCCGACCCTGGGCCGCTCCCCGCTGCAGGCGCTGGCCCGCATCCACGCGCTCGCCGCGGGTGGCGCGCTGCCCGACGACCGGCTCGGCCGCCCCCGTGACGGCGACGCCGCCGACCGGCTGCGCGCGCTCGCGGCCGTGCTGACCGCGCCCACGCAGGCCCCGGCCCTGCTGGTGGCGGCCCTGGTGCACGCCGACCTCGCCACGTCGGCGCCGTTCGCCTCCCACAACGGCATCGTGGCGCGGGCCGCGGAGCGGCTGGTGCTGGTGGCGCGCGGGGTCGACGAGAAGTCGCTGGTGGTGCCCGAGGCCGGTCACCTGGCGCTGCGCGAGACCTACGAGTCGAACCTGCGCGCCTACCGCGAGGGCGGTGAGTCGGGCGTGCACGCCTGGGCGCTCTACGCCGCGGAGGCGTTCGCCGCCGGCGCCGAGGCGAGCCCGCTGCGTCGGGCCTCGGCCTGACCGTGCTGGCCGCGCCGGCCCTGCTGGCCGATCTGGCCGATCCGCTGGACCCGGGCGGGTGGGGACATGCAGGTGGCGCCCGGGTTGTCGTTCCACCCGAGCGCCACCGCTGACACGCGAGACCGCCGGCTACCAGGCGTGCATCTCATCTGCTGCAACGGGAGCGTGTCCCGCGGCATGCGCCCATAAGAAGGGTGGATCGCCGCGTGGGTACCCCGGTTCGCGTGTACGTCTCTGTGCTGTTGTGCTGCCCCCATGTGTACGCCGCTGTGACCTGGCACACAACCCCTACCGCCGGGTAGCCACGGGTTCCGGGGACGGCCGGCCGGGGTCAGGCCCCGGGGCGCTCGGCCCGGCGGCGGGCCCCGCTCCAGAGCACGCCGCCGACCGCGACCAGGCCGGTGACGGCGAGGGTGGCCAGCGCCGAGCGGACGCCGGGCACGCGGCTGCGCAGCGCGACCGGCCGGGTGAACACCAGCACCGGCCAGCCGCGTGCGGTGGCGACGCGACGCAGGTCCTTGTCGGGGTTGACCGCATGGGGGTGGCCGACCGTCTCGAGCATGCTGACGTCGGTGATCGAGTCGCTGTAGGCCCAGCTGGCGTCGAGGTCGTAGCCGCGCTCGGCGGCCAGCGCCCGGATGGCGGCGGCCTTCTCCTCGGCGTAGGCGTAGTAGGCGATGTCGCCGGTGTAGCGGCCGTCCACCTCCTCGAGGCGGGTGGCGATGACGATGTCGGCGCCGAGCATGGCGCCGATCGGCTCCACCACCTCGCTGCCGGAGGTGGAGACGATCACGACGTCGCGGCCCGCGGCGTGGTGCTCCTCGATGAGGGTCACCGCCTCGTCGTAGACCAGCGGGTCGACGATGGTGTGCAGCGTCTCCGCCACGATCTCGCGCACCGTGGCGACGTCCCAGCCGGCGACCAGCTGCGACATGAACAGCCGCATCTTCTCCATCTGCTCGTGGTCGGCGCCGCCGGTGAGGTAGACGAACTGGCCGTAGGCCGTGCGCATGATGGCGCGCCGGGAGATCAGGCCGCCCGCCTGGAAGGGCTTGGTGAAGGCCATGGCGCTCGACTTGGCGATGATGGTCTTGTCGAGGTCGAAGAAGGCCGCTCCCGGCATGCCGCCAGCATAGGGCGGGCCCGGTCGACGCGGGCGCCGACCGCGCAGGCGGTGGACGGGCCGGTGGACGGGCCGGTGGACGGGCCGGTGGACGAGGCGCTGCTCGGCCCACGAGCCGTCCCCAGGGCGGCTGCGGCCGGCCCCGTCCACAGCGGCTCCGCCGGCGGGCGTCGTACGTCGGAGCACCGGGTGAGCCTCGGACCATGACCGCTCCCCTCCTGCTCACCCGCGATCCCGTGCTCCTCGACGAGCTGGCCCGCCTGGCCGCCGCGGCCGGCGCCGCGCCCGAGGTGGTCGACGACGACGCCGCCGTGCTGCGCGGGTGGGTCGCCGCCCCGGTCGTCCTGGTGGGCGCCGACGCGGTCGAGGCGCTGCTGGCCCTCGGCCCTCGCCGGCGCGACCGGGTGCACGTCGTGACCTCCGCCCCGCCCGACGCCGGCCTGCTGGCCCGGGCGCTCGCGCTGGGCGCCGAGTGCGTGCTGGCGCTGCCCGAGGCGGCCGGGCGGCTCACCGAGCTGCTGACCGACCTGGGGGAGGGGCGCGCGTCGCCGGGCCGGGTGGTCGCGGTGGTGGGCGGCTCGGGTGGCGCCGGGGCCACCACCCTGGCCTGCGCGCTCGGGCAGGCGGCCGGACGCCGCGGGCCGGCGCTGGTGGTCGACCTCGACCCGCTCGGCCCAGGGGTCGACCGGGTGCTGGGCCTCGAGCGCGAGCCCGGGGTGCGCTGGGACGCGCTGGCCGAGACCACCGGACGGCTCAGCTCCCGCTCGCTGCGCGACGCCGTGCCCCGCCGCGACGGCACGGGCGCGCTCGCCTGGCCCGCGGGCCCGCCCCGGCCGCTGCACCCGGTGGCGGTGCGCGAGGTGCTCTCCGCGGCCCGCCGGGGCCACGACACCGTGGTGGTCGACCTGCCGCGCGCCGCCGACGCGCTGGTGGAGGAGACCTGCGCCCGCTGCGACGTGGTGCTGGTGGTGGTGGCGGCCTCGGTCACCGGTCTCTCGGCCGCCGCCCGGCTGTGCCGACGCCTGGCGGGACCGAGCCCGGGCGCGTCGCCCGACGAGGGCGTGCTCCGCCTCGCCGTCCGCGGTCGGGGGCTGGCGCCGGCGGAGGTCGCGCGGGCGACGGGCGTGCCGGTGGCCGGGGTGGTGCCCGAGCAGCGCGGGCTGGCCGAGGCCGTGGACCTGGGCCTCGGGCCGGTGCGCTCGTGGCGCGGTCCGCTGGGCCGGGCCGCCGGGCGCCTGCTGGACGCCACGGCGGCGCCGCCCGCCCGCGGGGTCGCCGCGTGAGCGCGGTGCCCCCGGTGGTCGACGCGGCCACCGTGGAGCAGGTGCGCGAGCGCCTGGCGCGCGAGCCCGGCGACCTCACGCCCCACCGTGTGGCGGGTGCGCTGCGCGCCACCGGCCGACCGGTGGGTGACGCCACAGTGCTCGCCGTGCACGAGGCGCTGCGCCGCGACGTCGTCGGGGCCGGCCCCCTCGAGCCGCTGCTGCGGCTGCCGGAGGTCACCGACGTGCTCGTCAACGGCGCCCACCAGGTGCTGCTCGACCGCGGCGCCGGCCTCGAGCCCACCGGCGTGCGGTTCGCCGACGACGAGGCGGTGCGCCGACTGGCCCAGCGGCTGGCGGCGCTGGCGGGGCGGCGCCTCGACGACGCCAGCCCCTGCGCCGACCTGCGCCTGGCCGACGGCACCCGCTTCCACGCCGTGCTGGCCCCGGTCGCCCGACCCGGCACGGTCATCTCGCTGCGGGTGCCGGCGCGGCGCACCTTCGACCTCGTCGCCATGCAGGCCGCCGGCACCCTGGGGCCCCACGGCGCTCGGCTGCTGCGGGAGGTCGTCGACGCGCGGCTCGCGTTCCTGGTCACCGGCGGCACCGGGTCGGGAAAGACCACGCTCCTCGCGGGCCTGCTGGGGCTCGTCGACCCCGGTGAGCGCATCGTGGTCGCCGAGGACGCCTCCGAGCTGAGGCCCGACCACCCCCACGTCGTCGGCCTGGAGGCCCGCCCGCCCAACATCGAGGGCGCCGGCGCGATCGTGCTGCGCGACCTCGTGCGCCAGGCGCTGCGGATGCGGCCTGACCGGCTCGTGGTCGGCGAGGTGCGCGGCGGCGAGGTCGTCGAGCTGCTGGCCGCGCTCAACACCGGCCACGACGGCGGCTGCGGCACGCTGCACGCCAACTCCGCCACCGACGTGCCGGCGCGGGTCGAGGCGCTCGCGCTGGCCGCGGGCCTGGGCCGGGCCGCGGCCCACAGCCAGCTGGCCGCCGGCATCGACGTGGTGCTGCACCTGCGGCGCGGACGCGACGGCGTGCGCCGCCTGGCCGAGGTGGCGGTGCCGGTGCGCGACGACGACGGGATGGTGGCGATGGCGGTCGCGGCCCGGTGGGCCGCCGGCCCGTCGACACCGGGTGCGGCGGGCGACCTGGTCGAGGGGCCCGGGGCGGGCCTGCTCGCGGAGGCGCTCGAGGCGCGGCGGTGAGCCCGGACCGCCACCTGGTGAGCGTGCCGAGCGCGTCGGCGGCCGTGCCCGTCGACGCGTGGAGCGCCGTGGCGGTGGGCGCCGCCGCGCTGGCGGCCGCCCTGTGGTGGCGGGGGGCGCCGCGGGCCTGCGGTGCCGCGGCGGGCGGGGAGCCGCGGTGGCGGGGCCGGCTGGCGGTGCCGCTCGCCGTGGTCGGTGCGGTGGTGCTGCTCCCGGGGCCGCGCCCGGTCGTGCTCGCGCTGGTGGTGCTCGGCGCCGGCGCCGCGGCCGGGCGGCTGTGGCGCGCCCACCAGCGTGCCGCCGCGGCCCGGGCGACGGCCGACCGCGTGCTCGAGGCCTGCGAGCAGCTGGCCGGCGAGCTGGTGGCCGGGCGGCCGCCGTCCGCGGCCCTGGAGCGCGCCGCTGCCGACTGGCCCGTGCTGGCGCCCGTCGCGGAGAGCCAGCGCCTCGGCACCGACGTGCCGAGCGCGTGGCGGCAGGTCGCCGCACGGCCTGGGGCCGGCGACCTGCGGCTGCTCGCCGGGGCCTGGCAGGTCGCCCACCGCACCGGGCAGGGCCTGGCCGAGGCGGTCGACCGGGTGTCGCTCGACCTGCGGGCGTCCCGGGCCACCGACCGCGTGGTGCGCGGCGAGCTCGCCTCGGTGCGGGCCACGGTGCGCCTGGTGGCCGTGCTCCCCCTGCTGGCGCTCGCGATGGGCTCCGGCGCCGGCGGCGACCCCTGGGGCTTTCTGCTGGGCCACCCGGTCGGTCTCGCGTGCCTGGCCGGGGGCCTCGGGCTCGCGCTGGCCGGGGTGGCCTGGGTCGAGGCGATCGCCCGCTCGGTCGAGGCCGCACGGTGAAGCCGTGGGTGTGGGTGGCGGTGCCGGCGGCCGCTGCGGCGGTGCTGCTGCTCCACCGGCCCCGGCCGGGGCCGCCGCGCCACCCCGGCCCGGCGCCGACGCCGGGCCACCCGGTGAGCGACGCGGGCTGGCTCCACCGTCACCGCGCCTGGTGGTCGGTGCTGGCGGGGGCCGGGGCGTGGGCGTTCCTCGGCGGCCCGGCGGGTGCGTTCGCCGCCCCGGTCGCGGCGGTCGCGGTCTGGGTGGTGGTGGGCCGCTCCGAGCCCACCGGGGTGCGCCTGGAACGCGAGGCCGTGCGCCGCGACCTGCCCCACCTCGTCGCGCTGGTGGGCTCGGCCCTGCGCGCAGGTGCCTCGCCGCAGGAGGCGGTCTCCGTGGCCACCGCCGCCCTGCCGGGCCCGGCGGCCCGGCGCCTCGAGGAGTCGCGCCACCGGCTGCGCCTGGGCCTCGACCCCGGCCAGGTGTGGCGCCTGCTGGCGGGCGACCCCGACCTCGCACCGCTCGGCCGAGCGCTGGCCCGCGCCCACGAGAGCGGCGCCCCGGTCGTCGCCGCGGTCGACCGCCTGGCCGACGAGCTGGCGCGCAGCGCCCGCGCCGACGTCGAGGACCGCGCGCGTGCGGTCGGCGTGCGGTCCGCGGCCCCGCTCGGCCTGTGCCTGCTGCCGGCGTTCGTGCTGGTCGGCATCGTGCCGGTGGTCGCCGCCCTGCTGGAGACCCTGGCGTGGTGAGCGTGGTGAGCGTGGTGAGCGTGGTGAGCGTGGGGAGGCGCCACGAGCCGTGCACACCCACCGGGTCCGGCGGGGTCGTCCACAGCAGGGCCGCCGAGCCCGGCGCCGACCGGTCGGGGCGGGCGAGGCTCGGCCCAGGCCGCAGGGTGCGGCCGTGACCCGAGGAGGTCCC
Organism: Nocardioides sp. FY1077; assembly: GCF_058681775.1. NCBI lineage: Bacteria > Bacillati > Actinomycetota > Actinomycetes > Propionibacteriales > Nocardioidaceae > Nocardioides > Nocardioides sp. FY1077. The sequence continues at coordinate 128,427 of NZ_JBZWDB010000001.1, read as the reverse complement.
CGATGCACCGACCCGTCCGCTCCGAGCCCCTCACCCCGCCCGCCGCTCCGCCCGCCCCCCTGCCCGTCCCCCTGCCGGTCGCCCGGCCGCGCGTCCCGGCACGCACCCGCGGCGACGCCGGCATCACCACCGCCGAGTACGCCGTGGGCACCGCTGCCGGCGCCGGCCTCGCCGGGCTGCTCTACAAGATGCTCACCGGCGGCTTCGGCAACCAGCTGCTCACCCGCCTCTTCGACCACGTCCTCGGGCTCCTGGGGATTGGGTGACCGCGGGCCCCACGCCGTCGTGCGGGAGCGCCGTGGGGGCGGCGCAGGCGGCACCGCCGCGGCGCCGCGCGGCACGCCCCGAGCAGGGGGCGGTCACGGCCGAGGCGGCGCTGGTGCTGCCGGTGCTGCTGGCTGTCACCGGGCTGCTGGTGTGGCTGCTGAGCGTGGGGCTCGCGCAGGTCCGTGTCGTCGACGCCGCGCGCGAGGCGGCGCGGGTGGCCGCGCGCGGCGACGGCGACGCGGCGGCGGTGGCGGCGGCCCAGCAGGTCGCCCCCGACGGGGCGTCGGTGTCAGTGGCCCGCGACGGCGACCGCGTGGTCGTCTCGGTGCGCGCGGTCGTCGACGGGCCCGGTGGCGTCATCGGCGCGCTGTCCGGTGCCGACGTCGCCGCCGAGGCCGTGGGGGTCGTCGAGACCGCGGGGGAGCCGTGAGCCCGGCGGTGCGGGCCGGGCGCGACGACGGCGGGGTCGCCACCGTGCTGGCCGTGGCCTGCCTGGGGGTGCTCCTGCTGGTCGGTGCGGCGCTGGGCGTGGTGGCGGCGCTGGTGGTCGACCACCGCACCGCGCAGTCGGCCGCCGACCTGGCCGCGCTGGCCGGGGCCGGGGCAGTGCTCGACGACCCGTGCGGGGTCGCCGACGCCGTGGCGCACGACAACGGCGCCCGCCTGGTCGCCTGCACCGTGGACGGGTGGGACGTACGGGTCGAGGTCGAGGTGACCGGTCCGCGGTGGCTCGGCCAGCGCGGCGACCTGCGGGGCAGTGCCCGGGCGGGCCCCGCCCAGGCCCACCGCGCAGGGGGTCAGACGGGCGTCAGCGACGGGGCGCCGGCCAGCAGCGCGTCGAGCAGCCGGCCGGCGCCCTGCTTGTCGAGAGGGTTGTTCTGGTTGCCGCACTTGGGCGACTGGATGCAGGAGGGGCAGCCGTCGTCGCACTCGCAGGAGCCGATGGTCTCGCGGGTGGCCGACAGCCAGGCCCGAGCGGCGTGGAACCCGCGCTCGGCGAAGCCGGCGCCGCCGGGGTGGCCGTCGTGCACGAAGACGGTCAGCTCGCCGGTGTCGGGGTGGAGGGCGGTCGAGACGCCGCCGATGTCCCAGCGGTCGCAGGTGGCGAAGAGCGGCAGCAGCCCGATCGAGCAGTGCTCGGCGGCGTGCGCGGCCCCGGGCAGGTCGGCGGTGGCGAGCCCGGCCTCGGCGAGCACGTCGGCCGGCACGGTCCACCACACCGCGCTGGTGCGCAGCGCGCGCTCGGGCAGGTCGAGGAGCTCCTCGCCCACCACCTCCCCGCCGGGCTGGCGGCGCTTGAGGAACGACACCACCTGGTGCGACACGTCGACGTCGCCCAGCGAGAGCCGGCAGCGCCCCCAGGCGCGGTGCTCGCGCTCGGCCACCACGGCGATGTCGGTGACCTCGCGCGCCGACGTGGAGTAGTCGGGCTCGGCGCGGGCGATGACGGCGACGTGCTCCTCGAGGTCGAGGGACTCCACCAGGTAGGTCTCGCCCCGGTGCACGTAGACGGCGCCGGCGTGGGCCGTGCCGTGGGAGCTCGAGGCGTCGACGGTGCCGACCACCCGCCCGGTGCCGGCCTCCACCAGCGAGACCGGCACCCCACCGGTGGAGCGGATGTCGGCGAGGTCGCAGGCACGCCGGGGGTCGGTCCAGTACCAGCCGCGCGCGCGGCGTCGCAGCAGGCCGCCCGCGGTCAGCTGCTCGACGACGTCGGGCGCGGTGGGCCCGAAGAGCGCGAGGTCGTCGGGGGTCAGCGGGGCCTCCTGGGCCGCCGCGCACAGGTGGGGCCCGAGCACGTAGGGATTGCCGGGGTCGAAGACCGTGGCCTCCAGCGGGGCCCCGAAGAGCGCCTCGGGGTGGTGCACCAGGTAGGTGTCGAGCGGGTCGTCGCGGGCCACCAGCAGGCCGAGCGCGTCCTGGGCGCCCCGCCCCGCCCGGCCCACCTGCTGCCACAGCGCCGCCCGGGTGCCGGGGAAGCCGGCCATCAGCACGGCGTCGAGACCGCTCACGTCGATGCCGAGCTCGAGGGCGTTGGTGGCCGCGAGCCCGCACAGCCGCCCGTCGCGCAGCGCCTGCTCGATCACCCGGCGCTCCTCGGGGAGGTAGCCCCCGCGGTAGGCCGCGATGCGGGAGGCCAGCGCCGGCTCGACCTCGGCGACCAGCCCGGCCGCCGTCATCGCGACCTGCTCGGCGCCGCGACGCGAGCGCACGAAGGCGAGCGTGCGGACGTCCTCGACGACGAGGTCAGCGAGCAGGTCGGCGGTCTCGGAGGAGGCGGCACGGCGTACCGGCGCGCCGTTCTCGCCGGTGTGGGTCGTCAGCGGCGGCTCCCACAGGCCCACCGACACCCGCCCCCGCGGGGAGCCGTCGTCGGTCACCGCGCGCACGTCGAGGCCGGTGAGCCGCCCGGCCGCGACCGCCGGCTCGGCCACGGTGGCCGAGGCCAGCACGAACGTCGGGTCGGCGCCGTGCAGGGCGCAGACCCGGCGCAGGCGGCGCAGCACGTGGGCGACGTGGGCGCCGAAGACGCCGCGGTAGTGGTGGCACTCGTCGACCACGACGTAGCGCAGCGAGCCGAGGAAGTCGGCCCACCGGGCGTGGCCCGGCAGCATCGAGCAGTGAAGCATGTCGGGGTTGGTCAGCAGGTACTCGCCGTGCTCGCGGGCCCAGTCGCGCTGGTCGCGCCCCGAGTCGCCGTCGTGGGTCGTGGCCCGCACGTCGAGGTCGAGCGCGCGCAGCGCGGCCAGCTGGTCCTGGGCCAGCGCCTTGGTGGGCGCGACGTAGAGCACGGAGGCCCCGCGCTGGCCCCGGCTGCCGCGGGCCTGGGTGAGCGCGGTCAGCGCCGGCAATTGGTAGGCCAGCGACTTGCCGGAGGCCGTGCCGGTGGAGACCACCACGTGCTCGCCGCCGTGCACCGCGTCGGCCGCCTCCACCTGGTGCGACCACAGCTCAGCGACCCCCCGGGCGCCCAGCGCGGCGCGGACCTCGGGGGCGACCCAGCCCGGCCAGGACGCGGTGCGGGCGGCCCGCGCGGGGCGCTCCTCGACGTGGGTGAGCCGGCCCTCGCGCCCGGGCACCGCGGCGAGCCGGTCGACCAGGGCGCCGGGGCGGCCGGTCGGGGCGAGCGCCTGCGTCATGGCGTCGATTCTGACAGGCTGCACCGACAGTCACGCCCCCCTGGGCGGGGGCTGTGCGGCGCCTGGGAATGCTCTTTAACCTTTTTGTGCGCCGGGGCCCCGGGCGTGGTTTCATAAGGGTCGGTCGGCGGACGCCGTCCTCGCGCCCCGCAGGGCCGTCGCCGACCGCCGTGACCAGCAGGCAGACATGGGAGCTGACGTGGACCTCACCCTGGCGACGCGCGAGGTCGATGGGAAGACCATCGTTGCGGTGGGTGGCGAGATCGACGTCTACACCGCTCCCAAGCTGCGCGACAAGATCACCGAGCTCGTCGCCGCCGGCACCTACGACCTCGTCGTCGACATGGAGGCCGTGGAGTTCCTCGACTCCACCGGTCTCGGCGTGCTGGTCGGTGGGCTGAAGAAGGTCCGCGCCCACCACGGCTCGCTGCAGCTGGTGTGCACCCAGGACCGTCTGCTCAAGATCTTCCGCATCACCGGCCTCGCCAAGGTGTTCCACATCCACGGCAGCGCCGACGAGGCCCTCGCCGCCAGCTGAGCCCGGTCCGACCCCGGCCGACCCCGGCCGACGTCCTCACCCCGGCGGCCGAACCCGCGCGCCCCGGCGTACGCCGCGTGGTGCGGTCCGTCGCGCCGCCATGTGTGGCCCAGATCACACGAACTGGTGGCGCGGGGTGGCGCCGTGCGTAGACTCCGGCTCGTCCGGTGAGACCCAGGTCACGTCGTGGTGCTCACCCCCGCGCCCCACCCGCACGCAGGAGGAAGCAGATGACGGGGACCCATCCGTTCGTCGTGGACCTCTCCGGTGGCAACCTCGTCCTGGTCCTCGTCGTCACCGTCATCGCGCTGGGCGCGCTGGCGATGGCGATGGTGTTCCGCCGCGAGGTCCTCGCCGCCGGTGAAGGCACCGAGAACATGCGCACGATCGCCCTCGCGGTGCAGGAGGGCGCCAACGCCTACCTCACGCGCCAGTTCCGCACGCTGGCGATCTTCGCCGCCGTCGCCTTCTTCGCCCTGCTCGTGCTGCCCGCCGACGACGCGGTGGTGCGCATCTTCCGCTCGGTGTTCTTCCTCGTCGGCGCGGGATTCTCCGCCAGCGTCGGCTACCTCGGCATGAACCTCGCGGTGCGGGCCAACCTCCGGGTCGCCGCGGCCGCGCAGACGACCGGTCGCGAGGCCGCGATGACGATCGGCCTGCGCACCGGGGCGATGGTCGGCATGCTCACCGTCGGCCTCGGCCTGCTCGGTGCGAGCCTGGTCGTGCTGTTCTTCCAGGACAAGGCGCCCGAGGTGCTCGAGGGCTTCGGCTTCGGTGCCGCGCTGCTCGCGATGTTCATGCGGGTCGGCGGCGGCATCTTCACCAAGGCCGCCGACGTCGGCGCCGACCTCGTCGGCAAGGTCGAGAACAACATCCCCGAGGACGACCCGCGCAACGCCGCCACGATCGCCGACAACGTGGGCGACAACGTCGGTGACTGCGCCGGCATGGCCGCCGACCTCTTCGAGTCGTACGCCGTCACGCTGGTCGCCGCGCTGATCCTGGGCTCGCAGGTGTTCGGCGACCAGGGCCTGGTGTTCCCGCTGCTGATCCCGGCCATCGGCGCGCTGACCGCGGTTGCCGGGGTCTACCTCACCCGGCCCACACCCGGGCAGAACGGCCTCACCACGATCAACCGCTCCTTCTACCTCTCCTCCGCCATCGCCGCGCTGGCCAGCGTGGTGCTCTGCTACGTCTACCTCCCGGGCAGCTTCGCGGAGTTCGACAACGTCGACCTCGCCGTCACCGGCACCGACGGCGACCCGCGGTTCATCGCGGCCGCCGCGGTGGTGATCGGCATCCTGATGTCGGCCGGCATCCTGGCGCTCACCGGCTACTACACCGGCACCGAGCACCGCCCGGTCAGAGACGTCGGCAAGACCTCGCTCACCGGCGCCGCCACCGTCATCCTCTCCGGGCTGTCGGTCGGCTTCGAGTCGGCGGTCTACACCACGCTGGTGATCGGCGCCGCCGTGTTCGGGGCCTACCTGCTCGGCGGCGCCGCGCTGACGGTGTCGCTGTTCGCGGTGGCCCTGGCCGGCTGCGGCCTGCTCACCACCGTCGGCGTGATCGTGGCCATGGACACCTTCGGCCCGGTCTCCGACAACGCCCAGGGCATCGCGGAGATGTCGGGCGACGTCAGCCCCGCGGGCGCGCAGATCCTCACCGAGCTCGACGCCGTGGGCAACACGACCAAGGCCATCACCAAGGGCATCGCGATCGCCACCGCGGTGCTCGCGGCCACCGCGCTGTTCGGCTCCTACGCCACGTCGGTGTTCGAGGCGGTCCTGGAGGCCGACCCGAGCCGCGAGGAGCGCGGCCTGCTCGACTTCGCGGTGTTCAACCCCGCGGTGCTGGTCGGTGTCCTGCTCGGTGCGGCCGTGGTGTTCCTCTTCTCCGGCCTGGCCATCAACGCGGTGGCTCGTGCGGCCGGCGCGGTGGTCTACGAGGTGCGCCGCCAGTTCCGCGACATCCCCGGGATCATGGAGGGCACCGGGCGTCCCGAGTACGGCAAGGTCGTCGACATCGTCACCAAGGACTCGCTGCGCGAGCTGGTGACGCCCGGCATCCTGGCGGTGCTCGCCCCGATCGCCGTCGGCTTCGGCCTCGGCGCCACCGCGCTCGCGGGCTTCCTGGCCGGCGCCATCGGCACCGGCACCCTGATGGCGGTGTTCCTGGCCAACGCCGGCGGCGCCTGGGACAACGCCAAGAAGCTGGTCGAGGACGGCCACCACGGCGGCAAGGGCTCCGAGGCCCACGCCGCCACCGTCATCGGCGACACCGTCGGCGACCCGTTCAAGGACACCGCCGGCCCGGCGATCAACCCGCTGATCAAGGTGATGAACCTGGTCTCGCTGCTGATCGCGGGCGCCGTGGTCTCGATGAGCGTGGGCGAGGACCAGAACGACGTGCTGCGCATCGTCATCGCCCTGGCCGCGCTCGGCGTCATCGCGGGCGCCGTCTACGTCTCGAAGCAGCGCGAGACGTCGATGGGCGACGAGCCGACCGGTCCGCCGCCGCCGCGGCTGCCCCCGCCGCCGGCCCACCCGCCGGCCGGGTACGTCGACCCGTCCCCGACCGTGCAGCGGCCCGTGCAGCAGCCGCTCCAGCGACCCGCCGACGGCCCCGGCCAGCCCTGATCCGGCCAGCCCTGACCCGCCGGCCCTGACCCGCCGGCCCCGGCGGCGGTTGCCGCACCACCACTCGACCCGCCCGGCGCCCGCCGGGCGGGTCGGGTGCGTCAGAGCCCGGTGGCGGCGCGGACGAGGCCGGCGACGCCGCGGGAGCGGCTCTGGGGCGGCCAGGCGACCACGGTGGTGACCGCCGGCGCGTCGAGCACCGGCACGGCGACGAGGTCGGCGCCCAGCTGGGCGCGGCACGACTCGGGGGCCACGACCACCGCGCGCCCCAGCGCGACCAGCTGGAGGAGCTGGGTGTGGTCGCGCACCTGCGGCCCGGGGCCGTCGGCGTACGTGCCGTCGGGGCGGGGCCACCGAGGCGCCGGCAGGTCGGGCAGGTCGGTGACGTCGGCCAGCAGCAGGTGCTCGCAGGCCGCGAGGGGGTGGGCGGCGGGCAGCACCGCCACCTGCTGCTCGGTGTGCAGGTCCTCGGTGTCGAAGCCGGCCGTGGTGTCGAACGGACGGTGGAGCAGCGCCACGTCGGCGCGGCCGTCGCGCAGCAGCCGCTCCTGCTGCCCGGGCCCGCACAGCTGCACGTCGACGCGCACGGCGTCGGGCTGCTCGGCGTACGCCGCCAGCAGCGCGGCCACCAGCTCGGTGGACGCGCCGGCCTTCGCGACGAGCACCACGCCGGGCTCGCCGGCGTCGGCCAGGCCCGCGCGGCGGGCGCGGCGCTCGGCGGCCGCCACCGCGTCGAGGGCCGCCGTGCCCTCGCGCAGCAGCACCCGGCCGGCCTCGGTCAGCGCGACGCTGCGGCTCGTGCGCACCAGCAGCTCGGCGCCCAGGCGCCGCTCCAGCTGGCGGATGGCCCGCGACAGCGGCGGCTGGGCGATGCCGAGGCGCTCCGCGGCCCGGCCGAAGTGCAGCTCGTCGGCGACGGCCACGAAGTACCGCAGCTCCCGGGTCTCCACGCTCCCAGGCTACTGCGCTTCGGCCCAGCACCGATACCCGGCGGGTATCGCTGCCCACCGCGACGGTGTTGGTGGGCGCCGCGACGCCGGACACGATCGAGGCATGACACAGACGACGACCGCGCTGGTGACCGGCGCGAACAAGGGCATCGGGTACGAGATCGCCGCCGGGCTGGGCGCGCTGGGCTGGTCGGTCGGGGTGGGTGCGCGCGACGACGGGCGTCGCGACGACGCCCTGGCACGGCTGCGTGCGGCCGGGGTCGACGCGTTCGGCGTCCCGCTCGACGTGACCGACGACGCGAGCGTGGCGGGCGCCGCCCGGCTGCTGGAGGAGCGGGGCGGGCTCGACGTGCTCGTCAACAACGCCGGGATCACCGGCGGCCAGCAGCAGCAGCCCACCACCGCCGACCTCGACACGATCCGCACGGTCCTGGAGACCAACGTGATCGGCGTGGTCCGCGTGACCAACGCGCTGCTGCCGCTGCTGCGCCGCTCGGCGTCGCCGCGCATCGTCAACATGTCCAGCGGGGTCGGCTCGCTGGCCCGCCAGAGCGATCCGGAGGGGGAGAGCGGCCCGATCGCGGTGGCCTACTCCCCGTCGAAGACGATGCTGAACGCCGTCACCGTGCAGTACGCCAAGGAGCTCGCCGGCACCGGCGTCCTGGTCAACGCCGCCTGCCCCGGGTTCGTCGCCACCGACCTCAACGGCTTCCGCGGCACCCGCACCCCGCAGCAGGGCGCGGCGATCGCGCTGCACCTGGCGACCCTGGAGGACGACGGCCCCAGCGGCGGGTACTTCGAGGACGCCGGCGTCATCCCCTGGTGACGGCGGCCCCGCCGGCGGCCTGCCGGGTGGGCGCGGCCCACGCCCTACGCTCGCCTGCGTGAGCGACCTCCCCCACCTCCTGCGCGACGCGCTCGTGCGCGCCGACTTCTCCTCCGACGCCGTGGCCGGGCTGCTGGGCCGGCGGGCCCACGAGGCGCTGGCGCGCAACGAGACGACCCCGGGGCTGGGGGCCACCGCCGACGGCTCGCCGCTGGCCACGCTGGTGCGGCTCTTCCTGCTGCAGACGGCGGTGGCCGCCGCCGACGCGGAGCGGGCGCTGCCGGGTCTCCTCGACCGGATGGCCGCCGAGGGCCTGGTCGAGCAGTCGGTGGGGGAGGTGGCGGCCCGGCTCGACGTGCGGCCCCACGCCACCGATCTCGGCTCCGACCACGTGGGCGGGACCGGTGACCTGTGGGTGGTCAGCGACCCGACGCCGGGCCTCGACGGGCTGCCGCAGCGCGTCGGCCGCGACCACGTGCTGGGGGTCAGCCCGGCCTCCACCTCGCTGGCCCAGCTCACGCTGCGCGAGCCGGTGGGGCGCAGCCTCGACCTCGGCACGGGCTGCGGGGTGCAGGCGCTCCACCTCGCGCGCCACAGCGGCGCCGTGGTCGCCACCGACGTCAACGCCCGGGCCCTGCGGCTCGCGCGCTTCAACGCCGCGCTCAACGACGTCGCCGACCGGGTGGAGGTGCGGGAGGGGTCGTTCTTCGAGCCGGTGCGCGGCGAGCGCTACGACCTGGTCGCCACCAACCCGCCGTTCGTGATCAGCCCCGCCACCGGCGAGCGCCTGGTCTACCGCGACTCCGGGCTCCCCGGTGACCGCGTGGTGGAGGACATCGTGCGCGCCGCGCCGGCCCACCTCACCGACGGCGGCTGGTGCCAGGTGCTGGCCAACTGGGTGGTCACCCGCGGCACGCCCTGGGAGGAGCGGCTCGCCGGCTGGCTCGACCCCGGCTGCGACGCGCTGGTCGTGCAGCGCCAGGTGCTCGACCCCGCGGCGTACGTCGAGCTGTGGCTCAAGGACGCAGGACGGCACCCGAGCACCGGCGGCGCCGACGCGGCCGACTACCGCCGTCGCTACGACACGTGGCTGTCGTGGTTCGACGACCACGGTGTGGAGGCCGTGGGCTTCGGCTGGATCAACCTGCGCCGCGGTGCCCCGGCTGAGGCCTCCGGGGCCCCGGCGCGCACCCTGCTGGACTGGCCCTACGACGTCGAGCAGCCGGTCGCCCCGGCGGTGCACGCGTGGGGCGAGGCCGTGCGCACCCCGGTCGGGCCCGACAGCCGTCTGGTGCTGCGCGTCGACGTGCTGCAGGAGACCGTCGGCGCCCCCGGGGCGGAGGACCCCGAGACGATCGTGCTGCGCCAGCAGCGCGGCCTGCGCCGCGCCCGTCGCGTCGACACCGTCGAGGCGGCCCTCGTCGGTGCCTGCGACGGCGACCTCACCGTGGGCCAGATCCTCGACGCGGTCGCCCACCTGCTCGACCTCGACCCGGCCACCCTGCGCAGGGACCGCCTGCCGGTGGTCGCCGAGCTCGTCCGCGAGGGTTTCCTGCGCCCCGCCTGAGCGCGCCACGGCAGCCCTGGTCGCACATGGCTGCCCGTCCGCGCCGACTGCCCGTTGGCCGTCGGCGTCGGGGCCACGCGCTACCGTGAGCCGCCGTGGGCCCCGGAACGGCGGGCCCTCCGCACCCTCGAGCTCAGAACGGCTGGTCCAGTGGCACACAAGTTGGTGATCGTCGAGTCCCCGGCGAAGGCCCGCACCATCGGCGGGTACCTCGGTCAGGGCTACGTCGTCGAGTCCTCCATCGGCCACATCCGCGACCTCCCGCAGAGCGCCGCCGACACCCCGGCCAAGATCAAGGACAAGCCCTGGGGCCGGCTCGCGGTCGACGTGGAGAACGGCTTCGTGCCGCACTACGTCGTGCCGCGCGACAAGAAGTCGCACATCTCCAAGCTGAAGTCGCTGCTCAAGGACGCCGACGAGCTCTTCCTCGCCACCGACGAGGACCGCGAGGGCGAGGCCATCGCGTGGCACCTGCTCGACGAGCTCAAGCCCAAGGGCATCCCGGTGCACCGGATGGTCTTCCACGAGATCACCAAGCCCGCGATCGAGGCCGCGGTGGCCAACCCGCGCCAGATCAACGACGACCTCGTCGAGGCCCAGGAGGCGCGCCGCATCCTCGACCGCCTCTACGGCTACGAGGTCTCCCCGGTGCTGTGGAAGAAGGTCATGTCCGGCCTGTCCGCGGGCCGGGTGCAGTCGGTGGCGACCCGCCTGGTGGTCGACAAGGAGCGCGACCGGATGGCGTTCCGCGTGGCGTCGTACTGGGACCTCGAGGCCACCTTCGACGCCGGCGCGAAGCACGAGCAGCGGATGTTCCCCGCCAAGGTCTACTCCGTCGACGGCGCCCGGGTGGCCCGCGGCTCCGACTTCGGCCAGGACGGGCAGCTCAAGGCCAGCGCCGCCGGCAAGGTGGCCCACCTCGACCGCACCCGCGCCGAGGACCTGTCGGCGCGCCTGCAGGACTCCACCTTCGAGGTCCGCTCGGTCGAGTCCAAGCCCTACCGCCGCTCGCCGTACGCACCGTTCCGCACCACCACGCTGCAGCAGGAGGCCAGCCGCAAGCTCGGCATGAGCGCCTCGGTGACGATGTCGGTGGCGCAGCGGCTATACGAGAACGGCTTCATCACCTACATGCGCACCGACTCCACCACGCTCTCGAAGAGCGCGGTGGGCGCGGCCCGGGCGCAGGTGCGCGAGCTGTACGGCGCGGAGTACCTGCCGGACACCCCGCGGGTCTACGCCTCGAAGGTGAAGAACGCCCAGGAGGCCCACGAGGCCATCCGCCCGGCCGGCGACTCGTTCCGCACCCCGGCCCAGACCGGCCTGCGCGGCGAGCAGTTCCGCCTCTACGAGCTGATCTGGATGCGCACCGTCGCCTCCCAGATGAAGGACGCCGTGGGGCAGTCGGTCACGGTGCGCCTGGGCGGCGCGGCCGCCGCCGGCTCCTCCGGCACCGCCGAGGACGTCGTGTTCTCCGCCTCCGGTCGCGTGATCACCTTCCACGGGTTCCTCAAGGCCTACGTCGAGGGCACCGAGGAGGGTGCGGCCAAGGACGACGCCGAGACCCGCCTGCCCGCCGTCGCCGAGGGTGACGCGGTGTCGGCCGCCACGGTGTCGGCGTCGGGCCACGAGACCAAGCCCCCGGCCCGCTACACCGAGGCCACCTTGATCAAGGAGCTCGAGGAGCGCGAGATCGGGCGACCCTCGACGTACGCCTCGATCATCGGCACGATCCTCAACCGCGGCTACGTCTACAAGAAGGGCACCGCGCTGGTGCCGGCCTGGCTGGCGTTCTCGGTGGTGCGCCTGCTGGAGGAGCACTTCCCGCGCCAGATCTCCTACGAGTTCACCGCCACCATGGAGGACGTGCTCGACGAGATCGCCGCGGGCCGCAAGGACCGCAACACCGAGCTCGGTGAGTTCTACTACGGCAACGGCGACGTCGTGGGCCTCAAGCGGCTCGTCGACGAGCTCGGCGACATCGACGCCCGCGAGCTGGCCACCTTCCCGATCGGCGGGCCCGAGTCGGGCGTCCACCTGCGCGTCGGGCGCTACGGGCCCTACCTCGAGGGCCCCGACGACGAGGGCAACCCCGTCGGCAAGCGCGCCAACGTGCCCGACGACCTGCCGCCCGACGAGCTCACCATGGAGAAGGCCACCGAGCTCTTCGCCAACCCTGCCGGCGAGGAGATCCAGCTCGGCGTGCACCCCGAGACCGGCCTGCAGGTCGTGGCGAAGAACGGCCGCTTCGGCCCCTACGTCACCGAGGCCCTGCCCGAGGACGCCAAGAAGACCGCGAAGCCCCGCACCGGCTCGCTGTTCGCCTCGATGTCGCTGGACACCCTCACCCTCGACGACGCCGTGCGGCTGCTGTCGCTGCCCCGGGTGGTCGGCGTGGGCGAGGACGGCGAGGAGATCACCGCGCAGAACGGTCGCTACGGCCCGTACCTGAAGAAGGGCACCGACTCGCGCTCGCTCACCTCCGAGGAGCAGCTGTTCACCGTCACCCTCGACGAGGCCGTGACGATCTACGCCCAGCCCAAGCAGCGAGGACGCGCCGCGGCCGCCCCGCCGCTCAAGGAGCTCGGCAACGATCCCGTCTCCGGCCAGCCTGTCGTGGTGAAGTCGGGCCGCTTCGGGGAGTACGTCACCGACGGCGAGTACAACGCCACGCTGCGCAAGGACGACACCGTCGAGGACGTCACCCTCGAGCGGGCCGCCGAGCTGCTCGCCGAGCGACGCGAGCGGGGCCCGGCGAAGAAGGCCGCCAAGGGCGCGAAGAAGACACCGGCCAAGAAGGCGCCGGCGAAGAAGACCGCCACGAAGTCGGCCGCCGCCAAGACCGCCGCCAAGAAGACCGCGACCAGGAAGCCGGCGGCGAAGACCGCGACGAAGAAGGCGACCGCCAAGAAGGCCACCACCTCGTAGGTCGTCCGGCGCTGCCCCGGCCCGTCCCGGCCCGGCTCGTCCCGGCCCGGGGCGGCGTGGCGGGTGTCGGCGCCACCTCGTAGGTTGCGGGGCGTGACCTCGACCGGCGTCTACTCCCGCACCGGGGTCTTCGTGTGCTTCGAGGGCGGCGAGGGCTCGGGCAAGTCCACCCAGTCGCGGCTGCTGCGCGGGTGGCTGGAGGCCGCCGGCCACGCCGTGGTGTCGACCTTCGAGCCCGGCGACACCCCGGTCGGCCAGGAGCTGCGCCGCATCGTGCTGAGCCCGGAGACCGGGGCCCTGGCCGACCGCACCGAGGTGCTGCTCTACGCCGCCGACAAGGCCGAGCACGTCGAGACCGTGGTGCTGCCCGCCCTGGTGCGCGGCGACGTGGTGGTCACCGACCGCTACGTCGACTCCACGCTGGCCTACCAGGGCGCCGGGCGCACGCTGCCGGTCGCCGAGGTGGAGCAGGTGGCGCGCTGGGCCACCGGCGACCTGCGGCCGCACCTGACCGTCGTCCTCGACCTCGAGCCGTCGGCGGGCCTGGCCCGCTTCGCCGGCCGTGACCGCATCGAGGGTGAGTCGCTGGAGTTCCACCTGCGGGTGCGCGAGGCGTTCACCGCGATGGCCGCCGCCGACCCGGCGCACTACCTGGTGCTCGACGCCAGGGCGCCGGTCGACGAGGTCGCCGCGGCGGTGCGCGCGCGGGTCGAGCCGCTGCTGGCGCAGGCCGCCCGATGAGCACCCCGCCCGGGACCACGACGCCCGAGACCGCCCTGCCCGTCTGGGACCGGCTCGTGGGCCAGACCAAGGTGGTCGAGGCGCTGCGCACGGCCGCCGGTGGCAAGGGGATGAGCCACTCCTGGCTGTTCACCGGGCCGCCCGGCTCCGGGCGCTCCAACGCCGCGGTGGCCTTCGCGGCGGCCCTGCAGTGCGAGCAGGGCCCGGCCGAGGCCGGCTGCGGGCGCTGCCACGAGTGCCGCACCGTGCTGGCCGGCAGCCACGCCGACGTCGCGGTGATCCGCACCCAGAAGCTCTCCATCGGCGTCGCCGAGGTGCGCGACCTGGTGCGCCGCGCGGCGCTGGCCCCGGTCGGCCGGCGCTGGCAGGTGCTGGTCGTCGAGGACGCCGACCGGCTCACCGAGCAGGCCTGCAACGCGCTGCTCAAGGCCATCGAGGAGCCCACCGACCGCACCGTGTGGATGCTGTGCGCCCCCACGGTCGACGACGTGCTGCCCACCATCCGCTCGCGGTGCCGGCTGGTCACCCTCACCACGCCCGCGGCCGACGACGTCGCGGCGTTCCTCACGCGCGTCGACGGCGTCGCGCCGACGCTGGCGGCCTACGCCGCCCGCGCCAGCCAGGGCCACATCGGGCGCGCCCGGGCGCTGGCGCGCGACGAGGGCACCCGCGACCGGCGCCGCGAGGTCGTCTCCCTGCCCGCCCGGCTGACGTCTCTCGGCACGGCCATGCAGGCCGCGGCCGACCTGGCGAAGGTGGCCAAGGAGGAGGCCGAGGTGCAGACCGCCGAGCTCGACGCCCGCGAGCGGGTCGACCTCGACGCGGCGTACGGCGTGGTCGAGCGCGGCCGGCGTCCACGCGAGTACTCCCCGGCGCTCGCCGAGATGGAGCGCGGGCAGAAGACCCGCGCCAAGCGACGCGTCCTCGACGTGGTCGACCGCAGCCTGATGGACCTGGTCTCGGTCTACCGCGACGCCATCGCCCTGGCCTGCGGGGCGACGGGCCCGCTGGTCAACGAGGAGATCCGTGGCGACGTGGAGCAGGTCGTGCGCACCTCCACCCCCGAGCTCAACCTGCGCCGCATCTCGGCGGTCTTCGAGGCCCGTGAGCAGATGCTGGAGTTCAACGTGCCGCCTGCCTTGGCGCTGGAGGCGATGATGGTGGCCCTGCAGTCCTCGGAGGGAAGTCGTCGATGAGCTCGTCCACCACCCGGGTCGTGGCCGTCGTGCTCGCGCTCGTGCTCGTCCTCGGGGCGATCGGCACGGCGCTGAGCCTCGGGCTGTCGGCGGGGTCCGACTCGTCGGGCTCCGCCGACCCCGAGGTGGTGAGCAGCGACCCCGCCCCGACGTCGACGCCCGCGCCCGACGCCGCGGAGCCGCCCGACCCCGCGCTCGCCGACTTCTACGGCCAGGAGCTGGCCTGGGAGTCGTGCGAGGACGACATGGAGTGCGCCGCGCTCGACGTCCCGCTCGACTACGCGGAGCCCGACGGCGAGACCATCGCGCTCCAGCTGCTGCGCGACCCCGCCGACGACCCCGACGCCCGGCAGGGCTCGCTGGTGGTCAACCCCGGCGGCCCCGGCGCCCCCGGCACGACGTATGCCGCAGCGGGTGACCAGGCGTTCCGCCAGCCGCTGCTCGACGCCTACGACGTGGTCGGCTTCGACCCGCGCGGCACCGGCGGCTCCGCGCCGGTCGACTGCCTCGACGACGACGAGCTCGACGCGTTCCTGGCCGCCGACCCCGAGCCCGACGACGCGGGCGAGGAGCAGGTGCTGGTCGACGACCTCGCCGCCTTCTACGACGGGTGCGTGGAGCGCTCCGGCGACCTCGCCGCCCACGTCAGCACCGTCGAGGCCGCCCGCGACATGGACGTGCTGCGCTCGGCGCTGGGCGAGTCCGCGCTCACCTACCTCGGCGCCTCCTACGGCACCAAGCTCGGCGCCACCTACGCCGAGCTGTTCCCCGACCGGGTGGGCCGCCTCGTGCTCGACGGCGCCGTCGACGTCTCGCTCACCACCCGCGAGGCCTCGCTGGGCCAGGCCCGCGGCTTCGAGACCGCGCTGCGGGCCTACGTCGAGGACTGCGTCTCCTCCGACGACTGTCCCCTCGGCGACTCCGTCGAGGAGGGGCTCGCCACGATCACCGACCTGCTCGACATCATCGACGACGGGCCGCTGCCCACCGACGACGGCCGCGAGCTCACGGTCGGCAGCGCCTTCTACGGCATCATCACCCCGCTCTACGTGCGCGACTACTGGAGCCTGCTCACCAAGGGCCTCCAGGACGCGCTCACCGGCGACGGCACCACGCTGATGCTCCTGGCCGACGCCTACGCCTCGCGCAACTCCCTGGCCGGCGGCTACCTGAACAACTCCTCCGAGGCGATCTACGCCATCAACTGCCTCGACGACCCCACCGCGATCGAGCCGGCCGACGTGCCGGCGCAGTACGCCGACTTCGAGGAGGCCTCGCCGACCTTCGGCCGGGTGTTCGCCTGGGGCCTGGTGGGCTGCCGCGGCATCGAGGTGGAGGCCGCCGAGCCGGCCCCGGAGATCGACGGCGCCGGCGCCGCGCCGATCGTCGTGGTCGGCACGACCCGCGACCCCGCCACGCCGTACGAGTGGGCGCAGGCGCTGGCCGACCAGCTCGAGTCGGGCGTGCTGGTCTCGCGCGACGGCGACGGCCACACCGGCTACAACTCCGGCAACGAGTGCGTCGACACCGCCGTGGAGGCCTACCTCGTCGACGGCACCGTGCCCGACGACGGCCTCGACTGCTGAGGGCGCCGCCGCCCTCAGCGGCGGTGGATCGGCTCGGCGACCGCGCGGATGCGGGCGGTGGCCAGCTCGATCATCAGCCGCGCCGCCGGGGAGAGCACCGCGTCGGCGCGGTGCACCACGGCGAAGGTGTCGAACTGGCGCGGGCGCAGCGACACCCAGCCGGCGTCCGGGGCGAGACGGGGGAGCAGCTGCTCGGCGGCGCCGCGCGGGATGACGGTGTCGGCCAGGCCCATGCCGACCAGCTCGACGGCGGTCTCGATGTCCTCGACCTCGATGCGGGTCTGCGGGTTGCGTCCGGTCTCGTGCAGCATGCGGCGCAGCGCCTGGCGGGTGGAGTCGACCGCGCGCCACGTGGTCTCCGGCATCACCAGCGAGGCCTGCGACAGCCGGTGGGCGGTGACCGGGGTGGCCAGGTGGGTGGGGTCGCTGCTGACGTAGACGAGCTCCTCGCGGGCCACCGGGGTGACGCTCATGCCCTCGCTGTCGACGTTGTGCACCGCGAGCATCGCCGCCTCGAGCCGCCCGCGGCGCAGGTCCTCCTGCACCTCGGTGGAGTTCTGCCCGATCAGCTCCACGCGCACGCCGGGGTAGCGGGCGAGCACGTCGGCGACCAGCCCGGCGCCGGCGTAGAGGCGGGCGATGCCGAACATGCCGAAGCGGATGGTGCCGGTCTCGAACGACTTCACCCCCTGCACGGCCCGCTGGGTCTCGTCGACGGCGGCGATCACCCGCTCGGCGTAGGGGCGCATCTCGTCGGCCACGGTGGTCGGGACGACGCCGCGCCCCACCCGGCGGAAGAGCTGGACGCCGAGGCTCTTCTCGAGGGCGCGGATCTGCTCCGACACCGACGGCTGGGCGTAGCCGAGCTGCTCGGCGGCGCGGGTCAGCGACCCCTGTTCGTAGGCGGCGAGGAAACATGTGAGCTGGTGCACAGAAAGCACAGGTTCATCCTATGGCTCGTGCAGGCAAGTGAGGCTACCTCTATGGCTCCCGGCGCGTCAGACTCGAGGCAGACACTCCGTCACGACCCGAGAAAGGATCCGCCGTGCTCACCCACCTCTGCACCTCCTGCAGCAAGCGCCAGCTCATCTTCCCCTCCCAGATCACGGCGGTCGCCGCGTCGGGCGACGACGTCGTCGCCACCTTCACCTGCTGGTGCGGCGCCGAGCAGTCCGCGCCGCTCGGCTGGGCCCCGGCCGCCCCCGCGGGCGAGCACGCCGAGCGGGTCCTCGCCGCCTGAGCGAGCCCTGGTAGGCCTGGGCAGCCCCGTGGGCGCGCGCGGCATCGGTCCGCCGCCCGGGTCGTGTGCCCCACGACGCGGCCCGGCGCGTCCGCAGGCACACGACCCGGTGCTCCGGCAGCACCAGGCCCACCGACCGGGTCGGGTGCCCAGGAACACGACAGCCCCTCCGTGCCCGGCACGGAGGGGCTGCTGCGTCGGGCGAGCCGTCGGTTTTCGTCGGCACCGGCATCGTCCGTATACTCCGACGGGTCGCCCGGACGGTCCTCGACCTGCCGGGCGTCACGCCGCCTTAGCTCAGTCGGTAGAGCGTCTCACTCGTAATGAGAAGGTCGTCGGTTCGATTCCGACAGGCGGCTCCACGAAGCAGTGCCCCTCACCAGTGTCGATGCGGTCGAGGGGCCCTCTTCCTTCCTCGTGGCGGCGGCTGATGACGGCCGAGCTGACCGCCGTCGGCCCCGCCAGCTGCAGCCTGAGGTGAGGGTCGAGACCCGCCGAGGGGTAGCCGAACGCCGCATCGGCAAGATGGAGCGATGTCGACTCGAACGACGCCCCGGGGGGACGGCCGCAAGCTCGCTGAGGAGGCGCCCCCGTTGCAGGAGGGGCAGGTCGAGGCTGCCGCCCGCATCCATCCTTGCCTCCGTCGCCCGTGACCGACAGGCGGAGGAAGGGACTGGTGACGCGCGGCCGGGACACCTCTGACGGAGCGCCAAGTCCCGGTACTGCGCTGGATCGTGGACGGTTGTCCGGGGGAGGCGACCAATCCGCGCGAGCTGTCGGCGAGGGCGCTCGCTGCGCGGCGCCTCAGCACGATCGCCGAGGCGCCAGCTCTGAGCGGAACTCGGTCACAGCGCTACAGCAGGACCGCCGCCCACCACGCGCCTCAACCACCATGAAGACGTGCACATCGGCCGAGGTGAGATCAGGAGTGGTCGTTGTCCGCCGCGCCTGACGTCATCTTCCCCGCCGCGCGGCGTTTCTGCTGGCGTCGGTGCTGAACGAGGGTCACCCCGGTGAGGAACAGGATGAACAGGCCCGTGCTGATCCAACCTCGATCTTGCGCGCGGAAGTAGATGATCGCGACGAATGCACCACCGAAGATGACGCCGAGGTAGACGTAGATGACCTTCATCATGGGCGCACTGTATGGGTGGTCAGAGGGGGTGAGCCTGCGCACCGCGAGACGTGCCGGAGCACTGAGGCCCGGCGCCGCCCCATGGGGGCAGCGCCGGGCCTCGGCTCTGTGCGACGGCTCAGCCGAGAGTGGCCCAGTGGCGCGCGACCCGGGCCGGCACGCTGATGTCGGTCGAGGAGCGGTCGCCGCGGTCGGCGCGGTCGCCGGGCAGGTCGATGCCGCGCACGGTGCCGTCGCCGACGTAGATGCCCTTGCGGGGCGAGAAGGCGTAGTAGTGCAGGCGACGGGTGCTAGCGGTGACCACCTCAGACGTGCCGCCAGCCAGGCCGAAACGCTCCGCAGGCTGCATGAGGTTGCCGTAGTAGACCCGGACGCGGAAGTCGTTGGGGTTCGTGAACTTCACTCGGCCGGGCCGGTCGAGTTTCGTGACCTTCAGAGGCTCGGGCTCGACGAACGAGACGGTCACCGTGGCGGGGGTGAGGAACTCGTCGTTGCACGCGTAGTAGGTGAAGGACAACTCGGACGGGAAGTCATCGCTACTACCGAAGAAGTTGTTGATGAAGTAGACGTCGCCGTTGAACACCTGCACGTCGGCGAAGTCAGCAAGCTCGCCCGCCTTGACCCTGCACACGCCCAGCTCGCCGCCCTGCGGATCGGAGTCGTTGGCCAGCACGTTGAGGCGCCGCGTCTCGCCGTAGTAGAGCGTGAAGGCGTCGTCGACGGCGACGGGCGGGGCAGTCTCGCCGTCGGCGGCAGCCGCCGACCCGGTGGCGGGACCCAGCAGCGCGGCGCCGAGCAGCGCGGTGAGGGTGGCGGTCAGGGCGGCGCGTCGGCGGCCCGGGGTGGCGGTGGTCATCTGTCCCTCTCTCGCCGCTCCCAGCGAGCGGCGAGGTCAAGGTAAAGCGCGGCGCGCGGCCCCGGCGGCCAACTGGTTGATCGTGACCCGATCGTCACCGCGGCCGACGGTGGCACCCGCAGCGCCAGGCCCCCACGGGTCCAAGTGGTCTGTACCACCACCAGCAAGGGGCTCCGGGCTAGGGCGTGCGGATCGTTCTGTAGAGCCCCATGACGACGAACACGGCGCCGACGACCGCGAACAGTGCGCCCCGGAGTTCACGGAGGTCGGCGACCAGGTTGATGACGCCGAGTACGACGAACGCGGCGCCGAACAGGAGCAGCACCCAGCCTGGGGCCTGCAGGATGGTTCGCTTCTCGTCGTCGGCCATGGTCTGGTCCTTCGTCGTCTCTGAGGGTGGCGCCGACGATAGGCCATCGACCCGCCGCGCGATCTACCCCTCGATCGCTTCGTCGCCGTCGAACGGGTGGGCGTCGAGGAATCGGCGGGTGGCGTCGAAGGTGCGGGCGATGAACGCCTCGAGGTGAGTGCGTTGTCCTCGGGCCGTGGCCTCGTCGTGCTTCAGGACCGACCCGCCGCGGTGGCAGGGCGCAGCTTCTCCACGTCGCGGCCAACTAACCCCTCGCGGTCGTAGCTCGGAACGGTGAAGGAGTAGGCCCTCCCGTTGAAGTCCTCAGACCGGCCGGGGGCGTCGACCGGGTCCTGACTCAGGGTGTACCGCGAATCAGGACGCCCGGGGGTGTCGTCGTAGAAGACGCTGGTGGCGTCCGTGCTGAGCACCTCGTCGACCGGCTCGACGTCCCCGGATGCGCGGTCCATGGTCAGGTTCTCGTTCGAGCGGACGACCGCAAACGGTGCGCCGGGGTCTGAGTCCCACAAGATCTCCACCCCGTTCTCGTCGCTGACCCAGATCAACGGCCCCCTACCGTCATAGCTGTTCTGCAGCGTCCCGATCGTCACGACCTCTCGTACGCGGTTGTCCGCGTCGACCTCGTAGAGGCGGTACGCATCGAACGGCCCCACCGAGTTCCCGTCGAGCACAAACGGGGTGGTCGCCATCAGGTGAGGTTCGGCTGCCAACCCGTCGGTAGGGCTGTTCTCAACGAGCCATGCGTCCCGATCGACAGCGACGACAACGCTACCGTCACACGTCATCCCCAGCCTTCGACCCGGCGGCGTCGCGGCCTGGGCCGCCTCGACGGAACACTCCTGCGAGCCGTCGTCGAGCTGGGTCGCGCAGAGGCCGACGGCGGCGAGCGCGACTGCGAGGCCGGCCGCCACGCGGGCTCTCCGAGATTCCGTCATTGCAGTCTCCACCTGGTCTGACCGGAAGGGACCTTGCTGCCGATGGACCGCTTCGCCGCCGGAACGCCGGGCCGGCGTGGCCGCTGGCGACGCCGTTGGCGGCTCCACCAACAGGTCGTGGCGACCCCCGGCGGTTCCGGGCGCGGTCAGCCGATGAGGGTCTTCTTGATGACCTTCCACACGCCGTTGCGGCGCTCGAGGTCGAGGACGACGGTGCGCTCGGTGGAGGGGTCCGAGGGGCCGCAGCGGCCGTAGGCGCGGACCTGCTCGTTGCCGTCCTGGCCGAGCTTCGTGCCGGAGGTGTCGAAGATCGTGTGGGCGCGGGCCTTCGACATGCTGCCGTCGGTCTTGATCTGGCGGAACTCGTCCCGGCTGACGCAGCCGGGGGTGTCGGCGGACGCGGCCGGCGCGGTCAGGACGGCGCCCCCGGAGAGCAGGACGGCGGCCGCGGCGACGCCGGCGGCGAGACGGGTGGGCGTGGTGGTGGACATGAGACTCCTAGGTAGGTGGGAGGCCACCGTCGCACCGGCCGGTGCGCTCTGTCCGGCGAACGCCAGGAGCCGGCCGGGCAGGTCGGTGTGACGCGCACCGGCCGGGGCCGTTCGCCGACGCGCGACGACACACGTCCTTAGAGTGGGCACCGGGGCCGTCGGACCCCGACCCGGCCGGTGACCCCCGCGCCGCCGGACCCCCCACGACAGGAGCACTGCAGGTGTTGTCCCTGACCTACGTCAGCTCGGCGCGTGACCTGATGGACGTGCCGCAGCTCGTGCGCATGCTCGAGGGCATCCGCGCGAAGAACGAGGCCACCGGTGTCACCGGCGTGCTGCTCTACAGCGGCGGCAACATCATCCAGGTGCTCGAGGGGCCCGACGACGTCGTGCGTGCCCTGTTCGCCGCGATCGAGATCGACCCGCGCCACCGCGGGGTCATCCTGGTCTGGGAGGACGAGATCGAGGAGCGGTCGTTCCCCGACTGGTCGATGGGCTTCCGCGACCTCGGCGGCCAGGGCACCCAGGACGTCGCCGGCTTCACCACCTTCATGCAGCGCTCCGCCCCGTCGGCCACCGAGACGTTCGGGACGACGAGCGGGACCGGGGCGACGGGTGGGCCCGGCGCCACCGGCACGCGCGACCCGGTGCACCGGCTGCTCGAGGTGTTCCGCGACACCATGCGCTGAGCCGCAGGGTCTCGGCCCGGTCAGCCGCCGGAGCCGTACGCGAGCGAGCGGTAGAGCGCGAGGTGGGCCGCGGCCGCAGCGCGCCAGGTGAAGATGTGGGCGTGCGCGCGCCCCGGTGCGGGGTCCGGCGGGACCGCCACCGCCCGGGCCAGCGCCGCCGCGATCGAGGCGGGGGTGTCGGCGTACGCGACGTGGTCGCCGAGCACCTCCCGCAGCACCGGCAGCCCGCGGGCGACGACCGGCACGCCGGCGGCGAGGGCCTCGAGGGGGGCGAGCCCGAAGCCCTCCTGGGTCGAGACGAACCCCAGCGCCGAGGCCTGCGCGACGAGCGCGGGCAGGCTGTCGTGGTCGACGACGCCCAGCACCTCGGGACGCACGTCGAGCTCGCGCGCCCGGCGGTCGAACGCCGCGCGGTAGTCGCGGTAGTCGAAGAGGGTCTCCCCGCCGGCCAGCACGAACCGGAGGTCGGGGTGGTCGCGCCGCAGCAGGGCGTAGGCCTCGAGCAGATCGAGGGTGCCCTTGCGCGGCTCGATGCCGCCGAGGGACAGCACGTAGCGCCCCAGGCGCCCGCGCCACCGCTCGCGGCCCGCGGCGTCGCGGGCGCCGGCCGCGAAGCGCTCGGCGTCGACGCCGTTCGCGATCACCGTGGCGGGCAGGCCCCAGCCGGCGGCGACCTCGTCGGCCACCGCCCGCGACACGCAGACGCGGGCGACGGGGCCGACGACGGCGCGCTCGTGGCAGGCGACGAGCTCGGGCGTGGTGAAGGTGTCGAGGTGGTGGACGGTGCGCAGGCACTCACCCGAGCGCATCGCGGCGTTGGTGCTGATGCAGTCCTGGGCGTGCACGACGTCGTAGCCGTCGCGCTCGCGGGCGAAGGCCTCGCCGAGGGTCTCGATAGAGCGCAGGATGCGGGGCCCGACCTCGTCACCGAGGTCGGGGAACGGCACGGCGTGCACGGTGACGGCGGCGTCGACCGGGCGGAAGAAGGTGGTGTCGCCGCCGCGCCCGAGGGTCCACAGGTGCACGTCGAGCCCGTCGGTGCGCGCCAGCGCCTCGGCCAGCGCGAGGGTGTGCACCACGCCCCCGCGGGGCTTGGTGGAGTAGGTGAGCAGCGCGATCCTCACCGGTGCCGCTCCAGGCGGTACGCCGCGCGGCTGAGCTCGTCGAGGTGGTGCAGGGTGCGCCGGGCCCGTGAGACCTCGGCGTCCACGTCGACGGTGGTGACGGCGAGCCCGCCCTTGCCGGAGGTGCGGCACAGCACGTCGCCGCCGGGGCCGACCACCTTGGCCTGGCCCAGGAAGCGCAGCCCGCCCGTCACGCCGGTCTGGTTCGACGACGCCCACACGACCTGGTTCTCGGCCGCCCGGGCGCAGTCGTAGAGGTCGAACAGCCGCGCCTGGCGGTCGTGCGGCAGCCGGTCGGCCCGGTCGGTCACCGACGCGGGCCACGCCGACAGGCAGGCCAGCACCTGCGCGCCGTCGAGGGCCAGCGACCGGGCGGCCTCCGGGAAGGTCTTGTCGTAGTCGATGAGCAGGCCCATCCGGCCGACCGGGGTGTCGAACGCCGCGAACCGGTCGCCGGCGGCGTACACCTGCGACTCCCCGGCGGGCAGGTGGACCTTGCGGTGGCGCCCGAGCACGCCGTCGCCGGTGACGCACAGCGCGGCGTTGTAGGGGGCGCCGTCGGGGTCGTCGGAGGCCTCGGCGTAGCCCAGGCACACCACCATGTCGCCGGCCATCGCCACGACCCGGCGCACCTCCTCGGAGTCGGCGCGCAGCGCCGGCGGTGGCCCGGAGGGCTGGCGCAGGTCGTCGAGGTAGCCGCCCAGGGTGGCGTCGGGCAGCACCAGCACGTCGCAGCCGGCGGCCCGGGCGTCGGTGACGATGCGCTGCACCTTGGCCAGCCCGCGGTCGAGGTCGCGGCCGAAGTGCGCCGCGACGGCGCCGATGGTGACGGGCACTAGGAGACCTGGCGCACCCGCGGGAGCGCCCCCGTGGTCGAGCCCGTGGTCGAGCCGGCGGTGGAGCCCGTGGTCGTGCCGGTGATCACCCCGGCCAGGTGCTCGGCGTCGCGGGCGACGCCGAGGAAGCGGCCGGAGCCCCAGGTGTGCAGCCACGGCAGGCCGAGGAAGTACAGCCCCGGCACCGACGTGACGCCCCGGACGTGGGTGGGCCGCCCGCTGCCGTCGAACGCGCCGACGCCGACCCAGCGGTAGTCGGGCCGGTAGCCGATGGCCCAGACGACCGTGCGCACGCCGGCGGCCGCGAGGTCGAGCGCGACGGGGTCGGCCTCCGGGGTCCAGACGGGCTCGTAGCGCGAGGGCGGGGGCGCGTCGAGGCCCACGCGGTCGACGTGGCGGTCGATGTCGGCGCAGATCGAGTTGTACGTCGCGTCCGCGGCGTCGAGCGAGCGGGTCAGCGTGGGGCGGAAGCGCAGGTCGGTGCCGCCCGGGGTGCCGAGGCCGTCGAGCACGCCGTAGAGGCGCATGCCCTCCGCGGCGAAGCGCCGCAGGTCGATGTCGCGGCCGCCGTCGCGACCGGTGACGTAGTGGTTGGTCTTCTCCCGGGCGGCCAGGCCGCCGGGGTACTGCGCCACGGCCGTGTCGTAGAGGCCCATGTCGGCCAGCCACGTCATGCAGTCGCGCCCGCGGTAGGTGCGGGCGACGCGGGGCGCGTCGCCCAGCGCGAGGTGCACCTCGCGGCCCTCGAGGTGCAGGTCCTCCGCGATCTGGGTGCCGGACTGGCCGGAGCCGACCACGAGCACCCCGCCCTCGGGCAGGTCGGCCCCCCGCCTGTAGTGCGCCGACTCCAGCTGGGTGACCGCGGGGTCCAGGCCGGCGGCCCACGCCGGCACGATCGGCACGTGGTAGCCGCCGGTGGCCACCACGACGTGCTCGGCCTCCCACGTCGTGTCTCCCCCCGGGCCGGTGCTCTCGAGCACGAAGCCGCCGCCGTCGCGCTGGCGCATCGCGGTCACCCGGGTGTGCTCGTGCAGCGGCGGGTCGAAGGTGGCGGCGTACCGGCCGAGCCACGCGACGACCTCGTCGCGGGTCATGAACCCGTCGGGGTCGGGGCCGTCGTAGGCGTGCCCGGGCAGGCGGCAGTGCCAGTTGGGGGTGACCAGGGTGAAGCTGTCCCAGCGGCTGTCGGCCCACTCGTGCGCCGCGGTCGCCGCCTCGAGGACGACGTGGTCGACGCCGTCGCGGGTGAGGTACCAGCTCGTGGCGAGGCCGGCCTGCCCGCCGCCGACGACCGCGACGGTGGTGCGCACGGTGGTCATCGGGCCTCCGGGGGAGCGGCGGTGTCGTGGGCGGGGAGCGGGGGCCACATCCGCACGACCTCGACGGGGTCGTCGGCGCGGTAGGCGGCGGCCGACCGCGCGACCTGCGCGGTGGTGGCGGCCGCGGAGGTGCAGGCGAAGCCGTACCTGCGCCGCACCCTGTCGCTGGCCACCTGCAGCGCCTCGGTGGCGCGCCGGGTGAAGTCGGCCACGGTGTACGTCGTGCCGGCGCGCAGGTGGTCGTGCAGCACCAGCGAGGGAGACCAGCACTCCTCGACACGGCCGTCGGGCCAGCGCACCACCACCGTCATCTCAGGCACCGACGCCCGCCTCGGCGTAGAGGTCGGGACGCCGGTCGCGCAGGTGGAACATCGAGCGGCGCGCGGTGCGCAGCACGTCGTCGACGTCGACGGCGGCGTAGGCGACGCCGGCGGCGGTGCCGGTCGCGGCGAGGACGTCGCCGCCCGGCCCGACGACCTTGGCCGAGCCGACGAAGCGCAGCGACCCGAAGGTGCCGGCCTGGTTGGAGGCGACCCAGACGACCTGGTTCTCCAGCGCCCTGGCCTGGTCGAAGAGGTCGAAGCGCCGCGTCCACCGGTCGTCGGCGAGGTCGCCGGCGGTGGCGGTGCGCGACGCCGGCCAGGCCGAGATGCAGGCGACGACCTCGGCGCCGTCGAGCGCCAGCGCGCGGGCCGACTCCGGGAACGCCTTGTCGTAGCAGATCAGGGCCCCGAGCCGGCCGACCGGTGTGTCGAAGGCCCGCAGCACCTCGCCGGCCTCGTAGTAGAGGTTCTCGCCCAGCGGCTGGTGCACCTTGCGGTGCACGCCCAGGACGCCGTCGCCGGTGACGATCGCGGCGCTGTTGAACCGGCGCGCGCCGTCGGACTCGCAGAACCCGACGACGAGCGTCATCTCACGGGCGAGCGCGGCGACCTGGGCGAGCTCGGGACCGGCGGCGTCGAGGACGGGGGGCAGCGAGTCGGGCTCGTCGCCGTGGGTGCCGTCGCGTCCCGAGCCGAGCACCGACAGGTAGCCGCCGAGGCACGCCTCGGGCAGGGCGAGAAGCGAGGTCCCGCGGTGGCGGGCGTCGCGGACGAGGGTGCCGACCTGGCGCAGGTCCTCCTCGAGGTCGCGGCCGAAGCCGGCGCTGACGGCGCCGAAGGTGTGCAGGGTCATGAGGGTCCCATCCCGGTGACGGTGGAGGTGACGGCCTCGGTGACGACGCCGTCGGGCCAGCGCAGGCCGACGCCGGCGCCGGTGGTGAGCTCGCCGCAGACCGCCGAGGTGACGGTGCCGGGCAGCTCGGCCCGGGTCGCCGTGGTCTCGGCGGTGACCATCGCGAACCCGGGGAAGCAGGTCAGCCAGTCGCCGTACGACGCCGTGGCGGGCGTTGGGACGGCGGCGACGTCGAGGACCGCCCGGCAGCCGGAGGCCTCGGCGAGCATGCCGGTGGTGCCGACGAGCCCGCTCATGCTGACGTCCTTGGCGGCCGTCGGGTGCAGGGCGGTGACCACGCCGCCGAGGGCGCGCAGCTCCTCGCCGGTGCGGTGGCTGGAGGAGTCCCACTGGGTCCCGGTGTAGCGGGGGCGCCAGCCGCCGCCGAGGTCGGCGGTGACCCGCAGCGCCTGGCGGGGCGCGCCACCGCCGCCGGGCACGGGGCGGGAGGTGCGGCCCAGGGCGGTGACCGAGAGCGCGGCCGGCACCCCGAGCTGGGTGTGGCCGCCGATCACGGGCACGTCCCAGGCCCGGCTGGCCTCGGCGAGCCCGCCCAGGACGCGGCGGGCGAAGGAGGCGTCGCGGGCGCCGACCGCGTCGAGCAGCGCGACGGGCGCGGCGCCCATCGCGGAGAGGTCGTTGAGGTTGACCAGCGCGGCGCACCACCCGGCCCACTCCGGGTCGCGCTCGACCATCGACGGCAGGACCGCGTCGCAGGCGGCGACCAGGTCGGAGCCGGGCACGGGCGCGCCGTCGTCGCCGAGGAAGCCCGCCGGGACGCCGCCGCCCACCTCGGCCAGCAGCCCGCCGAGGGCGGACTTGGTGGCGTCGACCAGTCGCTGCACGCGGGCGACCGGCCAGTCGACGACGACGTGGGGGTGGCCGTGGAGCCGGGTGTGCTCGCGCGGCGTCCACCCGAGGTGGCGGAACAGCCCCTCGTGGCGGGCCTGCACGGTGGCGTCGAAGCGCAGCGCGCCGTGGGCCTCGGCCGCGGCGCACGCCGCCCGCACCAGCGCGGCGCCGACGCCCAGCAGCAGCCGGGCGTCGCTGGCCACGGCGAGCCGCGACCCGCGCCACCACCCGAGGTCGCGCCCCGGCAGCGCCGGGTGGATGCGCACGCCCCCCAGCACCTCGCCCCCGGAGGCCCGGGCGAGCAGGACCACCGTGCGGGGGTCGTCGTCGACCTCGTCGCGGTCGGAGCCGGCGAACAGCCCCTGCTCCTCGACGAACACGTCGCGGCGCAGGGCGTGGTAGGCCGCGTGCTCGGCCGGGCTCTCGGCCCGCACCACCACGAAGGCGTCGAGGGCGGGCGGCTGCCGGCGCGAGCCGGTGAGGACGACCTCGTCGACCAGCCCCGCGCTCGCTGGGGAGAGGCTCACGACACGGCCTCCTCGGCCGAGCAGGACCCGAGCGCCGAGCACGCGCCGCACGCCGCGCAGCCCGCGGCCTGGTCGGCGCCCAGCATCCCGTGGGCCCGCAGCGCGGCCGCGACCCGCGAGGTCACCGCGTAGACGTCACCGGGTGCGGGGGCGAGCGCCCCGTCGACGTCGGTGGCCAGCGTGCCGGCCAGCGGGCGGAACGGCACCACGAAGGGGTAGACGCCCATCTCGATCAGCTCCACGGCCCCGGCGACGAGCTCGTCGGGGTCCTCGCCCAGGCCGACGAGCAGGTACGTCGACACCTGGTTCCAGCCGAAGACGCGCACGGCCTCGGCCCAGGCGGCGCGGTACTCCGCCAGGGGGACGGTGCCCTTGCCCGGCATCCACCGGCGCCGGACGTCGTCGTCGAGCGACTCCACGTGGATCCCGATCGAGCGGGCGCCGGCGTCGTACAGCTCCTGGATGGTCTCCAGCGACGCGGGCGGCTCGCACTGCACCTGGACGGGCAGGTCGGGCAGCACCTCGCGCACCGCCCGCACGCATCGGGCCAGGTGGGTGGCGCCGCGGTCGCGGCCGTTGCTGGTGCCGGTGGTCATCACCATCTGCGTGATGCCGTCGAGGTCGTGGGCGGCCCGGGCCACCTCGGCGATCTGCGCCGGGCTCTTCACCGCCACCGTCGCGCCCGCGGCGAGCGACTCCTCGATCGCGCAGAACCGGCAGCGCTCCGCCTCGGCGTACCGCACGCAGGTCTGCACGACGGTCGTGGCGAGCACGTGGGAGGAGTGCAGCCGCGCGATCTTCTCGTAGGAGACGCCGTCGGCTGTCTCCAGGTCGTAGAACCGCGGCCGGGCCACGGCCTCCACGCCCATGCCGGTGTCGGCGCCGTCGAGGAGCAGCTTGCCGCCGCTGACGGTGTAGGGGCTGCGGGGGTTGAGCGGGACCGCCGCCCCCACACCGTCGAGCAGGACGTGCCCGTCGTCGCTGGGGCCGGCGCCCGCGCGGCGCGCGACCGGGGCGTCCAGGAGGCGGATGCCCTGGATCGCCACGTCGACGCGAGTGTCGGCCGTCATGTCGTCAGCCGCTCAGAGGTTGTAGACGGAGTTGATGACGGCGCCCTTGTTGGCGAAGTGGATGACCGCGTCCTGCACGTCGAGCGGGTGGCAGGGGATGACGCCCTCGATCAGGTCCTCCTCGCGCTGCCCGTGCAGCGCCATGCCGAAGCGGCAGCACAGCACCGTGCCGCCCTCGGCGATGAACGTCTTGATCGCGTCGTTCATGT
The DNA here is from genome assembly GCF_058681775.1 of Nocardioides sp. FY1077. Taxonomy (NCBI): domain Bacteria; kingdom Bacillati; phylum Actinomycetota; class Actinomycetes; order Propionibacteriales; family Nocardioidaceae; genus Nocardioides; species Nocardioides sp. FY1077. The sequence goes on along the minus strand of NZ_JBZWDB010000001.1, from coordinate 99,181 downwards.
TCTGGTTGCCGGGGAACGCCACGTCGCCGGTGGTGGGGAAGCCGCGGGTGTCGGCGCAGGCCAGCGCGCCGGGGCCGTAGAAGTAGAGGGTGGCGTCGAATCCCTTGCGCAGCGCGCGGGTGGTCTGCAGGACCGCGACGAACGACACCGACGACTCGTGCGGGATGCCGTGGACGAGCGTGAGCCAGGCCTGGCCCTCGGTGGCCTGGTAGTCGGGAAACAGCTTGGTGGAGCCGTAGAGGTTGGTGCCCTTGCCCTGCGAGGGGTGGGGCACCTCGGCCTTGGACCTCTCCATCGCGGCCAGGATCTCGTCGTCGTACACGGACATGCGGTGCTCCTCGGGGTCGGGGTGAGGGGGTCTCAGGCGCCGTAGAGGGCGTCGAAGTTCTGGTGGAAGAAGGCGTCGGCCAGGGCGCCGTCGCCGGCGGCGGCGCTCAGCCGGGCGTGCTCGCCCGCGAAGTCGCCCCAGGGGGCGTCGGTGGCGAAGAGCACCCGGTCGTGCCCGACGCCGCGGCGCTCGATCTCGCCGGCCAGCCAGGCCGGCGCGAACCCGATCGCCCAGCTGGTGTCGGTCCAGACCTGCTTGCCGGCCTCGATCCAGTCGAAGAACAGCCCGCCGACGAGCTTGAGGTGGCCGCTCATCCCGCCGCCGAGGTGCACCAGGTGGATCTTGGTGTCGTCGCCGTACGCCTCGACGAGCCGGCCGATGCGGTCGATGTCGGAGGCGGCGCCGGGCGAGGTGTGCACGTGCACCACGAGCCCGAGCTCGGCGGCGGTGGTGAACAGGCGGTCGAGCTGCTCGGCGCAGTCGGGGTCGTCGGGGGCGCCGCCCAGCAGGAAGCTGGTCTTGAGCGCGACGACGCCGTCCTCGGTGGCCAGGCGCAGGGCGGCGTCGTTGCGGGCGGCGTCACTGGCCTTCGGGCTGACCCACAGGCCGCACCGCACCCGGTCGTCGCTCTGGGCCGCCTCGAGGGCGACGTGGTTGAGCGCGAACGCGACGTCGGGGTCGGGCACGCCGTAGTTGGGCAGCACCAGCGCCCGCTCGGTGCCCTCGGCGTCGAGGCTGCGCAGCAGCTCGGCGACGGTCTCGACCGCGGTGGTGTCGGGGCTGACCGGCGGCCCGCCGTAGAACCCGTGCGCCGGCAGCCGACCGACGTGGCGGTGGGCGTCGCGGTGGGCGACACGGGGGGTCCTGGGCACGACGTCGAGTCAACGGCGACCGTGTTGCCTGATGGTTTCGCGCGGAAGGCGTCGACGACGCGCGGTGTAAGAAGCCGGTTACCTGCCGGCGAGGCCAGATCCGGGCCACAGACGGCGCACAGGAAACGGACAAGCCGGTGGCCCACAGTCCAGGACATGACGAAGCCAGACCTGACCACCACCCCCGCCCGGCGACGTCGGTTCGCCGCCCTCTCCTCCTGGGCCCTCGTGGGCACCCTCGCCCTCGCCGGCTGCGCCGGCACCCAGGACACCGCCTCGACCTCGTCGTCCTCGTCGTCGACCTCGACGACGGCGGTCACCACCGCGGCGACTGCGGCCACCGCGCCGCAGGACGCGACCACGACGGCCGACACCGTCACCGACACCGCCGCCGCGGCGCAGGCGTTCCTCGAGACGCTGAGCGCGGAGCAGCAGGAGCAGCTCCTCTACGACTTCACTGACGAGACCAGGACGACGTCGTGGTCGAACTTCCCGGTCACGTTCGTGGACCGCGCGGGGTTGAACCTCGCCGACCTGACCGAGGAGCAACAGGCGGCGGCGATGACGGTGCTCGAGTCGCTGCTGAGCGACGAGGGCTACGCGACGGTGACCGGCATCATTGGCGGCGACGAGTACCTGGCCGAGAACAGCACCTCGACCGAGGAGTCGCTGGGCCAGTACTACCTGGCGTTCTTCGGCGACCCGTCCGCGACCGACGCCTGGGAGGTGCAGTTCGGCGGCCACCACCTCGGGATCAACGCCACGCTGGACGGCTCCGCCGACGCCATCACCTTCGCCCCCACCCACCTGGGCGTGCAGCCGGCGGTCTACACCGACGCCGACGGCGACGAGGTGCAGCCCATCGCCTCGATGTACGAGACGGCGTTCGCCTTCTACGACAGCCTCAGCGACGACCAGCTCGAGAAGCTGTACCAGGGCGAGGAGGTGCAGGCCATGGTCTGCGCTCCCGGCGGCACCTGCGACTACCCGACCGGCACCGGCCTGTCCGGGGCCGACCTGAGCGAGGAGCAGAAGCAGCTGCTGCTCGACGTGCTCGCCAACTGGGTGGGGCTCTCCGACGAGGAGACCACCGCGACCGCCCTCGCCGAGATCGAGGCGACGCTCGACGAGACCTACGTCAGCTGGTCCGGCGCCACGACGTACGACATGACGTCGGGCGACGGCATCTACGTCCAGGTCTCCGGACCCGACGTCTACGTCGAGCTCGCCAGCCAGCAGGGCTCCGCCGACGCCGACGTCGACGGCGTGGTGACCGCCGGCTGGGGTCACGTGCACACCATCTACCGCGACCCCTCGAACGACTACGCGGGCAGCGTGACGCAGCAGGAGGCCTCCGGCACGGGCGGCGGCACACCGCCCGAGGGCGGCGACATGCCCACCGACGGCACCCCGCCCGAAGGTGGCACCCCGCCCACCGACGGTGAGATGCCGTCCTCCGACGGCTGAACCCTGCCGTCCCGGGTCGGCTGGGCCCACCCGCGGCCGAGCCCCGGCCCGCGACCTATCCTGGCCGCGCCCGACGCGGAGAGGAGGTGGAGTCGGTGGGAGCGTCGCCACCGCACGACGGGGCCCCGCCGCGGATGCTGCTGGCCGTGGACGCCCCCTCGCTGCTGCACCGCAACCACCACGCCCGCGCCGAGTCGGGCCTGCGTGACCACGGGGGTCGGCCCGCCTGGGCGCTGCACGGGATGCTGCGCCAGATCCTGGAGGCCATCGACCAGTTCGCGCCCGACGCGGTGGTGTTCGGCCTCGACGACCGTGCGGCATCGGTGCGCGAGCAGGCCTACCCGGCTTACAAGGCGGGTCGGGCCGCGAAGGACCCCGCCCTCGTCGACCAGCTCGAGCGGGCCGCCTCCCTGCTCGACGCCCTCGGGCTGCGCACGGTGACCCCGGCAGGGCTCGAGGCCGACGACGTCAGCGCCACCGCGGCGACCTGGGCGGAGGCCCGCGGCTGGACCTGCGTCATCATCACCTCCGACCGCGACTCCTTCGCCCACATCAGCGAGCACACCCAGGTGCTGCGCCTGATCACCGGCGGCATCTCCGGCTCGCCGCTGCTCAACCCGAAGCGGCTGCACGCGCTCTACGGCATCGCGGCCGAGCACTACCTCGAGTACGCCGCCCTGCGCGGCGACGCCAGCGACAACCTGCCCGGCGTGCCGGGGATCGGGGAGAAGACCGCCCCCGTGCTGCTCTCGCAGATGGGGTCGATGGCGGCGGTGTGGGCCGACATCGAGCACTGCGCCGGCGCCACCCTCGTCGCCGCGCTCGACTCCTACTGCGAGGAGACCGGGCAGCGCCGCATCGGCGCGGGCCTGCTGAAGCGGCTGGTCGCCCCGGGCGCGCGCGAGCGCTTCGAGTTCAACCTGTCGATCATGTCGGGCCGCACCGACCTCGACCTCGGGCTCACCCCCGACGCACCCGGCACGCCGGGCCTGCTGCCGCTCGAGCCCGACCGGGTCTCCCGCGTCGTGGGCTACCTCGGGGTGCCGGCCACGACGCAGCTGGCGCTGCGCGTGCTGACCGAGCCGCCGGCGTCGCAGGGCTGAGCCCCGGCCGGCCGACCCGGCCAGGCCAGGCCAGGCCAGGCCCGGCCCGGCCCAGCCAGGCCCGGCCCGGCCAGGCCCGGCCAGGCCCAGCCAGGGAGCGTCGCTCCCCGGATCGACGCGCCCTTCCGCGCGCTGCCCGCGGCTCGCAGGCTGGCCTCATGACCACCACACGCACCGTCCTGATCACCGGAGGCAGCCGCGGGCTCGGCCGCAGCTCCGCCCTCCACCTCGCCGACGCCGGCGCCGACCTCGTGCTCACCTACCGCAACGGCGCCGACGACGCCGCGGCCGTCGTGGCCGAGGTGGCCGCGCGCGGTCGCACCGCCGTCGCCCTGCGCCTCGACGTCGGCGAGCCCGGCAGCTTCCCGGCGTTCGCCGACGACGTGCGCGCCACGCTGGGGGAGACGTGGGGCCGCAGCCACCTCGACGCCGTCGTGCACAACGCCGGCGAGGCCGCCTGGACGCCGATCGGCGCCACCGCGCTCGACGACGTCACCCGCACCCTGGCCACCCACGTCACGGGCGTGGTGATGCTGACCGAGGCGCTGCTGCCGCTGGTCGCCGACGGCGGCCGCATCCTCACCACCAGCTCGGGGCTGGCCCGGTTCACCGGCGACCCGGCGTACGGCGTCTACGCCGCCGCGAAGGGGGCCGTCGAGGTCTGGTCGCGCTACCTCGCCAAGGCGCTGGGCGAGCGGCGCATCGCGGTGAACACGATCGCGCCGGGGGCCACGGCCACCGACTTCGGCGGCGGCCACCTGCGCGACGACGACGCCACCCGTGCGGCCCTGGGCGCGGTGACCGCGATGGGCCGGGTCGGGCAGCCCGACGACATCGGCGCCGCCGTCGCGGCGATCCTCGGTGACGGCATGGGCTGGGTCACCGGCCAGCGCATCGAGGCCTCCGGCGGCATGCTGCTGTGAGGGCGGACGGCAGACTGGTCGCCATGGACCGCGCCCAGCTCGCCGACTTCCTGCGCACGCGCCGCGCCGCGCTGCAGCCCGAGGACGTCGGGCTGCCGCGGGGCTCCCGGCGCCGCACCGGCGGGCTGCGGCGTGAGGAGGTGGCCGCGCTCTGCGCGATGTCCACCGACTACTACGGCCGCATCGAGCAGGGCCGCAGCACCCAGCCGTCGGAGCAGATGCTGGCCTCGATCGCGCGCGGCCTCCACCTCACCCTCGACGAGCGCGACCACCTCTTCCGCCTGGCCGGGCACGCCGCGCCGGCGCGCGTGCTGCGCACCGACCACGTCGACGCCGGGCTGATGCGGGTGCTGGACCGGCTCGGCGACACCCCGGCCATGGTGATCAGCGGCCTCGGCGAGACGCTGCGCCAGACCCCGCCGGCGGTCGCGCTCTTCGGCGACCTGACGTCGTTCGAGGGCTGGGACCGCTACGGCGCCCACCGCTGGTTCACCGACCCCGCCTCGCGGTCGATCTACCACCCCGACCTGCGCGCGCAGCACGCCCGGCAGCTCACCTCCGACCTGCGCGCGGCGGTGGTGCGCGACGGCCCGGGGTCGCGGGCCGCCGAGCTGGTGGAGGTGCTCCACCAGGTCAGCGCCGAGTTCACCGAGGTCTGGGCCGAGCACCAGGTCGGGCGGCGCCACACGCAGGCCAAGCGGCTGCTGCACCCCGACGTCGGGCTGATCGAGGTGCACTGCCAGGTGCTCCACGACGTGGAGCAGTCGCAGGGGCTGCTGGTCTTCACCGCGGCGCCCGGCTCGGAGTCGTACGAGAAGCTGCGGCTGCTCGGCGTCCTGGGTACCCAGAGGATGGGGTCGGCCACCGGGGGACATGAGACGGTCGAGACTCCGTAGGCCGACGTCGTCCGACGCTGGCCCGCCCAGGCCCGTCCCGGAGGGATCGCCATGCGCACCGTCGCCCTGTCCGTCACGGCGCCCGAGAAGGTGGCGCTGAGCCCGGCCCAGCACGACCTGGTCCTGTTCGCGGTGGTCGTCGCCGGCTTCGCCCTGCTGGCCGCCACGCTGCACAACCGGGTCAGCCTCGGCGAGGTCGGCGCGCGCTACCGCCCCGCGGTCGTCGCCGGGTTCTGCGTGACGGCGGTCGCGACGACGTCGTACCTGATGGTCTGGCTCGACCTCGACGCCGGCTATGACCTCGTCGGCGGCCGCTACCTGCCCAACGCCGAGGCGCTGACCACGATCTCGCCGCGCTACATGGACTGGGCGGTGACCGTGCCGCTGCTGATGGTGGAGCTGCTGGCGGTGTGCGCGCTGGTCGGGCGCCGGCTGGTGGTCACCCGCGCCGTCGCGGTGGTGGCGTCGGTGGCGATGATCGTCACCGGCTACCTCGGCGCGCAGGTGTTCGAGGAGGGCGAGAGCCGCTTCTGGCTGTGGCTGTGGTGGGCGGTCAGCTGCTGCTGCTTCCTGGTGCTGTACGCCGTGCTCGTGCCGGCGGTGCTGCACACGGTGCGGACGCTGCCGCGCCCCGCCGGTCGGGCCGTCGGGGCCGCGGCCGTCGTGCTGCTCGGCGTCTTCCCGGTCTACCCCGTGGTCTACCTGCTGCCGCTGCTCGGCACCGGCGGGTGGTGGACGACCGGCATCCACGTCGCGTTCTCCGCCGCCGACGTGGTGGCCAAGGTGGGCTTCGGCCTGCTGGTGCACCGGGCCGCGCTGCTGCGCACCGCCGACGACCTGCGCGCCGGCACCGACACCCACCCGGAGCCGGTGTGGGTCGACGGCGAGCACCTTGCCGACGGCGTGCAGCCGGCCCAGCGACCCTGGCCCCCCGCGCCCGCCGACTGAGGCTCGCCCACGCCTCCCACCCGACTGCTGCGCCGCTCAGGTCGCGGCGTCGCCGACGAGCGGGGTGGTGGGGTCGATCTCGATGCCGCGCTCGCGCAGGACGCGGGAGATCACCGACCAGATCCACTCCGAGAGCCAGTCGACCATCTCCTCCAGCGACACCCCGCGGGGGTCCTCCACCCAGCGACCCGCGGCGGCGTCCACGAAGCCGACCAGGCCGAACGACAGCGGCTGGATGACGCGGGAGTCGATGTCGAGGCTGCGCGCGAACTCCTCGACCAGGCGGCTCAGCAGGTCGGAGATCAGGCGCTTCACGTCGTTGACCACGTTCTCGCCGGCGGCGGTGGTCACGGAGTGGCGCACGAGGTAGCGGTAGAGCTGGTGGTGCTCGGTGAGCCAGCGCAGGTGGGTGGACACCGCGGTGTGGATGATCTGCGCCGGGCTGGTCGTGGTGTCCCAGGCCGCGGCGAGGCCCTCGAGGATCATCTCCTCCGCGCGCGCCGCGATCGCGGCGTTCAGCGCCTGGGCGCCGCCGTCGAAGTGGCGGTAGAGCCGGGTGCGGGCCACCCCGGCCTGCGCGGCGATCTGCTCGGTCGACACGTCGGGGCCGTGGGTGTCGATCGCGACCAGCGCGGCCTCGACGAACTCTGCGCGCCGGCGCTGCTGCTGGCCGCGCCAGCGGGTCGCCCGGCCGTCGGCGGGGAGGCCGCCCGCCGCTGCGTCAACCACTGCGTCCGCCGGTCCCGTCACGGGGTCGGGCGGCGAGTCGGGCACCCGGCCCATGTTACCGCGAACACACCCTCGGGCAGCCCTGGCCGACTAGGGGTACAGCGTGTACCGTCTAGGTATTCGAGACACGCCGTAGCACTAACCGACGGACCGGAGAGGCCACCATGACCAGCACCGCTGACATCGCGCCCGCCACCCACGCCTCCCAGCGCCTGCTCGACTCCGCGGCAGCGCTGTCGTACGACCCGATGACCGAGGTCGACTGGGACACCCCGCTCGACCCCGCGCACTTCGGGCTGAACCCGGAGTGGAGCACCCTGTGGGGGACGCCGCTCTGGGACGAGATGACCCCCGAGCAGCGGGTCACGCTCACGCGCCACGAGGTGGCGTCGATCATGAGCACCGGCATCTGGTTCGAGATGATCCTGCAGCAGATGGTCCTGCGCGACCAGTACTGCGCGGACTACTCCCGGCCCGACTTCCAGTTCGCCCTCACCGAGATCGGCGACGAGTGCCGTCACTCGATCATGTTCGCCAAGGCGTGCGCGACGATGGGCATCCCGGCGTACTTCCCCCGCAAGGCCAGCGTGCAGCTCGGCCGGGTGTTCAAGTCGGTCGCCATGGCCGAGATCGCCTACGGCGGCATCCTCGTGGCCGAGGAGGTGCTCGACGTGATGCAGCGCGACTGGATGCGCGGCGAGCAGGTGCTCCCGATCGTGCGCACCACGAGCAAGATCCACGTGGTCGAGGAGTCGCGGCACATGAAGTTCGCGCGCCAGGAGATGCGCGAGCGCATCGAGGGCGCCTCCCCGCGCCGTCGCCAGGCCTCTGCGCTGGTGATCGCGATCGCCGCCCACGTCATCGTGTCGAACATGGTGAACGACCAGGTGTACGCCGCCGCCGGCCTCGACGTGGAGCGCGCGGTCGCCGCGGCGAAGCGCAACGAGCACCACCACACGCTGATGCGCGCGAGCTGCGCCCACCTGATGGAGTTCCTCGACGAGCTCGGCCTGCTGACCCGCCCCGCACTGGCGTTCTACCGCCGCGTGCACATGGTCTGACGCAGGTGGCCTTCGCGATCACGCAGTCGTGCTGCAGCGACGCCTCGTGCGTCGCGGTCTGCCCGGTCAACTGCATCCACCCGACGCCCGACGAGCCCGACTTCGGCACCACCGAGATGCTGTACGTCGACCCGCGCAGCTGCATCGACTGCGGCGCCTGTGCCGACGCCTGCCCGGTCGACGCGATCCACCCGGTCGACGAGCTGGTCGGCACCGACGCGGTCTACGCCGACGTCAACCGTGACCACTTCGTCGACCGCGAGCCGGTCGGCGCGTGGGGCGAGCCGGTCTTCCCGGCCTCGCTGACCCCGGCCGCGGCGGGCCTGCGGGTGGCCGTGGTCGGCACCGGCCCGGCCGCCGCCTACACCGCGGCCGCGCTGCTGACCACCAGTGCCGAGGTCACCATGATCGAGCGGCTGCCCGTGGCCGGCGGGCTGGTGCGCTTCGGAGTCGCCCCCGACCACCAGAGCACCAAGGCCATCGGCGAGCGGTTCGCGACGGTGCTGCGCAACCCGCGGGTGCGCCTGGCGCTGAACGTCGAGGTCGGCGTCGACGTCTCCCACGCCGAGCTGCTGCAGCACCACGACGCCGTGGTCTACGCCGTGGGCGCCACCTCCGACCGCCGCCTCGACGTGCCCGGGGAGGACCTGCCCGGCAGCCTCTCGGCGCGCACCTTCGTCGGCTGGTACAACGCCCACCCCGAGATCGCGGCCGACGCCGTCGACCTCACCACGCCGGGCCCCGGCCGAGCGGTCGTCGTCGGCAACGGCAACGTCGCCCTCGACACGGCCCGGGTGCTGCTCGGCGACCCCGAGGCGCTGGCCGCCACCGACGTCGCCGACCACGCCCTCGACCAGCTGCGCCGCAGCACCGTCACCGAGGTGGTGCTGCTGGCCCGCCGCGGGCCGGGCGAGGCGGCGTACACGCTCACCGAGCTGCGCCCGCTGCTGGCCCGCGACGACCTCGACGTGGTCGTGGACGGCGGGCAGGCCGAGCGCGACCTGATCGAGGCCCCCGACGCGTCGCCGCTGGCCGCCGCCCTGCGGGGGGTCAGCGTGGAGCAGGTCGACTGGACCGCGCCGCCGCCCCCCGGACGCCGCCGGCTGGTGCTGCGGTTCCACACCGTGGTCTCCGCGGTGGAGGGCGAGCAGCGGGTGGGTGCGGTGCAGGTCGCCTCGCTCGCCGGCGCCGCCCCCGGGCCGGGCCCCGCGACGCGCATCCCCACCGGGCTGCTGCTGCGCTCGATCGGCTACCGCAGCGAGCCGCTGGCCGGGCTGCCCTTCGACGACCTCAGCGGCACCGTGCCGCACGACGCGGGTCGCGTGGTCGACCCCGCGACCGGCGAGCGGGTGCCGGCGACGTACGTCGTGGGCTGGGTCAAGCGCGGCCCCAGCGGCGGCATCGGGTCGAACCGCGCCGACGCCGCCGAGACCGTGGGCTCGCTGGTGGCCGACGCCAACGCCGGACGGGTCAGCACGGGCCGCGGCTCGGCGCGTGGCTTCGACCGGCTGCTGCGCCGCCGGCAGCCCGCGACCCTCGGGCGCCGCGAGCACGACGTGATCGACCGCGCCGAGCGCGCCGTCGGCCGTGCCGCCGGCCGGCCGCGGGTCAAGATCGCGACGGTGGAGGAGCTGGTCGCCACTGCCCGGCCCCGCAACCGCACCCCTGCGCCCTAGGCGCACGGGCCCGGCTCAGTCGTGCACCTGGCTGTGCGGGGCGCGGTAGTCGAGGTCGGCGACCTCGGGGTGGCGCTGCAGGTAGGCCTGCACGAACGGGCAGATCGGCAGCACCTGCAGGCCGCGCTCGCGCACGTCGTCGAGCGCGGCACGCACCAGCGCGCTGCCCACGCCCTGGCCCTCCGAGCCCGGGAACACCTCGGTGTGGGTGAACACCACGAGCTGGGGCGTGGTCTGCACGGCGGCGAAGCCGAGCAGCGTCTCGCCGCGGCGGATCTCGTAGCGGCTCTCGGCGTCGTTGCGCACGACGTGGGTCTCGGCCTGCTGGGTGCTCACGGGGTCCTTCCTGGTGACGTCGGCTGGTCACGGTCCTCCGGGCGGTCTCGCCGACCGCCCCGACGTCCAGGCTAGGGGTCCGGCGGCGCGCTGCACCGGACTGGGAGGCGGAAGCTGTCACTGGGTGGCGGAAATTTCGGCCGCCATGTGCCGGTTTCCCCGGCCGGCCGGGGAAACCGCCCGCCCCGCCCGCCTCAGGCGAGCCCGTGGCGGCGCACGTCGCGGGGGGTGCGGCCCCACCAGCGTCGACAGGCGCGGGTGAGCACCGCCTGCTCGGAGAGGCCCAGCAGGCCGGCGACCTGGGCCAGCGGGAGGTCGGTGGTGAGCAGGTAGCGGCGCGCCTCCTGGCGGCGCACGTCGTCGAGCAGGGCCGCGAAGCCGGTGCCCTCCTGCGCCAGGCGGCGCTGCAGGGTGCGGGGGTGCAGGTCGAGCAGGCGGGCCACGGCGGCGACGTCGGGGGTGGCGGTGCCGAGCAGCTGCTGCACGGCGCCGCGCACCCGCGGCGCCACCACGTCGTCCTCGGCCGGCGACTGGCGCACCAGGAAGTCGAGCGCCAGGCGCCGTACCGTCTCGTCGCGCTCGGTGATCGGCAGTGCGCCGAGGCTCACCGGCAGCCGCAGCAGCGCCGCCGGTCGCTCGAAGCGCACCCGCGCACCGAAGAACTCCTCGTACGTCGCTCGCGGCGCGGCGGGTGCGTGGGGCAGGTCGACGGTGCGCAGGCCGTAGCCGCCGCCGACCAGCGAGCGGATGATGCGGTGCAGCGTGCCGAGGCACAGGTCGGTGGCCTGGCGGGCGGCCACCACCCCGGGCGGCGCGAGGTCGTAGCGCAGCGCCTCGACCCCGCGCTCTCCGTCGGGGTCGGGCTGCGGGGTGAGCCGCATGGCGGGGGCGTGCACGAAGAGGTAGCGCGAGGTGCACTCGAGGGCCTCGGCGATCGTGGGGGAGTTCTCGATGGCCAGCGCGAGCGGGCCGAGCAGGGAGAGGTCCTGGCGCGCGGCGACCAGCAGGCCGAGGTCGGGCCGCTCCAGCGCGGCGGCGGCCACCTCCAGCACGCCGGCGACCGCGACGTCGGGCACCAGCAGGTCGTCGGCGTCGAGGGCGGCGGGGTCGAGCCGGGCGCGCGCGGCGTACGCCTCGGCGTCACCGCCGAGCTCGCTCACCACCGCGCGGAACCCGCGCAGCCCGGCCGAGCGGATCACCGACATGTCGTCCAGGGTCAAGCAGATGTCGCGCAGGGTCAAGAAATCCGGCGAGACAGGGCGAAGGATGGGGGCATGACCGTCACCGACCTGCCCCTGCCCGACCACGTCGACGTCATCGTCGTCGGCGCCGGCCTCTCCGGCATCGGTGCCGGCTACCGGCTGCAGACCGAGTGCCCCAAGCGCTCCTACCTGGTGCTGGAGGCCCGCGACACGATGGGCGGCACCTGGGACCTGTTCCGCTACCCCGGCGTGCGCTCCGACTCCGACATGTTCACCCTCGGCTACTCGTTCAAGCCGTGGCGCGAGGCCAAGTCGATCGCCGACGGGCCGAGCATCCTGCGCTACATCGAGGAGACCGCCGCCGAGTTCGGCATCGACGAGCACGTCCGCTACGGCACCAAGGTGGTGGCCGCCGACTTCTCCACCGCCGAGGCGCGGTGGACCCTCACCCTGCTGCGCGGTGGCGAGGAGACCACGCTGACCTGCGACTTCCTCTACTCCTGCGCGGGCTACTACGACTACGACGAGACCTACACGCCGGTCTTCCCGGGCATCGAGGACTTCGCCGGCACCGTGGTGCACCCGCAGTTCTGGCCCGAGGACCTCGACTACGCCGACCAGGACGTCGTGGTCATCGGCAGCGGCGCCACCGCGGTGACGCTGGTGCCGTCGATGACCAGCGGCGAGGGCCGGGCCGCCCACGTGACGATGCTGCAGCGCAGCCCCACCTGGATCAGCGCCGTGCCCGGCAACGACGCCCGCGCCGACTGGCTGCGCGCCCACCTGCCGGCCGACCTCGCCCACACCCTCGCGCGGGCGAAGAACATCGCCTTCACCACGGCGTTCTACCAGTTCTGCCGGCGTCGCCCGCAGCAGGCCCGCAAGCTGCTGCTGGGGATGACCACCAAGTTCCTCGGCGACCCGCAGATGGTCGCCGACCACTTCACCCCCTCCTACGACCCGTGGGACCAGCGCCTGTGCGCCGTGCCGAGCGGCGACCTGTTCAAGGCATTGAAGAAGGGCGACGCCGAGGTCGTCACCGACACCATCGACACGTTCGTGCCCGAGGGCGTGCGGCTGTCCTCGGGCCGGGTGCTCGAGGCCGACGTCGTGGTGACCGCCACCGGCCTGCAGCTGCTCGCCTTCGGTGGCATCAGCCCCAGCGTCGACGGCGAGACCGTGGCGCTGTCGGAGCAGTTCGTCTGGCAGGGCGCGATGATGACCGGGGTGCCGAACTTCGCGGTGTGCATCGGCTACACCAACGCCTCCTGGACCCTGCGCGCCGACCTGTCGCACCGCCTCGTCTGCAAGGTGCTGAACTGGATGGACGCCCACGACACCGCCTCCGTCGTGCCCGCCCCCGACCGCGAGCTCACCGAGCGCCCGCTGCTCGACCTCGCCGCGGGCTACGTGCAGCGCTCCATCGACGCCTTCCCCCGCCAGGGCGACAGCGGCCCGTGGCGGGTGCGGCAGAACTACGTGCTCGACGCGCTGACCACCCTGCGCAGCGACCTCGGCAAGACGCTGCGCACCACGCCGCGCTCCGCCGTGCGCCGCCAGCCCGCGGTGGACGCGTCGTGACCACCCGCACCATGCGCGCGCAGCGCCTCGACACCCGCAGCCTCACCTTCGAGGTCACCGACGTGCCGGTGCCCTCGCCGGGCCCGGGCGAGGTGCTGATCGAGGTGGCGTTCTGCGGCATCTGCCACTCCGACCTGAGCCTGCTCGACGGCACGTTCCCGGCCATGGGTCCTGCGGTGATCACCCAGGGCCACGAGGCCTCCGGCACGATCGCCGAGCTCGGCGAGGGCGTCGTCGACTGGTCGGTGGGCGACCGCGTCGTCCCGGCCGCGGGCCGGCCCTGCGGGCGCTGCACCTTCTGCCGTCGCGCCGACCCGAGCAGCTGCACCCAGCTCGCGCTGATGGCCTTCGCCTACGACGGCGCGTGGGCGGAGTACACGCTGGCGCAGGCCGCCGGGCTCACCCGCATCCCCGACGACGTGTCGATGGAGCAGGCCGCGATCCTGGCCGACGCGGTGTCCACGCCGTACGGCGCGGTCGTGCACACCGGCCAGGTGCGCATCGGCGAGGCCGTCGGGGTGTGGGGCGCCGGCGGCGTCGGCACCCACGTCGTGCAGCTGGCGCGCCTGGTCGGGGCCACCCCGATCATCGCGGTCGACCTCGACGAGGCCGTGCGCGCCCGAGCCCTCGAGCTCGGCGCCGACCTCGCCCTCGACTCCCGCGACCCCGACCTCGCGGCCCGCATCGCGGAGGTCACCGAGGGCCGCATGCTCGACGTCGCCTTCGACTCCGTCGGTCTCTCGGTGACCTTCCAGCAGGCGATGGCGAGCCTCGGCTCGCGCGGACGGCTGGTCGGCGTCGGGATGAGCGGCGAGGAGTGGTCGCTGGGCCCGAGCATGATGTTCAACCTCAGCCGCAAGGAGGTGCGCGGCCACCTCGGCTACCGCGTCGAGGACATCGGCGTGCTCGCCCGCCTGGTCTCCACCGGCCGGCTCGACCTCAGCCGCTCCATCAGCGGCGTCGTCGGCCTCGAGGACGTCGGCGAGGGCATCCGCCGCCTGCGCGAGCGCGACGGCAGCCCCGTGCGCATCCTCGTGCAGCCCTGACAGCTCAGCGGGGGGCGGGGCTGGGCGGTGCTGGGTGGGGACGTCATACGGATCGTGAATGCGACTCCACGATTGGTATGACGCAAGCACCTGGCGCCGGCTGGTCGGCCGGGGCGTCATACGTATCGAGGATGCGACTCCACCATTCGTATGACGCGAGCACCTGGCGCCGGCTGGTCGGCCGGGGCGTCATACGTATCGAGGATGCGACTCCACCATTCGTATGACGCACACCTCGCGGCCCCACGCGGAAGGACGTGCCGCGCGTGGCAGCGGGGCCGCGGGGGGAGGGCAGAACGGGCCAAAGGGGGGAGCCCAGCCCTCCGGCGGGGTTGAGAGCGTCGAGGCGAGCGACCACGAGGCAGGCCGTCAGGCCGGCACCTCCGCCTCGAGGGACGCCGGTCGTGGACGGTCCAGCGGGAGCCGCCCCGGACGTCGCGGCCCGCCACCGTGCGTCCGCGCACAGATCGGAGCGACCCCGTGCCCGTCATCCTCCTCGGCTCGATCAGCACCATCGCCGACACCTGCGAGCTGGAGCCCCGCGACGGGCTGCTGCGCGCGGCGGCGCCGGGCCCGATCAGCACCCGCCACGTCCTCGACGTCACGGTCGACGGGCACACCTCGGCCGCGGTCCACGCCGGTGCCTGAGCGCGGCGCGACCGACGGGGTGCCCGTCGCCTCCGTGGTGGGGGCGGGCGAGCAGGTGCTGCCGACGCCGCCGGGCTCGCCGCGCCCGGTGACGCCGCTCGGCCTCGCCGCCGACCTGCTCTCCTCCCTCGACCGGCGCCTCGACGCGGTGCCGGGACTCGCCGACGAGCTGCGCACCGACCTGCAGCGCGTGCGCGAGCTGGTCGCGGGCCTCGACCCCTACCTCGAGCGCTGCACGACCCCGGCGTCCGCGGGCCTCGACCACCTGCAGGCCCGCACCCGCGCCCACGACGGGCGCGAGCGGCCGGCCGGGTCGGTGCCGCTGCAGCAGGGGAGGCGCTCCGGCCACGTCGAGGGTGCGTTCCTGAAGTTCCTCGTGCACCTGTCGGGCGCCCGGCGGGTGCTCGAGGTCGGCATGTCCACCGGCTACTCCGCCCTGGCGATGGCCGAGGCCTTGCCCGACGACGGGCACCTGGTGGCCTGCGAGCTCGACGCCGAGGCCGCCGCACTGGCCGCCGAGTGCTTCGCCGCCGCCCCCGGCGGGGAGCGGATCACCGTGGAGGTCGCCCCCGCCCTCGACACGTTGGCCCGCCTCGACGCGGCGGGGGAGCAGTTCGACCTGGTCGTCGTCGACGCCGGCAAGGCGGGGTACGTCGGCCACCTCGACGCCGTGCTCGCCGGCGGCCTGCTCGCCCCCGGCGGGGTCGTCTGCGTCGACCACACCCTGCTGCAGGGCGAGCCGTGGTCGTCGACCGCGCGCTCCGCCGACGGCCACGCCGTCGCGGACTTCAACGCCCGCCTCGCCGCCGACCCGCGCGTCGAGCAGGTGCTGGTGCCGCTGCGCGACGGGATGACCCTGGTGCGGCGGGCCTGACCAGCGGCACCCCGCTAACGACACCCGCGTTCGCGGGCCCGGCCCTCGGCGCCTCGGCGCCGTCTGACCGGCTGGGGCCGACCAGAACCGGTCAGAGCCGATGAGAGCCGGTCAGGGCCGGCCCGGGGTGCGCACCAGCAGCGCGTCGAGCTCGATGACCCGCAGCGTCGGGCGGTCGAACGACACCGGGTGCAGCCCCGCCAGCGACCAGCCGGCAGCGGCGTACGCCGCGAGGTGCTCGTCCATCAGCGGCACCCCGTCGTAGATCGGCACGCACGCGACCTCCGACAGCAGCGCCACGACGGCGCCGTCGGGGTCGACGACGTGGCGCCCGGCGCCGCGGAAGGCGGCCAGGTCGAAGCCCTGGGTGTCCAGCTTGAGCAGCACCCGCGACCCGGGGGCCACCACGTCGTCCCAGACCGCGTCGAGGCGGTGCACCTCGACCTCCTCGTCGCGGGTGCGGCCCATCACGTCCTTCCACGACCGACCGAAGTCGGACGCCGGTCGCAGCGAGCCGAGCTCCGACTGGTCGTCGACGGCGTGCAGCACCGCCGTGCCGTCGGTGTCGCCGAGCGCCCAGGGTCGCACCTCCCAGGCGGGGTCGGCGGCGGCCCGGGCCTCGAGCTGCGCGCGCGGCCCGGCGGCGGGCTCGAACGACACCAGGCGCCCGCCGAAGCCGCCGGCGCGCAGGCTGCGCGCGAACTGCCCCCGGTTGGCGCCGACGTCGAGCACGGTGTCGACCTCGAGGGCGTCGAGGAGCCAGCGCAGCTGCGCGTCGCGCGCCTCCTCCGCGAGGTCACGTTGGTGCAGCAGGGGATCGTTCACCCCCGATGCCTACCACCGCGACGGGACGGGTGGTGCCGGGGTTCGCCGGTCGGGCAGCCCGTGCGCCCCTACGATGTGCCCGCACCGCACCCCCGCCGGCCAGCCGCCGGCCACCCATCGTCAGAGGAGACCCGTGCTGCCCGACGGCATCGTGCGCGAGGCGTTCGGGCCCGCGCGGCTCGTCGTCCTGTGGACCACCCCCGACCACCCCGCGCAGCCGGGACTGCTCGCCGCGCTGGAGGCCGCCGGTCACCTGCCCCTGGTGGTCGAGCCCCAGGACACCGAGGACCTGGTGGAGAACGCCGGCGCCCCGTCGCTGCTGCTGGTCGAGGCCGACCTCCTCGACGCCACCAGCCTGGGCGTGGTCGAGCGGGTGCGCGCCGCCCACCCGCAGACGCGGGTGTGCGTGCTCGCCGACGGCGACACCGGGGCGGCCGGGCTGCTCACCGCGATGCGCCACGGTCTCGCCGACGTGCTCGACCCGCGCGACCTCGACGGGCTCGAGCGGCTGCTGCCCGACCGCAGCACTAGTCCGGGGGAGCGGGTGCTCGCCGTGGGCGCCCATCCCGACGACGTCGAGATCGGCTGCGGGGCCACCCTGCTGCGCCACGCCGCCCTCGGCCACCCCGTGAGCGTGCTGACGATGAGCCGCGGGGCCGTCGGTGGGCCCCGCGACGAGCGTCGCCGCGAGGCCGCCCGGGCCGCGGCCACCATGTCGGCCGACCTCTACCTCGGCGACCTCACCGACACCCGGCTCGAGGAGGCCCACGAGATGACGGCGCTGATCGAGGGCGTCGTCGCCACCGTGCAGCCCACCACCGTCTACGTGCACTCCGCGGCCGACAACCACCAGGACCACCGGGCGGTGCACCGCTCCGCGGTCATCGCGGCCCGCGCCGTGCGACAGGTGTACTGCTACCAGTCGCCGTCGTCGCGCAACGGCTTCGACCCGACCCGGCTGGTGCCCGTCGACGACACCGTGCACGCCAAGGTCGAGCTGCTCGCCGCTTACGCCTCGCAGGCCGCGCGGCACTACATGGACCCCGAGCTGGTCCTCGCCACCGCCCGCTACTGGGCCCGCCAGCTGCCGAACGCTCGCTTCGCCGAGCCGTTCGAGGTGGTCCGCACCAGCGACGCCACGGCCTTCTGAGCGCCGGCGACCCCCTGGCTCCCGGCCGAGCGGGGGGTCTGGCCGGGAGCCGGGGCCGCCTGCTGCCCGAGCGGAGGGGTGGGGGACCGGTCCCTCCGGGCGGCGCGCACGCCCACGGTGCCGGGTCGGCGCGGCGCCGGCCAGCGGTTCGGCCACTCCTTTACCAGCGACGCCGGTCACATCGACGGCGGTCGACTGGTTTCCACGGTGGGGGAGGGGGTATCTGCTCCGCCATGCCCTCGCTGCCGCAGACCCGTGCGGTCTCCCTCCCGCACCGCG
Organism: Nocardioides sp. FY1077; assembly: GCF_058681775.1. Lineage (NCBI taxonomy): Bacteria > Bacillati > Actinomycetota > Actinomycetes > Propionibacteriales > Nocardioidaceae > Nocardioides > Nocardioides sp. FY1077. Next base: position 81,237 of record NZ_JBZWDB010000001.1, on the reverse strand, counting down.
CGCTGGAGATCGACGCCGCGTTGCGGGCGAGCACCGCGGCCGTCGTGGGCGCGCTGTGCGAGCTGGTGCCGGGGCCCGTGGACCTCGTCGTGGCCGCGCGCACCAGCGGCGGCGCCGACCTGACGCTGCTGGCCACCAGCGAGGAGGTCGCCGTCCTCGACGCCGTGCAGCAGGCCGTCGGCGGGCCCGGCCCGCTGGCGTCCCGCACGGCCGCCCCGGCGGCCTTCGACCAGGACGACCCGCTGGCCGTCGCGGCCTGGCCGGTCTTCGCCCGGGCCGCCGCCGCACGGTCGGTGGGGTGCGCGGTCGCCGTGCCGGTCGTGGGCCAGGGCGGCGTCGCCGGGGTGGCGGTGGTGCTGGGCGCAGGCGCGACTGCTGTCGCGAGCGCGGCGCTGCTCGGCGACGTCACTGCGGTGGTGGGCCCCTGGGCGGCGCAGGTGGTCGCCGGCGCCGACCTCGACCTCGCGCAGCTGCAGGTGGCGGGCCGGGCCTGGCGGGTGCTGCACGCCGCGGGCCCCGACCGGCGGGCCGTGCAGGTGGTGGCCGACGAGCTCGGCCTCGACGTCCGCGAGGCGCGGCGCCGGGTGCAGGGTGCGGCGCTGCGCACGGGGGTGCGCGAGCGCGACCTGACGCACGCCCTCGCCGGGGCCCGGCCCGCCGACGGCTGACCGGCCGTGCTGGCCGGCTGGCGCGCTCCGGCGGCGTGACGGCACACTCGCCTGACACCGAGGCCGAGGAGGCACCATGGAGGTCGAGGGCGGCGCCCGCCGCATCGAGGACGGCGTCAGGACCGACTTCACCGAGTCGATGAGCTACGCCGGCTACCTGGGCCTGGAGCAGCTGTTCGCGGCCCAGCGCCCGCTCAGCTCGCCGGTCCACCCCGACGAGATGCTGTTCATCGTCCAGCACCAGACCACCGAGCTGTGGCTCAAGCTGATGCTCCAGGAGCTCGAGGGCGCCACCGCCCACCTCGACGGCGACCGGCCGGCGCAGGCCCGCAAGCACCTCGCGCGGGTCAAGCACGTGCTGCGCACGATCACCGAGCAGTGGTCGGTGCTGGCCACGCTCACCCCGTCGGAGTACGCCGAGTTCCGCGGGGTGCTCGGCTCGTCGTCGGGGTTCCAGTCGGCGCAGTACCGCGCCGTCGAGTTCCGCCTGGGCAACAAGAACGCCTCGATGCTGGCCGTCTTCGCCGCCGAGCCGGCCTCGCAGCAGCTGCTCGAGCAGGCGCTGGCGGCGCCGACGGTGTACGACGCGTTCCTGCGCCTGCTCGCCCGCGACGGCCTCGACGTGCCGGCGTCGGTGCTGGAGCGCGACGTGCGGGAGCCGTGGGTGTTCGCCGACGAGCTGGTGCCGGTGCTGCGCACGATCTACCGCGACCGCGACGCCCACTGGGAGGCCTACGCGATCTGCGAGGACCTGGTCGACCTCGAGGACGCCTTCCAGCTGTGGCGCTTCCGCCACCTGCGCACCGTGCAGCGCACCATCGGCTTCCGCAACGGCACCGGCGGCTCCAGCGGCGTCGACTTCCTGCGCCGGGCCCTCGACCTCACCTTCTTCCCCGAGCTGATCGCGGTGCGCACCGAGCTCGGCGCCTGAGCCCGGCGCCTGGCCCGGCGCCTGGCCCGGCGCCTGGTCAGGTGACCGGCACGGCTCAGAACGGGTACGTCGGCGGCGTCTCGCGCAGGGTCACCCACCGGGTCTCGGTGAACGCCTCCACGTTGGCGGTGGCGCCCCCGAAGCGGGAGCCGGTGCCGGAGGCGCCGAGGCCGCCGAACGGCGCGTTGGCCTCGTCGTTCACGGTCTGGTCGTTGACGTGCACGATGCCGGTCGGGATGCGGTCGGCCAGGCGCAGCCCCCGCATCGGGTTGGTGGTGACGATGCCGAGCGAGAGCCCGTACTCGGTGCGGGAGGCCATCGCGACGGCCTCGTCCTCGTCGGTGAACCGGGCGACGGGCGCGACCGGCCCGAAGACCTCCTCCACGAACGCCGGCGTGGCCGCCGTGGGGTCGGCGAGCACGGTGGGCCGGTAGAACAGGTCCTCCCAGGTGCCGCCGGCGACCACCTCGGCGCCGCCGTCGCGGCTGGTGGTGACCAGCTCGTGGATCTTGTCGCGCTGGCCCGCGTCGATGACCGGGCCCAGCGCGACCTCCTGGCGGGCGGGGTCGCCGACCGGGAGCCGCTCGGCCTTGGCGGCGAGCGCCGCGACGAAGTCGTCGTACAGGCTCTCGTGCACGAGGTGGCGCCCGGTGGTCATGCAGATCTGGCCCTGGTGGAAGAACGAGCCCCACGCGGCCAGCGACACCGCCTTCTCCACGTCGGCGTCGTCGAGCACCACCAGCGCGGAGTTGCCGCCGAGCTCGAGGTGGGCGCGGGTGAGGTGGCGACCGGCCGCCTCGCCGACCGCCCGGCCGGCCGAGGTCGACCCGGTGAAGGAGACGACGCGCACGTGGGGGTCGGCCACCATGGCCTGGCCCACGTCGGCGCCGCCGGGCAGCAGCTGCAGGACGCCGGGCGGCAGGCCGGCCTCCTCGAAGACCCGGGCGATGCTGACCCCGCCGGTGACGGCCGTGCGGGGATCGGGCTTGAGCAGCACCGCGTTGCCCAGCGCCAGCGCGGGGGCCACCGAGCGGATGCTGAGGATGAGCGGCACGTTGAACGGGGAGATCACGCCCACGACGCCGGCCGGCACACGCTGGGAGAACGACAGCCGCGGCTGCTCGCTGGGCAGCAGCTCGCCGTACGCCGCGCCGGGCAGGCCGGCGGAGGTCCAGCACTCCTCGGCGGCGGTGTGCAGGGCGAAGTTGGCCATGCCGCGCACCGCGCCGACCTCGCGCACGTTCCAGTCGGCCACCTCGGCGGCGTGCTCGGTGAACAGGTCGCCGGCGCGGCGCAGCACCGCGGCCCGGGCAGGGTGGGGGAGCGCGGCCCACGCGCGCTGGGCGCGGGCCGCCGACGCGGCCGCCGCGGCGACGTCGGCGGGGTCGGCCAGGCCGGTGCGGGCCAGCTCGGCGCCCGTGGCGGGCTCGACGACGGCGGCGTCGCCGCCCCCGCCGGCGGCCCAGGTGCCGTCCACGTGGATGCGTCCCGACCAGCGGTCGGTGTCGAGCAGTGCCATGGGTGCGTCCCCTCGTCGTCGCCGCCGTGCGCCGTCCGCCGGTGGCCGAGGCCCATCCAACGTGGTGGTCGTCACTGTGGGCGGGTCGGGCTTCCGTCAGGCGGAACCCCCGTGCGGTCGGGCCGGGGGTGTGCGGCGTTCCGGCGGGTGACCCGACGGGGGCGCGCCCGCCGCGACCCGCGACGATGCACCCATGCGCCTCTCCTGGACCCTGCACCGCGACGGCCGCACCGTGGCCGACGACGAGATCGTCCGACCCGACGAACGCCTCGCCTGGCCGCTGACCATCGGCCTCGGCGCGCAGCACGTGGTGGCGATGTTCGGCGCGACGTTCCTGGTGCCGCTGCTGACCGGGTTCCCGCCGACCACCACCCTGTTCTTCTCGGGCGTCGGGACCCTGCTGTTCCTGGTGCTCACCGCCAACCGGCTGCCCAGCTACCTCGGCTCGTCGTTCGCGTTCATCGCGCCCATCTCGGCCGCCACCGCCAGCGGCAGCCTCGGCAACGCCCTCTTCGGCGTGCTGGTGGCGGGCCTAGCGCTGTCGCTGGTGGGGGTCGTCGTGCTGCTCACCGGCACCGGCTGGATCGAGGCGCTGATGCCGCCGGTCGTCACCGGCGCGATCGTCGCGCTCATCGGGCTCAACCTCGCGGGCGCGGCCACCAGCAACGTCGAGCTCGCGCCGTGGACCGCGGCGGTCACGCTCGCGGTGGTCGTGGTGGTGGCCGTCGGCACCCGCGGCCTGCTGGCACGGCTCTCGATCCTGGTCGGCGTCGCGGTCGGGTACGTCGTGGCCGTGCTGGCCGGCGCGGTCGACCTCGCCCCCGTGCGCGAGGCCGCCTGGGTGGGCCTGCCCGACTTCTTCGCCCCCGAGCCGAGCTGGAGCGTGCTGCCGGCGTTCTTGCCGGTGGTGCTCGTGCTGGTCGCCGAGAACGTCGGGCACGTGCGCACCGTGGCCCACCTCACCGGCGACGAGGGGGTCAACCGGCTCACCGGGCGGGCCCTGCTCGCCGACGGCCTCGCCACCACCCTGGCCGGCACGGCCGGCGGGTCGGGCACCACGACGTACGGCGAGAACATCGGCGTGATGGCCGCGACCCGCGTCTACTCCACCGCGGCCTACTGGGTGGCCGGCGTGGTGGCGCTGCTGCTGAGCCTGTCGCCGAAGTTCGGTGCGGTGGTCAACACGATCCCGCCGGGCGTGCTGGGTGGTGTGACCGTCGCGCTCTACGGCCTGATCGGGGTCATCGGCGTGAAGATCTGGATCGACAACCGGGTGGACTTCTCCCGCCCGGTCAACCAGCTCACCGCCGCCGTCGCGCTGGTGATCGGCATCGGCGACCTCACCCTCGGCGGCGACGACGTGCTGGTCACCGGCATCGCCCTCGGCACGCTCGCAGCGCTGGTGGTCTTCCACGGCGCCACCGCGCTGGAGCGCCTGCGCGGTCCCTCGGGCGCCGGGCGGCCGCCGGCCTGAGGCGGGCCCGTCGCTCAGCCCACCTCGGCGGGGTGGTGCAGCGCGAGCCAGCGGTCCATCGCGTCGTACGCCGCGCGGCGCGGCTCGGGCAGCGACAGGAACACGTCGTGGCGGGCCTCGGCGACCGGCACCACCGTGGTCTCGGTGCCGAGGCAGCCCGACCAGCGCGCGATCTGGCGCACGTCGAGCACGATGTCGGCGCGGTCGCTGGCCTCGGTGTAGCGCGAGGACCAGTGGGACTTGTCGGAGCGCAGCACCAGCACCGGCACCCCCACGTCGAGCCCACGGTGGAGCGCGGCGTGGCCGCGGCGCACGGCGTTCAGCCAGCCGATCGTCACCGGGAAGCCCTCCAGCGGCTTCCAGACGGTGTCGAACTCCCACTCGCCGGTGCCGGTGGTGTGCAGCGTCTGGCCGTAGACGCCGCTCGGCAGCTGCAGCTCGCGCAGGGGCGTGACCTTCGCCAGCGCCCGCACCGCCTGGGTCACCGGGCCGCGCATCACGGGCTTGCCCTGCAGGTCGAACCACGGGCTGTTGAGCAGCAGCCCGACCACCGGGGCCACCGCACCGCGCCGGCGGCGACGGTCGAGCCACAGCGGCACGATCAGGCCGCCGGTGGAGTGCGCCAGCAGGTGCACCGGCAGGCCGGGGTGGTCGGCGGCCACGACGGCGAGCGCGGCGTCGAGCTCGGCGTCGTAGTGCGCGAGGTCGGAGGCGTAGTGCGGCGTCTGCCCGTCGCGCCGCGCGCGGCCCGACTTGTGCAGGTCGATGCCGTAGAAGGCCAGGCCCCTGGCGGCGAGGTGGTCGGCCAGCTCGGTCTGGAAGAAGTAGTCGGAGAAGCCGTGCACGTAGAGCACCGCGCCGGTGACATGCTCCTCGGTGCGCACGTCGCGGCGCACCAGCACCGCGGTGAGGTCGCCCTCGCCGTCGGGGTCGGGCCCCAGCTCGAGCGGCTGCTGGGCGTAGCCGTCGCCGAGGACGTCGGGCTGCCAGGTCGGGGCGGAGGGACCGGTGGTCATGGGCGTCAGCCTGCCACCGGCCACCGACCCCCCGCAGCAGGGTCCGTCCCCCGGCCCGCCCCCGGCTCGCGCCCGGCCCGCCGCTGGCCCGGGTGGTGCCCGGGATGCCCGTCGTGCAGCGGGGTACCGGGACCCATGACCACGACTCCGCTCGAGCCCTCGCCCGACCCGACGGTCGTGCCGAGCGGCGACCCCGGCCCGATCTCCACCCCCGACCCCGACCCCACCCCGGCGACCTCGCCGGACGGGCCCGGGCCGGCCGAGCCGGTCACCGCACCGGTCTGAGGAGGCTCCGATGACGCAGACGCCGCAGGAGCCCGACCAGGACGCCGAGCCGCCCACGCCGCTGGGCGACGAGGCACCCCGCACGCCGGCCCCGGCCGACGCCGAGCCCGCCAGCGACCCGGACCCCGCGCCGGGCGAGAGCGCGAGCAGCTGACCCACCCACCGGACCCCGACGCCCACGCGCTGCACCAGCACCGACACCGCCACAACTCACCTGCTCAGGTGAGAGGACGCGTGTGTCGGGTGGGTACTGGGGGTCCCACCTACGAGGAGGATCCATGACAGACACTCCCTTTGCGAGCACCCCGACCCCGGCGACGGGCACCCCGGGCTACGGCTCCGGCGGAGAGCCGACCGGCTCCGACAAGGCCAAGGCGGCCGCCTCGACTGCGGCCGACGAGGGCCGCCACGTCGCGGGCGTCGCCCAGGGCGAGGCCCAGCGCGTCGCCGGCGAGGCCAGCACCCAGGTGCGCTCCCTCGTCGGAGAGGCCCGCACCCAGGTCACCAGCCAGGTCGGTGACCAGTCGCGCGTCCAGAAGGACAAGCTGGCCACCACGCTCACCTCGCTCGGCGACGACCTCGAGAAGATGGTCAACGGCGAGGGCTCCGGCTCCGGCCTGGCCGCCGACGCGGCCCGCGAGATCACCGCCCAGGTCCGCAAGGTCACCGACTTCCTGGAGACCCGCGAGCCCGGCGACCTGCTCGACGACGCGCGCTCGCTGGCTCGTCGCCGTCCCGCCGCCTTCCTCGTCGGCGCCCTCGCCGCTGGCGTCATCGCCGGCCGCGTGGCCCGCGGGGTCAAGGACGCCGACAGCACCGGCTCCGCGTCGGGCAGCGCCCCGTCGTACGTGCCGCCGACCGGCATGGCGGGCACCTACGCCACGCCGACCACGCCGCCGCCGGCCATGCCGCCCGTCGTCCCGCCGACCACGACGACGACGACCACCACCACGGCCACGCAGCAGCGTGAGACCCTGTCGGACGCCGGTCTCGGCACCGACGCGGCCGGCTACGGCGAGCGCTCCGGCCTCCCGGGGTCCACCCCGTGACGGCCGGCGGCCCCTACGGCGGCGCCGGCGACCCCCTGCTCGGGACGGGCGGTGACGTCTCCACGGGCGCCACGAGCGTCGGTCACGAGACGTACGAGACCCACGCCAGCCGCGACACGCGCAGCCTCGGCGAGATCGTCGGAGAGGTCACCAACGACCTCAGCCTGCTGATGAAGCAGGAGCTCGAGCTGGCCAAGGTCGAGCTCAAGGACGAGGCGAAGAAGGCCGGCAAGGGTGCCGGCATGCTCGCCGGTGCAGGGATCGGCGGCCACATGCTGCTGGTCTTCCTGTCGCTGGCGCTGATGTTCCTGCTCGACAACGTGATGCCGATCGAGCTCGCTGCTCTGATCGTCGCCGTGTTGTGGGGCATCGTGGCCGCCGTGCTCGCCTCGATCGGCCGCAAGAACCTCAAGCAGGCGACCCCGCCGCTCCCCACGACCCAGCAGACCCTCAAGGAGGACGCACAATGGGCGAAGCACCCGACCAGCTGAGCACCACCAGGACCACGACGACCGGCACGACCGGTCCCGGGACGACGACCGGTTCGACCGGTGGTCAGCCCACCGCCGAGGAGCTCGCCGCCAACATCGCGGCGACCCGCGGCAACCTCACCTCGCACCTCGACGAGCTGCAGGACAAGGTGAGCCCGTCGGCGATCGTCGACCGCCGCAAGGCCGCCACCCGCGAGAAGGTGCTCGGCGTGCGCGAGAAGGTCATGGGCAGCGCCCAGGACAGCAAGAGCTCGCTCGGCGACTCCGTCGGCTCCGCGCAGCACAGCGCGCAGCAGACCGCCGCCGACGCGGCCGACACCGCCCGCCAGCAGTTCCAGGGCGCGCCCCTGGCTGCCGGTGTCGCGGCCTTCGGTCTCGGCATGGTGCTCGCCGCCGCGTTCCCCGCCACCCGCGCGGAGTCGCGTGCGGCCACCCAGGCCGTGCAGACCGCCAAGGAGCAGGCCCAGCCCCTCGTCGAGGACGCCAAGTCGGCGGCCGCAGAGGTGGGTGAGCAGCTCAAGGGCAGCGCCACCGAGGCCGTGGGCCAGGTCAAGCAGACCGCGACCGAGGCCGGCACCCGTGTGAAGGAAGAGGGCGCCGACTCCGCCCAGACCGTGCGTTCCGACGCCGGCGCCTGAGTCACCGCAGCACCCATCGGCCCCGGGGTCGTGGCGACGTCGTACGACGGACGCCACGCCCCGGGGCCGAGCTGCGTCCCGGGGCCGGTCGGTCAGGTGCTCTCGGGACGCTCCGCGGGGTCGGCCTGCTCGGGGCGGTTGACCGCCTCCTCGGGTGCCTCGTCGAGGCGCTCGTCGGCGTCGGTGAGGTCGACGCCCTCCTCGGCGGGCAGGCCGGGGACAGAGTAGCGACCGGGCTTCGGGTGGGAGTCCATCTCCCCAGCGTCGCCCGCCACCCCCCACCCGGCACCACCCCTGGGGGTCGTGCCCCCTGCTCTCGTCGGGCGAGGTGTGTCGAGACCCCCGCGCCCTTCGCTCGTTGGAGGTGAATCGAGACCCCGCGCCCCTCGTTGGTCGAGTGCCGAGGAGCCCTTCGAGACGCTCGCTGCGCTCGCTCCTCAGGAACCACGCCAGCGACGAGGTGTATCGAGACCCCCGAACCGGGGCGATCGTCCGGTGGAGAACCACTGCGCTCGAACACGTGTTCGAGTAGAATGAGGGCATGCCCAGCCCCCTCCGTCACCGCCGTCAGGACGCGTCGACCGACGCGCTCCTGACCGAGGCGCTGGGCCACCGCCGGGCCGCGGACGCGGCGGAGACGGCCCTGATGGTGACCACGGTGAAGTGGGCCGCAGCCAACGAGCTGCAGCCGTACGACGACGTCCTCGAGGACGCAGCGACCGTGCCGGGCACCGACCGTCGGCTGGCGGTCGCCGGAGACGGCGCGCCGCTGGTCTCGGAGTTCGCCGTCGTCGAACTTGCTGCTGCGCTGGGGATGAGCAGCGACGCCGGGATGCGGTACGTCGGTCACGCCTTGGAGATCGCGCGCCGCCTGCCGCGGCTGTGGTCTCGGGTGACCGCGGGCGACGTGGCGGTGTGGCGCGCCCGCAAGGTCGCGGAGCAGACGCTGGCGCTGTCTCCTGATGCTGCGGCGTTCGTGGACCGTCACGTGGCGCCGGTGGCGTCGAAGATCGGCTACCGGGCGCTCGACCGGCTGGTCGAAGAGGCCGTCGTCCGTCACGACCCCGACCAGGCGCGGGTCCGAGCCGCGAGAGCGGCCGACGACCGGTGCTTCGACGTCGACACCTCCCAGGTGTCGGTGTTCGGCACCATGCACGTGCAGGGCGACCTCGACCTCGCCGACGCGCTCGACCTGGACGCCGCCGTGGCGCACTGTGCGGCGCAGCTGGCCGACCTGGGGTGCGCCGAGTCCCTCGACGCTCGTCGGGCGATGGCGGTCGGGGAGATCGCCCGTGCCCAGACGGCTCTCGATCTGACCCGTGACGACACCGAAGCAGACCGTTCGCCGCAGCGGCGGCGGCGGCGGCCGGCCCGGCAGGTGGTGCTGCACGTCCATCTCAGCGAGGCGGCACTCCACAACGACGAGCCCAACGACCTGCACCTGGCCCGGGTCGAGAGGACCCGCTCGTTCGTCACCGCCGACCAGGTCAAGACCTGGTGCGCCGCTACTAGCACCGCGGTGACCGTCCGCCCGGTCCTCGACCTCGCGGAGCAGCTGCACACCGACTCGTACGAGGTCCCCGACCGGTTGCGTGAGCAGGTGGTGCAGCGTGACGGCACCTGCCGCTTCCCCCACTGCACCCGCCCAGCCCGGTCGGCAGACGTCGACCACATCACTCCCTATCGGGCACTGTCCGACGGCGGCCCGCCAGGCCAGACATCGACGGACAACCTCGCCTGCCTCTGCAGGCGCCACCACCGGGCCAAGACCCACGACGGCTGGACCTACACCCGCACCGCCGCGTCGACGTATGAATGGACGAGTCCTCACGGGCACCGGTACGCCGTCGACCCGACCGGCACCACCCACGTCACCTGAGCGACGCCCGTCTCCCGTTTCGCTGGTTGAGCAGGGCGCGCAGCGCCCGGCCCCTTCGTTGGTTGAGCAGGGCGCGCCAGCGCCCGTGTCGAAACCCCCGCAGCCCGCGCTGGTACTTGCTCTGGGTCGCGTCCCAGGGGACGGTTTCGTGGTCTCGATACACCTCGTCGCTGGCGCTCCTCGGCACTCGACCACCGAGAGGGCGCCCGTCCGGCCCGGTCCCCTTCGTTGGTTGAGCAGGGCGCGCTAGCGCCCGTGTCGAAACCCCCGCAGCATGCGCTGGAACGTGCCCTGCGCCAGTCCCGGCGCACGGTTGCTTGCGGCGGCCTCGATACACCTCGTCGCTGGCGCTCCTCGGCACTCGACCACCGAGAGGGCGCCCGTCCGGCCCGGTCCCCTTCGTTGGTTGAGCAGGGCGCGCTAGCGCCGGCCCGTTCGTTGGTTGAGCAGGGCGCGCAGCGCCCGTGTCGAAACCGCCGACGCCGGCGCTGGGACCCGCCCTGGGCGCGTCCCAGCGGAGGGTTCCGTGGTCTCGATACACCTCGTCACTGGCGTGGTTCCTGAGGAGCGAGCGCAGCGAGCGTCTCGAAGGGCTCCTCGGCACTCGACCACCGAAGTCAGCCCGTCGGTTGAGCAGGGCACGCTAGCGCCCGTGTCGAAACCCCCGCCGCCAGCGCTGGGACCTGCCCTGGTCGAGTCCCGGCGGATGGTTCCGTGGTCTCGATCCACCTCGTCGCTGGCGTGGTTCCTGAGGAGCGAGCGCAGCGAGCGTCTCGAAGGGCTCCTCGGCACTCGACCACCCAAGCCCGCCAGGGCAGACGACGACGTCCCACCGCCCGCCAGGCAAGGAGCCCGGCGGAGGGTGGGACGACGGGGGTGTGTCAGGCGACCTTGCGCTCGACCGAGCCGGCGGGGGCGGCGGTGCGGGCCTGTCGGACGCGGGCAGCGGTGCGGGTGTCGGCCACCGCGGTGCGGGCCGGGGTCGAGGAGGGCTCCTCGAGCTCGGCACGCAGGTCGCGCAGGATCCGGGTGATCAGGCGCGAGACGTACATCTGCGTGAAGCCGAACTCCTCGCCGATCTCGCGCTGGGTGAGGTCGTCGAAGAACCGCAGCTGCAGGATGCGCCGGTCGCGGGGGCTGAGGCGCTGCACGACCGGGGCGAGCGCGGTGCGCGCCTCGACGGCGCTGTGCTCGTCGGTGTCGCCGGGGATGAGGTCGCCCAGGCGCAGGCCCGACGACTCACCGACCGGCTGGTCGAGCGAGGTCGGCTGGAAGCAGCCGAAGGCCTCGATGGCCTCGCGGTACTCCTCCTCGGTGACCTCGCACTCGGCGATGACCTCGGCGTCGGTGGGCGCGCGGCCGAGACGGTGCTCGAGCTCCTCGGTGCTGCGGTTGATGTGGCGCTGCAGCTCCTGCACCCGACGCGGCGGCCGCACGGTCCAGCCGTGGTCGCGGAAGTGGCGCAGGATCTCGCCGCGGATGGTCGGCACGGCGAAGCTGAGCAGGTCGTGGCGGGCCTCGTGGTCGAAGCGCTGCACGGCCTTGGTCAGGCCCTCGTAGGCCACCTGCACCAGGTCGTCCTGCGAGACGCCGCGTCCGCGGTAGCGGGCGGCGACGGCCTCGGCCACGCCGCGGTTGAGCAGGATGACCTCGTCGAGGAGGCGGCGGCGCTCCTGCTCGTCACAGGAGTGGGCGCGCTCGAGGAGCTCACCGGTACGGCGCGAGCGGACGTCGCGGGGCACCCGGAGGGTGCGGTCGTTGCTAGAGGTGTAGGTCATGTCGGTCTCGGACATCATCAGCGTCTTCCCGAAGTGAGCGGTTCGCCGGTGGTTCCAGCAGCGGTTCATCAAGCGGTGTCTCGGACGCTAGCCACGCCTCGGCGTGCCCATGGCCACCCGCAGGGGTGCATTGGCCCCAACTCACCCCACTGGGTCAGCACGGCGGGGTGAAGCCGCGCGTCGCGCGCGCGTGCGTACCCCCTTTGCCCGGGGGCACCCACGAGCCCTCGGCCCTGCATGCCGTCGGCGACCGAGGGCACCGGTCGGCTGTTCGCACCCCATCGACCGGAGGCCAGCAGATGACCCGGACCACCCGACCGAGCACGCGCCAGGACCACCGATGAGGGCCGTGACGTGGCAGGGCGTGCGTGACATGCGCGTCGAGGAGGTGCCCGACCCGCAGATCGTCGACCCGACCGACGCGATCATCAAGGTCACCAGCACCGGCCTCTGCGGTTCCGACCTCCACCTCTACGAGCCGCTGGCGCCGTTCATGACCCCCGGCGACGTCGTGGGTCACGAGCCCATGGGCATCGTCGAGGAGGTCGGCCCGGGCGTGCGCGACCTGCGCGTCGGCGACCGCGTCGTCGTCCCCTTCAACGTCAGCTGCGGCACCTGCTGGACCTGCTCGCAGGGCCTGCAGAGCCAGTGCGAGACCACCCAGAACCACGAGTACGGCACCGGCGCCAGCCTGCTGGGCTACAGCAAGATGTACGGCCAGGTGCCCGGCGGCCAGGCGGAGTACCTGCGGGTGCAGTTCGCCGACAAGAACCCGGTCAAGGTGCCCGACGGGCCCTCCGACGACCGGTTCCTCTACCTCTCCGACGTGCTCCCCACCGCCTGGCAGGCCGTGCGGTACGCCGACCTGCCGCCCGACGGCGTGCTGCTCGTGATGGGCGCCGGGCCGATCGGCGACATGGCCGCCCGGATGGCCCTGCTCGAGGGTCACCGCGTGATCGTCGCCGACCGCGTGCCGGAGCGGCTGGCCCGCGTGCGCGCCCGCGGTGCCGAGACCATCGACATCGACGAGGTCGACAACGTGGGCGAGGAGGTGCGCTCGCGCACCGCCGGCCGCGGGCCCGACGCCGTGATCGACGCGGTGGGCATGGAGGCCCACGGCAACCCGGTCGCGGAGAAGATGATCAAGGCCGTCGGCCTGCTGCCCGACGTGGTGGCGCGCCCGCTGATGAAGTCGGCCGGCTTCGACCGCCTCGACGCGCTGCACACCGCCATCGACGCCGTACGACGCGGCGGCACCGTGTCGGTGTCCGGCGTGTACGGCGGTGCCGCCGACCCGATGCCGATGCTGCAGCTCTTCGACAAGCAGGTGCAGCTGCGGATGGGCCAGGCCAACGTGCGCCGCTGGACCGACGACCTGCTGCCCCTGGTGACCGACGCGAGCGACCCCCTCGGCACCGAGGGCTTCGCCACGCACCGGCTGCCCCTGTCCGACGCCCCCGAGGCCTACGCCTCGTTCCGGGCCAAGGAGCAGGGCATGGTCAAGGTCGTGTTCACACCCTGACCGACGTCCTGACCGGCACCCCGCCCGACCCGCACGACGACCCCGAGGACCAGCCGTGACCCGATCGACCAGCCCCACCCCACGCCGCGCGCAGGGCGGCCACCGATGAGCGAGCAGAGCCGGGTGCTCGCCGTGCCGCCCGAGCGGGTGTGGGAGGTGCTGGCCGACGGGTGGCTCTACCCGCTGTGGGTCGTGGGCGCCTCCCGCATGCGTGACGTCGACGCCGCGTGGCCCGCCGAGGGCGCCCGGCTGCACCACTCCGTCGGCACCTGGCCGCTGCTCATCGACGACGAGACCGCCGTACGGGTCTGCGAGCCCGGACGCCGGCTGCTGCTGCGCGCCCGGGGCTGGCCCGCGGGCGAGGCCGACGTCGACATCCGCCTCGAGGAGGCTCCGGAGGGCACGCTGGTCACCATCCTGGAGGACGCCGTCGCCGGCCCCGGCCGGCTGGTGCCGAAGCCGCTGCGCGACGTCCAGCTGCGGTGGCGCAACACCGAGACGCTGCGCCGGCTGGCCTACGTCGCGGAGCGGGGCTCGGCGGGCTCGCCCGGGAAGTCGTAGGCTCGTCACGCCGGGGGAGCCCGGACGGGGTCGTCAGCGTGCGCTGGCGCTGCGGTGGGTGGTGCCGCTATCCTGGTCCTGACGGCGCGGGTCCAACAACGACTCACCGGCTGTCACGGCAACGGAGCACCGTCATGGCTTCCCACGCGACAGAGTCTCAGCCCAGTCCCGTCCGCACCTCCGTGCTGGCCCTCCCGCCGATCATGCGGCACGGCCTCGAGGCCATGCTCCAGCCGCACCGCAACCGGGTGGTCCTGCAGACCCGCGGCAGCGGTCCGGCCGACGTGTCGGTCTTCGAGCCGTCGGCCCTCGCCGCCCGCTCCGCCGTCCCGGTCACCGGCCTTCCCCTGGTCGCGCTGACCGCTGACACCCGGCCGTGGAGCGTGCGTCGCGCCAAGTCGCTGGGCGCCATGCACGTGCTGGCCATCACCGTCGAGGCCGACGAGCTGGTGGAGGTTCTCGAGAGCGCCGTGCACACCCCCGCGGCGGTCGGTGGGCCGGAGCCGTTCGGCGCGGCCGTGGTCGCCGGGGCGCCCGCCGGGCTGTCCAACCGCGAGTTCGAGATCGTGGGGCTGATCTGCCAGGGCCTGTCGAACGACGAGATCGCGCAGTCGCTCTACCTCAGCATCAACTCCATCAAGACCTACATCCGCTCCGCCTACCTCAAGATGGGCGTGACGAGCCGGTCGCAGGCGGTGCTGTGGGGCGTCGAGCACGGGTGCGTCGGCTCGACGGTCTGAGGGCTCGCCTGGACGTCGGCGCGCGCTGCGGTCACTGCTAGGGTCTGGCGACTTCTACGAGGCCCAACAGCGACCTCGTCCCGGCCCCGCCATGCCCTCGTGGCGCGGCGGCCAGCTCGGACGGACCAGCATGCTCGGACCCATGGACATCGCCTCGGCCCTGGCCCAGGCCTCGGCCGACCTCAGGCAGCCTCAGGACCTCGACGCGACCCTCGCCACCATGGTGTCCGTCGCCTGCGAGTCGATCCCCGGCATCGACCACGTCGGCATCAGCGTCGCCCACCGCGGGGGTCGCCTCGAGACCCGCGCCAGCACCCACCCCGTCGTGGTCGAGCTCGACCGGCTGCAGCACGCCTTCGGCGAGGGCCCCTGCCTCCAGGCGCTGGAGACCGCCGACATGGTGCGGGTGGAGCACGCCCGCCACGAGCAGCGGTGGCCCCGGTTCATCCCGTGCGCGGTCGAGCTGGGCCTGCGCTCGCAGCTCGGCGTGCGCCTGCACTCCGACGCCCGCACCTTCGGCGCCCTCAACCTGTACTCCTTCACCCGCGACACGTTGTCGGGCGAGGCCGAGCAGCTGGGCGAGCTCTTCGCCTCCCACGCCGCCCTCGCGCTGGGGCACGCCGAGCGGATCGGCAACCTCAGCAACGCCCTGACCAGCCGCAAGGTCATCGGGGTGGCGCTCGGCATCCTCATGCAGCGCCTCGCGATCGACGAGGGCACCGCGTTCGCCTACCTCACCCGCATGTCGGCCAGCTCGGAGACCAAGCTGCGCGACGTCGCCGCGTCGGTGGTCGCCGAGCACCAGGCCCGGATGAGCGGCGCCGACGCGGGCGACCCGGCTGGTGACCCGGCCAGCGACCTGGGGGTCAGCGCGCCGGGCGGGTGATCTCGCCGGGGTCGCCGGGGCGCGTCACGTCGCGCACGGGCCCGGGCAGGCCCCAGCCGGCGCCGCCCAGCCGGGAGACCGGCGCCATGCGCTCGTACGACGGCAGCCCGTCGACCAGCACGTCGTCGTCGACGCTGATCCACACGACCTCGCCGAGCACCAGGGTGGAGGTGCCGAGGTCGACCGTGGAGTGCAGCCGGCACTCCATGGTGCCGGGGGAGCCGGCCACCGAGGCCGGCGCCACGACGGTGCTCGGGCGCATCTCGATGCCGAGCTCGGCGGCCTCGTCCTGGTCGGGTCCGAAGCGCGCCGAGCTGTGGTTGACCTGGTCGAGCTGCGGCAGCGTCGCGACGCTGACGGTGAACTCGCCGGTGGCGACGGCGTTGCGCAGCGTGTCCTTGTCGCCGATGGAGGCGAAGGCCACCACCGGCGGGTCGGCGCAGACCACGGTGAAGAACGAGTGCGGCGCGAGGTTGCCGACCCCGTCGGCCGACCTCGTCGCCACCCACGCGATGGGACGGGGCACGACCAGCGACGACAGCAGCGAGTAGGCGTCGGTCTCGGGCGTGCTGGGGTCGAACTCGGTGCGCACGGGCTCTCCTGGGTGACCACGGCCGGGCCCGGCGGCCCCACCTGTGCCGTCCAGCCTGCCCGGCCCACCCAGGGCGTCGCGGGGCAGGGTGACGGGGGAGGGCCGCGGCAGGGTCAGCCGACCGGGTCGTGGCCCCAGTTCATCAGCGAGTAGCGCCACCGGGTGTCGGTGACGTCGCCGTCCGGCCGCTGGGCGAGGTGGCGGTGCACGTAGCCGACGACCTTGCGCATGTGGTCGGCGTCGTCGGCGGTGAGGTCGGACTTGTCCGCCCGGAAGTCTCCACGATCCGCCGTCCGGAGCGGTGGCCCGTGGACTCGCCGTCGCCCTGGCCCACCGCCTTCGACTCGTCGGTCTCCAGCCAGTCCTCGAGCTGGGCGGCGGTCATCGTGACCGCCTCGCTCCAGTCGTCCCACACCTCGTTGACCTCGTCGGCGACCTGGGCCACGGCTGCTCCTCGTCTCGAGGGCGGCGCGCCCGCCCGGGTCGGTCCATCCCACGCCGGGCCCGACGGGCACCCCACACCCCCACGGGTGGCCGCTCCGGTGGGGCGAGCGCGGTCGGTGTGGGGCAGCATGGCGTCATGCCCGCCTACTGGATCAGCACGTACCTCGAGGTCACCGACACCGACAAGCTCCAGGCGTACGCCGAGCTCGCCGGCCCCGCCCTGACGGCGGCCGGCGGCCGCTTCCTCGCCCGCGGCCTGCCCGAGGCCACCTGGGAGGCCGGCCGCGCCGAGCGCTCGGTGCTCATCGAGTTCCCGTCGGTGGCCGCTGCCGTGGCCGCCCACGACTCCGAGGAGTACCAGGCCGCGCTGGTCGCCCTCGGCGACGGCGCCGTGCGCGACATCCGGATCGTGCCCGGGGCCTGACGCCCGGTCCGGTCCCCGGAACGACCGTCCCGGGTGAGCCGCCGGACGCGCGCGACCTGCTGCACTGGTCGTGCCGGCACCCCCCCGGCCCGCGGCGCGGTGCCGCGGCGACCGGCCGGAGGAGGCGAACATCATGACCGCCACGGTCGTCGACCTCGCCCGCCGTCGGCACTACGCCACGTTCTACGGCCTCGAGCCGCTGCCGCGAGGCCGTCCGGTGCTGGTGGTGATGGGCAACTGCCAGGCCGAGTCGGTGCGCCTGCTGCTCGGCGCCGGCGACCTCACCGGGGTGCGGGTGCCGCCGGTGCACGAGCTCACCGCGGCCGACCTGCCCCACCTCGACCGGCTGCTGGCCCGCACCGAGCTGCTGGTCACCCAGCCGGTGCAGGACGGCTACCGCGGCCTGCCGCTGGGCAGCGAGGAGGTGGCCGCCCGCGCGGCGTCCGGCGTCCGCGTCGTGCGGGTGCCGAGCGTGCGCTACGCCGGGCTGCACCCCTACCACGTGGTGGTCCACCCGCCGGGGCTCGACGGGCTGGTGCCGCCGGTGGTGGCCTACCAGGACCTGCGCATCGTCGCCCTGGCCGCCCGCGGCCGCACGGACGCCTCCGAGGTCGCCGCGCTGCCCGAGCTGACCCCCCACGCCGTGCGCACCATCGGCGCCGCCTCGGTCAGCGAGCTCGAGCGTCGCCAGCGGCTCCACGACTCCGTGGCGGTGGCCGACCTGGTCGCCACCCCGGCCTTCGACGACATGCGCACGATCAACCACCCCGGTCCGCGCGTGCTCGCGGGCGTGGCCGCCCGGGTGCGGCAGGCCCTCGGGCTGGTGGCCGCCGAGGTCGACCTCGGCCGGCCGCTGCTCGACCACGTGCACGCCCCGCGCCACCCCGTGGTGGGCCAGGTGCGCGACCCCGCGACGCCGCCCACGACCCACTGGGTCGTCGCGGGCGAGGTCGTCGCGGAGTCGGAGGTGCACGCGGCCCACCTCGCCTGGTACGCCGAGAACCCCGCGATGGTCCGCGAGACGGTGGCCCGCCACGGCGAGGACCTCGAGCTGCTGGGACTGACGCCGTGACGGCGGGCGCGCTGCCCACCCACGTCGTGCCCGACCTCGCCCAGCACGGCGTCACGCTCTACGCCGGCGACGTCGCACGCCACCTCGGCGCCCCGCTGCTGGCGGCCGCCCCCGAGGACGTCGACGCGGGGCCGGTGCACGTGCACTTCACCGACCGGCTCTACGGCGACGACCCCGCCGGCTCCGCGGCGCGGGTGGTCGCGCTGTGCGAGCGGGTGCCGACCACGCTGACGCTGCACGACGTCCCGCAGCCGTGGGCGGGCGAGCGGCGCGACCGGGCGTACGCCGCGGTGCTGCGGGCGTGCCGGGCCTGGGCGGTCAACAGCCACCACGAGGCCGACCTGGTGGCGCTGCTGCTCGACCGGGTGCCGGGGCCGCCGGTGCGCTCCGGCGCCGTGCTGCACCTGCCGGTGACACCGCTGCCGCCCGAGGCGTCCGCTGCCCCCACCGCTGCGGTGAGCGACCCGGCCGGCCCCACCAGCCTGGCCGCGCTGGGCTTCGTCTACCCCGACAAGGGCCACCGCGAGCTGGTGCGCGCCGCCGCCGAGCTGCGCCGAGGCGGGCGCGACGTCGAGGTGGTGTTCCTCGGCGCGCCCGTGGCCGGCCACGCCGACCTGCTCGACGAGCTGCGCCGCCGCGCCGACGACGCCGGGGTGCCGCTGACGGTGACCGGGTTCCTCGACGACGACGACCTCGCCGCGGCGATGCGCACCGTGGGGGTGCCCGTCGCCGGCCACCGGCACACCTCCGCGTCGGCGTCGATGAACGCGTGGCTGGGCGCCGGACGACGTCCGCTGGTGCTCGACGGGCCCTACCCCCGCGAGATGGCCGCCCTGCGCCCCGACGCCTACCGGCTCCACGACGACGCCGGGCTGGTCGCGGCGCTCGCCGAGGCGATCAACGACCCCTCCTCCACCCGCCTCGGCGACGCCGTCGTGCGGCCCGGGCTCGACGACACCGCCCGGGGCTACGCGGCCTGGTGGGCCGTGGTGCACCGCGCCCTGCCGCACCCCCCGCAGCCGGTGCACGAGCCCTACCCGTGAGCAGCCCGCTGCTCGACCGGCCCGGCCTGGCGCGAGCGCCGTACGGCGCCACCGTGCCCGGCAACCGCTGGGACCTCGCGGCGCCACCCACCCGACTGCCGCGCGTCAGCGTGGTGGTCACCCACTACGAGCAGCCGCGCGAGCTCGCCCGCACCCTGCATGCCCTGGGTCGCCAGACCCACGGCGACCTCGAGGTGGTGGTGGCCGACGACGGCTCGGCCACCGCGCCGGTGGTGCCGGACGGTGTCGGCCTGGTGCGCCAGGACGACCGCGGGTTCCGCGCGGCGGCCGCGCGGAACCTGGGCGCCGCCGCCACCAGCGGCGACGTGCTGGTGTTCCTCGACGCCGACACCACGCCCGAGCCGGGCTTCGTGGCCGCGCTGGCCGCGCTGCCGGCCGCCTGTCCGGAGGCGGTGGTGGTGGGCCGGCGCCGCCACGCCGACCTGTCAGCGGCCGCACCGCACGACCCGGTGGAGGTCGCCGGCCCGGCCGCCGCCCTCGACGACCCGGCGTGGCTCGCCGAGGGGTACGCCGGCTCCGCCGACCTGCTGCACGCCGACGACCGCTCCTACCGCTTCGTCATCTCGGCGGTGCTGGCGTGCAGCCGTTGGCTGTTCACGGGCCTCGGCGGCTTCGACGACACCTTCGTCGGCTACGGCGGCGAGGACTGGGAGTGGGCCCACCGCGCCTGGCGCCACGGCGCGCTGCTCGCCCACGAGCCGCGGGCGGTCGCCTGGCACGACGGGCCCGACCGCGCCGGGCGCGAGGTCGAGCCCGCCGCCGCGCTCGCCGAGACGCTCGCGGTGGCGCGGCGGGTCGGCGCACCGGGCGCCACCACCACCGGGCTGGCCCTGGGACCGGTGGGTCCGGTGGTCGAGCTGCGCGGGGCCGGCGGGGCGCCCGCCCCTGCCGCTGCCACCGCCGCTGCTGCCGCCACGGCCGCTGACGTCGTCTGCGTCGACAGCGTGCTGCAGGCCTGGCCGTCCGCCCGGGTGCACGTGTCGGAGCCGGTGGGGGCGCTGCTGGCCGCCGACCCCCGGGTGGTGACCGGGCCCGTCGACCTGCGCGAGGCCGACCATCACCTCGTGCTGCACACCCCCCTGCGCGGCGACCCGCCGGCGTGGCACGCCCTGCTCGAGCGCCTGCGCCCGGTCGACGCCCCGGGGTCGCTCACCGTGGCGTCGCCGCACGGCGCGCCGCTCGCCCGGCTGGCGGCGCTGCGGGCCACCCGGCGTCGGGCCCGCTGGGCGGCGGCCGGCCTGGCGGCGCCGGAGGTCGCGGCGCTGTTCGCCGACGCCGTGGAGGAGCACCCCGGGCTGCGGCCGGTGGCGGGGTCGACCACGCTCGAGGCGTACCTCGGCGGCTGGGGCTGACCCCGGCCACCTCGGTCCTGCGGGGTGAGGGCGCCGGCGGGCGCTGCGCGGCAGGGTGACGGGATGCGCACCGACGACACCCCCCGCGCGCCCGACGGCGCCGTCCTGCCCGTGGTGGTCGTCGGCGGCGGCATCTCCGGCATCGCCTGCGCCCGGGCGCTGGTGGCCGGCGGGCGCGACGTCGTCGTCCTCGACCGCGGCCGACGCCTCGGGGGCCGGATGGCCAGCCGCCGGTTCGCCGGCCGCCCGGTCGACACCGGCGCCTCCTACCTCACCGCCGCCGACCCCCGCTTCGTCGAGGTGGTGGAGGCCTGGCGGGCCGCCGGGCTGGCCCGGCCCTGGACCGACACGTTCACCGTGCTCGAGCCGGGGCAGCAGCCGACCGACAAGCAGGGACCCGTGCGGTGGGGTGCCCCCGGCGGCCTGCGCTCGCTCGTCGAGGACCTCGCCGGCGGCCTCGACGTGCGCCGCGCGAGCGTGGCCCGCGTCGATCGCACCGGCGACGACCTCGTGGTGCACCTCGAGGCCGATGCGGAGGCCGGCGGTGACGCCGGGGTGCTCCGCGCGGGCGCGGTGGTGCTGGCGATGCCCGACGCCCAGGCCGCGCGCCTGCTCGGCGACGGTCTCGACGACGTGGCCCCGCTGCTCGACCGCCGTTCCGAGCCGGTGCTGGCGCTGGTCGCGCGCTGGGACGACCGGGCCTGGGACGACGGACCGTTCCGCGACGGCGCCTTCGTCAACGGCGACGACGACGTCGCGTGGATCGCCGACGACGGCCGCCGGCGCGGCGACGACGCGCCCGTGCTGGTGGCCCACTCCACCGCCGACCTGGCCGCCCGCCACCTCGACGACCCCGCGGCCGCCGGGCCCCGGCTCACCGCGGCGCTGTGCCGGCTGCTCGACCTGGCGCCGCCGGTGGAGTCGTTCGTGCACCGGTGGTCGCTGGCCAAGCCGACCGGCGAGCGGGCCGCGCCGTACCTGCTCCACCCGCTCGGAGTCGGCGTGTGCGGCGACGGGTGGGGGGAGCAGTCGAAGGTGGAGGGCGCCTGGCTCTCCGGCACCGGGCTCGGCGAGGCGCTGGCCCGCTGACCGGGTGCTGACCGGGTGCTGACCGGGCGCTGACCGGGCGTCGGGAGGGGGCGGGCAGGGCCTCATGCGGACGGGTGAGGCCGGCGAGCCCGGACGAGGCGGGGGGCCGCAGAGGCAGTACCTTCGCGTCGTGAGTCTCTCCCCACCGATCCGCACGACCCTCGTCGACGACTACGCCGTCGTCGCGCCGGGCGTCAGACACATGCTCGAGCCGTACGCCGACCGCGTGCGCTTCGTCGAGCTCGCCGACGCGCTGCGCGACCCCGCCTCGGTCGACGTGGTGCTCTACGAGCCCGTCGACCTGGCGCCCCACAGCCACGAGCGGCTGCGGGCCGTGGTGGCCGGTGGTCGCGCCCGCCCGGTGGTGTTCACCTGGCGCGAGCAGGCGCCACACCTCGCCGGCGCGGCGTCGCCGGGGCGGCTGTCGAAGGCGATCAGCGCCGCCGACCTGGTGCTGGGGCTCGAGGAGCTGCAGGAGGCCGCCGCCCGCCCCGGGCAGGCCCACCGCCCGGCCGACCGCCGTCCGCACGAGACCCTCACCGGCAACAGCGCCACCGCGGCGCTGTCGCTGACCCCGCGCGAGGCCGAGATCCTCGCGCTGATCGTGGAGGGCCACACCAACGTCGAGATCGGCCAGCGCCTCTACCTCAGCATCAACTCCGTGAAGACCTACGTGCGCGGCGCCTACCGCAAGATCGACGTCACGCGTCGTCCGCAGGCGGTGGCCTGGGGCCTGCAGAACGGCCTCGGCGGCGTCACCCGCTCGCCCGACCACGTCGGCTAGCCCACCGCCCCGCCCCGCGACACCCGGACGATCCTGAAACGGTTCAACAAATGTCGGCCCGCCCGGCGTGTCGTCAGGATCCATCCGCTATGTTTCACCTGTCTTCATCTTCACCACCGCGGGTGACTTCTCACCAGCACCGGGTGATCCGAGACAGAGCGCGCTGATGGGTGCCTACCTCCAGACGCTGACGGGCGGCGGACCTCCGGGTCCGCCGCCCGTTCCTCTTCTCCCCACGGCCGCCGGCACGACGTCAGTGCGACCGTCACCGGGGACGTCGACGCCCTCGCTCAGGCGCGCACCCAGCCGTCGCCGTCACGCCTGACGTGGCCGAGACGCTCCAGCTCCTCGAGCCAGCCCAGCATCGGCCACCGGCCCCAGCGCCGGGCGAAGATCGCGCCGTTGCGCAGGATGTCGTCGACGTGGCGCACCGGCGGGCGCTCGACCGGGTGGTGCTGGTGGTAGGCCCGGGCGCCGCCAGACCACCCCAGCCCGACGCCGGCGGCCACCGCCTGGTGGCCGAAGTCGGTGTCCTCGCCGCCGTAGCCGACGTACTCCTCGCAGAAGGCGCCCGAGCGCTCCCAGGCGCGTCGCGACAACGCGAACGACAGCGACCAGAACAGGTCGGGGTCGTCGTTGGCCACGTCGACACCGGGCGCCGGTGCGGGCCGCGCGGCGTGGGGCGCGTCGAGCGCGGGGAGGGCGGTGAGGTCGTAGCCGCCCTGGGGCGGCGGGTCGAGGTAGGTCACCGGCCCGGCCCAGATCGTGTCGGGCCGGCGGGTGACGACGTCGGCGTACGCCGCGACCAGCCCGGGGCCGGCCAGGCAGTCGACGTCGAGGGCCACCACCACGTCGGCACCCGTGCGGAACGCGTCCTCGATGCCGCGGTTGCGGGCCCGGGCCAGCGGCAGCCCCTGCGGGCTCGTGGCGACGCGCTCCACCCGACGACGCAGCGTCGCGCTGCCCTCGGCGCTGAGCGCCTCGATGGCGGGGTCGTCCATGGCGACGACGAGGTAGTCGTCGGGCAGGCGGGTGCCCAGCGCCAGCGAACGGTGCTGCGCGGCGAGGTGGTCGTGGCGGCCCTGGGCGATGGTGGTGACCGCGACGCGGGTCATGCGGTCACCTGCGCGCCCCGGTCGGCGACCTCGGTCACCACGTCGGCCAACCGGGCGGCCGCGTCGGGCAGGCACCAGCCTCGCCAGGCGCCGCCGTCGAGGGCGGCGGCGGCCTCCAGGCGGCCGACCCAGCCGGTGCGGGGGAAGGCCGGCTCGACGAGCACCGGCCAGGGCCCGCGGGCGAGCTCCTCGCCGGTGCAGACCTGCTCGTCGTGCGGCCGGGCCTGCGGCACGACCACGGCCGGACGGCGAAGGGTGGCGACCTCCGCGACGGCGTTCTGCCCGGCGTGGGTCACCACCACGTCGGCCGCGGCCAGCAGCGGCGTCGGGTCGTCGACCCAGGTGCCGTGGGCACCGCCCAGGACGGTCCAGCGCCAGCCGGGGGTGGCCGCCGCCGCCTGCGCCAGCGTGTCGGCGTCCACGTCGTCGCCGCCGGCGCCGAGCAGCACCACCACCGAGCGGCGGTCGTCGCCGGCGTCGGGCTCGGCCTCCGCCGAGGTCGCGTCGGCCGCGGCGGCCGGGGCGGTCAGGCGGGAGAGCCCGCCGACCGGGGTCAGCCGGTCGAGCACGGCGGGCGGGACGTCGCGCAGCATGTGCTGCGCCTGCGGTGGCCAGAACGACACCAGCGCGTCGGCGACCTCGAGGCCGACGAGGTGGGCGGCGTCGCCACGGCGTCCGGGCAGCACGACGCCCACCACGGGCACGCCCAGCAGGCGCACCAGCAGGGTGACCTCCACCGACAGGTCGACCACGACGGCGTCGGGGTCGGCCTCGGCCACCCACGCGGCGAGCCGGGCGCCGCGGGCCCGCAGGCCGGGATCGTGGCGGGGCACCCAGTGCAGCCGGCCGTGGGCCGTCGGGTCGGTGGCCGCGTCGCCGGTCGGGTCGGTGTCGGTGGTCTCGTCGTCGCGCTCGAGCTGCACCCAGTCACCTGCCCACCCGTCGGGCCGGGGGAGCGAGGACAGCCCGGTGACCGCGGTGCCGCGGCGGCCGAGCTCGGCGGCGAGGCCGACGGCGCGGTGCAGGTGACCGCGGCCGTGGTGGTGCACGTAGTAGCCGATCATGCGGCGCGGCGCGACGACGTGGAGGTCAGGTAGAGCTCCTCGTACTCGTCGACCATGCGCGTCAGCGAGCAGTGCTCCTCGGCGTAGCGGCGCACCGCGCCGCGGGGGCGGGTGAGCGCGTCCTGCACGGCGCGGGCGAGGTCGTCGACGTCGCCGGCCGTCGCCAGCGCGCCGCCGGCGGTGCCGACCACCTCGGCCAGGGCGCCGCGGTCGTAGGCGGCCACCGGGGTGCCGCAGGCCATCGCCTCCGCGGCCACCAGGCCGTAGGGCTCGTCCCAGGCGGGGGTCACCAGCGCCACCGACGCCCGGGCCAGCAGCCGGGCGAGCGCGCCGTGGCCGAGGTGGCCGACGTGCACGGTCTGGCGGCCCAGGCGCGGCGCGATCTCGCGCTGGAAGTAGACGTCGTCGTGCACCGGTCCGGCGAGCACGAGCGGGATGCCCGCGGCCCGGCAGGCGTCGATGGCCTCGTGGGGGGCCTTCTCGGCGACCAGCCGGCCCGACCAGACGGCCGGCCCGCCGCCGGGGCCGGGACGCCAGCGGCTGACGTCGACGCCGTTCAGGATGGGTACGGCGGGCGCGACGTGACCCCAGGAGCGTGCGGTGTGCTCGGAGACCGCGGCGAAGGTGCTGCCGCGCGGCGAGAGCTCCACGGCCGACTCCAGCCACGGCACCGGCGGGGTGTGCAGCGTGGTGATCATCGGCGTCTCGAGGGTGTGGGCCATCGCGACGGGGAGGTGGTGGAGGCTGTTGTTGTGCACCAGGTCGAAGCGCGACCCGCCGTCCTCGGCGAGCTGGAGCATCAGCCCGAGGTAGGCGTGGTGCTCGTCCATCCACTGCCGTGACGGGGCGTTCACGTCGGCCATGGCGGGGGCCGACGGCTCGAACGTCGCCACGTCGAGCTCGGTGACGTCGAGCGCGGGGTCGCTGCCGGGGGCGGCGAAGAGGGAGACCTCGTGGCCTCGCCGGCCGAGCTCGCTGGCCAGCTGGTGGGTCATCGACTCCAGGCCGCCGGCGAACGGCTCGGCGATGGGGTGGCGGCTGCTCGCGACGAGGCAGATGCGCAGGCGGCTCCTCACGACGCCAGGGACCGGTACAGCCGGTGGTGGGCGGCGGCGACGCCGTCGCGCTGCAGACGGCGCTCCTCGATGCTCGCCCCCAGCCGCGGACGCTCGTCGTGGGCGCGGCGCACGGCAGCGGCCAGCGAGTCGGCGTCGAAGGTGTGCTCGTCGAGCCCGTACGACAGCACCGGGCCCTGCTCGGCGAAGTAGCCGCAGGTCGGCGCCACCACGGTGGTGCCGAGGTCGCGGCAGGCCTCCAGCCAGCCCGAGTGGGTGCCGAAGCGGTAGGGCAGCACGGAGACGTCGAGCGACCCGAGGTGGTTCCACAGGTCCTGGTCGGGCAGGTAGTCGTGCACCTGCAGGTCGAGGCGACCCTGCACTGCGGCGGTGCCCAGGTAGGCGGCCAGCGCGGGGTCGTGGCGCAGGAAGGAGGGGTCCATCACGTCGTGGTGGGCGTTGACCTGCAGCACGGCGTCGGGCAGGTCGGCCACCACCTCGACCAGGGTGGGGAGCACCGCGAGGGGGTCCATGCTCGCGCGCAGGCTCTTCAGGTGCACCCCGACGCGGAACGGTCCGGAACGGCGTCTGGCGCGGCAGTCCTGGGCCTGGCCCATCGTGTCGGTGTCCACGACGTGGGGGTGCGGCAGCACCAGCGCCTCGCGGTCCCAGCGGCGGGCGATCTCGGCGGCCGCGCCGGGGGTCAGCGTGACGACCGCGTCGGCGGCCGGCACCAGCACGTCGAGCTGGGCGTCGTGCTCGGTGCGGTCGCGGTGGTGGGGGTTGCGCAGGTCGTGCACGGTGTGGACCAGCGGGGTGCCGCGGTCGCGCAGCGCGGCGACGAGCTCGGCCAGCTCGGCGGGGGAGCGGGAGTCGAACCCGAACTGCAGGTGCAGGACGTCGAAGGCGTCGCGGGGCGCGTCGCGCACCCAGGCGGCGTCGAGCATGACCGGCGGCCACCAGCGCTGCCCCGCGGTCCGGCTCGGGTCGTCGGGGTGCGGGTCGTCGAGGCGGCGTACGGCGTCCCGGCCGTCCTCGCGCTCGAGGTGGCGCACGTAGACGTGGCCCCGCGGGACCGAGGCCACCGTGATCCGGTCGTCCTGCCGGGCGGACCCACGAGCGGTCGCCGGGGTCGCCGGGCTCGACGAGCTGGTGTCGGTGTCGACACCCGGGGTCGTCGGCGGCGCGGTCCTGGCGGCCTGGTCCACTGCGGGCATGGGGCTCCTTCTCCTCGTGGACCTCCGTTCTACGGGCCCCCAGAGCCCCCCCGCCCCACCCCTACGGGGGCCCCCCGTCTCCCCCCTCCCCCACAAGGGGGAGGGCTGTGTGAGGGTGGCGCCCGTGCCGACTGCCACCCGCCCCGCTCGCACCCCTTCCCGTGCCCCGTCGCGCGCCGGGTCACCGGCTCGCGCCAAGCGCCCGTCCCGGCCGCCGATGGCCGAGCCGCCCGGCGCCCGCGAGGTGTTCACCGACGGCGCCTGCTCGGGCAACCCCGGGCCCGGGGGGTGGGCCTGGGCGCTCGATGAGTCGGTGTACGCCTCGGGCGCGGAGCGGCCCAGCACCAACCAGCGCATGGAGATCCGGGCCGCGCTCGAGGCGGTGCTGGCGCTCCCCGGTCCGCTGGTCGTGGTCAGCGACTCCACCTACGTCGTGCACTGCTTCCGCGACGCCTGGTGGCTGGGCTGGCGTCAGCGCGGGTGGACCAACGCCGCCAAGAAGCCGGTGGCCAACCGCGACCTGTGGGAGCCGCTGGTCGACGAGGTCGCGGCCCGTGGCGACGTCGCCTTCCGCTGGGTGAAGGGCCACTCCGGTGACCGGATGAACGACTTCGTCGACCGCCTCGCCGTGGCCGCCAGCAAGGCCTGAGCCCTACTCGCTGGAGCCCTACGTGCTGGAGCCCTACTTGCTGGTGGAGAGCCGGTACTGGCGCACCGACAGCGGGACGAACACCACCAGGATGATCACCACCCACGCCAGCGTGTAGAGCGTGGGGTGCTGCATCGACCAGGCGTCGGAGGGCCGCACGCTCGGGTCGACGTTGCCGAAGAGCTCGCGGACCGCCTGGGTGAGCGTGGACACCGGGTTCCACTCCACCAAGGTGCGCAGCACACCGCTGAACGACTCCAGCGGGACGAACGCGTTGGAGACGAACGTCAGCGGCATGATCACGATGAACGAGGCGTTGTTGATGACCTCCACGCTCGGCACCAGCAGCCCCACCCACGCCATCACCCAGCTGATCGCGTAGGCGAACAGCAGCAGCAGGCCGAAGGCGGCCAGCGCGTCGAGGACGCCCTCGCGGATGCGCCAGCCGACCAGCAGGCCGGTCAGCGACATGATGATGATGGAGAGCAGGTTGTACACCACGTCGGAGGTCGTGCGGCCCACCAGGACCGCCGACGACGACATCGGCAGCGACCGGAACCGGTCGATGATGCCCTTCTGCATGTCCTCGGCCAGGCCCGCGCCGGTGAACGTGGCCCCGAAGACGACCGTCTGGGCGAAGATGCCGCCGACCAGGAACTCCTTGTAGTCGACGCCTCCGGTGTCGATCGCGCCGCCGAACACGTAGGCGAACAGCAGCACGAACATGATCGGTGAGATCAGGACGAAGACGAGCACCTCCGGCACCCGCTTGATCTTGATCAGGTTGCGCTTGGCGACGACCCACCCGTCGGTGGCGGTGCGCACGGCGGTGTTGCTCATCGGACCTCCTCGGCTCGGGTGGGGGTGGCGCCGACGGCGGTGCGGCTCGCGCCGTCGCCGGTCTGGCCGGGCTTGTTCTTGCCGGGCTTGCCCGCCTTGGCGGCGGCGCCGTCGGCGGTGACCTCCTCGGTGGGACGCCCGGTCAGGGTGAGGAACACGTCGTCGAGGGTGGGCCGGCGCAGGCCCACCTCGAGCACGCCGATCCCCTCGCGCTGGAAGCCCTCCAGCACGTGCTGCAGCGAGCCGGCGCCGCCGTCGACCGCGGCGGTCAGGCCCCGGCCGTTGTCGCCGACGCCCACCTCGCCCACGGCGACCCCCGCGAGCACGCGGGTGGCGCCGTCGCGCTGGGTGGGGTCGCGGAGCACGACCTCCACCCGCTCGCCGCCGGTCTGCGCCTTGAGCTGGTCGGCGGTGCCGCGGGCGATGGCGGTGCCGTGGTCAATGACGACGATGTCGTCGGCGAGCCGGTCGGCCTCCTCGAGGTACTGCGTGGTGAGCAGCAGGGTCGACCCCGACGACACCAGCTCGCGGATGACGTCCCACATCTGCTGGCGGCTGCGCGGGTCGAGGCCGGTGGTGGGCTCGTCGAGGATCAGCACCGGCGGCTCGGCCACCAGGGCGCCCGCGAGGTCGAGGCGGCGGCGCATGCCGCCGGAGTAGGTCTTGGACGGCCGGTCGCCGGCGTCGGCGAGGTCGAAGCGCTCCAGCAGCTCGCGGGCGCGCACCCGTGACCTGGCGCGGCCCAGCCCGTAGAGCCGGCCGACCATCTCGAGGTTCTCGTAGCCGGTGAGGTGCTCGTCGACAGCGGCGTACTGCCCCGACAGGCCGATGCGTCGCCGCACGCCCTCCGGGTCGCCCACCACGTCGACGCCGGCCACCTCGGCGCTGCCACCGTCGGGCTTGAGCAGCGTGGCCAGCACCCGGACGGCGGTGGTCTTCCCGGCTCCGTTGGGCCCCAGCAGGGCCAGCACGGTGCCTTCCGGCACCGACAGGTCGAGCCCCTGCAGGGCCACGACCTCCTTGTAGCGCTTGACCAGTCCGGTCGCGCGGATCATCTCGCCCATCGGGTTCCTCTCGGTGCGACGTGGGGGCCAACGTGGTCGAGGAGGTCGACCGGTGCCGCCACCCGGAATCATCGCGGTGACCACCGACAGTTCGCGAGGGCTTATCGCTGCCGCCCCCTCCGTTGGTCGAGCAGGGCGCGCAGCGCGGCCCCTTCGTTGGTTGAGCAGGGCGCGCAGCGCCCGTGTCGAAACCCCGGACGCCCGCGCTGGTAGGTGCCTCGGCGGGTCCACGCCGACGGTTGCGTGGTCTCGATACACCTCGTCGCTGGCGCTCCTCGGCACTCGACCACCGAAGGGCCGCCCGGCTCCTTCGTCGGAGAGCAGGGCGCGCAGCGCGGCCCCCTCGTTGGTTGAGCAGGGCGCGCAGCGCCCGTGTCGAAACCCCGGACGCCCGCGCTGGTAGCTGCCTCGGCGGGTCCACGCCGACGGTTGCGTGGTCTCGATACACCTCGTCGCTGGCGCTCCTCGGCACTCGACCACCGACGGGCGGCCGGCTCCTTCGTCGGTCGAGCAGGGCGCGCAGCGAGCGGCCCCCTCGTTGGTTGAGCAGGGCGCGCAGCGCCCGTGTCGACACGGGCGCGCAGCGCCCGTGTCGAAACCCCGGACGCCCGCGCTGGTAGCTGCCTCGGCGGGTCCACGCCGACGGTTGCGTGGTCTCGATACACCTCGTCGCTGGCGCTCCTCGGCACTCGACCACCGAAGGGCGGCCCGGCTCCTTCGTCGGTCGAGCAGGGCGCGCAGCGCGGCCCCCTCGTCGGTCGAGCAGGGCGCGCAGCGCCCGTGTCGAAACCCCGGACGCCCGCGTCCGTACCTGCCCCGGGCCGGTCCGGCCGACCGGCCGCGTGGTCCCGGGGAGCGCTCCCGCAGGGGGTGTTCACCCGCGGGGGTGTGGGCCCCGACACGTCGACCCGGGGATGCTGGAGAACAGCGGCCATCGCAGTGGCCGGAACGGCTCCGTACGCGGGCTTACGCAGTCCCCGGCACGGCCGCTGCTCCCGGCCCGCGGTGGCCGCTGATGCTCCTCGCGGCCGACCGGAGCCGGGCTGGTGCGTCAGCCGATGTTGGTGCTGCTGGAGTTGTCCCCGGCAGGCGGCTGGTCCTCGAGGTCGGTGTCGTCGCCCTGGATGATCCCGATGAGCAGGATCGTGCCTCCCACGAGGAGGAGCAGGAACAGCACGGCAGCCGGCACGATCCACCGTGCCCTCTTCGGCTTGTCGTCCTCGGCCATCATGCCTCCGTCCACGGGGGCGGGCCGTTCCCGCCGCACACCCCCACCGTGCCACGCCCGCGTCGTCGGTTCCCCCCACGGAAGGGTGACCGCCCCGTGACCTGTCCCATGCCCCCGGGCCGTGCGGTGCGGAGGTGTCTGGCACCGTGACGGTGCGCACGACGGGCGTGCGTCCGACGAGAGGCCCGCGATGACGACGACCACCGACCACGACGCAGCCCGGCTCGGGGCCTGAGCAGCCGTGGACCCGAGCACCGGGCGCCTGGTCGTCGTCGGCGCCTCCCTCGCCGGCCTCCGCGCGGTGGAGACCGCACGCGAGCAGGGCTTCACCGGGTCGGTGACGCTCGTGGGCGACGAGGTGCACCTGCCCTACGACCGGCCGCCGCTGTCGAAGGAGTTCCTCGCGCCGGGGCCGGACGGCGAGCCGGTGGCGCCGCCGTACCACCGCGAGCGCGAGGTGCTCGACGACCTCGACGTCGAGCTGGTGCTCGGCAGCCCCGCCACCGGCCTCGACCCCCGCGAGCGCGTGGTCGCGGTCGGCGGGCGCGAGGTGCCGTACGACGCCGTCGTGGTGGCGACCGGCTCGGCCGCGCGCACCCTGCCCGGGACCGACCACCTCGCCGGCGTCCACGCGCTGCGCACCCTCGACGACGCCCGCGAGGTGCGCTCGGCGCTCACCGCCGGCGCCCGCACCGTCGTGGTCGGCGCCGGGTTCATCGGCTCCGAGGTGGCGTCCAGCGCCCGTGCGCACGGCGTCGACGTGACGCTCGTCGAGGCGGCGTCCACGCCGCTGGTGCGGGCCCTGGGCGAGGAGATGGGCGCCGCGCTCTCGGTGCTGCACCACCGCCACGGCACCACGTTGCGCACCGGCACCGGCGTGCGCGCCGTCGAGGGAGCCGGCGGTCGGGTGGAGCGGGTGCTGCTCGACGACGGCACGACGCTCCCCGCCGACCTGGTCGTGGTGGGCATCGGGATCACCCCGACCACCGGCTGGCTCGCCGGCTCCGGGCTCGACCTGGGCGACGGCGTGGTGTGCGACGAGACGCTGTGGACCGGGGTGCCCGGCGTCTGGGCGGCCGGCGACGTCGCGTCGTGGCCCAACCCGACGATGGGGGAGCGCCAGCGCAGCGAGAACTGGACCGCCGCCGCCGACCAGGGCGCCGCAGCGGTGCGCAACGCCCTCGACCCCGAGCGGGCGACGCCGTACGGCACCGTGCCCTACTCGTGGTCGGACTGGTACGGCACCTGGATCCAGGTCGTCGGCTCGCCGGTGGCCGACGAGGTGCGCATCGTCGAGGGCGACCCCACCGTGCCCGGGCGCTGGGTCGCGCTCTACCGGCGCGGCGAGCGGCTGATCGGCGCGCTGTGCGTCGACGCCCGCACCGAGACGATGAAGTACCGCGCGCTCGTCGCCCGCGGCGCCGGCTGGGACGAGGCGCTCGTGCACGCCGAGGCCCGGCGCGAGGCGGCGGCCGCCAAGGCGGCCAGGGCGGCTCGGGTGGCGGACGGCGGGTGACCGGGCCCACGCCCGGCCTGCTTGCCGGGGCGGCCCACCGGGGAATATGGTTGCCGATGGCAACCTTCTATCCCGCATGAGACGAGCAGGCACCGTGACGACGACCCAGGCACCACCCCCCTCCGCACCCGCCCCGGACGGCACCGCCGCGCCGATGACGCACCGCCAGGTCCTCGAGGCGATGAGCGGGCTGCTGCTGGCGATGTTCGTGGCGATGCTCAGCAGCACCGTGGTGACCAACGCGCTGCCGGTGATCGTGGCCGACCTCGACGGCACCCAGACCGGCTACACCTGGGTGGTCGTCGCGACCCTCCTGGCGATGACCGCCACCACCCCCATCTGGGGCAAGCTCTCCGACCTGTTCAGCAAGAAGCTGCTCGTCCAGCTGGCGCTGGTGATCTACTCCGTCGGCTCGCTCGTCGCGGTGGTCGCGCCCTCCATGGAGGTGCTGATCGGCGCCCGCGTCGTGCAGGGCCTCGGCGTGGGCGGCCTCACCGCGTTGGTGCAGGTCGTGATCGCCAGCATGGTCACCCCCCGCGAGCGCGGTCGCTACTCCGGCTACATCGGCGCGACGTTCGCCCTGGCCACCGTCAGCGGCCCGCTCATCGGCGGTCTCGTCGTCGACTCGCCCCTCGGCTGGCGCGGCTGCTTCTTCGTCGGCCTGCCGGTGGCCGCCGTCGCCTTCGTGCTGCTGCAGAAGACGCTGCACCTGCCCGTCGTGCGCCGCCAGGTGTCGATCGACTACCTCGGCGCCACCCTGATCATGGCCGGCGTCAGCATCCTGCTGATCTGGGTCAGCCTCGCCGGCAACCAGTTCGCCTGGGCCTCGGTCACCACTGCGGTCATGATCGCCGCCGGTGTGCTCGTCATCGCCGCCGCCCTGTACGTCGAGGCCCGCGTCGCCGCCGAGCCGATCATCCCGCTGCGGCTCTTCCGCGACCGGACGACGGCGCTGGCCACCGTGGCCTCCGCGCTCATCGGCGTCGCGATGTTCGGCTCGACGGTCTACCTCAGCCAGTACTTCCAGGTCGCCCGGGGGATGACCCCCACCGAGGCCGGCCTCATGTCGATCGCCATGGTCGGCGGCCTGCTCGTCTCGAGCATCGTCACCGGCCGCATCATCTCCGACACCGGTCTGTGGAAGCGCTGGCTGGTCGGGGGCATGGTGCTCGTCGTGGTGGCCCTCGCCCTGCTCGGCACCATCGACGACACCACCAGCCTGGTCGTGGTCGGTGCGTTCATGGCCGTGCTCGGCGTCGGCCTCGGCGCCACCATGCAGAACCTGGTGCTGGCGGTGCAGAACAACGTGTCGCTGGCGGACATGGGCGCGGCCAGCTCGGTCGTGGCGTTCTTCCGCTCCCTCGGCGGCTCGGTCGGCGTCTCGGCGCTGGGCGCCCTGCTCAGCACGCAGGTGGCCGACAAGGTCGCCAGCGGCCTGGCCGCGATCGGCGTGAGTGGTGGCGGGGACGCCGCGAGCCACACCATCCCCGACCTCGACACGCTTCCCGCGCCCGTGCGCGAGGTGTTCCAGAGCGCGTTCGGTGAGTCGTTCGGCCACCTGTTCCTCGTGGCGACGCCGTTCGCGGTGCTGGCCCTGGTGTGCGTGCTGTTCATCAAGGAGGTGCCGCTGCGCACCACCAACGACCTCGTGCCCAGCGAGGCCGAGCGGGACGCCGAGCACGACGCCGCGGCGGTGACGCCGTGAAGGCGCAGCGCACCGAGCACCTGATGCACCTCGAGCAGGAGGTGGGCGTGTTGATCCGCCGCGTGAAGCGGGTGATCGGCGAGCGCGCCCACGCCGTGCACGAGGAGATGCAGCCGGCCTCCTACCTGATGCTGAGCTACCTCGCCGAGCACGGCCCGATGCGGTCCTCGGCGATGGCCGATGCCTTCCACCTCGACAAGGGCGCGATCAGCCGCCAGGTGCAGCACCTCGTCGACCTCGGCCTGCTCGTGCGCGAGCCCGACCCGGAGGACCGCCGGGCCGCGCTGGTCAGCGCGACCGACGACGCCGTGCGCCGCCTGGCCGACGTCACCGACCACCGCCGCAGGTTCCTCGACGAGCGGCTGGTGGACTGGGACGACGACGAGCTGGCCGACTTCGTCGCCGTCCTCCACCGCTACAACGCCGCGCTGAACCAGCCCGGCGACCGGTAGCCGGACCGGCCGGCGCCGGCCCGGCCGTCAGGCCCCGGTCAGCCAGGCGGCGGTGTCGGGCGGCAGCCGGTCGGTGACCGGCCCGCTGGCGACCACCACGTCGCCGGCGGGCAGCGTCACGGCGGTGTCGCCGCAGTTGACCACCACGGTCAGCGGCCCGCGGCGCAGGCCGAGCACGTCGGGGCCGAGGTCGAGCACCTCCACCTGGTCACCGGCCGTCTCGGCGTACGCCCGTCGCGCGGCCAGCGCCTCGCGGTAGAACTCCAGCGTCGAGCCGGCACGGCCCTCCTGCGCCGACGCCGCGAGCGGTCCCCAGCCGGCCGGCTGCGGCAGCCACGGCTGCGACTCGCCGGGCCCGAAGCCGTACGGCGGTGCCTCGCCGGACCACGGCACCGGCACCCGGCAGCCGTCGCGGCCGACCTCGCCGGTGCGCAGCCACGAGGGGTCCTGCCGGTGCTCGGGGGCGACGTCGACCTGCTCGAGGCCCAGCTCCTCGCCCTGGTAGAGGTAGGAGGAGCCCGGCAGCGCGAGCATCGCCAGGGTGGCGGCGCGGGCGCGGGCCAGGCCGACCTCGCCGCCGCCGTACCGGGTGGCGTGGCGCACGACGTCGTGGTTGCTCAGCACCCAGGTGGGGCTCGCGCCCACGCCCGCGAGGGCGGCGAGGGTGCCGGTGACCACCGAGGCGAACTCCTGCGCCGACCACGGCGCGAGCAGCCAGGAGAAGTTGAACGACTGGTGCATCTCGTCGGGTCGCACGAAGCGCGCCATCGACTCCGGCGACTGGGTCCACGCCTCAGCGACCAGCATCCGGTCGCCGTCGTAGGCCTCCAGCACCGTGCGCCAGCGGCGGTAGACGTCGTGCACCTCGGGCTGGTCCCACATCGGCTCGTCGCGCATGGTGCGCTCGACCATGCTGGAGACCGCCTGCGGGTTGATCTCGCCGCTGGCGGGGGCGCCGCCGTCGTCGACCAGCTGGTCGCGCAGCGACTCCTCCTTGACCAGGCCGTGGGCCACGTCGACCCGGAAGCCGTCGACGCCGCGGTCGAGCCAGAAGCGCAGCACGTCGACGAACATGTCGCCGACCTCGGGGTTGCGCCAGTCGAGGTCGGGCTGGGAGGAGTCGAAGAGGTGCAGGTACCACTGGCCGTCGTCGACGCGGGTCCAGGCGGGACCGCCGAAGACGGAGTGCCAGTTGTTCGGCGGCTCGAAGCCGTCGACGCCGCGGCCCTCGCGGAACAGGTAGCGCGCCCGCTCGGGGCTGCCCGGCCCGGCGGCCAGCGCGGCCTGGAACCAGACGTGGGCGTCGGAGGTGTGGTTGGGCACCAGGTCGACGACCACCCGCAGGCCGAGCTCGTGGGCCCGGGCGAGGAGCGCGTCGGCGTCGGCGAGCGTGCCGAAGAGGGGGTCGATGTCGCGGTAGTCGGCGACGTCGTAGCCGTGGTCCTTCTGCGGGGAGGTGTAGAACGGCGAGATCCAGAGGGCGTCGACCCCGAGTGCGGCGAGGTGGGGCAGCCGTGCGGTGATGCCGGGCAGGTCACCGACGCCGTCGCCGTCGCTGTCGGCGAACGAGCGCGGGTAGACCTGGTAGATGACGGCGTGGCGCCACCACTCGGCGGCCTCGGGCGTCGTTGGATCGTTCAAAGTCATGGCGCTGAGTCCACCACACGCGCCGGGGCGCTGCCAGCCCCCGCGGGGGTGCCCGGCCGGCGAGCCGGCTCAGGCGAACGCGGTCGGGTCGACGCGCACCCACAGGTGCTCGGCGGTGGCCACCACGGCACCGTCGGCGTCGCGCAGGGTGGCCGCGGTCAGCGTCTTGCGGCCCTCGGTGCGGCGGTGGACGCCCACCACGACGTGCTCCTCGCCCAGGCGGGGCGCCCGCAGCGCCTGCGCGCTCATCCGGGCCAGCACCATCGGGCGCGCGCCGATGTCGCCGGCCCAGCCGCCGATGCAGTCGACGGCGGCCCAGGTCACCGCGCGCGACGCGCGGTCGTCGTCGACCGGCTCGTCACCGGCCCGGGCGGCGCCGGCGTGCGGCGTCCAGGTGGCCGCCACCCGCATCCGCCCGTCGTGGTCGTCGACCCGGCCGGGGAACACCCGCAGGCCGTCGCCGGGCTCGCGGTCCGGCCCGCACGCCACGCAGGTCGGGAACGGGTGGTGCACCAGCCCGGCGTACGCCGCCTGCGCGGCCCGCGCCGTCGCCGCGTCGACCCCCGGCACGGCCTCCAGCGGCGCGGACCCCGGGCGCGCCTCGGCCACGGTCTCCCCGGCGTCGGTGACCCGCAGGCCGGGCGCCCGGCCGGCGTCGCCCGGCAGGGGCTCGAGGAGAAGCCGCCGGTCGAGCGGGGGCGGACGGCGCAGCGACACCTCGACGGCCGGGGCGCCCCCGCCGCCCGGCTGCGCGTCGGTGTCGTCCAGGAGCGCGCCGTCCAGCAGCGCCCCCGCGAGCAGCCCGGCGGTGACCCCGCCGTTGCCCGAGCGCGGCGGCCCGCAGAAGCGGCCGGGGACGACGAGGTGGGCGGGGAAGGGCGTCATCCCCTCAGCCTTCCTTGATCGCGGCGTAGCGGTCCAGCGCCTCCTGCCGCTCGGCCTTGTGGTCGACGACCGGAGCGGGGTAGCCCACCCGCTCGCGGTCAGCCGCCGACGGCTCGTGCGGGTCGTCGACGTCGGCGAGCTCGGGCACCCAGCGCCTGATGTAGGCGGCGTCGGGGTCGAACTTGCGGCCCTGGGTGGTGGGGTTGAAGACCCGGAAGAACGGCGAGGCGTCGGTGCCGCTGCCGGCCACCCACTGCCAGCCGTGGTTGTTCGAGGCGAGGTCGCCGTCGACCAGCCACTGCAGGAAGTGCCGGGCGCCGAGCTGCCACTCGAGGTGGAGGTCCTTCACCAGGAAGCTGGCGGTGATCATCCGCACCCGGTTGTGCATCCAGGCCATGCCGCGCAGCTGGCGCATCCCGGCGTCGACGATCGGGAAGCCGGTGCGGCCCTCCTGCCAGGCGGTGAGCTGC
Organism: Nocardioides sp. FY1077; assembly: GCF_058681775.1. Classification (NCBI taxonomy): domain Bacteria; kingdom Bacillati; phylum Actinomycetota; class Actinomycetes; order Propionibacteriales; family Nocardioidaceae; genus Nocardioides; species Nocardioides sp. FY1077. The sequence continues at coordinate 44,072 of NZ_JBZWDB010000001.1, read as the reverse complement.
TCGCCGGGGCGGTCGTAGGCCATCCGGGCGAACTCCGGGCGCAGGTACTCCCGCGCCGTCTCCGGGCGCCGGGCCAGGACGTCGGCGTAGAACTCACGCCAGGCGAGCTCGGTGCGGTAGGTCCGTGCGCCCGCCGACCGGCGCTGGGCGAGGTCGGCCAGCAGCGTGCGGGGGTGCAGCTCGCCGTACTTCAGGTGCACCGAGAGCCGGCTGGTGCCGGCCACCGCGGGGAGGTCGCGCTGCTCGCCGTAGTCGTCCACCTGCTCCAGGAACGCCGTCCAGCGCGCGCGGGCGGCGTCCTCGCCGGCCTCGGGCAGCTCCAGGCCCTCGGGCACCTCGGGGTCGGGCAGGTCGACCGTGCCGTCGTCCAGGGTCAGCCACGACCCACCGGTGGGTGCGGCCACCGGCTCGCGCCAGCCGTGCTCGCCCCAGGCGCGGGAGAACGGCGTGAACACCTGGTAGGCCTTGCCGGAGCCGTTGACCACCCGGCCGGGCGCCACGGCGTACGGCGAGCCGGTGCGGGCGAGCTCGACGTCGTGGGCGCCCAGCGCCTGCTCCACCAGCTCGTCGCGCTCCTGGCCGTAGGGGCCGAAGTCGGCGGCGACGTGCACCCGGGTGGCCCCGACGGCCCGTGCCGCGGCCACCACCTGCTCCACCGGGTCGCCGTGCACCACCGCGAGGCGCCCCCCGCGCTCGCGCAGCGCGGCGTCGAGGGAGCGCAGCGAGGCCGCGAGGTAGGCCCGACGGCTCGGGCCCGCGGGGTCCCACAGGCGCGGGTCGAGGACGAACAGCGGCAGCACCGCGCCCTCGCCGACGGCGTCGAGGAGCGCGGGGTTGTCGGCCAGTCGGAGGTCGCGGCGGAACCACATCACGGAGCTGGGGGCGTCGGTCACCCCACGCACCCTGGCACCGTCGGGGCGGTGCCACCTCCCCCCTCGGGCCTGCGTGGCGGGCCGGGCGTGCCCGCCGCGGGCGGCGTGGGCGGAGCGTGTGCGCCGATGGGGGAGACTAGGAGCGTGAGCGACCTGATCGACACCACCGAGATGTACCTGCGCACGATCTACGAGCTGGTCGAGGAGGGCATCGTGCCCCTGCGCGCCCGGATCGCGGAGCGGCTGCACCAGAGCGGCCCCACCGTCTCGCAGACCGTGGCCCGCATGGAGCGCGACGGCCTGCTCACCGTGCAGGGCGACCGCCACCTCGAGCTCACCGACGAGGGCCTGCGACTGGCGACCCGGGTGATGCGCAAGCACCGGCTCGCCGAGCGGCTGCTCACCGACGTGATCGGCCTCGACTGGGAGCTGGTGCACGAGGAGGCCTGCCGCTGGGAGCACGTGATGTCGGAGACCGTCGAGCGCCGCCTCCTCGACCTGCTCGACCACCCGACCGAGTCGCCGTACGGCAACCCCATTCCCGGGCTGCACGAGCTGGGCCAGGACCAGGTGGGCGAGGAGTTCATGACCGGCGTCGAGTCGCTGGCCGACGTCGCCTCCGGTGACGAGGGCCGGGTGCTGGTGCGCCGCATCTCCGAGGAGATGCAGAAGGACGAGTCGCTGATGAGCGCCCTGCGGCGCGTCGGCGCACTGCCCGACAAGACCGTCACCGTGGTGCAGACCTCCGCGGGCGTGCTGGTCGGCTCCGGCGGCGAGACCGCCGAGATCGTCCTCGACGCCGCCGACCACATCTTCGTCCGCCGCCTCTGAGCCCCGCCGGTCGGCCTGCCGGTCGGCCCGCCGGTCGACAGGTCCCGACGCGGCGTCAGGCGCCGCGCGCCTCGCGCAGGTCGCCGAGGAAGTCGGTGCAGCCGGCCTCCACCGCGTGCGTGGCCAGCGCGTCGCCGCGGGTGGCGCCGCGGTTGACGACCACCACCGGGGTGCCGGCCTTCGCGGCCCGTCGCACGAACCGGAAGCCGCTCATCACCGTCAGGCTCGAGCCGACGACCAGCAGCGCACCGCCGTTCGCCGCCAACGCGTCGACAGCCGCGAAGCAGCGCTCCACGCGGGGAGCCGGCACGTTCTCGCCGAAGAACACCACGTCGGGCTTCAGCAGCCCGCCGCAGTCGCAGGCCGGGACGACGAAGCCGTCGGTGTCGTCGAGCTCGACGTCGCCGTCGGGGCGGGTCTCGGCGTCGCGGTGGGCGCCGGCGAAGTCGGGGTTGAGCGCAGTGAGCCGCTCGTGCAGCGCCGCCCGCGACGAGGTGCGCCGGCACGCCAGGCACACGACGTCGGCGATGCGTCCGTGCAGGGCGACCAGGCGCGGGGTGCCGGCGCGCTCGTGCAGGCCGTCGACGTTCTGGGTGACGAGCAGGTCGGGGGCCAGTGCCGCCAGGGCGCGGTGGCCGGCGTTGGGCTCGGCGTGGCGCATCCGGCCCCACCCGAGGTGGCTGCGCGCCCAGTAGCGCTGCCGGGCCTGCGGGGTGGCCACGAACTCCTGGTAGGTCATCGGCGTGCGGGCCGGGGCCTGCGGTCCGCGGTAGTCGGGGATGCCGGAGTCGGTGGACAGCCCGGCGCCGGTGAGGACGACCAACGGCCGGTGCGCCAGCAGCGCCAGCGCGGCGGCGTGGGCCTCGGGGCTGCGGGCGGGCGCTCCCGCGGGCCGGGGTGCGCCGGGGGTGGTGTCGGGCGTGCGGGCGGCCGGGGCCGCGGGCAGCACCGTCACCGGGCGTACCGCAGCGCCGCGCGGGCCTTGGCCTTCGCGGCCTCCACCTCGCGGTCCTTCGGCGGGGCGGCGGTCACCAGCTCGGCGAGCAGGTGCTCGGTGGTGTGGGCGATCTCGCGCACGGCGCGGTCGAAGGCCTCCCGGTTGGCCTGCGACGGCGCGGTGGTCCCGCTGACCTTGCGCACGTACTGCAGGGCCGCCGCGGAGACCTCCTCCGACGTCGCCGGCGGCGCGAAGTTGTTCAGCGGGCGGATGTTGCGGCACATGCCCCGAGTCTACGGACGCCGCGCGCGGTCGTCGCCGTCTCGCGTGGGCGGTCTCCGGGGTCAGCCGAGGTCGAGGAACCGGGTGGCGTCGTCGGTGAGCAGGACCACCCGGCGACCAGGCAGCAGCACGGTGCGCACGTCGTCGGGCCGGGTGCCGGCGGGCAGGCCGACCACCCGGCCCCGCACGGCGCCGTCGTCCAGGTCGACCACCGCGAGCCCGGTGCCCTGGCGCGGACGGTAGAGGGACGTGAGCGCCGTGCGGGTGCCCGGCACCCAGGTCAGCCGGCGGGGGGCGTCGGCGGCACCGAGCCTCGTGCCGGTCGCGAAGTCGTGCACGCCGAGGCGGCGCGGGTCGCGGAGGTCGGCGACGTCGAAGAGGCCCACCTGGGCGCCCCATCCCCGCCCGCGCGGCGCGGTCGGGCCCTCGCCGACGCCCAGCAGGCGCCGTGGGCCGAGGGGGTGCAGGTAGGAGGAGAACCCGGGCACCTTCAGCGTGCCGAGCAGGCGCGGTCGCTCGGGGTCGGACAGGTCGACGGTGTGCAGGGGGTCGATGCGGCGGAACGTCACCACGATGGCGAGGTCGGCGAACCACCGCACCGACTCGATCTGCTCGCCCGGGCCGAGCCCGTCGACCCGGCCGACCTCGACCAGACGCTCGCCCTCGGTGCGGAGCACGGCGACGGCGTTGGCGCGACCGGTGCCGGCGGCCGGGCCCAGCGCGAGCCGCAGGTCGCCGTCGACCTCGTCCATCGACCAGCGGTCGGCCACCGCACCGAGCACCTCGCCCGAGGCGGCGTACGCCGTGGCCGTGCCGGTCAGGTCGAAGCCGTGCACGGTGGTGCGGGCCGGGGCGGTGCTGCGCGGCAGGACGCCGAACCCGCGCACGGCCCACGGGTCGGCCCCGGCCGAGGTGGCGACGTACAGCCGGTCGGTGGAGGTGTAGGCGAGCTCGGTGTCGGCCACCAGGGCCGAGGCGGTGGGCGCGCGCAGGCCCGCGGCGGCCTGCGCGGGGGTGGCGGCGTCGAGGCCGAGCACGGCGAGGGTGCCGACGCCGGCGGGGTCGTCGGGCACCGCGACCTCGTCGCAGCCCGCCACCGGCGCGGTGGTGGAGCGGCCCCCGCCCTCGTCGGTGGTGGAGGCCGGCAGCCAGTCCTGCGCAGTCGCGGCCCGCACGGCCTCGAGGTTGGCCTGGGTGGCGGCGGTGCGACCCCCGGCCTCGCGCGGATCGGTGAAGTCGAGGTCGGGCAGGGCGGAGGCGAGCACGAGGCGCACCACCGTGCCGTGCTGGGTCGCCGAGACGAGGCCCGCGTCGTACGACACCGACGCGGTGACCACCGGGGCGGCGGGGTCTGACACGTCGACGGTGGTCGCGCGGGTGCCGGGCCGCCCGCGGTCGTCGCCGACGACCACGACGCTGTCGCCGGCCAGCAGCAGCTCGGGGCGGCGCACGTCGTCCAGCGCGACGGAGCCGGTGCGGCGCACCGTCTCCCCGGTGACGTCGTAGGCGACCAGGTCGCCGTCCTCCACCCGCACCAGCAGCGCGCCGTCGGTCTTCACGGTGTCGGGCTCGTCGACGCCGGCCTCCTGAACGGTGGTGCCGGTGGCGCTCGGGTCGGCGCGCGTCATCCCGGCCGCGGCGGGGAGGGCCGTCAACGCGTCGCTGGTGCGCCTGAAGGCCTGGAGCTCGAGGGCGCCGTCGTAGGTGTAGGAGTGCTCCCACCCCCACGGGCCGACGAGGTCGGTGGCCTGGTCGGCGTAGGCCCGGGCGAGCGTCACGCACGACGCCGCCGGGGCCAGGTCGCCGCCCCGCCAGGTGGCCTGCGCCGCCCCTGTCGACGGCGCAGCCCCCACCGCCGAGCCGGCGGCGGTCGCGCCCGACGTCGTGGGGGCCGCGGGGCCGCCGCAGCCGGCGAGCGCGCCCGCCAGCCCGACCGCGAGCAGCGCGGTGCCCGCGCGGCGGCGGAGGTGGGACGGGGCGGCGGCGGTGGCGGCGGTGTCGGGCACGGGGGTACGACGCCGGGTCGCCGCGTGCGGTTCCCGCGGTGCGAGGATGGGGCGCATGCCCGACTCACCCCGCGAGCTCGACCTCGTCCTCCTCGGCGCCACCGGCTTCACCGGCGCGCTGACCGCGGAGTACCTCGCCCACCACGCCCCGAACGGCCTGCGCTGGGCGCTGGCCGGGCGCAGCCGCGACAAGCTGGAGCGGGTGCGCGAGCGGCTGGCCGCCATCGACACCGCGCTGGCCGAGCTGCCGCTCGTGGTCGTCGACGTCACCGACGACGCCGGGCTGGCCGCGATGGCCGCGCGCACCAAGGTCGTGATCACCACCGTGGGGCCCTACCTGCAGCACGGCGAGCCGCTGGTGCGCGCCTGCGCCGAGGCCGGCACCGACTACGTCGACCTCACCGGCGAGCCGGAGTTCGTCGACCGGATGTACGTCGCCCACCACGCCACCGCCCAGCGCACCGGCGCGCGCATCGTGCACGCGTGCGGCTTCGACTCGATCCCGCACGACCTCGGCGCCCTCTACACCGTGCAGCAGCTGCGCGCCGACGGCCCGGTCACCCTGCGCGGCGTCGTGCGCGCCAGCGGCACCTTCTCCGGCGGCACCTTCCACTCCGCCATCGGCGCGTTCGCCCGCGCGAAGCAGATGAGCGAGGCGCTGAAGGCCCGCCGCCGCGCAGAGCCGCGACCCGAGGGCCGCTCCTCGCGTGCCGTGGCCGGCAAGCCGGGCCGCGACAAGGTGCTGGGCTACTGGCTGCTGCCCCTGCCGACCATCGACCCCCAGGTCGTCGCCCGCAGCGGCGCCGCGCTCGAGGCGTACGGCCCGAAGTTCCGCTACTCCCACTACGCCGGCACGAAGACCCTGCGGATGGCCGCCGTCGGCGCGGCCGGCGTCGGCGGGATCGGCGTGGCCGCGCAGGTGGCGCCGCTGCGCAACGCCCTGCTGTCGCGCGTGAAGCAGGGCGACGGCCCCGACCCGGGCCGTCGCGAGAAGTCGTGGTTCACCGTCGACTTCGTCGCCGAGGGCGGTGGACGCACCCTGCGCACCCGCGTGTCCGGGGGCGACCCCGGCTACACCGAGACCGCCAAGATGGTCGCGGAGTCGGCGCTGTGCCTCCTGCTCGACGAGAACCCGCCCACCTCCGGCTGCGTCACCACCGCCCAGGCCATGGGCGACGCCCTGCTCGCCCGCCTCTCCGCCGCCGGGATGACGTTCGAGGTCGTCGACTGACGTGAGAGGTCGCTCATCGACGCCTCACGCGCGCCTCATCTCGGGCGGTCACGATCGGTGCATGAACCTGCGAACCAGACGAGTCATCGGCGCCACCCTCACCGCCCTCACCCTCACCGGCGCTGCGGCGTGCGGCGGGGGCGGCACGGAGGAGCCGGCCCGGAGCGAGCCGACCGAGCAGACCCAGCAGTCCGTCCCCACGGACGACGACCAGCCGAGCCAGGCCGCGCAGGACGCCTCCGACGAGGTGGACGACGCTGACGACGCCGGGGACGACCGCGACGACCGGGACGACCGGGACGACCGGGACGACCGCGACGACCGCGATGACCGCGATGACCGCGATGACCGGGACGACCGCGACGACCGCGACAGCCGGGACGACCGAGACGACCGAGGCGACCGAGGCGACCGGGACGACCGGGACGACCGCGACGACCGGGACGACCGCGACAACCGAGACAACCGAGACAACCGAGACAACCGAGGCGACCGAGGCGACCGGGACGACCGCGACGACCGCGACGACCGCAACGACCGCAACGACCGCAACGGCTGAGCCGGCCGGCTAGCCGAGGCGCTGCCGGAGGACGGTGCTGCCCGGCCCGTCGAGGTCGGCGGCCGCGCCGCGTCGCCCGGCGAGCGCCATCAGCACGGCCTCGCCCGGGCCGCGCGCCTCCGGCCCCCGCCCGAACGACCAGTCGACGTCGCTCGCGACGACCCGCACCCCGCGCACCGTCCAGAACCCGCGCAGGGGCGGTGACGTGAGGGCGAACCTCAGCGCGAACCGCAGGCGGTCGGCGTCGATCCGGCGCGGCCTGCCGAGGGGGCGCCGCACGTCCTGCTGGTGGATGAGTCCGTCGACCAGGCCGATCGCGCCGCCCATGGCGGCCGTGAGACCGGTGGGGCGCGGGTGGTCCCGGAGCCGCTGCAGGAGCTCCTCAGGAGCGGAGGCGGGACTGGCGGCGAGCGCCGAGGCGTTCATCCGGTCGAACCGGAGCCGCCCCCGCACCACGTGGACGGCCACGTCGCGCAGCGCGAGCCCCTCGTAGCTGAGCACGTGGGTGACGACGTCGCGCACCGTCCAGCCCGCGCAGAGCGACGGCGTCTCCCACTCCTGCGGCGACAGCTCCGCGAGCAGGTCGGCGAGCTCGGCACGGTCGCGCTCCGCCTCGAGCATCAGGTCCATGCGACGACCTTGGCAGAGCAGCCGTGCCTCCACCACGGTCCTGACCGCCCGGTGGGTCAGGTCGGCGGCTCGTCCAGGACGAGGAACTGCCCGCCGTCGGCCAGCTCGCGACAGACGTCGAGGTGCCCGGCATGGGTCGCGGTCCCGACGACGACGTGCAGCAGGACCTCCCGCAGCGAGGAGTGCGGCGGGTCTCCCGCGCCGTCGAACCACCACGCCGGTGCCGCGGCCAAGCCCAGGTCGTCGATCGCCGCCGTGGCCAGCCGGCACTCGTCGGCGTACTGCTCGAGCAGCTCCTCGTCGCTCTGGGAGTCGGGCGCGGTCCAGCCGTCATAGCCCTCGGGGAGGTCCACCCGCTCGCCGGCCATCACGGCGCGGAACTACACGCGCTCGACGTCCAGCGTCAGGTGCCTGAGGAGGCCTCGCGGTGTCCAGCCCGACCCGACGACGGGGCGTCGGCGGGCCGCGGGTGGCATCGCCCTGACCTGGTCCGCGACGTGGGCGCGCTGGGCGTCGAGCCACCCCAGCAGCTCGCGCTTGACGGTCGCCTCCGGGCTCGTGTCCATCGCAGCAGTCAACCCGAACCCGTCTCGTCTGCCCAGCGCCCGGGCGACGAGCGGGCGGCTCCCCACCCGCGCAGTCAGGTGTGGGCTCCCACGTTGACCACGCGACCCGAGTGGTCACGGTAGAAGAACCTGGTCACGCCCCACTCCTCCGCGGTCAGGGGGTGCACGATCTCCACGCCCGAGGACACCGCTGCCTCGTGTGCGGCATGGACGTCGTCGACGAACACGGACACGTCGGGGTTGGTCGCGGCGGAGGCGTCAGCGGTCATCAGGGTCAGCTGGTGGCCGGCGTCGTCGCCGAGGGTGACGATCCAGCCGAGGTCCATCAGCACCCGGAGCCCGAGGATCGTGGTGTGCTGGCGAACCGCCTCGCGGAGGTCGGTGACGGTGAGGTCGGGAACGATGCGCTCGATCTCCACCTGGTCAGTCTGGTCCGCCCGAGGACCAGCGGTCCAGGGACGCGGACCCGCCCGTGTCGTCCGGCGGGCTCCGCCCGGACGCCCACATCCGGCGTGACCGTGCCCCAGGCAGGAGTCGAACCTGCGACCTTTCGCTTAGGAGGGCGACGGTGGTCTGAGCGTTTGCCCAGGTCAGACGGTGTTTCGGCAGGTCGAAAGCCGAATCGGGGTGAGGCGCAGACCACGGCTGACCGTGCCAGACCACGCCCTACAGGTGGTCGAATCGTGGTCTACCTGTCAGGTGCTAGGCGAAAACGATGCCGATCAAATCCTCGATCAGCGCGCCGACTCTCTTCGGTCCCGGCTTGTAAGCCGACGGATGCCCGCACTGGTTCCTGAGATCGAGGGCCTGCTGCAAAACCGTCCACTGACCCTTGTCGAGAAGTGCTAGTCGGCCTGAGCAGTGCACAGGCCTGCCTGCTGAAGGCCGTCGCCGACGGCCCGTGCGCAATGGGGGAGATTGCGACCCAGTTGTTGTGCGACGCCTCGAACGTCACCCAGCTCGTCACCCGCCTCGAGGCCAAAGGCCTCGTCCGCCGCCAGCCCGGCGCCGTGGATCGCCGCTCACGCGAGGTCGTCATCACCCCCGCCGGGGCCGAGCTCGACGCCGCTGCCCGAGCCGCCTTCGCCTTCCCGCGTGAACGCATCGACAGGCTGCCCGCAACGGCGCAAGCGCAGCTGTCGCAGCTGTTGTCGGCGCTGTCGGCGCTGTCGGCCGACTAGACCCCGAGCGTCGTCCGTCTGGTCGAGGGGCTCGGCGTCTGAGGAGCGGCGACGAGAAGACCGAGCCGGTCCCGCTCCCGTAGCGGGTCTGCGCGGACACCCGCCCATCCCGGGCCTGCGCAGTGCTTCATTGCAGGCGGCTGACGCAACTCATCGGCAAGGGATCAGTTCTGGGAAGCGTGTCAGTACAGGATCGGCTCGCGGAGCGTGCCAGTACGCGATCGGCTCTCGAAGCAGGTCAGTCGCAGTCACCAAGGGCCTGCTTGTCTCGGACCTGCCGGTCCTGGACCGGGATCGCCTTGTCGCTGTGCGGGCCGTGTCACGCACAGACGAGCCGATCGCCTAGGTGCTGGCGCAACGATTCGTCGAGGTCGCCTACGACGGCTGAGCGCTTCACGCGCAGTCGGTGCGTGCGACCGTCCAGCGCGAGCACCAACCTTCCGCGGGTGAGCCGTGCTGCGCCCACCCGGTCCCAGTCGTAGACCGTGGCTCGGTCGTCCTCGAGCAGCTCCGAGACGGTAAGGCTCGCCACGTAGGCCGCGCCGGTGCGGTAGGCGTCTCCGTGCTGGTGGCGGCCGGCTGCCCTGAACGCCTCACCCCACCCCAGTCGCTTGACGACAAGTGCGTTCTCCGCGACCACCACGATGCGCAGCCTGCGCCAGTGGATGCACGAGGCAACGGACTGGACGACCGGCTTACGATCGCGCAGATCCTCGGCGTCGAGGGCGGCCACGTCGATCGTGTAGGACGGGGAGACGCCCTCGCCGGCAAGGGCGTCGAGCAACCAACGCGCTGAGCCCTGCTCTATGACACCGGACACCAGTCCGGCTACGTCGATGGTCCGTCCGGACTCGTCGACCAGCGTGCTGGCACCGTCCCAGTCGCAGGGGAAGCGAGCGCCCGCGCGGTCGACGAGAGCACTCGCGACGAGGTTGCGCACCATGGTCTCTGCTGCGGCGTCGACGTCGCCCGGATCCGTGTCGACCGAGGTGTAGGGGCGCACGAGGGCACGGCCCCGTCCGCGAGCCAGCGCGTCGAGGGCCTCCGCCAGCGTCGACGCGCCGCTGCCGGGCTCACCGGCGGCCCGCATGATCCACGCTGCGTGACGACGGGCGTGATCGGCGCCGGCGTGTTCGGCGATCAGGTCCCAGGACTGGGGCTGACGAGCGGATCCAGCGAAGAGATGGGCCTCGAGCCGCAGCAGGGTGTCCTCGGCGTCGGTGAGCAGGCCGAGGGCTGGTACAGCATCGTCGGCGACGCCGTCATCGGGCAGCGACTCGAAGTAGGCGACCCGCAACCTGGTGGCTGGGTGGGTGTCGAACGGTCCGGTGGGCTCCGCTGGCAGGTCCGTGCGGACCTCGTCCATCTGCGCCTGTCGTACCGGGCTCTGCAGGAGCTGGACGAAGCCGGCGTGGAGCGCGTTGGGTCGAACACCGGGAGTGCTGAAGGCATAGTCGTCGAGGAAGTGCTTCCACAGGCCGCCAAGGGCGACGACCTCCCGCATCGCCTGGGCGGCGGCCACACGACCAGCGACCCGGTGCGACCATGCGTCGGCCTGCTGTTCTTGACGACGAGTCACCGCGCTGGACACCCGCTGGTAGAGCCGCAGGTATGCGCTGAACACTCGACCGAGCCAACCGCCGAGGGAGTCCACGATGTGGGCCAGCGTGAGATGCCCGCGGTAGACGACGGGGGAGAGCGCGGTGTCGCGGTGGCTGAAGTGACCAATTTCGTGGGCTAGGACGGATCGCAGCTGCTGACGTGTCATCCCCAGGAGCAGCGGGGACCCGAGAACCATCACGCGTCGGCCAGGGACGAGGCCCAGGAATTGCGATCCCTCCCAGACCACTGCGTTGACCTGCGGCTGCAGCACGATCTCTTCGGGGGCTCGGGTGCCGATGGTCTCCGCGATGCGCCTGACCTCCGACCACAGATCCGGGTGGTCCTCCTCCCGCAGCGACAACCCCTGAGGGGGGTCGTTGTGCACACGACGTACGGCCTTGAGGGCCTGCCCCAGGACGAGGACAAGGACGAGCAGGAACCCGAGGCCCCTGCCGAGGAAGTATCCGGCAAAGCCTTGCTCGAAGCCTTGGTAGACGGCCCAGCCGAGGAGGACGAGCACGCCTCCGGCGAGCACGTAGACGCCGAGCAGCAGCGCGACGGCGACGACGGCGCGGGCGATGAACGTCATGGAGGCTCCCGAGGCAGGCAGGGCGCCCATCCTTGACGAGACAGGGCTACGCCACACCCGCTTCAAGCGAACCCACACCGACCCGGATCGAGGATCTCTACCGCGGTGATCCGATTCCTGCTCGAGGCCGGGGCTGACGGCGAGGTCCGATCCTCGACGCCCCCGCTCCCCGCGAGCCGATCCACGATGGGGAGATGGTGCAGCAGACCCATGCAGTACTCGAGCAAGATCAGTGACTTGCCCGACCCGCGGTTGGGGCTCGCCAGCGGCCCACTCTTCGATGTCTGCGCGTTTGACCTTCAGCGCATCGGCGATGTTGGAGCGCGAACGCCCATCCTGGCCGAGGCTCCAGTCAAGAAGCGTTGGGGTGACGGGCGAAGGTGTCCACCGCCATGTCCTCACCCGCCTCTCGTTCGCCTTACGGCGACCCTACCCACCGCCGCCCCCGGCGGCGCGGGTTCCCACCGGCCCGGGGCTGGCGCCCCTCTCCAGTTTCCCTGGCCTTGAGGACACGGCCTGTCGATGAACTACGTAACTGGGCAGTCGAAGGTTCAAAGTAGGGAGGAAAGTGGGGAGTGCCGGTTCGGACGATGTCTCGTCGCGAGGTGACGAGCGTGAACTGTGCCCCAGGCAGGAGTCGAACCTGCGACCTTTCGCTTAGGAGGCGGCTGCTCTATCCGCTGAGCTACTGGGGCGATGTGCGCCGCACATCCTGTCACGCGGGCCTGGGGTGCCCGTCCGGGCACGTCCGGGCCGACGGCGCCGGGAGGCGGGAGTCGGGAGCCGGGAGCCGGGAGCCGGTCTGATTTGGGGGCGGTGCGGAGGCCGCCGCACACTGGGGCGACTCCCGTCGAGTCCGCATCCCCGACTCCAGAGGTGACCGTGCCCGACCACGACCCCGCCCCGTCCGCGCCCACCGGGCGACCGGAGCTCGCGACCCCCGCGCCCGGCGTGACCCGCACCGGCAAGCGGCGGGCGCGGCCGCGCCGCTCCCGCAGGGTCGCCACCGTGGTGCTGTCGACGCTGCTGGTGCTGGGGATGGTCTCGGCGCTGTCGGCGACCTACCTCTACCGACACCTCAACGGCAACCTCACGGTGCTCGACATCGACGACCGCATCGTCGGTGAGCGGCCCGACACCGTCGAGGTGGAGGGGGAGGCCGAGCCGCTCAACATCCTGGTGATGGGCTCCGACACCCGCGAGGGCGAGGGCAACAACATCGACGGCCTCACCGGTGACGGCGAGCGCTCCGACACCACGATCTTCCTGCACCTCTCGGCCGACCGGGAGCGCGCCTACGGCGTCAGCATCCCGCGCGACTCGATGGTCGACCGTGCCGCCTGCCGCACCGAGGACGGCGAGCTGCTGCCGGCCGCGTCGTACCAGATGTGGAACCTCGCCTTCCAGCTCGCCGGGCCCGCCTGCACCGTGCAGCAGTTCGAGCACCTCACCGACATCCGCCTCGACCACTTCGTCGTCGTCGACTTCAAGGGCTTCGAGGCCATGGTCGACGCCATCGGCGGCGTCGAGATGTGCATCCCCGAGACCATCGACGACCGCGAGCACGGCATCTACCTCGAGGCCGGCACCCGCGAGCTCGCCGGGCGCGAGGCGCTGAGCTACGTGCGCGAGCGGTACGCCGTCTCCGGCGGCTCCGACCTGGGCCGGATGAAGCGCCAGCAGGCGTTCGTCGCGTCGATGGCCCACACCGTGGTCTCCGCGAACACCCTCGCCAACCCCGCGAGGCTCCTCGGCTTCCTGGAGGCCGCCACGGAGTCGCTCACCCTCGACGCCGACATGGGCAGCCTCGCCCAGATCGCCCGCCTGGGCTACGAGTTCCGCGACATCGGCCTCGACAAGGTGCAGTTCCTGACCATCCCCAACACCGTCGACCCCAGCGACGCCAACCGGCTGGTCTGGACCGCGCAGGCCGACGCCGTGTGGAACGCGCTGCGCCACGACGAGCCCCTCACGAAGAAGCTGACCACCGACGCGATCAGCGCCGGCAACGTGCCCGGCACGAGCGGGGCCAGCGGGGCCGGCAAGGACGGTGGCAGCGACGACGAGCTGCGCGCCGCCGGGCTGTGCGCATGAGCGACCCGGAGCCGCCCGAGGCCGAGGCCGTGCCCGAGACCGCGTGGCAGCGCCGCAAGCGGCTGGCGGAGATCTTCGGCGACGCGCTGCCCGAGACCACCCGCGACGAGCGGGAGACCTCGGGCGAGCGCGGTGGCGGGGACGGCGACACCTGGCTGCGCGAGCAGGTGCCGCCCCACCACGGGTCGTAGTCGGCCCGGCTCAGACCTGCGGCGACTGCGAGTGCTCCGGGGACTGCTGGGTGCGCAGCAGGTCGCGGATCTCGCGCAGCAGCTCGGTGTCCTCCGGGGTGCCGGGGGGCGGGCTGGGGAAGTAGCGCTCCTTGGCCTTGGTGAACGGCGTGACGACCAGGAAGTAGACGACCGCCGCCATGATGACGAACGAGATCAGCGCGGTGAGCCAGGCGCCGACCGACACGCCTCCCGGCTGGTAGCCGGAGAAGTTCGGGGTGCCGCCGACCTTGCCGATCAGGTCCATCAGCACGTCGACGGTGGCGGTGACGACGGCGGCGAACGCCGCGGCCATGATGAACGCGGTGGCCAGCTCGACCAGGTTGCCGCGGAGCAGGAAGTTCTTGAAGCCACTGAGCACGGGTGGTCCTTCGCAGGTGGGTGGTCGGTCAGCCGCGCACGCTAGCGGTCCCACGCCCAGGTGAGGAAGGCGCGCACCGCGGCGTCGGCCAGCGGCGCCACGCCCACCTCGGGCACGCCGACGACCACGACCCGCCCGCTCACCCCGAGCCCGCCCGCGGTGCCGCTCGCCGTGGACCCGGCGGCCGTGGTGGCGGCCGGGAGCGCCAGCACCTGCACCCCCTCGCCCACCACGCGCGGCTCTCCGCCCTGGGGGTCGGTGGCGACCAGGTCGATGCGGTCGCCCACCTGCAGCAGCCCAGCCATCTCGGCGTCGGGCAGCCGCACCGGCACCGCGGTGAGCCCCTGCGGTGCGAGGCCCGGGCCGACCAGCCGGACGTCGGTCACCGGCTCGCCGCGACGCAGCGGAGCGGCCAGCACCCGCCCGACGGGGTCGGCGGCCAGTGCCGCCGGCACGGCCCCGGGCGCCTGGGGCACCGTCACCAGGTCGTCGGCGGTGATCGCGGCGCCGCCGGGCAGGTCGTGCGCGGCCACCAGCACGTCGACGGTGGGCGGTGGGGGCGCGGCCGCGGCCTGCAGCCCGGATGCCACCGCCACCGCGGTCAGCACGGCCGCCAGCAGCCGCCGCCGGGACAGCACGGCGCGCCGCACGGCCCGGACGGCGTCGCCGAGCCGCTCGCGCCGCGGGCGCTCGGCGTCGTGCCGCAGGCCCGGGTCGGGGTGCTCGCTGGATCGCATGCGCCGACGCTAGGCGGGTCCGGCCCACGGCGTCGGCGTCCCTCCACAGGCCCCGGTGGGGCGGAGGGTCAGCTGCCGGCGGTCTTCGCGGGGGCGGCCTTGGCGGGGGCGGGCGTCGACGTGCCCGACGTGCCGGAGTCCTTGCCACCCGAGCCCTTCGACCCCGAGTCGGTCGAGCCGGAGCCCTTGGCGCCAGAGCCCGAGTCGGAGGAGCCCGACGACGACCCGGCGTCGGCCGAGGCGGGCGCCGTGCGGCTGTCGGTGCGGTAGAAGCCCGAGCCCTTGAAGACCACGCCGACGGCGTTGAAGACCTTGCGCAGCCGTCCCGAGCACTGCGGGCACTCGGTCAGCGAGGCGTCGGAGAAGCTCTGGAACTGCTCGAAGGCGTGCCCGCACTCGGTGCAGGCGTACTGGTAGGTCGGCACGATTCTCCCCGGTCGGACGCGGACGGCTCCGGGCTGGAGGTGTTGGCACTCCGACCCGGCGACTGCCAATGCTACGCCAAGGCACAATGAGGCCCACCATGACCGACGCCTCGCCCGCCCCCACCGCCTCGACCGCGGGCGGCGCCCAGGCCGCCGGCCCCGGCGCCGGCCCCGGACCGGGCGCCCGGGCCCGTCGTGCCTGGCGCGCCACCTGGTCGGGCTTCCGGGGCCTGCCCCGCCCGCTGCGGTTCACGTCGTACGCCGTCGTGGCGCTCGTGCTGGTGCTGCTGGCCGGGCTCGTCACGGCCACCGTGGTGGTGCGCCGACCGTTCCCGCAGACCAGCGGGTCGGCGGCGCTGCCGGGACTGGTCGGCGACGTGGAGGTCGTGCGCGACGAGCACGGCGTCCCCCAGCTCTACGGCGACTCGATCGACGACCTGGTGCGCGCGCAGGGCTACGTGCAGGCCCAGGAGCGGTTCTACGAGATGGACGTGCGCCGGCACGCCACCGCGGGGCGGCTGGCCGAGCTGTTCGGCGAGGCCGCCGTGGAGAGCGACCTCACGGTGCGCACGATGGGCTGGCGCCGGGTGGCGGAGGAGGAGCTCGGGCTGCTCCAGCCCGAGACGCGCAGCGCGCTGGAGGCCTACAGCGAGGGCGTCAACGCCTACCTCGACCAGCACGAGCCCTCCGAGATCGCCCTGGAGTACACGCTGCTCGACCTCGGCGGCCTCGACTACCGGCCGGCCGACTGGACGCCCGTCGACTCCCTGTCGTGGCTCAAGGCGATGGCCTGGGACCTGCGCGGCAACATGGGTGACGAGATCGGGCGGGTGCTGGCCGCCGCCGACGTCGGGCCCGAGCGCGCCGCCCAGCTGTGGCCCGACTACCCCTACGACGAGCACGCCCCGATCGTCGGGCAGGGCGCGGTGGTCGACGGCGTCTTCGAGCCCGACGCCGAGCAGGGCGGCACCCGCGTGCCGCTACGCCCCTCGTGGACCGCCGACCAGGTCGACGCCCTCGGCGAGGTGGGGGAGCGGCTGACCGCGCTGCCGGCCTGGCTGGGGCGCGGCGACGGCATCGGCAGCAACTCGTGGGTCGTCTCGGGCGAGCACACCACCAGCGGCGCACCGCTGCTGGCCAACGACCCCCACCTCGGTGTGGGGCTGCCCGGGGTGTGGATGCAGATGGGCCTGCACTGCCGCACCGTCTCCGAGGACTGCCCCCTCGACGTCGCCGGCTTCACCTTCTCCGGCGTGCCGGGCGTGGTCATCGGCCACAACGCCGACATCGCCTGGGGCTTCACCAACCTCGGCCCCGACGTCACCGACCTGTACGTCGAGCGCATCCGCGGCGACAGCTGGGTGCAGGACGGCGAGCTGCGCCCGCTGCGCACCCGCACCGAGACCATCGAGGTCAACGGCGGGGAGGACGTGACGACCGTGGTGCGCTCCACCGCCCACGGCCCGATCCTCTCCGACGTCAACGGCGAGGTGGGCGACGTCGCCGCCGCGACCCCGCTCGCCGGAGGCGCACGCGACGGCGAGGAGGTCGCGGTGTCGCTGCAGTGGACCGCGCTGACCCCCGCCCCCACCGCCGACGCGCTGCTGCAGCTGAACCGCGCCACCGACTGGGACTCGTTCCGCGCCGCGGCGTCGTCGTTCGCCGTGCCGGCGCAGAACCTCGTCTACGCCGACCGCGAGGGCACGATCGGCTACCAGGCGCCCGGGCGCATCCCGATCCGCAAGTCGGGCAACGACGGCAGGCAGCCCGCGGCCGGCTGGCGCTCGGAGAACGACTGGACCGGCGACTACGTGCCGTTCGAGGGCCTGCCCAGCGTGAGCGACCCCGACGAGGGGTTCGTCGTCACCGCCAACCAGGCGGTCGTGGGTGAGGACTACCCCTACTTCCTCACCGACGACTGGGACCGCGGCTACCGCGCCCAGCGCATCCGCGACCTGATCGAGGGCGCCATCGACGAGGGCCGCGCGCTGTCGGTCGACGACATGGTCGACCTCCAGCTCGACACCGCCTCCGCGCTGGGGCCGGTGCTGACGCCGTACCTGCTCGAGGCGCGGCTGCCCGGTGGCTACTACGGCGCCGGCCAGCGCCAGCTGCGCGGCTGGGACTTCGACCAGCCCGCCGACGGCCCGGGCAGCGCAGCCGCGGCGTACTTCAACGCGGTGTGGCGCCACGTGCTGTCGGGCACCTTCCACGACGAGCTGTCGGAGGCGTCGTGGCCCGACGGCGGGCAGCGGTGGTGGGCCGTGGTGACCGCGCTGCTGGAGACCCCCGACGACCCGTGGTGGGACGACGTCACCACCGAGGACGTGGTGGAGACCCGCGACGACGTCCTGCGCCGCGCGCTGCTCGACGCCCGCGACGAGCTGACCCGCCTGCAGGCCCACGACGCCGAGGACTGGACCTGGGGCCAGGTGCACCGCCTCGACCTGCGCGAGCCCACGCTCGGCGACTCCGGCATCGGGGCCGTGGAGTGGCTGGTCAACCGCGACGGCTGGGAGGTCGGTGGCGGTGGCTCCGCGGTCGACGCCACGTCGTGGGACGCCGCCGAGGGCTACGAGGTGACCGCGGCGCCGTCGATGCGCATGGTCGTGTCGCTGGCCGACCTCGACGAGTCGCGGTGGATCAACCTCACCGGTGTCTCGGGCCACCCGTTCCACGAGCACTACACCGACCAGACCGACCTGTGGGCCCGCGGCGAGACCCTCCCCTGGGCGTTCACCGCCGACGCCGTGCACGCCGCCGCCGAGGACACGCTGGTCCTCACGCCTGCCGACTGAGTCAGGGACAGAGGCGCACGACGCCGGAGGGGCTGGCGGCGGCGAGGACGGGACGGTCGTGCGGAGCGACGGGCACGGCGAGGCCGACCTCCTCGTCGTGCAGCAGCACGCAGGTGAACGTGCCGCGCGGCACCCGGCCGAGGGCGCGGTCGTAGGAGCCGCCGCCGCGCCCGAGCCGGTCGCCGGTGGGGGAGACCGCGAGGCCCGGCACCAGCACCACGTCGGCGGTGGCCACCGCGTCGACGCCGAGCCGCGCACCCACCGGCTCCAGCAGGCCCCGGCGCGCGGCGACCAGCGAGGCGGGCCCGGCGTACGCCGCCCAGTCGAGGTCGTCGTCGGGCAGCAGCACCGGCAGCAGCACCCGCCGGCCGCGGGCGATGAGCGCGTCGAGCAGGGGAGCCGTGCCGGGCTCGTCACCGACGGCGACGTACGCCGTGACGGTGGCGGCCCCGCGCAGCTCGGGGGCGGCCAGCAGGTGGTCGGCGACCGCGCGGGCGACGGCGGCGCGCTCGAGCAGCGGCCGGCGGCGGCGGGCGGTCACCAGCCGGTCGCGCAGCGCCGTCTTCGCCCCCGAGACCCCCTCGTGCGGGGGTGGAGGTTGCGGGTGCACCACCCGGGAAGCCTACGATCGGTCACATGGGTTCCCCAGGTCTGCGCAAGGCGCGGGACAAGATGGCAGCAGCCGGCGTCGACGAGGTCGCCATCGACACCTTCGCCCACTACTACCGGCTCCTCGAGCACGGCGAGACGGGGATGATCCCGGAGGCCGCGATCGAGCCGGTGGAGATGGAGTCGCTGGCCGACGTGGAGGTCGACGACGACGTCGCGGCGGCTGCGATCCGCACCACCGCGGTGATCAAGCTCAACGGCGGCCTCGGCACCTCGATGGGCATGGACCGCGCCAAGTCGCTGCTGTGCGTGCGCCGCGGGCTGTCGTTCCTCGACATCATCGCGCGCCAGGTGCTGCACCTGCGCACGCAGTACGGCGCCCCGCTGCCGCTGATCTTCATGGACTCCTTCCGCACCTCCGCCGACACCATGGCGGCGCTGGCGCGTTACACCGACCTGCCCGTCGCGGGCCTGCCGCTGGAGTTCCTGCAGAACAAGGAGCCCAAGCTGCGCGTGGCCGACCTGTCACCGGTCGACTACCCGAAGGACCCCGACCTCGAGTGGTGCCCGCCCGGCCACGGCGACCTGTACACCGCGCTGCGCGGCAGCGGCCTGCTCGACCAGCTCATCGAGGCCGGCTACCAGCGGGTGTTCGTGTCCAACTCCGACAACCTCGGCGCGGTGCCCGACGCGCGGGTGGCCGGCTGGTTCGCCTCCACCGGTGCGCCGTTCGCGATCGAGGCCGTGCGGCGCACGGCCTCCGACCGCAAGGGCGGCCACTTCGCCCGGCGCAGGTCGGACGGGCGCATCGTGCTGCGCGAGACCGCGCAGACCCTTGACAAGGACAAGGCGGCCCTCGCCGACCTCGACCGGCACCGCTACTGCTCCACCAACAACCTGTGGTTCGACCTCGTCGCGATGAAGGACGCCCTCGACCAGCGCGACGGCATCCTCGGCCTGCCGATGATCCGCAACGTCAAGCACGTCGACCCCGGTGACAAGCGCACCGAGGAGGTCATCCAGGTGGAGACCGCGATGGGCGCGGCCGTCGAGGTGTTCCAGGGCTCGCAGCTCATCGAGGTCGGCCGCGACCGGTTCGTGCCGGTCAAGACCACCAACGACCTGCTGGTGCTGCGCTCCGACGTCTACGAGCTCGGCACCGACTTCGTGCTCGACCAGGCCGCCGACGCGATCCCGTTCGTCGACCTCGACGGCGACTTCTACAAGCTGGTCGGCGAGTTCGACAAGCGCTTCCCCGAGGGTGCGCCGTCGATGCGCAACGCCTCGTCGCTGACCGTGGCCGGCGACTGGACGTTCGGCAAGGGCGTCGAGGTCGTCGGCGACGTCGAGCTGTCGGCGCGCTCCGCCCAGCGCCTGCCCGGTGGCGAGGTCCTCACCGGCGGCGCGAACGGCACCCAGGGTGGCTGACGCGGTCAGCGTCGAGCAGCACCTCGAGCGGGTGCTGGCCGCGGTGTCGCCGCTGCCGGCGTTCCAGCAGCCGATCATGGACGCGCTCGGCCTCGCCGCCGCCGAGAGCGTGACCTCGACCGTGCAGCTCCCGCCGTTCGACAACTCCTCGATGGACGGCTACGCCGTGCGCCTCGCCGACGTCGAGGGCGCCAGCGCCGAGAGTCCCGTCGACCTGCCCGTGGTGGGCGAGATCGGTGCGGGCAACGCCCAGCTGCTCGCGCTGGCCCCCGGCACGGCCGCGAAGATCATGACCGGCGCGCCCGTGCCGACCGGCGCCGACTGCGTGGTGCCCTACGAGTGGACCGACCACGGCGCCACCCGCGTGCGCGTGGAGCGCGCCCCGGCGCTCGGCCAGCACGTGCGTCCGCAGGGCGACGACGTGCAGGTGGGCGACCTGCTCCTCGAGGAGGGCACCGTCCTGGGCCCGCGCCACCTCGGGCTGCTCGCCTCGGTGGGCCGGGCCAGCATCGCCTCGCGCCCGCGGCCGCGGGTGGTCGTGCTGTCCACCGGCTCCGAGCTGCGCGAGCCGGGCCAGGCGTTGGGCCACGACTCGATCTACGACGGCAACTCCTACCTGCTCGCCGCGTCCGCGCGCCGCGCCGGTGCGCTGGCCTACCGCGTCGGCATCGTGCCCGACCAGCCGCAGGCCTTCCTCGACGCCCTCGCCGACCAGCTCGTGCGCGCCGACGTCGTGGTGACCTCCGGCGGGGTCTCGATGGGCGACTTCGACGTGGTCAAGGAGGCGCTGCGCCCGCTGGGGTCGGTCTGGTTCGGCCCGGTCGCGATGCAGCCCGGCAAGCCGCAGGGCTTCGGCACCGTGGGCGACGACGACACCCCGATCTTCTGCCTGCCCGGCAACCCGGTCTCGTCGTACCTCTCCTTCGAGCTGTTCGTCGTGCCCGCGCTGCGGGCGATGATGGGCATGACGCCGCGCTCGCGCCCGGTCGTGCAGGCGCAACTCACCCAGGCCGTCACCTCGCCGGCAGGACGCCGGCAGTACCTGCGCGCTCGCTACGACGCCGGCTCCGGTCGTCCGAGCGTCCGCCCGGTCGGCGGTGCGGGCTCCCACCTCGTGGGCGACCTCGCTGCCGCCGACTGCCTCGTCGTGGTGCCCGAGGACACGACGGCGGTCGCCGCCGGTGAGCAGGTCGGCGTGATCCGGCTCGACGAGGCGTTCTGATGAGCGACGAGAAGCCCTCCGGGCTCACCCACGTCGACGCCTCCGGCGCCGCCCGGATGGTCGACGTGTCGGCCAAGGAGGTCACCGCCCGCACCGCCACCGCGTCGGGGCGCGTGCTGGTCTCCGCCGAGGTCGTGGCGCTGCTGCGCGGCGAGGGCGTGCCGAAGGGCGACGCGCTCGCGGTGGCCCGCATCGCCGGCATCATGGGCGCCAAGCAGACGCCGACGCTGGTGCCGCTGTGCCACCCGCTCAGCGTGTCGGGGGTGAGCGTCGACCTCGTCGTGGCCGACGACGCCGTGGAGATCGCCGCCACCGTGCGCACGACCGACCGCACCGGCGTCGAGATGGAGGCGCTGACCGCGGTGTCGGTGGCCGCCCTCACGGTGGTCGACATGGTCAAGGCCGTCGACAAGGCCGCGGTGATCACCGACGTGCGCGTGGAGACCAAGACCGGTGGCCGGTCGGGGGAGTGGGCCCGTGACGGAGGCTCCCGTGGCTGACGCCGGCGGGCTGCCCGCCGCCGTGGTCGTGGCGTCCAACCGCGCCGCGGCCGGCGTGTACGCCGACACCACCGGCCCGCTCATCGTCGACGCGCTGACCGGGCTGGGGTTCACCGTCGGCCCGGCCGCGGTCGTGCCCGACGGGGCGCCCGTGGGCGCGGCGATCGCCGCCGCGGCGGCCGCCGGGGCCCGCGTCGTGCTGACCACCGGCGGCACCGGGCTCACCCCCACCGACCGCACGCCCGAGGTCACCCGGGCGCTGCTCGACCACGAGGTGCCCGGCATCGCCGAGGCCGTCCGCGCCCAGGGCCTGGCGGCCGGCGTGCCGACCGCGATGCTCTCGCGCGGGATCGCCGGCGTCGTCGGCACCACGCTGGTGGTCAACCTGCCCGGCTCGCGCGGCGGGGTGAAGGACGGCCTGGCCGTGCTCGCCCCGGTGCTGGTGCACGCCGCCGAGCAGGTCGTCGGGAGCGACCATTGAGCCGAGCACCGGGCCGCCCGGCCGGCGCCTGGCCGGTGCGGCTGCGCCACGAGGACGTCGTGCTGCGCCCGCTGCGCCGCGGCGACGCCGACGCGTGGCGCTCCGCGCGGCAGCGCAACAGTGCCTGGCTGCTGCCGTGGGACGCCACGGTGCCGCCCGGCGGTGACTCCCGGCCCACGACGTTCCGCGCGCTCGTGCGCCGCCTCGACCAGCAGGCCCGCGACGACACGACGTACGCCTTCGTGGTGGAGGTCGACGGGCGCTTCGCCGGCCAGGTGACGGTCAACAACGTCGTGCGGGGATCGGCGCTGTTCGCCTCGGTGGGCTACTGGCTCGACCGCGCGGTGGCCGGGCGCGGCGTGATGCCGGTGGCGGTGGCCATGGTCATCGACCACTGCTTCACCGGTCTCGGCCTGCACCGCATCGAGGTCGCCATCCGCCCCGAGAACTCCAACTCGCTGCGCGTCGTCGAGAAGCTCGGCATCCGCGAGGTCGGCTACGCCCCGCGCTACCTGCACATCGACGGACGCTGGCGCGACCACCGCCTGTACGCCGTGACCGCCGAGGAGTGCCCCGAGGGGATGCTCACCCGCGTCGCGCGCCGCTGAGGCCCCCGTCGTCACGCGGTGCCCACGGTGCTGGTGCGGTGCTGGTGCGGTGCTGCACCACCGCACCAGACCGGCACCACCGCACCGGACCGGGTGGGCGACCGGGTGCCCGGACCCGACGAACGCCCGACACGACGCCCGACACACGGGGGCACGTCCGCGGGGCCCCGCGTCGGCGAACCTAGTCTGCGGGGGTGGACCTCAGCGCACTGATCTTCCTGGCTCTCGCCGTCGCGTGGGCCGTCTACCTGGTCCCCAAGGCCCTGCGGCACCACGACGAGGTGCACCGCAACCGCTCGGTCGAGAAGTTCTCCCAGAGCATGCGGGTCCTCGCACGTCGGGAGCCGGTCTCCCGCCGCGAGGCGCGACTGGTCGTGCAGCCCGGTCGTGCGCCGTCGGGCCCCGTCGTGGCCACCAAGGGCGGGGCCGCCGCCGGCCCCGCGGGTGACCTCGCCGCGGAGCTGTCCGGGGCCAGTCCGGTGGGTGCCGGTCCGGTGGGTGCCGACCAGGTCGTCGCCGACCCCGGCCCGCGCGCCGTGACCGGGTCGGGCTCGACCGCGGTCGCCCCGCCGCCCGCCGCCCGCCGCGAGGCGGCCAACCGCGCCGCGCGACGTCGTCGCCGCGTGCTCGCCGTCCTCCTGCTCGCCGCGGTCGTCGTGGGCGTGCTCGCCGCCACCTCGGTGGTGTCGTGGTGGGCCCTGCTCGCCCCGGCCGGCCTGCTCGTCGCCTGGCTGGTGGCCTGCCGGCTGATGGTGCGCAGCGAGCGTGGCCTGGGCCGCCCGTCGCTGCGCCGCCCGAGCACGGCCGGCGCCGACGGAAGCACTGCCGCCCAGACCGTCCCGGGCACGACGGCCGTCTTCGTCTCCGAGGTCGCCCTCGACGTCGCCCTGGCCGCCGGCCCCACCGAGGCCGACCCCGACACCCGCCCGCAGGGCCACGAGCTGCCGGTCGAGGTGACCGAGGAGGTCAGCGCGGTCGTCCCCGCCGAGCCCGAGGTCGCGGTCGACCCGACGCTCTGGGACCCCGTGCCGGTGACGCTCCCGACGTACGTCTCGAAGCCGGCCGCGGCCCGCCGCACCGTGCGCACCATCGACCTCGACGCCACCGGCGTGTGGAGCTCGGGCCGCTCGGAGTCCGACTCCGCCCTGGCCCGCGAGGCCGAGCAGCAGGAGCGCGACGCGAAGGGCGCCCGCGACGCCGACGGCTCGCGACGCACCGGCTCCTGACCACCCCTCGCCGGTTCCGGCCCCGTCCCGGCGTCCACGGCCCTGGAGTTCGTGAGCCGCGGCTTCGGTGCTAACGTTCCGGTCTGCATCGGACGCCGCCGCGGTGGCGTCCTTGCGTTGGGGCTGTGGCGCAGTTGGTAGCGCGTCTCGTTCGCAATGAGAAGGCCAGGGGTTCGAATCCCCTCAGCTCCACCGACGCAGGAGGCCCCTCACCCGGTTCGGGTGAGGGGCCTCTGTCGTCGGTCAGGAGACGGCGCGGAACGGGTCGTGCTCGGCGAGGATCTTGTCGACGCGGGCCTGGTCGAGGCGGTGGGTGACCGCGGCGTTCTCCTGGTTGTCGCGGATGACCTTGGCCAGGGTGAACGACGACGACACCAGGAAGAGCGTGGTCATCGCGAGGAACGCACGCACCCACGGGTCGACCGGCAGGTAGAGCACGGCGATGACCAGGCCGCCGAGGGCCAGGCCGAACGACAGGGCCGCCTGCAGGAAGAAGGCCGGGGTGTTGCGGGTGGTGGCGGGGTTCGACGCGGTCATGGTGTCCTCCTGGTCGGGCCGGGTGTCCCCGGCGGGCTCGTGCCCAGCCTGGCGCCGTCGGGCCCCCGGCGCCTGAGTGCGCGTGCTCAACCTGGCTCGGCGGCGTGCTCACCCGGCCCCGGGTCTGTGACTGGGTGGCGGGGCGGACGTCATGCGGATCGTGGGGTCGCCTCCACGGTTCGTATGACGCAAGGGCCCGCCCCGGGGTGGAGGCTGGTGGCGGGGTCGGACGTCATACGTCGCGTGGAGTCGCATCCACGGTTCGGATGACGCAAGCCCCGGCCCGAGGATGCCGACGCGGCGGGGGAGTCGTGGCGCGGGTGGGGTGTGTGGCTACCATGGAAGCGGCCACCCACCCCGGTGCGTCGGCGCCCGTGCCGGGTGCCCTGCGCGGGAGGTCGGTCAGGCGGTCACCACCCGGTGGCCGCGGCCCCGTGCCGAGACCCGCAGCAGCCGGGTCGACTCGGCGCTGCGTCCCCTCGCGGTCGCAGGGGGCCGAGACACGCGATGGACACGCGACGCAGCGGCCCACCCGGCCCGCCGCGTCCGAGCCGGTCGCCGTCGCTGCGTTCGGGCGCAGGGGCCGCACCGGCCGGGTCGTGCACGCCGGGCGCTCCGGAGGAGGAGTACGTGGCTCGACGAGACCAGCGCCGTGGTGGTGGGTCCCGCACCGCGACACGTCAGCGACGTGCGCGCGACCTCGACAACGAGGGCATCATCCCGGTGCTCGCGCGCGCCGTGCGCGAGGTGGAGAACGGCGTCGCCCGCGGCTCCGAGGCCTCGTCGCTGCGCACCAAGTTCCAGGTCGTCGCGATCCTGGTGCGCGAGGAGCGCTCCCGGGTCAAGGCCGACGAGAGCGTCACCGAGGCCGAGCGCACCGAGCAGCTCAAGCGCCTCGACGGCGTCGCCACCATCCTGGCCAAGTCCGCGGCCCGCGACACCACGCTGCTGGTGCTGCTCGCCGAGGACGCCAGGCTGTCGGAGTCGGCGGCGCTGCTGAAGCGCGAGATGCTCGAGGCCGCCGGCATCGAGGCCGTCGTGCGCGCCGACCCCGAGGAGTCGACGGCGGTGGCCGCGCTCACCGAGCGCCGCGTCGTCCCGCAGTCGGTGGTCTCGCGCAAGCTGGCCAACCCGTTCCTGGTCCCCGACTTCGCCAACGCCGAGCCCACCGAGCCGCGCCCGCGCCGTCTGGCCGGCTGGGAGCTGATCGGCCCGCTGCTGCGCTCCTTCGAGTACGCCGGCGGTCACTCCGCCTGCATGCCGCTGCCGGAGCCGCAGTCGCTGCGCGCCCCGGGCCGCCTGGAGCTGATGCACCACCAGGCGCAGGTCGTGCAGGCCGCCGCCGAGGGCCACCGCACGTTCCTGCTGGCCGACGAGCCCGGGCTCGGCAAGACCGCGCAGGCCCTGCTGGCCGCGCAGGCCGCCGGCGCGTTCCCGCTGCTGGTCGTCGTCCCGAACGTGGTGAAGACCAACTGGGCCCGCGAGGCCGAGCGGTGGACCCCGAACCACCCGGTGACCGTGGTGCACGGCAACGGCGCCGACGTCGACGGCTTCGCCGACATCGTCGTGGTCAACTACGAGATCCTCGACCGCCACGTCGGCTGGCTGGGCGACCTCGGCTTCCGCGGGATGGTCGTCGACGAGGCCCACTTCATCAAGAACAAGACCTCGCAGCGCTCCCAGCACGTGCTGCAGCTGTCTGAGCGCATCCGCACGCTGGTGGCCCGTCCGCTGCTGATGGCGCTCACCGGCACGCCGCTGATCAACGACATCGAGGACTTCCGCGCCATCTGGCAGTTCCTCGGCTGGACCGACGACAAGACGCCCCGGGCGCGGCTGATGGAGAAGCTGGAGGAGACCGGGTTGACCCCGGCCGAGCCGGCGTTCTACCCCGCCGCGCGCACCGCGGTGGTCGACATGGGCATCGTGCGCCGGCGCAAGATCGACGTCGCCGCCGACATCCCGGCCCGCCGCATCGCCGACCTGCCCGTCGAGCTGGACGACGAGATCGGCCGCTCCATCCGCGAGGCCGAGCGCGAGCTGGCCCGCCGGATGGTCGACCGCTACGACACCGCGCTGACCACCCGCACCTCCGGCCGCACCGTGCGGGGGATCGACCACGAGCTCGTGCGTCGCGTCGCCACGTGGGAGCGCGAGGACACCACGACGCAGAAGACCGACGAGAACGTCTTCTCGATGATGCGCCGCATCGGGCAGGCCAAGTCGGGCCTGGCCGCCGACTACGCCGCCCAGCTCGCGCGCAGCGTCGGGAAGGTCGTCTTCTTCGCCAAGCACCTCGACGTCATGGACGTCGCGGAGGAGACCTTCGCCAAGCGCGGCATCCGCTACGCCTCGATCCGCGGCGACCAGACCCCGCGCACCCGGCAGAAGAACATCGACGCCTTCGTCGAGGACCCCGAGGTGCAGGTGGTGGTCTGCTCGCTGATGGCCGCGGGCGTGGGCCTCAACCTGCAGGTGGCCTCCAACCTGGTGCTGGCCGAGCTGTCGTGGACCGACGCCGAGCAGACCCAGGCCATCGACCGCATCCACCGCATCGGGCAGGACCAGCCGGTCACGGCGTGGCGCATCATCGCCGCGCAGACCATCGACACGAAGGTCGCCGAGCTGATCGACTCCAAGGCCGGCCTGGCCGCCCGGGCGCTCGACGGCTCCGACGAGGAGGTCTCGTCGTCGGTCGACGTGCAGCTCGAGGCACTGGTCGCGCTGCTCACCGAGGCGCTGGAGGCGCGCGGCTGACCCGCTGCCCACGCTGACCCGGAGCCGGCCCGGCGCCGGGTCAGCGCGGGACGCCGGCGGGCTGCCCGTCGGGGAACAGCAGGGTGGGCCGGTCGGGCAGCTGCACCTCGGCGCCCACGGGGTCGCAGCGACCGCTGCGCACCTCGCACGACACCACCACGGTGCGCCCGGTGGGGCCCTCCGGCGAGCCCTGGGCGCTGGCGGCGCCGTAGAAGGTGTCGCGGTCGAGCCACCCGCCCACGCTGAACCAGCGCTCCCCGGGGTCGAACGACGTGGCCCGTCCGCTGCGGCTGTCGTGCACCTGCCGCCGGTCGCTGGTGGCGGCGTCGAGCAGCAGGTCCCCCGCGGGGGAGAGCAGCGCGGTGCGCGGGGCGGGCTCGGCGTCCCGGGGCAGGCGCAGCCGGTCGCGCGCGGTGACGGCGGCGTCCACGACCGCGCCGCCGGGTCCTGCGACCCGCGCTGCGGCGTCGACCTCCTCGACCTCGCCGGTGCCGTCGAGGCGCACCCGCACCGTCGAGCCGCGCCACGGGTCGTAGGCGTAGGCGTGGGCGACGTCGAAGCCGAGGAACGCCGGGGGCCGCGCGGCCTGGCGCTCGGCGACCTCGCCGTCCGCCGGGTCGTCGGGGCCGGCGGGGTCGGCACGCACGACCTGGCGCCCGGTGGTCACGTCGAGCACGACCGGAACGGCCACGGGGGTGCCGGCGTCGTCGGTGGGGCCGCCGGAGGCGTCGAGGAGCCCGAGGTGACGCCCGTCGGGGGAGAGCGCCAGCCGGCCGTCGGTGGCGCCGACCTCGGCCACCTCCACGGCCTCGGCGGTGCCGGCGGTGAACCACAGCCGCTCGCGGGCGAGGTAGTACAGGCCGGAGGTCGTCACCACGAACGCCTCCGGGGCGGGGCGGGCGGTGACCTCGACGTCGCCGACGTGCACCGAGGTGCCGATCGCCCAGGCCGGCGCGGCGGCGTCGTACGCCGGGCTGCCGACGGGCAGCGAGAGCTCGACCGCGCCGGACGTCGCGGGGCCGCCGGCCTCGCCGCAGGCGGTCAGCGCGGCGGGTGCGGCGAGCACGGCGACCAGCAGCACGGCGCGCAGCGGCCCGCCCCTGCGGCGGCGCCCCCCGGTGGTGCGCCCTCGTCGCGACCCCACCGCACCCACCGCCGTCCGTCTGGTCGACCGGGGGCGCCGAGCCGCTCCCACGTCGTCGGCCCTGTCTACCCGGTGGGCCGTGGCCGGGGCCGGGTCGTCCCAGCCCGCAGCCATCACGATCCGGTCTCGATCCCCGGCGGCCCGCGGAGGCGGCCGCGGAGGTGACCCGGGGGGCCTGCCGGCGGGGCACGGTGACCAGTTCCGCGAACGATGTGCCAGCAGCCGCGTGCTGTGCCGATAATCGTCCCCATGTCCTCGTCGCGACCCACCTCGCCGGTGCTCGGCTCCCGCCGCTCCGGCGTGCCGAAGCGGGTCGGTCAGCTGCTCGTCGCCGGTGTCCTGGCGCTGGGCCTGGTGCTGGCCACCACGGGCGCCAGCGGCGAGCACCCCGGGGAGCAGGTCGAGCAGCTGCTCGCCGGCCAGCCCGCCCGGGTCAACCTGCCGCCGACCAGCGAGCCGAAGGGCGTCGCGGTCTTCTTCCACGGCCAGGGCGGCAACGTCAACGACAAGATGGACGGGCCCTGGCTCGACGCGCTGCGCCGCGACGGCTGGGTCGTGGCGTCGTCGCTGTTCCACCGCGAGTCGTGGGGCAACCCCGACTCCACCGCCGACACCGAGCGGCTGATGGAGTGGGCCTCCGAGCAGGGCGGCGCCCCGGTCAAGCTGTTCGTCGGCACCTCGATGGGCGCCACCACCTCCCTCAACGCGATGCTCCACGGCAAGGGCGGCCCCCGCTGCTGGTACGGCGTCAAGGCGGCCGTCGACATGGGCACGATGTCGAACGTGCCGGGCGCGAACGGCTTCATCCGCACGGCGTACGCCGGCCCGCCCCCGGTCGACCGCAACCCCGTCGACAACGCCTCGCGGCTGCCCGACGACGTCCGCTACCGCTTCGTGGCCTCGCCCAGCGACCCCTACGTGCCGTTCGCCAGCAACACCACCGCGCTGGCCGACGCGCTGCGCGACCGCGGCGTCGACGTGTCGGTGCGCGGCGTGCAGGGTCCGCACGACGACCCGTCGCACTACAGCGCCTTCGACCTCGTGCGGTTCGCCAACACCTGCGTGTAGCGCCGCCGGTCAGCCGGCGGCGGGCTCGCGCAGCAGGCCGGGGCCGAACACGAACCGGTCGACCTCGAGGCGCAGGGCCACCCGGGTGGGGTTCTCCCGCGGCTGGCGGTAGCGCGCGGCGTACCGCTCAACGGCGCGCGCCACGTCGGCGGGGTCGTCGTGCACCTGCGCGGTGCCCTCGAGGGTGGCCCAGCGGGCGCCGTCCACCTGGCACGCCGCCACCCTGCGGTCACCGGGCTCGGCGAGGAGGTTGCGCGCCTTGCGGCTGGTGGGGGAGGTGATCACCCAGGCGCAGCGGCGCTCGACGTCGAGAGCGACCCCGACCGGCACGACGTGGGGCCGGCCGTCGGGACGCAGGGTGGTCAGCGTGCACAGGTGGCGCTCGGTCCAGAAGTCGAGCAGCGGGGCCGGGAGCGTGTCCCAGCCCGGGACGACGCTGCTCATCGGGCCGCCGTGGTGGCGCGGGAGGTCATGGCCCCGAGCCTAGGCACCGCCGCCGAGGACCCGCCCGCCGAGGGCGCCGAGCGCACCGGCCCGGCCTAGATCCAGCGGTCGAACCACACCCGCTGCAGCCACGCGTCGTGGGTGAGCAGCCCGTTGGTGAACACCGGCCAGAACCAGGCGTAGTTGAGCATCGCCAGCACCACGAACGCCCCCGCGACCACGACGCCGACGGTGCGCCGGGTCGTCGGCGCCCGCGACGTGCCGATCAGCGCACCGATGGCCAGCGTCAGCGACAGCACGACGAACGGCAGCATCATCACGGCGTAGAAGGAGAAGATCGGGCGGTCGTCGTAGAGCAGCCACGGCAGCCAGGTGGCGGCCGCACCGACCACGACCAGCCCGTGACGCCAGTCGCGCGCCCCCAGCCACACCACCACCGAGAACAGCAGCGCCACCAGGCCGCCCCACCAGATCACCGGGGTGCCGATCAGCAGCACCTGGCGCAGGCAGTCGCTGCCCTCGGGCGCCGTGCACCCGCGGGTGCCGGGCTCGATACCGGTGTCGGCGGCGACCCCGACGGGGCGGTTGAGCAGGGGCCAGCCCGACGGCTTGGAGGCGTAGGTGTGCTCGGAGCAGTTCAGGAAGCTGGTGTGGAAGGTGTAGACGTCCTGGTGGTAGTACCAGAGCGAGCGCAGCGACTGCACCAGCTCGCCCGGGCCGCTCGCGTCGGGCTCGGTGGCCGTGGGCCAGCGCGCGTCGGTGTCGGGGTCGTCGGAGACGTACGACTCGCCCTCGCAGTGGCCCTGGCCGGCGTACTGGGTGTACTGCGTCGACGACAGGGCGTCCTCGTAGCGGTCGGCGTGGGCCAGCCAGCCGCCCCAGCTGGCGGTGTAGACCAGGCCGGCCACCGCGACCAGCTGGACGAACGCCGCGACGCCGTCGGTGAGCGCCGAGCGCAGCACCGGCAGGCGCACGCCGAACGAGCGCCGGGCGCCGGCGCTCCACGCCCAGACCAGCAGCCCGAGCGCGGCCAGCAGGTAGAGCGCGGTCCACTTGGTGCCGACCGCCAGGCCCGCGCAGACGCCGCCGAGCAGCAGCCACGGCCGCAGCAGCAGCCCGCGCACCGGACCCCACGAGCGGGGGTCGGTCACCGGGACGTCGAGCCGGCGGGCCAGCCGGGTGCGGTGCTGGTCGCGGTCGTTGACCACGCAGGCCACCGCGCACAGCGCGAAGAAGGCCAGGAAGATGTCGAGCAGCGCCAGCCGGGACAGCACGAAGTGCAGCCCGTCGAGCATCAGCAGGAGGCCCGCGACCAGGCCGAGGAGGGTGGAGCCGGTGACCCGGCGGGCCAGGCGGCACATCACCAGCACCATCAGCGCGCCCACCACCGCGGCGGAGATGCGCCACCCGAAGGGGGTCATCCCGAACGCCTTCTCGCCCAGCGCGATCAGCCACTTGCCGACCTCGGGGTGCACGATCATCGACGGGTCGTCCTGCCAGAGCCCGCGGGTCGTGCCGGCGAGGATCTCGCCGTCGGCGCCCTCCACGTAGTCGCGGACGTAGCCGTGGTGGGCCAGCGACCAGGCGTCCTTGGCGTAGTAGGTCTCGTCGAACTCGAACTCCGCCGGCGAGCCCAGCCGCCACACCCGCAGGAACAGCGCGAGCAGGGTCAGCCCGACCGCCGCCGACCACCCGACGAACGGGTCCTCGGCCCGCAGCCGGCCGCGTGCGCGCGCCCAGGCGCTCGGCGCCGCAGGGGCGGGCGACGCCCCGGAGGCGCCGGGCGGGCCCGGCAGCGGCCCGGGTGGCGCCTGCGTGGTCGTCACGGGGCTGGACTCTACGTCGCGGCGCCCCACCGGCCTCCCGCGTCGAGCCCTCCGCGACCCCGGTCGGGGCGCCCGGGCTGACATGATCGGCGCATGCCCGACCCCGACCCCGCCGCCGCCCCCCGCCCCGCGGCCGACGGCCCCGCGGGCCGCGACGCCCCCGACGGCCCCGGTGTGCTGGTCCTGGCCGGCACCCCGATCGGCCGGGTGGGCGACGCCTCGCCCCGCCTCGCCGCCGAGCTCGCGGGCGCCGACGTGGTGGCCGCCGAGGACACCCGCCGGCTGCGGCGCCTGACGACCGACCTCGAGGTGACGCTGCGCGGGCGCGTGGTGTCGTACTTCGAGGGCAACGAGACCGCCCGCACGCCCCAGCTGCTGGAGGCGCTGCTCGCGGGCGAGCGGGTGCTGCTGGTGACCGACGCCGGCATGCCCAGCGTCTCCGACCCCGGCTACCGCCTGGTCGCGGCGGCGGTGGAGGCCGGCGTGCTGGTCACCGCCGTGCCCGGACCCAGCGCGGTGCTCACCGCCCTCGCGGTCAGCGGGCTGCCGGTCGACCGGTTCTGCTTCGAGGGGTTCCTGCCGCGCAAGGCCGGCGAGCGCGCCCGCCGGCTGGCGGGGCTCGGCACCGAGGAGCGCACGATGGTGTTCTTCGAGGCGCCCCACCGCACGGCGGCGGCGCTGGCCGCGATGGCGCAGGCCTGGGGCGACGACCGGGCCGCCGCGGTGTGCCGCGAGCTGACCAAGACCCACGAGGAGGTGCGCCGCGGACCGCTCGGCGAGCTCGTCGAGTGGGCCGGCGAGGGCGTGCGCGGCGAGGTCACCATCGTGGTGTCGGGGGCGGCTGCGACGATGGCGCTCGACAACGACCCCGAGAGCCTGCGCGCCGCCGTCGCGGACCGCGAGGCCGCCGGGACCAGCCGCAAGGAGGCGATCGTGGAGGTGGCCCGCATAGCCGGAGTGCCCAAGCGCGAGGTGTACGACCTGGTGCACAAGCCGTGAGCGGGCGGCTGACGCAGCTCACCCGCGACGGGCTCGTGCTCGACGTGGTCGACGAGGGCCCCCTCGACGGCGACCCCGTCGTGCTGCTCCACGGGTTCCCCGAGCGCGCCACCAGCTGGCGCCACGTCGCGCCGCTGCTGCACGCCCAGGGCCTGCGCACCTACGCCCTCGACCAGCGCGGCTACTCCCCGGGCGCGCGTCCCTCGGGGCGCCGCGCCTACCGCGTCGGTGAGCTGTCGGACGACGTCGCCGCGCTGGTCGAGCAGCTGGTCGGCGAGCCCGGCCGCGGCGGAGTGCGCGGCCAGGAGAGCAAGGTGCACGTCGTGGGCCACGACTGGGGCGCCGTCGTCGCCTGGCACCTCGCCACCACCCGCCCCGACCTCGTGCGCTCCCTCACCGCGTTCTCGGTGCCCCACCCCGCGGCGTTCGTCAGCGCGCTGCTCGGCTCGCGCCAGGGCCTGCGCAGCTGGTACGTCGGAGCCTTCCAGGTGCCGGGCGGTGCCGAGCTGCTCGCCCGGCGCGGGGTGTTCGCGCGGCTGCTGCGCGACGGCGGCATGACCGACGACGACGTCGCGCGCTTCCAGCGGGAGATCGTCGACGCGGGCGCCCTGCCCGGCGGCCTGGCGTGGTACCGCGCGCTGCCCTTCACCGACCGCGCCGCGGCCCGCCGCGACGTGACCGTGCCGACCACGATGGTGTGGAGCGACGGCGACTCGTTCGTCGACCGGCGCGCGGCCGAGCGGTGCGGGCGCCACGTCGACGCGCCCTACCGGCTCGTCGTGCTGCCCGGCGTCACCCACTGGATCCCCACGCAGGCCCCCGAGCAGGCCGCCGCCGCCGTGCTGGCCCGCGTCGCGGCGTCGTGAGCCCGAGCTCGCCGCCGGGGGAGCAGCCCGCCCGGCCCGACGGGCCCACCCGCGCCCGGTCGGCCACCGACGAGCGCGGCAGCCGGCGCAACCGGGAGCGGCCGCCGGCGCCCGAGCCGCTGCCGCACCCCGTGGTCGACAACCACTGCCACCTCGACATCGCCGACGCCGTGGCGACGGCCGACGCCGCCCAGGACGCCGCCCAGGACGCCGCCCAGGAGCCGACAGGGGCGGGCTGGTTCGGGGTGGAGGACGCGCTGGCGGCGTCCACGGCGGTGGGGGTGCCCCGCATCGTGCAGATCGGCTGCGACCTGCCCGGTGCCCGCTGGGCGGTGCAGGCCGCCGCGGCGTACGCCCCGATCGTGGCCGGGGTGGCGCTGCACCCCAACGAGGCGCCACGCCTGGCCGCGGAGGGCCGCCTCGACGAGGCGATGGCGGAGATCGAGCGGCTGGCCGGCGCCCACGACAAGGTCCGCGCGGTCGGGGAGACCGGCCTCGACCACTTCCGCACCGGCGAGGACGGGCGGGCCGCGCAGGTGGAGTCGTTCCGTCGTCACGTCGACCTCGCCAAGCGCCTCGACAAGACCCTGGTCATCCACGACCGCGACGCCCACGACGAGGTGCTGCGCGTGCTCGACGAGGAGGGCGTGCCCGAGCGCTGGGTGGTGCACTGCTTCTCGGGAGACGCGGCGTTCGCCCGGGCCTGCCTCGACCGCGGCGCCTACCTGTCCTTCGCCGGCACCGTCACCTTCTCCAACGCCGCCCCGCTGCGCGAGGCCCTCGTGGTGGTGCCGCGCGACCGGCTGCTGGTGGAGACCGACGCCCCCTTCCTGACCCCCGTGCCGTGGCGCGGGCGCCCCAACGCCAGCTACCTGGTGCCGCACACCGTGCGGGCGATGGCGCAGGTGCGCGGCGACGACCTCGGCGAGCTGTGCGCCATCATCGACGCCACCACCGAGGAGGCCTTCGGCGGAGCCTGGTGAGCCGCGGCGGCGCTCGGCCGGCACCCGTGGCCGCGATTTTGCCGTGCACGGGGCGACCGTCGGCGCGTCGCGGCGTCTGCGCAGGTCAGGGCGACTGAGAGGGCTCCTCAACGGGCCCCCTCAGTGCTGAGAGCCTGCTCACGTCGGCCCCGGGATGTGGACGGAGGTTTGCGCCGGGCGGGGCTCGGCTGTTCAGGTGGGGGACTGAAAGCCGGGATCGGGACGATCCGGCCGGACCCACGCGACGTCGCCCGCGACGTCGTCCGCGCGGCCTGCGCCCTCACCGGGGAGGGCGTCCGTGCGGGCGGGTCGGGCTCCCCGAGGACCGGACAGCACGACGTTCGGAGCAGTGTGCCTTCCCAGACTCGACGCAGCCTCGCCCACCGGGTGGGCGCTCGCCTCGCCGGAGCCAGCCGCAGCCGCGCCCTCATGGTCGGTCTCGTCGCCCTCGTGGTCCTGGCCGTCGGGGGCACCACCCTCGGCTACGCCTCGATGAGCAAGTCCGTCACCGTCTCCCTCGACGGCCAGCCGCGCGAGGTCACCTCGCGCGCGGGCACCGTGGGGGAGGTGCTGGCCGCCGAGGGCATCGAGGTCGGCGAGCACGACGAGGTCGTGCCCGAGCTCGGCGACGACGTCGAGGACGGCAGCGCGATCAGCGTCCGCTACGGCCGGCCCCTCGAGGTCGAGGTCGACGGCGTGCAGCAGACCTACTGGGTGACCGCCACCGACGTGGCCGGCGCGCTCGACCAGATCGGTCGCGGGTTCACCGACGCCGACCTCTCGCTCAGCCGCGGTGGAAGCATCGACCGCAGCGGTGCCTCGCTCACCGTGGTGACGCCCAAGCGGCTCACGCTGGCGCTGGCCGGCAAGAAGCCCGTCGAGCGTCAGCTCACCGCCCTCACCGTGGGCGACGCGCTCGCCGAGATCGGTGTGAAGGTGCACGACCGCGACCAGGTGCGCCCCGGCCTCGGCCGCGAGGTCACCGACGGCGACCGCATCGTGTTCACCGACGTGCGCCGCGTCGAGCGCACCGTGAAGGGCCAGGCCATCGGCTTCGGCACCGTCGAGCGTGACGACTCCTCGCTCTTCGTCGGCGAGACCGCCGTGGCCCAGGAGGGTCGCACCGGTCGCCGCACCGTGACCTACGCCGTCGTGCTGCGCAACGGCGCCGAGGTGAGCCGCAAGGAGCTGCGCGCCACGATCACGCTGAACCCGCTCGACCGCGTCGTGCAGGTCGGCACCAAGGCCCGCCCCGAGCCGGAGCCGGAGCCCGAGCCGGCGCCCGCCCCGGCCGCCGACTTCTCCGGCGGCAGCACCGTCTGGGACTCCCTCGCGCAGTGCGAGTCGGGTGGCAACTGGGCCATCAACACCGGCAACGGCTACTACGGCGGCCTGCAGTTCAGCCTCGGCACGTGGCAGGCCTACGGCGGCCCCGGCCTGCCGAGCGAGGCCTCCCGCGAGACCCAGATCGCGATCGCGACCAAGCTGCGCGACGCCTCCGGCGGCTACGGCGCCTGGCCGGGCTGCGCGGCCTCGCTGGGCCTGCCCACCTGAGCACCGCCGCCCCCCGGTCGACCCCGGCCGGTGGGCCGGGCGGCTCCGTGCCGCCCACTACGCTGGTCAGCATGTCTGACACCACCGCCGGCCCCGCAGTCCCGCGACTGCTCGGGCCGGCGGAGGTGCGTCTGCTCGCGGCCGAGCTCGACCTGCGACCCACCAAGCAGCGCGGGCAGAACTTCGTCATCGATGCCAACACCGTGCGCCGCATCGTCCGGGCCGCGCAGGTCGGGCCCGCCGACACCGTGCTGGAGGTCGGCCCCGGGCTGGGCTCCCTGACGCTGGCGCTGCTCGAGGTGGCGGGCCGGGTCGTGGCCGTGGAGGTCGACGAGGCCCTGGCCACCCGCCTGCCCCGGACCATCGCGACGTACGCCCCGGCGCAGGCCGCGCGCTGCGAGGTCGTGCTCGCCGACGCGATGCGGGTGACCGCGCTGCCCGGCCCCGCCCCCACCGCGCTGGTGGCCAACCTGCCCTACAACGTGTCGGTGCCGGTGCTGCTGCACCTGCTGGCCCTGCTGCCCAGCCTCGAGCGCGGGCTGGTGATGGTGCAGGCCGAGGTGGCCGACCGGCTCGCCGCCGGCCCCGGCTCCAAGGTGTACGGCGTGCCGTCGGTGAAGGCGTCCTGGTACGCCGACGTGCGCCGCGCGGGCGCCGTGGGCCGCAACGTGTTCTGGCCCGCGCCCAACGTCGACTCGGGGCTGGTGGCCTGGACCCGGCGCGAGCCGCCGGTGACCCCGGTGAGCCGCGAGCAGGTCTTCGCGGTCGTCGACGCCGCGTTCGCGCAGCGGCGCAAGGCCCTGCGCGGGGTGCTGCGCGGGCTGGCCGGCTCGGCGGAGGCCGCCACCGCCGCCCTGGAGGCGGCCGGCGTCGACCCGATGGCGCGCGGCGAGCAGCTCGGCGTCGACGAGTTCGTGCGGGTCACCGAGGCGCTGCACGGGGTGGGCGTCGCATGAGCGTCACCGTGCGGGCGCCGGCGAAGGTCAACCTCCACCTCGGCGTCGGGTCCTTGGCCGACGACGGCTTCCACCCCCTGGCCACCGTCTACCAGGCCATCGGGCTCTACGACGACGTCACGGTGAGCGAGGCCGACACCTGGTCGGTGACGGTGCAGGCCGAGCGCCACGTCGCCGTGGGCGACGTGCCCGGCGACGACGACAACATCGCCGTGCGCGCGGGCCGCGCGCTGCTGGCCCACCACGGCCTGCGGCGGGCGGCGCGCATCGACATCCACAAGGGCATCCCGGTGGCCGGCGGCATGGCGGGCGGGTCGGCCGACGCCGCCGCCACGCTGGTGGCCCTCGACCGGCTCTGGGACCTGCAGACCTCCGACGACGACCTGCTCGCCCTCGCCGCGCGCCTGGGCAGCGACGTGCCGTTCGCGCTGCTCGGGGGCACCGCCCTCGGCCTGGGCCACGGCGAGCGGGTGAGCCCGCTGGCCGACCGCGGGTCCTGGTGGTGGGTGGCGGTGGTCAGCGGTCGCGGGCTGTCCACACCGGCGGTCTACCGGCGCTTCGACGAGCGGCTGGCCGCCCGGGTCCCCGAGGGTGCGGCGCTGCCCGACCCGGTGGTGCCCGCCGCACTGGTGGCCGCGCTCGAGCAGGGCGACCCGGTCCGCCTGGCCGAGGCACTGGCCAACGACCTGCAGGATCCCGCGCTCGACCTGCGCCCCGACCTCGCCGGGGTGTTCGCCGCCGGCGCGGAGGCCGGCGCGCTGGGCTCGCTGCTGTCGGGCTCCGGCCCCACGGTGCTGATGCTGTGCGACGACAGGCAGCACGCCCAGGAGGTGACCGCCCGGCTGGCCACCCACCTCGAGGAGCACCCCGACGACGCCCCCGACGGGTCCCCGGGCACCGGCGGTCGCGCCGCCGTGCTGACGGCCCCCGGTCCGGTCTCGGGCGCCCACGTGGTCGAATACGCCTGACATGGCCAACCTCCTGAACCTCGAGCGCGTCTCGAAGTCCTACGGCGTGCGCCCCCTGCTCACCGAGGTCTCCCTCGGCATCAGTGCCGGCGAGCGCATCGGCATCGTGGGCCGCAACGGCGACGGCAAGACCACCCTGCTCGAGGTGATGACCGGCCTCGAGGCGCCCGACACCGGCCGCGTCTCGCGCCAGCGCGGGCTGCTGGTCGGCTACCTCCACCAGGGCGACGAGCTCGACGACACCCACACCGTGCGCGAGGCGGTGCTCACCGGTCGCTCCGACCACGAGTGGGCCGCCGACTCCCGCACCCGCGAGGTCGTGGAGGTGCTGCTGGCCGGGGTCGCCCTCGACCGGCCCGTCCTCGGCCTGTCCGGCGGCGAGCGGCGCCGGTGCTCCCTCGCGGCGCTGCTGCTCGGCGACCACGACCTGGTGGTGCTCGACGAGCCCACCAACCACCTCGACGTCGAGGCCGTGGCGTGGCTGGCGGCCCACCTGCGCCAGCGCTCCTCGGCGATGGTCGTGGTCACCCACGACCGGTGGTTCCTCGACGAGGTCTGCCAGTTCACCTGGGAGGTCCACGACGGCCAGGTCGACGCCTACGAGGGCGGCTACGCCGCGTTCGTGCTCGCCAAGGCGGAGCGCTCCCGCCAGGCCGCGGCCAGCGAGAGCCGCCGCGCCAACCTCGCCCGCAAGGAGCTGGCCTGGCTGCGACGCGGCCCGCCGGCGCGCACGTCGAAGCCGCAGTTCCGCATCGACGCCGCCAACGCACTGATCGAGGACGTGCCGGCCCCGCGCGACCGCCTCGAGCTGCAGCGCTTCGCCACCCAGCGCCTGGGCAAGGACGTGATCG
This sequence comes from Nocardioides sp. FY1077, assembly GCF_058681775.1. Classification (NCBI taxonomy): domain Bacteria; kingdom Bacillati; phylum Actinomycetota; class Actinomycetes; order Propionibacteriales; family Nocardioidaceae; genus Nocardioides; species Nocardioides sp. FY1077. The sequence continues at coordinate 5,114 of NZ_JBZWDB010000001.1, read as the reverse complement.
ACCTCGAGGACGTCGACCTGGTGCGCGGCGAGCGGCGGCTGCTGCAGCACGCCACCTGGCGCCTGGGCCCCGGCGACCGGGTCGGCATCGTCGGCGTCAACGGCGCCGGCAAGACCTCGGTGCTCTCGCTGCTCTCCGGGGACCTCGCCCCGGCGGGCGGCAAGGTCAAGCACGGGCGCACCGTGGCGCTGCAGCACCTCACCCAGCAGCTCGACGACCTCGACCCCGACGGGCGGGTGCTGCCCACCGTGGAGGCGATCCGTCGCGTCGCGAAGACCCTCGACGGCGCCGAGCTGACCGCCACCTCGATGCTGGAGCGCTTCGGCTTCACCGGTGACAAGCTCACCGCCCGCATCGGCGACCTGTCCGGTGGCGAGGCGCGACGCTTCCAGCTGCTGCGGCTGCTGCTCACCGAGCCCAACGTGCTGCTGCTCGACGAGCCCACCAACGACCTCGACATCGACACCCTCAACGTGCTCGAGGACTTCCTCGACGGCTGGCCCGGCACGCTGGTGGTGGTCTCGCACGACCGGTACTTCCTGGAGCGGGTCACCGACACGGTGTGGGCGCTGCTGGGCGACGGCCAGATCTCGATGCTGCCCCGCGGGGTCGACGAGTACCTGGAGCGGCGCGCCCGCTCCCTCGACGTGCCGATGGCCACCGGCACCCCCGCGTCGGCGTCCGCGCCCTCGGGCGGGGCGAAGGCGGGCAGCGCCGAGGAGCGCACCGCCCGCAAGTCGGTGGCGCGCATCGAGAAGCGGCTGGCGCGCATCAGCGAGCAGGAGGCCACCCTGAACGCCGAGGTGGTGCAGCACGCCCAGGACTACGAGCGCCTGGCCACGCTGTCGGCGTCGCTGCACGCCCTCGCCGCGGAGCGCGAGGAGCTCGAGCTGGAGTGGCTCGAGGCCGCAGAGCTGCTGGAGTAGCCCAGGGGCCGGAGCGGTCAGGAGAAGGGCACGAGCAGGGTGCGCAGCAAGCGCGCCAGCTGCTCGCGCTCGCGGGTGGGCAGGTCGGCGAGCAGCTCGTGCTCGGCGGCGAGCAGCGCGGAGAAGGCGGTGTCGACCGCCGTGCCGCCCTGGGGCGTCAGCCGCACGATCACCCCGCGCCGGTCGGCGGGGTCGGGATAGCGCTCCACCAGGCCGCGCGCGACCAGCCGGTCGACCCGGTTGGTCATCGTGCCGCTGGTCACCAGCGTCTCGCGCAGCAGCCGGCCGGGGGACAGCTCGTACGGCGCCCCGGCGCGACGCAGCGCGGCCAGCACGTCGAACTCCCACGGCTCCACCTCGGCGGCGGTGAACGCGGCCCGGCGGGCGAGGTCGAGGTGGCGGGCGAGCCGCGAGATGCGGCTGAAGACGGCGACGGGTGCGAGGTCGAGGTCGCTGCGCTCGCGCGCCCACGCCTCGATCAGCTCGTCCACCTCGTCCCGCACCCTCCCAGGATAGGGCAGATCGAGAATCTTGATGTCAAGAGGTCGAGCCCCTTGCCGCTGGACGGACCGCAGGACAAACTGTCTTGACGTCAAGACACTTGGAGCCGCGATGACCCACACCTGGGACCCCGAGCACTACCTCACCTACGCCGACCAGCGCGGCCGGCCCTTCGTCGAGCTGCTCGCCCGGGTCGGCGCCGACGCACCGCGGCTGGTCGTCGACCTCGGTGCCGGGCCCGGCACCCTCACCGACCTCCTCGCCCGGCGCTGGCCGCAGGCCCGCGTGGTCGGCGTCGACTCCAGCGCGGAGATGGTCGCGGCGGGCACCGCCCGGGCCACGCCCGGCGTGGAGCACCGGGTGGCCGACCTGCGCGACTGGGTGACCGCCGCCCCGCCCGGCGAGGTCGACGTGCTGCTGAGCAACGCCACGCTCCAGTGGGTGCCCGGACACCTCGACCTGCTGCCGGCGCTGGTCGACACCGTGCGCCCCGGCGGCTGGCTGGCCCTGCAGGTGCCGGGCAACATGGGCGAGCCGAGCCACGAGCTGCGCCGCGAGCTGGCGGGCGAGGCGCCGTACGCCGCGCACCTGCGCGACGTGGCCGCCCCCGCCAGCCACGACGCCGTCACCTACCTCGACGCCCTGGCGGGGGCGGGGTGCGTCGAGGTCGACGCGTGGGAGACCACCTACGTGCACGTGCTCACCGGCGACGACCCGGTCTTCACCTGGATCTCCGCCACCGGCGCGCGCCCGACGCTGCAGGCGCTGCCCGACGCGCTGCGCCCCGACTTCGAGGCCGAGCTGCGCCGCCGCCTCGACCTCGCCTACCCCCGGCGCGCCGACGGCAGCGTGCTGCTGCCGTTCCGCCGGGTCTTCGCGGTGGCCCGGAGGGCGGCGTGAGCGCCCGGCTGCACCACGTGCAGCTGTCCTGTCCGCCCGGGGGCGAGGACGCCGCGCGCCGCTTCTGGGTCGACGGGCTCGGCCTGGTCGAGGTGGACAAGCCGCCGGCGCTGCGCGCCCGCGGTGGGGCGTGGTTCCGCGCCCTGGACGACGCCGGCGCCGTCACCGCCGAGGTGCACGTCGGCGCGGAGGCCGAGACGGTGCCGGCGCGCCGTGCCCACCCGGCCCTGCTGCTCGACGACGACGCCGCGCTGACGGCGGCGGCGCAGCGGCTCGAGGCGCTGGGCCACGAGGTCGACCGGCGTGAGGAGGACACCTTTCCGGGCTACCGGCGGGTGCACGTGCGCGACGCCGCGGGCAACCGGGTGGAGCTGCTGGCGAGCCGGTGACCGGGCGCCTCGGCCGCGCAGGAGCGCCGGCCGAGGGCGACCCCTCGAGCCGAGCGGGGGGAGCACGTCCCGAGGGGCCGTCCACGGCCGGCGCCGCCAGGTGCGGGCGCCGCGACGAGGCGGTGCCACAACGCTAGCACCGGCGGGGCCGGGCGCCACGATCGGCCGCGACCGCATCCGGCCGTGGCGCGGCGTGGAGGGCGTGGGGGAGAGACGCGGGTGGCGCCTCAAGTTACTCCAGAGTAATGTGCGCGCCATGAGTCAGGTCCTCTCCTTGTGGCGCACCACCAGCACCCTGCCGGTCATCGGCCAGGCCGTCGGCACCCGCGTGTTCTCCGTGCTGTTCGGGCAGAAGGCGCCGTACTTCGCCACCATCCGCCCCCGCTTCACGGTGCTCGAGCCCAACCGCGCCGAGCTGGTCATCCCGAAGCGGCGTGCCGTGCACAACCACCTCGGCACCGTGCACGCGATCGCGCTCTGCAACGGCCTCGAGGCGGCGATGGGTGCGCTCGCCGAGGCCACGATCCCCGCCGACAAGCGCTGGATCCCGAAGGGAATGGAGGTGTCCTACACCGCCAAGGCCACCAGCGACATCACCTGCGTCGCCGAGACCGACCCCGAGCAGTGGACCTCCGAGGACCCCGCGCTGCCCGTGCGGGTGCGCGGCGTGCGCGACGACGGCACCGTGGTGATCCAGGGCGTCATCCACCTGCACGTCACCCCCAAGAAGTAGGGGTCCGGCCGGTCAGGTCCCGGCGGCCCCGCCGGCGTTCTGCCCGCCGTCCATGTTCCCGACGCGGGTGAGGTCGAGCGGGCTGTGCTCGCCGACCAGCCGCCGCTGCACGAGCGTGGCCACACCCGAGAGCAGCAGGTTGACCACGATGTAGAGCGCCGCCAGCACGACCGCGGTCTGCAGCTGGTTGCCGAACTCGCCCCAGACGGCGCGGCCGACGGTGGTGAGCCCGGGCGCGAGCACGTAGAAGCCCAGGCTGGTGTCCTTCAGCGCCACCACGCACTGGCTGATGATCGCCGGCAGCATGATCTTGACCGCCTGCGGCAGCAGCACCTGCGTCATCACCTGCGTCTTGCGCATCCCGAGGGCGTACGCCGCCTCGGCCTGGCCCGACGGCAGCGCCAGCACCCCGGCACGGAAGATCTCGGCGAGCACGGCCCCGTTGTAGAGCGCGAGGCCGATGACCACCGACCAGTAGGAGCCGATGCCGTCGCCGGTGCCGTAGGTGAAGAAGATGAAGACGATCAGCAGCAGCAGCGGCACCGCGCGGAAGAACTCCACGACCAGCCAGCAGGGCCAGCGCAGCGCGCGGTGCTCCGACAGCTTGCCCACGCCCAGGAGCACGCCCAGCACGACCGCGAGCAGGATCGCGGTGGCGGCCATCTGCAGGGTCTTCAGCAGCCCGTCGACGAGCAGCACCCGGAGGTAGTCGGGGGTGAGGAACGGCTCCCACAGCTCGTACTCGAGCTCGCCCTGGTCGGCCAGCAGCCAGCCGAACGCCGCCAGCAGCCCGAGCAGCCCCAGCAGGGCGACGACGGTGTAGACGCGGTGGCGTGCGCGGGTGCGCGGGCCCGGGACGTCGAACAGGACGCTGGTCATCGCGCCACCCTCCAGCGACGCTCGAGGCCCCAGGCCCCGGCGGAGATGGCCTCGACGATGACGATGTAGCCGAGGGCGAAGACGAGGAAGATCACGGTGTCGTCGGCGCTGTTGTTGGTGAAGGTCCGCATGCGTGCGGTGGCCTCCAGGATGCCGAAGACCGCCGCGACCGAGGTGTTCTTGGTCAGCGCGATCAGCACGCTGGCCATCGGCGGCACGACCGCACGGAAGGCCTGCGGCAGCACGACGTTGGTCATGTTCTGCCCGAAGGTCAGCCCGATCGCGCGGGCCGCCTCGGCCTGGCCCAGCGGCACCGCGTTGACGCCGGCGCGCAGCGCCTCGGCGACGAACGCCGCGGTGTAGAAGGTGAGGGCGATGACGCCCTTGAGCAGGAACGGGGTGTCGACGAAGAGCCCCATGTTGGGGAACGCCACGAAGACGAACACGAAGACGATCAGCAGCGGGGTGTTGCGCACGACGCTCACGTACGTCGCCGCGGCCTTCCGCAGCACCGCCACCGGCCCGACGCGCATCGCGGCCAGCACCGTGCCGAGGACCAGCGAGGTCAGGCCCGCGATCAGGGTGAGCTGGAGGGTCAGCCAGAAGGCCTGCAGCACCAGGTCGGGCTGGGAGGTGATGTCGTCCACGCGGGTCCTCGGGGTCGGCCGGTCGGCGGGCGGGGTGGCGGCTGGGTCGTGCGGGGTCGTGCGGTCGCGGGGGGGGGGGGGGGCCCCCCCCCCCCCCCCCCCCCCCCCCCCCCCCCCCCCCCCCCCCCCCCCCCCCCCC